>CAZBMW010000017.1:0-57110 GCA_964493425.1 uncultured Pirellulales bacterium
TGTTGCGTCGATCAAGGTTTACGGCGAGGCGATTCCGCCGGGAGACTTGGCAATATTGACGGCAGGATTGACTTCGGTGACCTTGCTGTGATGGGTTATAACTGGATGCAGGACCCATACTTGTTTGGTGAGGATTATTAATTCGATTGAGACTGGCCGCATAAGCGGTTAGTATTCATAGATATTGGGCCTGTCCCGATAAAGGACAGGCCCCTTTTATTGTTCGCATTGTTAAATATAAAAGGTAAATAAGTTACATTACGAATAAGAAATTTTAAGATTCTCCCCCTTATCAAATCCGGTTATTATTATTTTTTAGCGTCTGTCCTTGAGGTTCCCGAGTAAAAAACAAAACATCCTTCTTAATAAAATTACAAATTCAATCCAAAAGACAATATCGATATAAGCGAAGGCAACTGCCCATCTGGAAAAAGAGTAAGAACCTGTGTCAGAAATATTATCGAGGCCGGTTACCGCTGCTCATCTGAAAATAACCTACTTTTCAGGAGCGCCTCAGATATTCGGGTCCTTAGCACTGTTCTGCATATCGCTCATATGCTTTTCAAAAACACCCGGACCTACTGCATTCGGAACTAATTGACTTTCCGATTGCACCGATTCAGACATTTGCTTCAATTCTTCTGGCCTTGTCACAACGTACGGCGTTAGGAATATCAATAGCTCGGTTTTTTCTTTCTCTTTTTCGGTATTCTGGAACGCACCTCCCACAACTGGGATATCTCCAAGCAATGGTACCTTCTCTACGCTTTCGGTTAACTGGTCCTTTACAAGCCCGCCTATCACAATCGTCTGGCCGTCAAGTACAGAAACACGGCTTACCGAGGAACGCTTGGCAAAGACCGATGCGTTAACCGTTTCCGATATTGGTACGGTTTTGGCAGTGGTTGTAGATATTTCCGGGCTTACATCCATTATAACCAAACCATCCGGATTTATATGCGGAGTTACTTCAAGAATAATCCCGATATCCTCATATTCAATCGTGTTTATGGTCTGTCCGGTTTCCGTTAATCGAGTATCACGTATGAAGGGTACTTCCTCACCCACGGTAATGGTCGCAGTCTGGTTGTTACTGGTTAGTATATACGGCCGCGAGAGTATGTCCAGCTTCCCGACCTCCTCCAACGCACGTAATGCTATGTCAACTTCTCCCTCGATGATATTGAAGATGAGCCCTTTTGCCACGCTCTCCAGACCGAAATCCGTCGAGGTAAGATAGTTGTCCCCGCTGCTTCGCATATTCAGCATTGAAAATTCGATACCCAGGTCAAGCGAATCACTGTGCGTGACTTCTGCCAGAAGCACTTTTATAAGGACCTGCGGAACAGGTTTGTCCAAATCATCCAGTATCTCTTTGATGCGAGCCCAGTTTTTCGGTGTAGCCATAACAAGCAAGGCATTTGTATCCGTATCAGCTTCGAAATATACCTGCTCCAACAGGTCACTGAGAGATTGAGTGCTGGTTGTTCCCATTCCCATTCCCATAAAACCTCCCCGGCCGGTAGTTCCTCCTGTCCGCGTACCGGTTGTCAGAGAGCTCATCTCAGTGTAAAGATTGTTAAGCACTTCCATAAGATTTTCAGCCTGTGCATTCTTCAAATGATAGGTAAATACGGTAAGCTCTTCTCCAGGCTTGGAATCCAAATCCTTTATTACGCCATCAATCACTGTTAGAACATCAGAAGGCCCGCTGACAACCACTGTATTGGTACGCTCATCAGCCGCAGCACTTACGTTTGTGCGAGGACCAGCGGTTTCAGAATCTGAAACCTGGCTATCCCGGCCGCCTCGTCTCATAAATTCCCTCATTCTCCCAAACGGGCTCTCATCCTGAGTTCTGGAACCGGACTGCTGTTCACTCTCGAATATCGTATTAATCAGCTCGGCCACATTCGTGGCATTAGCATATTCCAAACGATAAACCCTGACCTCAGCCACCGCGGCCAAATGAGTATCGAGAGTACTGACTATTTCCACAAACCTTTTTATATCAGCGGTAGTAGCAGTAAGAATCAATACATTACTGTCTTCATTAGCTGTCAGGTCTGCATAAGTCGGAACCAGTGAAGCGAGGTCCTCCTGCAATCTGGCGGCATTTGCATAGCGTATGGGGATAACATGAGTGACCATATCATCGCTGGCAATGATTTTTTCCGGGTCTGTTCCCGAACGCACAGGGATATTCATTTTTTTCGCTTCATCGAGCGTGACGATTTTCAGCGTTCTGCCCATCCGCACCGCAGCGTAGCCTTTTTCCTTAAGTATCGTGTTTATAAGGGATACAGCCTCATCGATATTCAGGCTCTGCCGACTGATAACCGTCAGGCGGTCGGTCAGGCTCTCATCCGCCACTACAACAAGGCCGGCAACTTCGGAAAGATACTCAAGTATAGTTTCAAGAGAAGCATCCTTGAAATTAAGCAATATCTTCGTATCAGCCACAGCTATGTTGTTGGAATCCTCTTGACCAGCGGGTGCAGCACCATTTGCGAGCAAAATTAATGAAAACATAAAAGCCACAAGTAAAATTTTTGTTAAGTTACGCATTTGTTTTAAGTTCCTTTATTAAACTAAGGTTAAATTTAGATAGTAGAATCAATAATCAATTATCCTCCGATTTCCCTTCTCCGTCTCTCCATTAATCTTCTCAGGATTTCCTCGTCTTCGCTGCTCTGACCTGTCTGCTGGCCTGAAGCCTCACTTTGGGAGCTTCCAGAAGAAGATTGAGACCATTCGACGAGGTCATTATATGTCACTGAAAGTGTCGGGGCTTTCCCCTGAAGATTATCACCTATTTCAATCTTTATCGTATTGTCGTCTAGTTCGAATTCGATATTATCAAGCGTTAGGCTTTTCAAGCGGCCTGTCGCAATGCTGTCCCCTGCCTGGGCCCTTATTGTTTCGCCCATTCTTGTGTCTTCCAAAAATGCGACATACTCTTCATTCTGCCGAACAATACCTTTAAGCACAAAGTAACTTTCCGGAGCCGGCGCAGGCGGCTCTTTCGCCTTGCTGTCGTCTCTCTTCGATGTTTGGCCGCGCTGACGCGAAAAAATATTCTGCTCCACCAGCACTCCGTAATTGTCCCAAAACTGGGCATCATCTGTCTGCTCGGCACTGATGACAAAACTGACATCGGCCAAAAGTAACAGCACAAAAACGAGGATCCTATAATTGCTTGTAATTTTTCCGAGCTCACTTTCAATATACATTTTCAAATCTCCACCTTCACATCATTTACATCTATATACAGGTAAATCGCCGACAATTTCAATTGAAGGGACATATCATCAACACCCTCGGTACGGGAACCCAGCTGAATATCCTCTATTCTGACTGGAAGCTGAGCATTCTCGATTCGCCAGATAAGCTTGCTGACCGACTGCATAGTCCCGGTACCGGCAACCTGAAAGGTAATCTGCTGCAAGCTTTCTCGCCCTGCCAGACGTTCCGGCTTCACGGAAGAGAGCTCAAAACCGCATTCCTGCGACCATTGTCGTACCGCATTCAATACTTTGCTTTCGGTTTTCGAAACATCATGCTCCAGACCGCTTGAAACCATATCCTGCCACTTCCGTTCCATCAAAGCTTTGCGCTTGAACAGGCTCTGCGCATAATTCATTTGGTCAATCAAACCCTGTTTTTCAGCCTTCACCTGTGCCCACACACTCATCATAGGTGTTACAACATATCTGTCAGCGACGAGTATCGTCACCACGGTTAAAGTGACAATCAGGATGTATTTTTCGCGTTTCGAAAGAACCATTTGCTTACCTTCCATCAACAAAAGTAAAACTTATAGCAAAAGAGATTTCTTTACTCGACCTTCCGATATTTCGCATATAGAGCATCTCAACGTCGTGAAAAGAAACATTTGATTTCAACGCATCCAGTAACTGCAGCACGTTTTTTTCGTCTAAAGACTTGCCGGTAACATTTGCCTGCATATCTTCTCTTATAGCCAGGCTTGTGACCCATATGTCTGTCTGCGTAGGGAAAGCCAGTGTTAATTGCTTCAGGCAATCAAGAAATTTGGGCCTTGCCGAGTACCAGCCTCTGGAAAAAGAGACCTTATCAATAACCGCTTCTGCTTCGGTTATGTCCTGCCTCATACCTTCCAGACGCGTTCTTAATTCGGCAACTTCTGCTTTCTCGCTGTGCCAGCTCAAAATTAAAAACAGGCCGCATAAAATAACCGCCAAGCCGACTAATACTGCACGCAGAATCCGACGGCCATTTGCCGCCTCCTTTTCGGGGTCGATATGAGAATTCAGAAAATCGATACCCAGTAATTTAGGCCTGCTTGCCGCCGATGCAACAGATATGGCAGCAGCATAACGGCTAATTCCGGATTCAGCCGACTTTATAGATTTTCTAACCGCTAAACCAGCAGTGTCATTTACGATTTCTGCCTGCAGCGAAATACTTTGTTCGAAAACCTGTAAGGCCTCTGGGCTAATATCCGCTGCATTCCATATAAATAACTTTTTAGTATCAGTTTCACCGCCGGAGCCGGGTAAGACGGATATCAAACGCTTCAGCTCCCTGCCAAGGGCACTTACATTGGCTTTGGCATCCTGTTCGGCCCCAACTGCCACCGGTATATGTCTTAACAGATTGACGCCTTTATTTTGTTGAACCAAAAACTCGGCATAGTCCGGTCTTATATATAAGCCGTAACCATCATCGAAGCCTGTTTGTCTGAAAGCCGAAGCAACAGCCAAAAATGACGAGGTAATCGAAAGGATGGTTAAACCGGCAGTGTGCGATGTTTCAACAAGCTGCTCTATCTTTTGACGCAGTGTCGCTACAAGAAGCAAAGAGCTTTTCTCCGTAGCGCTGACCCTGCCTATATAGTCAAAGACAAGGTCACTATAGTCCAGTGAAAATTCCCGTTCAGCCTTTATCCTGAGAATCGAGGCCAAAGAATCTGCATTGGTAGGCGGTACACTTTCCTGCCGCATAATCAGCCACTTGACTGGAATCCCGACGACGGCATTTTTAGCAGAAAAGTGATTACTCTTGAGGAACTGCTGCAGGCGCTCTCCTAACTCTGCCGGCTTATCAAAAGAGACATTTTCCCGAAACACAAATTCCGCCGCGCGCCTGACCTCGCGGTGACGACCGTCGATGCGAAGCTCAGCCGCGAGTATCGAATGCTCTTCAATATCAAGTCCCAATATTTTATGATTTATCAGCATAACCTGTGCTCACTAAAACAGAGCAAATTAACTTATCTTTAATTACAAACCCGAACGCAACGTTGAAATTATCTCCGTATCAAGCGGCCAGCCAAGATGCGTCAGCTCTTTCCAGTAAATAATGGAAGGCGGCTCATTCTGCATATCAAGCACAGCCCTGTATCTGCGATAGGCCCGTCCGTTATCGCTGGTACTGACAATGTCAGCCGAGTAACGAGACGAAGCGGCAACAGTAATATAGCTTCCAATCGCTACAGCCTTTTCGGGCTCGAGCGCCTCTGCAACCCAGGCGATTGATTCAAGGTTCACATCAGACGAAGTGCGCTTGTCAATAAGCGCATCCACATCACTTTCAACGAGGCCGGGCAGGCAAAGCAGCACCTCCCGCGACGCAAGATTCACATTAACGCGCCCTGTTATATACTGCTCATCAGTTGTCGTTAATCTGTCTGCTATCTGTTCGAACTCATCATACGTCAGACCGCTAACGAAATAAAATTGCAGAATATTTTCGTATTGCCGTACACTACGTATATTTTCCATAATCTGATAATACCGGTCATCGGTCACGACCTGCCGTATAAGCTCCGACAGCTCGCTGCCGCCATTGACATTGATTCTCTCTTCACCCGACTGACTTACATTTTCTTCTGAACTATAAACAGTTACATAATCATAAAAGCCGCGGTCGAGACGGCCGTCCCTGTTATCGGCAGGCTCACTTTCAGCGGCATCGTTCTCGTTATAATTAAGAACGCCATTTCTGTTCATATCCTCGCCGTAAAGAATCTCAGGCGATGCCCCTCTGAGGAGTAAAACCTCCTCGACGGTTTCAAGCGGTGAATTCTTGCAGTAATATGGTTCATCAAGAAGAAGATAATACTCGCTCTCTGCGCCGCCGGGCCAGATTTCACTGTCTTCATCACGCCAGTCGATAATCGCGGCGGCCAGCTCAGCTGTCATACCCGGAAGTTTCAAAAGCATTTCTGACGGCGCCAGGTTCAGATTTATTTTGGATGACTCATCCGTTATCCCGAAGTCATAACTCGTATCATCCGCAAGATTCGAACGAAGAAGCCAAAAGTAACCCTCGCCGACCTGCATCTGCTCGTAAGGGTTTTCAGATTCTAATGTCGATGACTCCTCGTCACTATTAAGCTGGGCGATAATAAACTGCACGGCCCCGTAAGCAGCAGCCTCAGCCTGTACCGATGCGACGTAATTCGCAGAGGCAATCGCTTCGACCCGTATGTAACGGGCAAAAACAAGAACGAGTCCCGCAAGAGCAAGAACAATCCAAATCGTAACGATTAACACAGTGCCGTTGACGTTACGATTTTTCGTTATGGACTGAATGTTTTCACTGCGAGACATATTTCATTACCCTCATCCGGCTAAAAGCCGGTCTGGCTGGTTACTCCGTCCGATGATGATACGTTACTACAGGGGATAATAAAGGCATAACTAAGCTGGTAGTTCTCATATTCACCCTGCTCGTTTTTCTCCTCGCGTTCAATTTCAAGGCTTATTCCAACCGCTTTCGGCAAAGCATTATTCTGCAAAACCGAGTCCCACTCGTCCCACCAGCTATAGCCGTCGAAGTATCCGACATCAAATGAGACGACCCTGCGACAAAGAATTTCCTCGACGGGCTGTACTGTCTTCGGAGAAAGCAAATTCGTGGTTGTCCTGCGAATTAAAACGCTCTGCTCAGAGTCAGAAGACGGAACGAAAACAAGCTCTACCTTTCTGACGTCACAGCCGACCTGCTGGAGCTCAGCGGCATTACTGCTTGAATAAAATAACAGACTGTCACAATCATATCCGTCGCCTGTTCTGTCATTGCCGCCCAGAAACTCCCCTGCCAAAATTCCGGTAGGAGGCAGAGCTGCCGTAATATCCTGCTTTATAAGCTCAATCGCAATTTGGGCGGCTCGCACAGGCTGAATTGCCGTAGTTGAGCTTCGCCTGGCTTTGAACCCGATATATAAGCTGGCATAAAGTGACACCGCTAAAATATTCATCAAGGTCATTGCCACAAGCAATTCCAGGAAAGTAAACGCAAATCTATTTCCTTTTTTCTGTACCATTTCAACTACTCTCTGTATATACAAGTGTCGTTAAGGTAATTGATTGTTCCCTTCCTTGTGCGAACCAGAATACGTTCAAATCCAGCTGATTCAACGAGGCCTGTATCCAGTCGTTTATTTCCATAGACCATTTGTAATCCGGCCACTCTTTGCCGAAATCTCCCGACGAGTTGCCGTTTTTCCACTCTTCGCAAGCCAGTATCTCAGCAAGCTTTGTCCTGGCCAGCGAAGCTGCTTCGACCTGCTGTTTTGATTTTGAAGTTAGCCTCGTGCCGAGAGAAACTCCCTTCATTGCCACAGGAATAATAATCGCTATCAGAACAAAACTTGCGAGCACCTCAAGCAGTGTAAATGCCTTACGATTGCCTGCGCTCCGAGCAGATACTTTATTGAATATTACGGCTGACATTATGTCTTCTCCGGTATCACTACATGATAAAGCTCAGCCGGTGAAAGACAGGTAATCTCGAACACGTCACCACGTCGATTAATCAAACGAATGGTCCCCGTCTGCGTTTGTCCCTGGGCGTTAAAGTCAATATACTCTTGAGAAGAAAAGGATGAGCCATATCCTGAAATATCCTCCAGCTCAATCTCGGTATCTTTCGGCAATGAAAACACCCGCCCAAAATCATTATAAAGCTGCCTGAAACCGCCTTGCTCCTGGACGCTAAGCCAATAAGTCCTGTTCTGAACATCCAGATTCAATCGGTACACCCGGCCTTCAGCAACAGCCTGTGACCTTGCCAAATGGGTCAGCGCGACGATTTGTGCAGCAGCATCACTGGTCTCACGCGACGTAAAAAAACCGCGAAGCGACGGAGCAGCAATCGCAAGTATAGTGCAGATTATCACCATAACAAGCACGAGCTCTAACAGCGTTAATCCGCAAACAAATTTGTAACGACCTACTTTCATTTCTAACTATCTGAAAAAATTATTGTTCGGACCAGTTATCTATATCATCACCGCCGCCCTGCTGACCATTGGGTCCAAAGGAATATATATCGTATCCATATTGGTTATACTGGCCCGGTTGTTTATATACATAAGGGTTTCCCCACGGGTCTTTGGGAACTCCCCGCTTGATATACGGGCCCCGCCAATCTTCAGCATTACTCGGCTGTTGAACTAATGCTCCCAGGCCCTCGCTTGTTGTCGGGTATCGGCCGGTATCAATCTCGAAGGCATCCAGAGCAACCTCGAGGTTCGATATATCAGTGCGAGCCGCCGTAACGCGAGCCTGTTCCGAACGCCTGGTAAATTTCGGCACCACGATAGCAGCCAGTGCCGCCAGAATCACAAGCACCAGCAGAAGCTCAATCAGCGTAAAACCGCCTGAGACTTTTTCCCTTAACTTTCCCAACTGAATTTGTTTTCTCATTCCGTTCATAATGTTTTTATTACTCTCCTAACTATAATTTTTTGGTTATCGAATAAGCTCCTGAAGGTTAAATATCGGCAAGAGCATCCCAATAACAACCGTGCCAACCAGTGCCGCCATAATAAAAAGAAGTGCCGGCTCAGCCATTGCGACCATCATTTTTAGATGTCGGTCCAGCTCCTCCTCGTATGCTCCGGCCAGACGCACCAACTCCTCATCAAGTCGGGCGCTTTCTTCAGCGACGGAAATCATTTCTATAACAGAAGCAGGAAACAACTGAGGGCAATCTGCCAGACTTCTGCCCAGGGCCGTGCCGCGCTGAACCCTCTCGATTGCGCCGCTTACCGCGTTTGCAAGTATCCGGTTGCCTATGGCCTCTCTCGCAACACGCAAAGCCGTCACCAGAGGGACACCTGCTCCCACCAGTGTACCGAGCATTCGGCAAAATCGAACCAGGGCAAATTGAGCAACTCCTTTTCCCAGCATTGGCGTTCGCAATAATCCTTTTTCCATAGCGAGCTGGCCTTTTTCACTGGCCAGTGCCCGACGAAGCGCAACAATTATCAAAGCAATAACAACAATTATAACCATCCAGTATTTTATAATTACTTCGCTGGCACCGACGATAATGCGGGTAAGTGCCGGCAGTGTACCGCCAAATTCGGCAAATATAGAAGAGAAACGCGGGATAAAGTACGTCAACAAAAAAACTAAGATTGCCGTCGCAAGAACAGCTAAAATAATCGGGTAAATAACAGCAGCTTTCACCTTCCCTATCAAATCCTGCTCACGCGAGCGAAACTTTGCAATCTGACCCAGGACAAGGTCGAGAAATCCGCCTGTCTCGCCTGCCCGTACCATCGCTACATACACCTTCGGAAAAGAACGAGGCCAGTGGCTGAGGGCATCGGCAAGTGACATTCCGCCCGCAACCTGATTATGAATTGCCGCCCACTGCTCTTTTGCTGCCGGCCTGGAGGCCTCACGGCTGAGAATATTCAAAGCTCTGCTCAACGGCACACCCGCAGAAAGCAGATTCGCAAGCTCTCGTGTAAAAGCCTGCACATCCGCTTTGGAAACACGAGAGCTCTTAAACAGCGTCCGTGAATTACTTGTTTGTTTCTGCTCATTCACAGAAACAGGACATAGTTTTTTTTCAACAAGCTCGTCTATTACCGCCGCTCTATTCGTGGAGGTTATCGTACCAATAAGTTCCTTTCCATCCGTGTCAATAGCTTTATAAACAAATGCAGGCATTCTCCGCTTCCTCAGTTTATGCTAAGTTTCTCTTTGATGTTTTTCAATAATCTTGTCCGAGCCATTTTTTATAAACGGGTCATCTTTTGTAACCCGCAGGACCTCTTCTATTGTCGTTTTTCCCTCTGCCAGATGACGCAGGCCGTCTTCCCGAAGACTTGTCATCCCATGCTGTACTGCCTGGCTGCGAAGCTTGCGCGACGAAGCGTTCTCAAGAATCAGTGCTCGGACGTCCTCGGTTATAACCATCTGCTCAAAAATCCCCACACGTCCCAGGTAACCTGTTCCCTGACATTGTCGGCATCCCTTTCCCCGATAAAGTTCCTTTGGCAGCGTGCTGCCGAACTCAGCTCTTATCAAATTAACATCATCTTCTGAAAGCTTTTCTTTACAGTGCGGGCAAATAAGCCGAACCAGCCTTTGCGCTATGATTGCCTCAAGAGAGGATGCAACAAGGTAAGGCTCGATTCCCATATCTACCAGACGGGTCAAAGCGCTGGGAGCGTCATTCGTATGCAGCGTCGAGAAAACAAGATGCCCCGTCAAGGACGCCTGAACAGCAATCTCAGCGGTCTCGAGGTCGCGGATTTCGCCGACGAGAATAACGTCGGGATCGTGCCGCAAAATCGAACGCAGCCCGCGTGCAAAGGTAAGCCCCGCCTTTCGGGAAACCTGTATCTGGTTAATGCCGTGCAACTGGTATTCTATAGGGTCTTCAATGGTAACAATCTTTCGCTCAACCTCGTTTATACGTGACAAAGCGGCGTACAGAGTTGTCGTCTTGCCGCTGCCGGTAGGCCCTGTCACAAGAATAATACCGTGCGGTTGTGCAAGCACACCCTTAAATGTATTAAGGTCGTTATTAGACATACCGAGTTTTTCCAAGCCCAAAAGAACAGAGCCGCGGTCCAGCAAACGCAGCACAACCGCCTCTCCATAAAGCATTGGAATAACCGATACACGAACATCAATCTCATGGTCGGCAATTTTGATTCTGATTCTGCCGTCCTGAGGGACCCGCTTCTCGGCGATATCGAGTCTGCTCAAAATCTTCAGGCGGGAAACAATGGCAGCTTGAAACTGTTTTACTTCAGGCGGAACAGCAGCCTCCTGCAGCACTCCGTCAATTCTGTAGCGAACCCTGAGCTCGTCTTCGAACGGCTCGAAGTGTACATCCGTGGCTCTTAGCTTAATGGCCTCGGTCAGCACCTGGTTAACGAACCTGATTATAGATGCGCCTTCGGCTGCATCTGTCAGGTCCATATCGTCCTCTACCTCGTGTTCGATGACCTGGAATCCGTTTTCTCCCGCCTCGGATATCATCGACTGCACCGTATCGGCGCCTAATCCGAGACAGCGCTTGATACAGCGGTCAATCTCCGCCGACGGCGCCAGCGCTAATTGAAAATCTTTCCCTGTTGCCAGAGAAAGCTCATCCAAACCGATGGTATCGAATGGGTCACTCGTCACCGCCAACAGCGAGCCGTTGCCATCCTCAAGAGGCATTATCTGCCTGTTAAGCATTATCTTGGCGGGAAACTGCAACAAAAACTGCTTTGAAGGCCGATACTGTTCAAGATTTATGTAACTGTATCCGAATTCTTTCGCTATATAACGAAGTATCTGTTCCTCCTGCAAACCGCTGCTGAGAAGCGCGCCGATTAAAGTCTCGCCTTCCGATAAGCGCTGCTTAACCTTTCCGAAGGTCTGCTCATCGAGCAGACCTTCGGCTGCCATTTTTTCCACAACATCAATCATAATCATACAGCCTTTCTTTAAGAAAGGCTCAACGCATTAATATCAATCTTCTGCCGGCTGAAATTAATTAAGCAATCCCATCAGCACCAATTGAGCTTCCTGGCGAACGGAGACTATCTCACGGAGCTCTTTTTGTGCCTTAACCAGTTCCTGCCTGGCCTTCTCCCGGGCATCACGAAATGTGGTCAGCTTTGTCTTGACTTCCTCCGGCTTTGCCTCTTTGTTTTCCAAAACAGTTTGAAGCTCCTGCGTAGCTTTTTCTACGGCTGTCAGGTCCTGCTGCTGGGTATCTTCGCTGCCACCACCTTGCCGACCGCCCGGCCCGAAGCCGCCACGCCGGCCTCTCATCATCATTCCCATACCACCAAAACCGCCACTCTGACGTGACAGAGTAAGCACTTTGGTAATCCTCGGTTCAAAAACTTTCCACTCTTCATCACTAATCTCAAGAGTTTCTTTGAGGCGCTCAGCCATCATTCTTTGCATCTCTTCGCGATCAAAACGTCTGCCCTGACGAGGTCCTCTTTCACGGTTACCACCCGGACCTCCCCCGGGACCACCACCCTCGCCCGCAGGCACTGCTATTGCCTGTGATAACAGGCCGACAAACATAACAGTCGCGAGGCACAAGGCCACAGAGATTAAAGCCATCCTTTTGTTAAACATACCAAATCTCCTTGTAAAAAACGTTAATAAAATGGTTCTATATCCTTACAAAGAAAGCCTTTACACAATTATAAGACGCTGTAAAAACACCGGTTATTGCAAAAAAAGCCGATTTTATACCAATTTTCCGCTGCCACGGCCTATCTGTCAACAGCCCCGAATCGCGCTAAACGCAATATAGCCCGTATATTCATTATATAGGGTATTCGGGTGCTCAAAAAATCCATAGAAATCAGCAGAGATTATAAATTCATAGGTATTTGTCTGCCGGCGAGGTATTCTTTCATTTGCCTGATACTTACGGTTTCAAAATGAGTGATAGAAGCCATAAGGACGGCATCGGCACCGCCTTTGACAATGGCATCGTAGAGATGTTCGAGCCTGCCGGCTCCACCGGAGGCTATAACAGGAATATTGACAGCATCACTGACAGCTTTATTAAGCTCGTTATCATAACCGGCCTTGGTGCCGTCGGCATCCATACTTGTTAAAAGTATCTCGCCTGCACCTAACTGTTCAGCCTTAACAGCCCATTGAACAACATCGATATCAGTCGGCTCGGTGCCGGCCTTTACACATACCTGCCAGTGTCCCTTTTTGATTTGTGATCGTCGCGCATCAATAGCAAGAACAATGCACTGATTGCCGAACCGCCCAGCCGATTCAGCAATGATGTCCGTATTTTGTACAGCAGCAGTATTTATTGACACCTTTTCGGCACCGCTTCTTAGCAGTTCGTCTATCTGCTCGATGCTCTGGATTCCGCCGCCGACAGTAAAGGGAATAAAGACATTTTCAGCTACCCTCTCAACAAGCTCAACAATCGTCTTGCGAGAACGAATGGTAGCGGTGATATCAAGAAATACAAGCTCATCAGCGCCTTCGTCCGAGTATCTTTTACCGAGCTCAACAGGGTCGCCGGCGTCGCGCAGATTAACAAACTGTACGCCTTTGACGACCCGGCCGTCCTTAACGTCAAGACAGGGTATTATCCTTTTAGTTAGCATTACTGCTTCCCTTTTTCGCAAACAGAGACAAAGTTTCTCAACATCTGCAGACCGGCACTGCCGCTTTTTTCCGGATGAAACTGTGTACCGTAAATGTTATTTTTTTGAACCGACGCGGGCAGCTCAAATCCATAATCGGTATAAGCAACCACTGCTCTATCGTCTTTTACATCAGAGTAGTACGAGTGCGCAAAATAAAAATGTTTTTCCGGGCCGAGACCTGCAAACAAATCCATATTCTTTTGTATCACAACCTTGTTCCAGCCCATATGTGGAATAATTCTTCCGGCAGGCAAACGCACCACCTTGCCTTTAATAAGACCGAGTCCGGTATGTTCACCGTGCTCGAAACTTTTTTCGAAAAGCAATTGATGGCCGACACAAATACCCAGCAGAGGCTTGCCGGCCAGAGCAAGTTCTTTTATAAGCTCGCAGAGACCACCAAGTGCGCTAATGGCATATCCAAATGCCGCCACGCCGGGCAGAACAAGACCCTCAGCAGCTTCAATCTCGCTAGGCCGGCTGCTGAGCCGGACTTCACAGCCGAGATATCGAAACGCCTTACAAACGCTCCTGACATTACCCACATTGTAATCAATAACTACTATCACACTCAGTGCTCGATTTTTTCAGCTTTTTTTAACAGATACTATACGCCATATTATCATTCATTCAAAGCAAATCCGTCAATAAGCAAATCTGATAAGACAGTTAAGCATAAATGAATTGCCACATTACAAAAATCAGTCTATAATTATTATGAAAAATATAATTTTTTCGGCATAGAGGTTTTTTCCGTCGGCCCGATTTATCGATTATGGCATCGATGTTTTTGGCCGATTTATTTACTTTAAGGAACCGACAGCTTCAAGGGATAAAAAGGTGTGCGGAATAGTAGCATATTTGGGCAAAAAATGTGCTCAGCCGATTTTAATCGAAGGATTAAAGCGGCTGGAATATCGCGGTTACGACTCGGCTGGGATAGCTCTGCTCAGTGACGGCAAAATTAAAGTCAAAAAAACCAGCGGCAGAATAAGTGCACTGGAAGAAATCCTTGAAAAACCGAACAAAAAAGAGACTCTCGGTATCGGCCACACGCGCTGGGCAACTCACGGCGAACCAAACACAACTAACGCGCATCCACATACAGACCATACAGGCAAAATAGCAATCGTCCACAACGGAATTATTGAAAATTACAATACCTTAAAAAAATGGCTCCAAAACGAGCACGTAGAGTTCAAAACAGAAACCGACTCCGAAGTCATAGCATCCCTGATAGGCTATTTCTATTCACTAAGCGAAAACGACAAATCGGCTAACAAATCAACCAGCCGGAACAAATTCGAATGGGCTGTTCAGCAGGCAATACAAAAAATCCACGGCACTTTCGGTCTCGCTATTATCTGCTCAGACTTCCCCGATATGCTAATAGGAGCAAAAAAAGGAAGCCCTTTGATTCTGGGTGTCGGCGAAGAAGAATATATCCTGGCATCAGACGCCGCAGCCATTGTGGAGCATACAACTCAGGCAATATACTTTTCAGACAATGAGATTGTAACTATCACAGCAGAAGGCTTTCACACAAAAACCGTCGACAACATTGTAATCAGCAAGGACCTCAAACAGATAGAGTTTTCGCTGGAACAAATCGAGCTTGGAGGTTTTCAGCACCATATGCTCAAAGAAATTTTTGAGCAGCCTGAAGCTCTGAGCACCTGTATGGGCGGCAGATTAGACCATCATAATAACAAAATTAAACTCGGCGGTATAGCCTCTTATTTTCGAGAATTAACACGTATAAAAAGACTCATCCTGACCGCCTGCGGCACCGCTTTTCACGCAGCTCTGGTAAGTGAGTACCTGCTTGAACAATTGGCCAGAATTCCAACCGAGACCGAATATGCCAGCGAATTCCGATATCGAAATCCGATAATAGAAGACGGTACATTAGTCATCGCTATAAGCCAGTCCGGCGAGACCCTTGATACACTTGCAGCGGTTGGAGAAGCAAAAGAAAGGGGAGCAACCGTGCTCGGCATCGTCAATGTGGTCGGCTCATCCATTGCGAGGGAAACCGACGCCGGTATATATCTGCACGTAGGGCCGGAAATCGGAGTGGCCAGCACCAAGGCTTTTACAGCACAGGTCACCGTTTTAACAATGCTCGCCATCGAACTCGGCAGAAGAAAACACATCAGTAACACCGAGGCCGCAAAGTACATCGAAGAGCTTTCCAAAATACCCGATAAAATCAGCAAAGTGCTTGAGCAATCCGAGCATATAAAGAAAATTGCACAGGCCAATATTGATAAAGAAAACTGGCTCTTTTTGGGCAGAGGTTTTAACTATCCGATAGCCCTCGAAGGCGCACTGAAACTCAAGGAGATAAGCTATATTCACGCGGAGGGCCTGCCCGCGGCCGAAATGAAGCACGGACCGATTGCTTTAATAGCAGATAGTATGCCGGTAGTTTTCGTCGCTACCAAAGGGCCGCAATACGACAAGATTATGGGCAATATCAATGAGGTCAAAGCACGTGGAGGAAAAACAATCGTCGTTGCAACTGAAGGTGATGAACATATCAAACAATATGCCGACCACCTGATCCCCGTGCCGGACGTGCCGGAGATTTTACAACCGCTGATAACCGTAATACCACTTCAGCTGCTCGCGTATCACGCTGCAGTAATTCGCGGCTACGATGTGGACAAGCCAAGAAACCTTGCAAAAAGTGTTACAGTCGAATAAACTGTTGATATGATTTCAACAAGCAAAACACCCGAACCGCACCGCCGGTATTATTATGCTCAGCCGCAAAAATATCTCGGCTTCACACTGATTGAGCTGCTCGTTGTCATCTCTATAATAGCACTTTTAATCAGCATAACATTACCCTCACTCGGAAAGGCAAGGTCCGCGGCAATGCGTATTAAGTGCGCAAACAACCTGAAACAAATTGATATTGCCATACGATTGTACCTGCACGTAAACGACGACACTTACCCCTGCGCCGATGACCCTCTGCCGGAAGGCTACTGGCTCTGGATGGGACGAGGCTGGCGCAGATTTATTAAGCCTTACCTTCAAAGCAAAATCGACCCGAACAATCCCTCGGTACTTATCTGTCCGCAGGACAAAATCAGCATGGAAAAATACGAATCCACAAGCTATGCTTATTCGATGGCCTTTTACCACAGCTCTCAGCAAATCGATTCTATGAGCAGCACGAGTGACACCTACACAAATCCTCAGCCGTCAATCCGGCAGGGAAGCTGCAATGTTGCAAGGCCGTCAGGCAAAATTTTAGTCGGCGAATGGCTGAGCAATCATTACCGATTAAAAGACACGGATCCCGGCTGGTGGGGCTGGGAGGGCCGGCGAAATTTCCTGTTCGCTGACGGAAACGTCTATTTTATTAAAGCTGTTGACATCAGGGAAGCAAACGACAATCTTCCCGATGCCAATCTGACAAAAAAGGGCATAAAGGGCACTGACTGGCCGAGATAACCGCTTTACTTATACCTTAAAAAAGCAACAAAGTCTTATTCGCCGCCCATGGTACCATTCAATTGCTTACGCATATCTTCGAGCTTCTCACGTGCCTTTTCCAGCACCTCTTGTGCCTCCGGACCGGTTTCAGAATCAATTACATAAGGTGTAATAAACACAATAAGCTCATTGTTTCTCAAACTGGTTTCATTATGCCGGAAAAGCCCGCCCACCGCCGGAACGTCTCCAAGAATAGGCAGCTTTCTTTCTATCTGGCTGTCCGTCTGGAACAATATGCCGCCGAGCATAATCGTCTGGCCGTCCTGTACTATCATATTCGTTTGCGTCTCCATCTCGCTTCTCACCGGCTGGCCGTTTACAATCTCACCTGTAAGCTGCGAGAGAATAACATTCACAATCATATCTACATTTTTCTCGGGAGTAATACTTGGCCGGGCACGCAGCGTCATTCCAACCCTTTTGAAATCGAAACTCGACGTAACTCTCCCACCTGTTTCTGAAGTTGATGCGCTAGTCTGGAAAGCCACGTTGTCGCCCTTAAAAAACTCGGCTTCCTCGTTATCTTTTGTCCACAGGGTCTGTTGATTAAGAATTTTCGCATTGACCTTTTTGACCAAAAAATCAATCAGTGTCGAAATCTCCGCAGCAGCATCAAGCGTCAATGAGCCGTACGTCTCAAGAAGTGAAAGCTTTGTAACAGCTTCAACCGCATTTTCCTCGAGAGTGCCGAACGCGTCGTCAGGGTTACTGGCCAACTGCAGTCCCAAAGAAGTTAAGTCACTATGGTCAACCTCCATAATAACTGCCTTTATCATTACCTGTCTGCCGGGCTGGTCGAGCTTGCCTATCATCTCCCTTATCCTGTCCTTGAATTCCGGCGGAGACAGGACAAGCAGCGACTTGCTGTGTGGGTCGGGAATAAAACGAATTCTGCCGATAACGTTACTGATAGGCATCCTATCCTCCTCGGCACGCGACCTCTGCGACGACCACGGAGGTGTGTATTGTCCTCTGCTGCTGCCCTGCTGCTGCGAATCACTCTGGCTCTGGCCTTGCTCCGCCTCTTCTTCCATTGAATATTCCGAGAGACCTGTTTCACTAAACCAGATTACAGCAGGCACACCAGGCTCATTGAATATCGCATTCAAACGAACCGCCATATCCTCGGGGTCCGCATACTTCAGTGGTACCACTTCAGGCACCTCTGCCATTTCTTCTCTGTCCAGCTCTCTTATCAATTCCTCGACAACCCTATATGCTTCGGGGATTTTGCTTATTATAATTATCTTTTTCGTCTCAGGGACAGCCCTGAATGTCAACTGACCATAAAGCGGCCCGACAATTTTTTTCCTTTCCTCCTGCGACCTGTAGGGATAAAAATACCATCTTAAAAAATCAAAGCCCCCGGCCTCCTCTTCCGAAAACAGTTCCGACAGAAGCTGTGCCATCTGAACGGGGTCGGTATTACGCAGTTCAATTATTCTCGGCTTGACAGCCTCGACGTCAATCGGAACGTCCCACTCTTTTATCTGCTCGCTAATCTTTTCCATATTTTCCGGCGAAGCGATTACTGTTACCTGCTGCATCGTCGGAAACGCTATCACCCTGACCGTATCAGCCGCGGTTCTCTGGCTTCCCGGCCCATACCGGTAATAATAGTAAGTGTTATAAAGCGGAACATCCTCACCATACAAGTTATCCAGGTTTTCCTTGATTTGCTCCGGGTCGGCATACTCCAGAGTGAAGGTTTTCTCTATCAGCTCGCCGGGCGGAATATCTATATCCTTTATCAGTTGTTTAACCATATCTCGCATCTCTTTGTTACCGAAAATCATAATCTGCCGCGCCTGCCTTAATGGCTGAACGAGAACACTGCTTCTCAGTTCCGTGCCCGGAAGTCGCTGCAGTGCTCGGTTTATACGGTCACCAACCTCATAGGCATCCACATACGTAACAGGCACGGTCTCATACTCAGAACCAACCTGTTCTTTTCTGTCGAGCTTTTTTATCCATTCATCAATTCGTTTCATATCATCAGGTGAGGCCCTTGCGATAATCCATTTACGCTTCGGCTCAGGTATAAGAATAATCTCCGACTCGGCAGGAGCAATTACAACAGAGGCGGCAGGTTTCGCACCACCGCCTGTCGTGCCTGACTGGGCAGGCGCAGACTTTGTCTGAGAACCGGAACGGCCCGTCCTTCTGCCGGTACGCTCATCAATACCCAAAAGAAGTTTCAGAATTTGCACTATCTCCGCAGGGTCACCTTCCTGAATCTGAAAAACATCTGTAACAGTCTGCTCAGCCTCGGGAACATCGAACTGCATTATGATTCTCTCAAACCGAATAAGATTTGCAACGGTATCGATAACAAGCAGGCTGCCCGAGTCCTCATCCGCACTGACATATCCGTATTCGCCCACCAACGGCAGAATAACACTGCTCATATTCGTCGGGCTGTAATTTTGAAGCTTGAAGTATTTTTGTACTATCTGGTTTTTATTTTCTAACGCTGCAAGAGGCTTATCGGGCGGCACCATAGGAACGGAACCGAACAGGGCTTCTTTAATCGGTTTCAGATAAAGTATATTATCAACCTCCTCCGCGACGTATCCTTTTGTCCGTAGTGCGGCATAAATAAGCGAAAGAGCTTCCGGGCGAGGCATCTTTGCAGGCGCGTATATAGTGATTTTTTGCTTCATCACCTCATCATCCGGAATAATATTTTTGCCGGTCCACTCGGCTATCTTTGCGATGATGTCCTTCATCTCAACATCTTTAAGATTTACTGCTTCCATTATTTTATTCGGGTCGACCGGCTCATTCGGCTCGTTAACATCGCCGACGGCCTCAGCTTCATTCGCATCCGAAACCTTCCCGGCTTCATTGCTGTCCGCGATTTCACCGGGCTTGTTGGCATCAGCAGGAATATTAACATCCTCCGCAGGCTTCGGCTGATTGGCATCAGCCAGGTCAGTAGAAACTTCAGCTCCTTCTTCGAGACTGGATGGTTTCTCACCTATTTTTGCTAACGCCTTCTTAGCCCAATCAATAGAAGGGGTATAAAAGTCATAAACAAAAAAGTTTACACAAACCGCTGCGACGATAATTATCACAAGCACAATCGCCGAAATTACTAACTTTCGCCTTTTCAATTTCTCACCTCACCTAACTATATTTAAGTTTTCACTATTTTCACATCCTCGATTCCATCTCTTCAAGCTCCCGCTCTATTTCTTCTATAGGCGTATTGTCTATCTCCTCCAGAGCCTCCTGCTTTTGCTCATCGGTCATATTATTCCACTGCTGTTTCATCATCTCTTTGACTTCATCCGGCATTTTGCTCCATATAAGCTCTATCTTTTCTCTTAGACTTTCCGAAAGCTCGACTCCAAGCCAGGCAAACGGGTCTTCTTCAACAGCCTGCTCTGTATCAACCTCGGTTGTAATCTGCTTCGCAGTTTGCTTAGCCACCTTTTCATCTTCTTCAGATTTTTTCTTTACCGCCTTCGGCCCGCCTGCAACTGCCGCTGCGATGGGGGCAAAGGATTTCACATTCCCTTTCCACTTAATCTTAACCTCCGTAGCCTCGATAGCTATAATTTCAGCATCTGCTATTTTGTCACCCACCTTATACCATTTACCATTTACGAGAGCTTCGTCACCGAATATACCCGTCACCGCCTTTACCGGATGTCCCTCTTCTTTTGGCGCGGGGGCAAATAAGTTTTTCTTTTTCAATTCTTCAGACAATTCTTTTGTTTTTGCAAGAAACCTGTCCATTTCGTTCGGGTCGAGCCTTCCTCTGTCGGCTTCCTGGCCGATGAGTCGCTCAGCCCGGGCATTAGAAGTGTAAAAACCTATTAGCCTGACAAAAATACAAACCGCCAGAACTGCCGTAAAAGCGAACAGCACTACTGATATATACTCCCGTCCTTTTTTAAGAAAATCCTGTCTCATATCTACTCTTTCACAAACGTCGATACCCTCAAATCAAGCTCAAATTTGCGTGACTTCTCGTCTTTGGTGTTGGTCTTTCTCATAACGAATTCCTCGACCGCAACCAGATAAGGATTTTTCTTAAGCTCCACAAAAAAATCTAAAATCTTATCCAGCTCAGCTTGGCCGCTGCATTGAATATACAACAACTTGTAGCCGGGCACGGTTGACTTTGTAGTCGGCAGAAATTTCAGAGGCTTCGTTTTTATACCCGCCTCTTTTAACTGCTTGTTAAGCTCGGCCCTGAATAAGAATTTTTGCTTGTCAACAGGTCTCGGCATTTCGAAAGCCGGCACTGCCGACAGAAGCTTTTCTCTCTGCTCATCCGGCAGGCTAATCGCCATAAACTGGCCCCTGCTCCTGGCAAGTGACTTTCTCACCTGCCTCCACCGCTCAAGCCAATCAAGCCCAAACATAAGAGCCGCAATAACCGCTACACCTAAAAGACCAAGCTTTATGGCCCTTTTGTCTCTTGGATTCAATTTATCGAGCATAATTCTACGACCTTAGAAAAATCTAATCAGCCTTTCCTTCGAGAAAAATTTTTATAATTGAAACTTATAGTAAAGCTGAGCTTTTTGGTTTTTTCATCCTGCTGCGGGCTCTGAATTTTAACATCTTGAAAATCTTCATCGGCCAGAAGATTCTCCTGAAACGTATATAGCTGCTCCGCGTTTCCTGCGGTACCTTTTATCTTTACCGCCCGGCCTATCTTAAAATCTATATCGCTGAGCATAATCCCCTTTGCCTCGATCGAACTGAGCCGGCTTAAAAGCTCAAGCACATCGGGCCTACCAGCCGCAACAATCTCCATCAGATTGTGTTTTATCTTCAGACTGCCGTAATCTACCCGTGTTTTAAGCTCGTTCAGATGCGATAGCTGGGCCGTATCAAACAAATAAAACACGATAAAAGAAAATATCAGCATCATTATGGTGACAGAGCAGGCAGCTTTCAGAGAATACAGCCAGTGTTTTTTCCTTTCAGCACTCCTCGGCCTGTACAAAGAATCAAAAAGCCCAAGCTCTTTATCCGAATCAAGTGACATCAGACCAAGACCTATCGGCACCCGGTATTGATACAAGCAGTCGTTATCATCGGTTGATAGTAAATAATTCGAAACCGGAAACCTGAAATCACACAATTGTGCATTAAAACCTGCCGAAGCAAGTGCTGAAACAATATTCTCTATAATCTCAAATTCCCTGAGCGCCTCTTTATCAGCCCTGTCACCGACACTTTTTGCAAAAACATATACCGGCACTTTACCTTCATCTTCAAATCCGAACAATTCGAACACACTTCGAATATCCTGCACGAATCTATCAGCGGCTGATGAATCTACAGGCGAGCCGATTTGCTCTGTAAGGTCTTCTGTTCCAATATCAATAACTGCAGCATTGCTTAACCTGCCGGCTTCCACGAGGCAAACCCTTGCCGAGCGCCGAGCTATACTGACCACGACAGCCGGCTCTGTACTTTTACCGTCGGAAAACAAGCTCCACCACGTTTTCACCAGACCTTCACAATCCAGCAGGATTTTTTCCGGCTCGATAAGCTCGACTTCTTTAATAAACTTATGAAGATTTTCTTTTCTCGCCGCCGCGACCGTAACTTTGGCCTGGCCATCTCGCACAACTGCCTTTCTGTAGGCCAGCTCTATCTGTTCAGCCGGCAGGGGCAGTCGCGATTCGGTTTGCAATCTGATTATTCGCTCAATTTCATCTTCCCTGACAGCCGGGATTTCAAGCCTGTAAAAAACCACACCGATAGAGTTAAAGCCGACTACTACCGTTCTGTTTCGGCTGGCGGCTTTTCTGTCTTCGGCGCCCGATTCAGGCAGACATTCAGCTATAAAAGCGGCCCAATCCATCTGTGCAGCATCGCAGCTTTTAGCCCACACAAGATTTAAGCCGCCGCTTTTTTTAGACAGACTAACTGATTTGAAAACATCGTCTTCCTGCGCTATCGCAATTACCGTATGTCCCTTTATTGCATCTGTTTTTTTGCTGCTCATATCACTCGTATAATCCCAAAGGCATTTAGTTAGTTTCACCCTGATAAAAATAAAGCACCGCAGAGGGCGAGCTTCCTCTATCAACCACTGCTTCGATTTGCAATTCGCCTCTGCTGACAATTCGACTTTCAGCCGACGCAAAGCTGCGAACTGTAAAAACGTTCGAACGCACTGTTATATAGTTAGCTATCCTTTTGAACGTATCAATATCCATCGCGCTTACGTCCAATACCTCAGCAATGCTTTTCATACCATCAGACAGGTTCTCTCTATAAGAGACAATATTATCGGCAAGCTGATATGCTTTATCATCGCCGCCGAGCAAAGCCGCTAGGACAATCTCCGGTGCGGTATTGACATTTATTTTGCCCGGCAATTGCTCTGCACTATCCACGGTTATCCTGTCAGCAATATTAGAAAAGGTCGCCAAATCCAGCGGCTCAGCCTGCACCTGAGAATCGCCGCCTGAACTGCTGGTACTGCTTTCCTTGGGAGAACTCGAATTTATCAAATCAGCTATGCTTTGGTACTGCTTTTGTCCGCGATTTTCGACAATCCACTTGGCGTGAGACTCTTTTATACCCAGTGACTCCTTGAGCTCATTCGCATCAGCCTGATTGATATTGACTCTTCGATTACCATCGGAATCGACATTCTTGTCATACGAATAACAGGTTAAATACTCAATCCATCCCTTATCGAGTCTGTTGTCTTCATTGTCTGCCGGCGGAGTCCTGTCGCCGTCTTTTTCATTAGAATCCAGTCGGCCGTTCTGGTTGGTATCTTCACCGTAGAGCAGCCGTTCACTGACGCCTCTGACGACAAGCAGCTCACGAATCGTTCGAAAAGGCCCGTTGCGAATCTGATACTTAAAAGGCAGATTCTGATAATAACCCCTCTCTGCACCACCCGTGGTTTGGTCTTCATCACTGTCGCGCCAATCCATTATCGCAGAGACAATCTCTTCCGTCATATCAGGCAGGACAAGCAACTGCTCTTTTGTAGCTGTATTGATATTTAACTTGCCGGCCTCATCGGAAACTTTCACTGTAAAAAGATAATTGCCAAGCTGAATATTATTAAAGTCTCTTTCATTATCGTTCCACAAATCGAACAGGCTGTCGCTCGCGGTCAAATCCTCTCTCAATACAGCTTCAGCCGTCTCAATACCCCCCAGTCCTGCCCATCTGCGGCAGACCGAATCCTGTGCCGCCAAAGACACTTTAACATTGAGCCTGCTGCTGCGGACAACGCCTGTTATAATCACCGTAAGGATAATAACAATCCACAACACCGCTATAAGAACAAGCCCTTTTTTATCATTTTCATTTCTCATCTGCTGACCTGCTGCTCCTGACCTTGTTCACCTTCAGGTTCCGGCGTCCCCTGCTGTTGCTGCTGTTGCTGTTGTTGCTGTCCCAAATCCTGTACGCTCCTTTGCAAACGGGCCTTTTTAAGATTAACAATAAAAGATTCAGTCACCTGCGTCGCGCCAACTGAAGTATTTGATGCCAGTATTACCTCGACGAGTTCCGGCAAGGCTGTTTGCTCCTCCGGCCACTGAATTTGCCAGTCCCGCCCGTCGAAATATCTGACCATAAAAGTATCAATATCCTCGGCGATAACACTTAAAATACCGCCGGCCTGTGCCTCCTTATCCGGATTAGGCCATAATCGCCTCATCAAATATGTCTTGTCTTCGTCTTTTCTTAAAAAATACTCCACCTCATATACGTCACCTTCGCTCTGTTCGGCCCTCGCTTTTGTTCTGCCGACCGTGTAAAAAGTCAAAATACATAAAACATCATCTTGCACCTGTACAACTCTTCCAACCAACTTGGTATTCTCGGCCTTGCCGTCCCGGTAGAAGTTATTAAGGTCTGTAGCAATCCTCGCTGCAACAAAGCGCAGCTCGGATGCAACGTCAATATTACTGTCAACGATTTGTGCACTTACCGATATAGCCTTAAGCGCGCCAACAGCTACCAGCATAATGAAAGCCCCTATCATCGAGGCAATCAAAATTTCAACCAATGTAAAACCGTTCCTTTTCATACTCATCTTCTTACCCGCCGGTAACTGGTATCTGTATAGTGTTGCCGCTCCCGTTAAATCTCGTACAAACCAAAAGGCTGTATTGACGGTTGTGCTGTCTGAAACTAACGAGAATAGTTACCTCATACAAACCATCTATCTCCAATTCCTCTACAGCCGCCTGCCAGGCGTACCTGACCTGGCCATTCTCAAACTCTCCCTCCATCTGGCCGAGCTCGATAAAATCTTCAACTCCTGCATATTCAATAATCGTAAGCTGCCTGTCGGCTATCGACGCCGCCATTTCATACAGCCTGTCTATGTTTATACTGCTAAGGCACCGCGTGCTGATTGCTCCAATCGTCACCACGGCTCCGCAAAGGATTACGTTGGAAACGATAGCCTCGACAAGAGTAAAACCGCTTTTCAGTTTTAAGCTGTACCCGTTAATGTCCATCCACTCCTAAAAATTACAGTAAGCATAAATTAATACTGCTCCATCTTATCCAAATCAACGATTTGCGCTCTAACATCATCAGCCTGGCCAAATTCCATCCTCACCCTGCCGGTAGCAGCTGACACGCTTGCCGTATAATGTGTTTTTCCATCACCTATCTGAATCACCGCTGCTCGGGACGTCCCATCCGGTGAAAAAACTATTGTTCGGCTCTGTTCGTCATAATCCTCATCGGCATCTGTTGACGTGATGTTAATTTCTTCAAATTTAACGTCCCCTGCCAATCGCACAGGCCTGAAATAAAAATTTCTCACCGGCTGCTCTTCAACTTCCTGAGTATCCTGGCTTAACTCGTTTATCACAATCGCATATCTATTTTCCTCGCTATCCAAAATCAGCCTGCACGGCCTCTGTCGTTCAATCGCCAGCATCCTTGCATACTTGGTAGCGAGATAAAAATCGCGGGCCGTCCTTTTAACAAGCAGTCCCTCATATGTGCCCTTATATAAACCTGCCCCCACACCGCCAATCAGTGCAATCAAAGCAATAACAACCAGCACTTCAACAAGGGTAAAACCAAAAGCAATAAGCGCACAGCGTCTCCGCCTCGGCATAAGGGATTTATCATCTCTTACCAGGTCTGCATCACAGGAAAAATAAAATCTATTCCTGCTCGTTTGTAATATCTTCATTGTCACCCTCACCACCTGGCTCTCCATCTGCACCATAACTGATTAAAACATAATTGCCTGAAGTAGTATCCGCTGCGGCTTCATAAACAAAAGGATTATCCCACGGGTCAAGAAGCTGTTTTCTCTTCAGATAAGGGCCTCTCCATTTTTCTTCAAGCCCGTCAGGAGCAGCAAGCAGTACACCGAGCCCCTCCGAATCATCCGGATAACGCCCACAATTAATAGCGAACCTTTCAAGCGCATCCTCAACGAGTTTCATCCTCGGTATCACAAGGTCTTTCTTGGCCTGGCCGAGCTGCCTGAACATCTTCGGTGCAACAAAAACTACCAGAAGTGATATAATCGATATGACTACAATCAGCTCGATAAGTGTAAATCCTTTTCTTTTCCTGCTCATTTTTTTCCTTCCTAACTTTTGTCTAAAAAGTTCCTGCGCCAAGCTGCATCATAACAATAGGCAGCAACGTAGCTACGATTATAAAACCAATAATCAAAGCCAGCAGCAATATCAAAACAGCGGGAAAAATCGCCATAAACCTCGTTATCGCAGCATCGGCTTCTTCATCAAATGTATCAGCTGCACCCAATAGCAAATCATCGAGACTTCCCGTTTGCTCGCCGACTGAAGTAATCTGAACAAGCAGAGCCGGGAAAAGACCCGACTCATCGAGAGGCTCTGCCAGCGGTGCACCGGTCTTGACCTTTTCCGAGACCCTGTCAATCTCCCGTCCCAACACCTCATTGCCTAAAGTGTCACGCACCACAGCCAGAGACTCCAGAATAGTAACACCACCCTTTGTCAAAGCACCAAGGGTTCGTGCAAATCGGCCGACTGATATCGTTCGCAAAACCGACCCAAGCACCGGAACCCTCAACTTAAATCCGTCCCAGTGCAGCCTGCCGGCGGTTCTCAGCCACTTAAAAAGGTAAACAAATCCCGCAACAATCAGAACAATAAAAAGCCAGCCCTGTACCGTTGTAAAAGCGGCTAATAAAAAGTTACTGACAGCCATCAATATTCTCGTCGGCAAGGGCATTAATGTAACACCGCCGCCTATCGTTGTTAATATCGTCGGCAAAATCCACGTTATCACAATCACCACCGACACAAGGCCGATGCTCAAAACAAAAACAGGATAGGCGGAAGCATTTTTCATATTCGTCTTTATCTTTTCATCCCTGGCCAAAAGCGAGGTCAGCTGTTCGGTGGTTTTTTCAAGTATGCCGCCCGTCTCTCCTACCCTTATCATTGAAATATAGAGCTGATTAAAAATATTTCGATGACTGCTCATAGCTTCAGAAAGAGATTGTCCCGCACGGACCGATTCTGCAATATCATCAAGAATCTGCCTCATTGCTCCCCTGCGCTGCTGGTCTCTGATAATCTCAATAGCACTCAATAAAGGCAGACCTGCTCTCAAAGCTGTACTTAACTGGTTTGTAAATGCGAGGACGTCTTTGCTTCGAACTCTTCCTACTCTTAATCTGCCGACAGAGACTGCCGGCAATCTTATGCCGGCTTCAATCTGCTGGTCCGCTTTGATTTTCTGTGTCAGTTCTATTACAAACTGTCCCCTCCGGCTGAGAGTAGAAACGGCGCTTTTGCGGTCGGCCGCTTCAATCTGACCGGAAATGTGCTCCCCGGTTTGATTAACTGCTTTGTATACAAACTGACCCATATTAACCTAGTATCCCGCATCTCGTATCTCGTATCTCGCCCTTTCACTCCTGCAGGCCTTTGAGATACCTGTTTTTAATCTTCCTCACTGACTGCCTGGGTAACTCTCAAGACCTCCTCCGGCGTTGTAATGCCAGCCAGAATCTTCTGAATACCATCCTGCCGCATACTGATATGATCAGGCGGTGCCGATTTTGTTATCTGCTCGGTTGTCGGTCTTTTGGCAATCAGCTCACGAAGATTATCTGTTATCCTGAGGAGCTCGAAAATACCCGTTCTCCCTTTCATCCCTGTTTGCATACACTCACTACAGCCGGTACCTTTATATAATTTCACTTCAGGTAGTAACTGAATCGAATTATTCAGATTTTCCAGCAGAGTCTTGTCAGGCTTATACTCTTTTTTACAGCTCGGGCACATTCTCCGCACAAGTCTCTGGGCAAGAACCGCCTCAAGAGAGCTGGCCAATAAAAACGGCTCGACACCCATATCAATTAATCTCGTAACCGCACCTGGTGCATCATTTGTATGAAGGGTCGAGAAAACAAGATGACCCGTCAATGCCGCGCGTATCGCAATGTCCGCTGTTTCCCTGTCACGTATTTCCCCTACCATAACAATATCAGGGTCCTGACGAACTATATGCCGAAGCCCGGTAGCGAAAGTCAAACCTCGCTTTGGATTGACCGGCATCTGAATTATACCATCAAGCTGATACTCTACAGGGTCCTCGATGGTTATTATCTTAAATGCTGGCGAATATATTTTATTAAGAGCAGCATAAAGTGTTGTTGTCTTTCCGCTTCCTGTCGGCCCCGTAACAAGCACAATCCCGTGGGCCTTACGCAAACAACGGCTAAAACCTTTCAAGGTCCTCTGGTCCATACCCAATTCGGTAAGGGCCATCAACGAAGCTGTCCTGTCGAGAATTCTCATCGTCACCGACTCACCGAATATTGTCGGAACGGTCGAGACACGAAGGTCAACCTTTCCGTTTTTACCCATAAATTCAATGTGACCATCCTGCGGAACAAAACGCTCGGCAATATTCATATTTGCCATAATCTTAATTCGTGAAACAATCGCCGCCTGCAGTCTTTTCGATGAAGGTGTTTTTTCAACGAGCATACCGTCAACACGGTATTTAATTTTCACCTCTTTCTCAAACGGCTCTATATGAATATCGCTGGCTCTGGCATCGATGGCCTCAAGAATAATCAGATTGACAAGGTTAACGAGCGAGGGCTCCCTTGCCATTTCATGCAGCTTTGCTGCGGTATACTCGCCGTTTTCCAGCGTTGCCTCTGTGCCCTTTTCAACCGGCACAAGGTTATCAAGCATCCTGGCCACGTTACTTCCATAGAATTTCAGAATGGATTTTTCCATCTGGACCGGGTCTGCATAATATCGCTGAACGGAAAAATTAGTAACCAAACGCAGGTCTTCAACAACCTCTGCCTGAAATGGGTCTGTCATCGCCACCGCCAGGCGGCCGTTATCCCGCCACAACGGCAAAATATTATACTTACTAACCATCTCTGCTGGTACAAGGCAGATTATATCAGCACTAACGGTAACGTTTGACAGGTCAACCTTTTCTATACCCGCCTGTTCTGCGAGCGTCTCGTTCAACTGCTGCTTCGTAATATAGCCCAACTCAAGCAAAATCTGCCCTAGACGCGTGTGTTTAATCTGCTGCTGGGCCAGCGCAAATTGAAGGCTGGACTCATCAAGGTATGAATTTTCACAAAGCAACCTGCCCAATTTTTTTTCTTTACGTACGCTCACCCTTCACAGTACCCTAAAAATAACTGTTTTTACAAAAGAAACCGCAGTGTAAAAGCAAAACACTATTTAAGATATAATTATATATAAATAAAAGACTTATGTCAAGCAGAAAGGCCTTCTCCTGCTATACTGTTACATTTTCCTCATAAAAAATCGAACACAACTATAACTTAGACGCCTCCAGTACCCATTTTGTTACAGCAAAAATCTAATGAAAACCTTAAAAATTCACGAAAAATCAGCTTTCATAAACATCAAAAAAAGTCGCAATGTTTATAGATTATTGACAGCTTTTCAAATTTTCTTTCTGACAAAATAAAAAATTGAATCATTACATGAAATAAGAAGAGCTATACAATATATTGTACTAATACTCTTAATACATTATGTATTATTCGGCCTTCCTTTTCAAGGATTTTTTATAAGAAAACCGAAATTATTTTTTAGCCGCAAAACGCAAAAAAGAAGGATATCTAAATGTTGTACATTTGTCAAAGGTTAATATCCTTAAAAAGAAGCTGCAAGGCTCGGCCCACATCAACCTTGCAGCTCCATCTCTTTGGCATAACGCCTATGCCAAAACAAATTCCGATATCGGCTGTGAAGACCATTCTGTACTAAAAGCCATATACCGGCCTTAATTGCTCACTGCTCGGCAAGTCAGGATAATACTCGCCTCTTGGACCGAGATAACCTACACCATGTCTTCTGAGCCTTACCGGTACAATCGAGCCGTTGCTATTAGTGACATTGACTGTAACGGTATTCATTTCATCTTCGAGCTCATACCTGTGTGCTTCAGCCTTTTTCTTATCGCCCTCATTACCGAGCAGGTAGCCGACACCGCCGCCGACAGCCGCTCCTATGAGAGTCGATTCAGTACTCCTTCCGGCAAGCTGGCCGATGCCTGCCCCCGCTAAAGAGCCAACAGCGGCCCCGGTCATTGCGTCGCTTTCACAGCCGACAACAAAAACAAAACTCAAAACTACAACTGCACTGACCAAAATTTTTATAAGCTCCCGTTTCATTTTCATTTCTCCTTAATAAGTTTCTGCATATATTTGCAATTGCATATCCCCAAATTTCTTCATATCACCCTGCCTGATTCCTTAACTGTTTAATACTATTGCCAGCAAATCTGCTCCGGCTCAAGATTACAATCAAGCCAGCCGGCAGCCATCATCGCAAAGTCCGTAAAATCAACCTTACAATCACCGTCTATGTCACCGTCCGGCATTGTCAGACACTTGGCAACCTCAATTCCGTCGAGAATCACCGCATAAATATTCCAGTTGCCGTTGCGGTCGTCCTGCCAGACAACAACATTTGAGCTTATAGCAGGATTCGTCTGATTAGCCGCGTTATCGGTGATCTGAAATTCCTTGCCTGTGCTAAGGTTATATCCATAGATATCCCAGTTGCCAGCCCTGTCATCCTGCCAGACAATTAAATGACCGTCAATTGCAGGATTTATCTGCCAGCAGCTCTGAGAAGTAATAGCAAATTCAATTGGTCTCGCCGGCTCATAAATATCAGCTCCGAAAATATCGTAATCGCCGAAAAAATCGTCATCCCAGAGCACGGTAGTCTCATAAACCGCAGGTGCCTGCTGATTGGCATCGAAACCGGCAATTAGATAAGATACAGGCTCGCTCCGGTCGGTGATGTCGGTAGCACATACATCCAAATCCGGCTCGCTGCCGTTTGTCCAGACAATCGTATTACCATAGACAGCCGGGAACTGCTGGTCGTCGTCAAAAAATGCGACATAAATTTCCTCGATGTTATCAAGGTCTGAAATATCTGCCGCAATAATATCCCAGTCGCCATAGTAATCGTCCTGCCAGACCACAATATTGCCGTGGATTGCCGGCTCAATCTGCTGCTCATTAAAATCAGCTACGGCAAAAATCTCGCCCGGATTTTCAATATCGATACCGAAAATGTCCCAGTTACCGTAATAATAATCCTGCCATACGATTCTCTTTCCACAAACAGCCGGATTCATCTGGTCTTCGTAATCAGCTACGTCAAAAACGGAAGGGCTTTCAGGATTGGTTATATCAGCGTAATAGATATCCCAATCGCCATCAACGCTCTGCTGCCAGGCAACAATATTGCCGTGTATGTCCGGCGCCTGCTGGTCATCCGTTGTGGGATAAACAACAAATTCTTGCCAGTTACCGCCCTCTGCCGCGGATGCCATCAGGCCCGCCAGAACCATACACAAAGCCAATTGTGCCATATTACGCTTTTCCATTTTTTCAGCCCTTTAACAGTACTGACCACCGGAAAAAAATTTCCTCTCCGGCTTCAGAGTGCTGGTTCCTGTTCAATGATTTCATTCTCCTCCATCTCCTGCTGCCCGATCCTTGCCAGCAGTTCAAGCAGTATCATTGCAGAAGGAGCATTTGTCATATCTTCACTTGCCCTAAGCAGGTGCTCCTCTGCCTCGTCATTATCGCCGACGCCAAGCAACTGATAGCCCAAAAGAAGCTGCAGGTCGGCATCAAAGGTATAAAGCTTCGCCTTCTCTGAGAGCTTGTCGATTTGCTCGAAAAGGACCTCCTCATTGGAATACAGGCCGCGAGGATAGAAAACACCTTCTTTTTCAGGTGAAATCTTTTCCAAAGCCTCTCGAAGTGCCTCGGCTGCTTCCGGATAGCTTTCAGCCGCAAAAAGTGCCTGCACATAAGCGAATGGTAAAATTATATCATCAGGTGCAAGCTCCTTCGCTTCTGCAAACTTATCTGCCGCGTAACCGTAACTGCCGAGTTCGAACGCCTTGACTGCTTCCTCGAAGTATTTATCCGCCAACGTCGCTTCCGCAGGTTCCTGGCTCCCTTGCTGAGCAAGCTTCGCTCGAACATCGGCAAATGTCGTCTCGTCAACGTATGGGATATCTGACGAGCTGCTGCCGTAGTAGTTGTAATAATTATAGGTGTAGTAATTATCACCGCCGCTATATATTTCACGTGCAACAGGATAGTAACCATACCACCTGTATATATGCCAGGGATACCAGTAGTAGCGGACATATCTGTATCCAATCGGCCAGTAGCCGCCTAAGCTGACAAAAACGTATTTCCTGTGATAATAAGGATACACATGGCAGAACGACCGGTTTCCGCCCCAGCGATAACTGACCCAGAAACGAAATCTTGGCCAGATAATACGATGACATAAGCTGCCGTAGTAGTCTCTGTAAACATGTTCAGTATGGTTCATGTGCCTTATTGAATATGGACGGTCCTGATATACAACCCTGTCCGACTTTCTGCCGCGCCTATACTTGAGATTTTTTACAACTATTCCTTTACGGTCCCTTCTTTGTTCAAGCTGTCGTCCTGAGCGATGCTCACTATCCACGCGAGCTCGTGTGCCCCTGCTGGAGTTATCCCTTATAAGCCGGTCTTCCCCGGCTCCGGTCCGAGTTCGTAGAGTAGATTTTTGCCTCGTCAAAGAGCTTTCGTCCCTGTCTGCTCTAACTGCTGTACGCCTGTCAGTTACAGGTTTCTTGACAATTGAGCTTTCAACATTTCGCTGTCTCCGCTGCACAGTTAAATCAGAGCTGCTGCGTTCATTTCTCCTTTCAACAACAGTGCGCCTCCTGTCACCAATCATACCTCCGATACGGGATTTCTTGACCGTGTCACGTCCTACATTCGTTCTGCTTTGCTGAGTTCCTTTGCTTTTAGCAATAACAGAGCTTCTTACCGTACCGACAGACCTGCCGATATTGCTTCCTATTTTTGCTGCCCTGTTGGAGCTAACGGTATTTTTAGACTGCTGCGTACCCGTATTTCTCCTGGAAACCGATACATTCGCCCTGCCGATTTTTGTTGCAATACTTCTGTTTGTCGTCGTCGTTGCTCTGTTGCCTCGGCTCACACTAATATTTGTATTTCTAATTTTACTTTGTTGCGTCCGAATGCTGGTGCTTGGATTACGTACCGTTGATCTCGTAACAGTTGGTGTAGAACGTTTGACCGAAACTCGTGGACGGCTTGTAACACTATGTGTTGTGATGTTCGTCGATGCAGGTGTTCTTGTAGTTACAGACCTGTTCGTTCTTACGGTGCTTCTGTTTGAACTCCTGATGCTCGTTTGTGATGGCATTGTTGTTCTGTTTGTTCTAACACTTCCTCTGTTAACATTTGCTGTTTTTGTTGACGTGTTCGTTGCAACATTACTTCTTCCAATATTAGATTGTCTTGTTGCTGGTGACGTTCTCGAGCTTGCCGAAGAACTTTTGCTAACCGGCCGAGATGAACTTTTTGTTCTTTGAGTGTCGCTTTTTTGTCTTTGGCTGCTTTTCTGTGAAGAGCGGCTTCTGTTACCTTTGGATTTTCCTCCTTCTTTCGCAAAAGCATACTCAGCTAAAACCAACATCATTATTATAATTAATGAGGCATATTTAATTATTCTTGTGTTTTTTTTAGCTAACATAATACTTCTCCTTTCTTTTACCTTTTATTTTCTTTTATAACTACAATCGTTATCCTTGAATCACTTAAACTCCTCATCTCATAACGATTTTTTTCATTGTCACTGGCTTTCTCCTCTTTTATTTGTTGATGTTTTTACTTTTCAAGAGTTTCACTTATGAGCTTTATTCTCATTGTTCATCCATAATATAATACGCTCGATAAATCTAAAATGTCAAGCGTTTTTTTCAAAAATGTATATATTTTTTTACATAGCGGAGTCAGGTTTTATAAGCACAGCATATACAAAGACTTAACCTAAAATACAAGATCAGCAGCGACTAAAAATTTGACAAATCAGCTTGTTTTTTTTTGCTTATGTAAATATAATTTAATATCAGAGGCCTTTTTCGATGATAATAATCATTGAATATAAAAGGCATACAAGGAGTAAAATATGGCTCAAAAAATTCGAAACCCCCTTGCACAGGCATTGGGTATGGTACTTCAAAACACCAGGGATAAAATGGGCGGCATCTCATCTTCCGAAATAGCATCTCTGCTCGGACTGGCTGCTTCCCATTATCGAATGATAGAAGCCGGTTCAGCAATACTTCAGCCTTCAAGAGCCATCAAAATTATTCAAACTTTCGATACGATAGAATTTATCCCCCTTTGCCAGGTTTTAATAGCAATTCAAATCGTAGATTCAGCAAAAGATTCGGTTGAGGATATGCGAACTATTACCGCCCTGCTCAAGGAAGCAAACCCAACAATGTCAAAAGTCCTGGAAAAGTTCGACAATCTCTGGGCTACTATTAAAAACAAAGAGCCTGCTCAGGTCTCCCGCCAGCTCGCAACTGATGGTATCATAAAAGAGCTCGAAACATTTCTTACAACCGAACCAGTCATATTAACTGCCGAGCAAATTGACAACTTTATGACACCGACATACAGATATCCCATCTCAGGACAGCTATACAGTAAAATCGGGAACATCCTCCAGGGCGTGGCTCCGTTTTATCTGGACACCGTTCTTCAGCTGGTTGACAACCTAAAAGGCATAACACCGAGGGTAACCGCTGAAGAACTCGCCAAGTGGGAATCCAGACACAAAAACAGAATCTCACACATCATCGGCATTGTAAGGAATCCCGAAGTCATATTAGGTGTCGAGACCTTTGACTACAGCTTCCTCTGGGAGGAAAATTTCCAGAAAATGCTCATAATTCACCGCGACCCGCCAAGAGATAAAGCCGCTTCGATACAGAAGGAAATTGCAAAATGCCTGAAGCAACGCTTCGAAACAGAGCGAATAAAATATGAACGTGAGCTCGAGTCATTCGATAAAGTCTTAAAACAAAAACTGCTTATAACTCACGGCAAACATAATAAGGACAAAATAGATGCCATACTGCTGCACAAAAAAGTTCCTATGAACAACCTCTGGGTTTACCTTATGAACAATGGTTACGTTGTCCCCTTTATAGATAACGCAACTGTTGACTTGCCGACTGATAACTTATATGGTACGAGCCTTGCTTATGACGAAACCTGTGAAAAACTTACCTTTATTAAGGAAGTATGCGCCGATGCCGGATTCACTCTCTGATGCCGCCGGACTGCCGCGAATAAGCATCGCAAGAACAACGCCGAAAGTCTCAAACGAAGAGCTTTTCGCGAAAAGGCGATGCTACATCGGCATCAGTCTTGACAATCCTGTTTTTTATGGCAAATCATTACAGGCTATACTTAACTGGGGCGCAGAGAACTTTGACCACTGCCTTGTCGTTTTAGGCGACTATCTGAGGCGTTTCAACGAGTATATCTTTAACAGCTTAAACGATGAGGCCGCGGAAAAGGCTTCTTTCGAGGCAGGCAATGATTTTCTAGCCAAAACAAAAGACATCTTTCAGCAATTTAACGAAGACAAGATACAGCTAATCAGATGGAAAGACTGCCTCCAGGCCGACGAATACAAAAAATCAAAGACCATATTGAGCAAACTTTACGATACTCTGCCGAATTTCAAAGCCTCGGTCCAGAGAGACGCCTTTTTATTTCTGAAAAGGCAGAAAAGAAAAAATCAGAAAATGTCACTGCCTATGGAACAAGCCATCGAGCTCTCAAGTCAGTACCTTCTGGAGGAAATAGCGGTTTTCAGCTCGTTATCAGAGCAGGGATGGAAAGTTGAACTATACCCCGGTCCCGAATTAGCTGTGCTCATCGATATAGCAAAGGGACAATACTCAGACATACCCGAGGGACTGAAGGAAAGGGTAAACGTCGAGCTGCGAGTCGGTAAAAGCAAAACGGAGTAGCTATGAGCACAATTGTAATAAGTGCCCTTCTGCTGGCTTTCGTCATATACATTCTTGTCGGCCTGTTTCTCGGCAGACGCACAAAAGGCATCGCCGATATGCTCCCCATAGCCTTAAGCAAGCAGGCCCGAGTCAATAACGCAACCGAATTCTCCGCAAGCACCGTAGCCACGACCATTTCACTGGCAACGGTCGTAATGGCCTTTTTCGAGCTGGCACAGAAGTTCGGCCTCTGGCTTTTATGGACGGTAGTTACCACATCAGCCGGGCTTTTTGTCGTTCGTTTATTCGCAAAAAAAATCTGGAACAAAATATCGTTATACGACCATCGCCCGACACTGCACGAATTTTTAGGCACCGAATTCAATTCCGCTGCCCTTTCATACGTCGGCGCCATCTGTACCAGCCTGGGTTTCCTCGGCGCCTTCGCCGTCGAGCTCACCGTCGGCTCCAAATTCTTCTCGAGCTTAGTACCGAACATTGAGCCCTGGCTCGTAGTCGTTGTCCTTTCAGTAGTCGCCTTCCTTTATACTGCTATGGGCGGCTTTCGCGCCGTAATCGTAACCGACAGAATACAAATGGTCTCTATCTGGCTGCTGCTGCTGGCACTTCCGATTTTTTATGTATATTACGTTTATACTCACGGCGGCTGGGCCGAAAATATAAGCAACATACCTCATGGAATATTGAACCTTTCATACAGAGCCGACCTGCTCGCCTTTATGCTGGGCGTCTTCGTCATTAACGTCCCGACGTTCATTTCGGATATGAGTATCTGGCAGCGAATCGCAGGCGCACAACAAAATGAAACGGTAGCTAAAGGCCTATGGCGAAGCGTTCTCAGCGCTGCCGTAACCTGGGGCTGCATCGCTCTTCTAGCCTGCTTCGCATTTATGATGTTCGAACCCGCCGAAGGCGTTAATCCGCTTGTCTCACTTGTCCGGGTAATCGGCGGCTCGCCAGGCATCCTTGCCGCAGCCATCCTGTTTCTCACAACACTCGGCCTGTACGGAGCAATGCTGTCAACCGCCTCAACACAGCTTATCGCCGTCTCACACACACTATATGAAGACGTCTTTTCACATTTAAGCAAACACTCACTCATCGAGCGGCTCTCTTCGAAAAAAGAGCTTAATATTTCAAGAACAATCCTTGTCCTGGCCGCAATCATTTCAACCATATTTGTTCAGGTCCTCAGCCGAAAAGGCTTCTCAATAGCCGACCTGGTCTTTGCAATATACGGCGCTCAGCTCGGCCTGTGCCCGCTCGTAATCGCCGCTCTATTCTTAAGCAAAGAGCGTCTTAAAGCCCTTTCCTACTGGGCGGTAATCGCCGTTTCTGCCGGCTTTATTACCGGCTGGGCAACTGCAATCTACGGCAAAGCAACCGCAAGCCAGTACCTTGCATACCTGCCGCCCGTAGCAAGCCTGATAATTTCATCACTGTTCCTGCTTGTCGGTATGCTACTGAATTTTTCAAAAGTGAAAGCTGAAAAATGAACTGGCTTCTCTTAAAAACTGTCTTAAAAGCCCGCAGGAAAGGTCTTTTGCACCTAAAGCCGGCGACGCAGCCATTACGGCTGGATTGTTTAGCTGCCGAATGCGCAAAATGCTGCTTAAATCTCGGCTCACCCGTAGTAACCCCTGACGAAGCTGAAAAAATAGACTCAGAAAAAATAGTTAAAACCAAAAACGCAATGTTCATAAAATCAGAAAACTGCACCTGCTGCCTCCTGAAAGATAATCTGTGCTCGATTTACCCTGAGCGCCCCTCCGGCTGCCGCGAGTATCCTTTTTATAATATAGATGGCCGACTCTATTATGATGCCGGCTGTCCAGGCCTGAAAACCGACATTGACAGCCGGCCTGATGTTAACGATATTTTGCCGTTCGAACGCTTCTTCCCCAACAGCTCGAAATTGACTCTCTGGCTCATCAAAAAAATCTGCATTTCTCAACTTTAACAGCGGATTTACGCAGATTATTTTTGCTTTTTCTCTTTTTTTCTGTTATTTTATACCATTAAAGTTAAAACACCCATCAGATCAAAGCGACAACCATGTAAACAGAAGTTAGATTTATAAATTATGAATAAATTTATAAAGTGTATTAAGTATTGTAACGAGCTTATATCAATTCTGCTTCAGCTTATTATAATTACGATTCTTATTGTCGGAGCTTGTTTTACCTACAAGCAATTGAAACAGAATGCAACAGCTACAAAGTATAGGTATCTCACAGGTGTATGGAATGACATCATGAAGGAGTCCATAGAACATCCGGAATTCAACGACAAATCGAAGACGCTGGTGTACAGCGAAGCATTTCATGGAGACCAGAAGCGAAGATACGAGATTTATGTTCGATGGATTGGAGGTTTTATCGAAGACCTCCATGCTAATGATTATAAAGAAGAGGGGTGGCTATACTATGAGCCATGGATTAAAAGTATGCTGGGCACCCATAGCACATGGTTTATTGATCATATAGATTATTATGAGTATACGGATGTGTTCTATAAAAGGCTCTCTGACTTAAAGAAGTCCTTGGAGGATACTCAGGGCAATTAGAGAACACAGAGAGTATTTTTTCCGCAAATTACGCGGATATTATTATTTTGTCATTCCTTTGAAAACGGTGATCCAGAAGATTGCGATACTAACCTGTATGGCATTCAGGAGAACAGTAGTAGCACCCGTTAGATTGGGGATATGTTTTTTTTGCCTCTCGAACTGCATCAAAACAGTTAGAAAATTCTCCTAGGTACATCCTATTTTCTTCGCTTGGTAAATATGAACAATCTGATTTGTGAACTTCATGGTCACCGTTAGCTTGCGCTTTTTTGTTTACATAATATCTAGCCATATGACACCTCGTTTTCTTAATAACTTTATAATACTTAAATATTGAATCTGAGTCATAATAAAAAAGTTATTCACAATTATAAATTTATAAAAACTATTATGTACAATGGGACCACCATTGGTTGACGTTTATTCCCCATGTGCTAGCTTGTCGCTGAGATTCCTGCAAACAAGCTTTTGGTACGATCACGTCAAAACGATACGGGCTTCGAGAGAAGGCTTCCCATTGCTCGTATGTATGATTTTCGCTTATAGTATCACAGGTTTCGGCTTCCGCTATGATGCATAGAGACCCATTATAATAAACTGCTAAGTCAGGTATTTTGCTGTTGACCTGCGGTGGAATACCATTTGGATGATTAATATGATCTGCTTTTACATAATATCCTTTATTCTCGTAACTCATTGCCAGTGCACTAATTAAGAGCTTATGAGTCTGACTTGAGTATTCATTTGTTCGGGTTGACATTATAATTTCTCCATATATTTTCAATAACAGTTATTTTGTTACCAATAACTTTCTATATAAGCTAACACGATTAGGCGTTACCTATCTTGGATTAAATATTTTTATCTATTTTGTAACGCTTTTTCGTGTATAATATTGAATTGGATCATTCAAAGGGATTAAAGCATGGATAAGCTAAAGACCTCAGATGAACAAGACGAAATAGCTATTCGCCTTTGGGACGAGGACAAAACCATTTTAGAAGACATTTTGGTCAAATATGTACCATCTATAGAAAAAGCTTTAGGTAGGAAATACCGCTCGTTTTCAATTGAAGATTTAGAAGATATTGTCTGCGAAGCAATCAAGAGATTATGGGAGAAAAGAAAGGAGTATAGTGATTCGCAAGGCTCTGTTAAAGCACTTCTCTACCGAATAGCCGATAATATTGCTAAAGACTTGCTAAAATTTGGCTGGAAAAAACTTCAAGAAAAAAGAGAATATTGGGCTAATGAGAGCCTTGAGGATTTAGCAACCATATATCCTTCTCAAGATAAAGATGAAGATTCTAAAGATTGTGACTCACCGCTTAACGTGGACCTAAGAGAAATTGTAAATAACTTGCCCGTAGTCCAACAGAAAATTATTTGGGCTTTTGCTTTAGCTCCTGAAGGCGAGATTAACGCAACAATTATCGGAAAAGACCTTGGATATCCTGCAACAACGATTCGTGTTTATCTTAAGCGTGCAAAAGAAACAATTCGTGACGAAATGAAGAAACGAGGGCACAATATATAGTTAGTATAAGGAGCTATTTATGGCCATTAAAGATAATAATTCTGATCGACGGCTAAGTCAGCTTCTTTACAATGCGCTTATACCACGTGGATTTCGACCAAAAACAAATGAAGAAATTGAATCAATGCTTGATACTATAGGGGGTGAGCCCTTATCAGAGGATAAACATAAAAGAATGTTAAGGAAAATTCACGGCGAAGAACTAATTGGAGAGCGAAAAGAACAAGTAATAAACATTGAAACGAAAGCATTAACCGAAGAACAAAAAGAATTGGTCGAACTATGGCGAAATAAGGGCAAAGAGATTCCTCCGGACATACAGGAGCTTCTTGATGAAATGGAGAAAAAAGCGACAGAGGAGGAGAAAGAAGATATAGATGGACCATAAACTTCCTTGGAGAATCCTTAAAAGCATTTTGAATGATGCTCGAAGCCAAGGTGAAGAAATCGCTAGCGTGATGGGATTTGATTCTCCTCCAATTGATCCATTCAAAATTATTGAAGTAGAGCCTGATATTTATGCAAAAGGTGCGGACTTTCGTGACGCTTTTGATGGTCGTTTAAAATATGTAGGACCACGTTTTCTTCTTACTTTCAACACCAAATACAATCAATGGTATCACATTAGCAAATATCACCCCAAGATTCGCTTTACTATAGGTCATGAGTTAGGACATTTTTTCTTAAACGAGCATCGTGAGTATTTACTTCATGGAGGAAAACCTCATCTATGCTTTACTGAATTTCAATCTTCGCCTTATGTAGAGCAGCAAGCTGATTGCTTTTCCGCTGGATTATTGATGCCAACTCATCTGCTTGCTCCTTGTGTTAATCATGAGCCCAATCCAACTTTTGAGATTATTAAACAGACTGCAAATAAGTATGATGTTTCAATGACTAGCATGATTGTAAGATGGGCTCAATTATCTGATTTTCCTTGTGCGGCAATTTTTGCATCATCAAAGGGAATCGAGTGGGGGTGGGTTTCGGATGGATTCAAGCGGGTGAAGGGTTATTGTGTTCGTCGAAATAAAGAACTAATTTCAAAAGATGCCCGAAAATTTATTCAGCAGGAATCAAATTTTTTACACTACAGAGAGGGCAAAGGACTAGGATTAGCACATGAGTGGATTGAGTTTGATATTCTAGATATCAGCGTTCAAGAATTTTATGCAATCATTCCATACAACAGGCGAATGTTAGTATTTATAATCGCAGATGAAAACGAGGTTTCAGAGCATCTGAATTGTGATTAATGATTACTTCGATCATACTAACTTCTTTATTGTTCGAACTGTTCACTCCCCGTACAAAATTTTTACAAGAGTATATTTCATGCGTAGTTGTAAAATATTTATTTTTTTATTGATAAATCGGCCTAATTTAGTACAATACTCCTAACTGGGGGAGGCCCCGAATACGGGGCTGCGGAGGTCCGCACGAATCGGCCAGGAGGCCAAGTCAAATTTAATTGTAAATTCTTATTTCTTAAGGATTTGCCAATGTTCAATAGTTTAGGAGTCCTCAGTTCGACATCGTTTAGCCCCGCCACTTGTTGGCGGGGTAGTATCGAGCATCGAGTATCTGGCATCGTGCATCAAGTACCAAAAACCTGTAAATCCTGTCAAAAGGCACCTCTACACTTGTCGAGAGAGCTCTACAAATCACACCTTTTTTTGCAAAACGAACCCAATTTAAAACAACTGTATGAATTCATAATTGCTTATACAACAAGTACTTGTATAATTTTTGTGTTTAAAAACACACCCAAAAACGAACCCAAACGAACCCAAAACGAACCCAATTTTAGCCCAAAATTGGCTTCGTTTTTCCCAATATTGGCTTTGAAAAACGAGCCCCCGCGGCGTTTGAGCGGAATAGAGCCCCCGCGGCGTTTGAGCGGGATAGAGCCCCCGCGGCGTTTGAGTGGAGCTAACTATTCTTCCCACAGCCAGTTATCTATAAACAACTCTAAATCGGCGGGATTGATTTTGCCGTCCCGGCTGATATCTTCGTTTAACAAAAGACCTTCCCTTAACCAGAGCTCCGCCAGACGACTAAAGTCAGCGAGATTCACAATACCGTCGATATTAAAATCGGCTATATTACCAACATTCGAAGCTGACAGGCTCGCTTGCGACGTGCCGCCGTACGCTCCCATATTTATTCGTTTTCCATTCGGCCATAACTCTGCAGTCCAATCAGCATTCGGGTCGCCTGCGTCTATACAGGGGCTATTCACATCATCGCTCACCCAGCTCAGGCTATTCGCATCCCATCTGCCGGCATTGGATTTGAGGTGGAAATCGTCGTCGTTCGGCCCGGCAAATAAAGGGTCATCGCCGATATTGCCAAAACCACCTAAAGAACCGGACCAGCCCTGGATGCAGCTAAAGTTTATCACCGGCTCGCCGCCATATACCTGGGAAGTTTCATTAACTTCGTTGACATCATTGACGTCATTGACATCATTGAAGTCGATATTGTTCCACAAAATACAGCTTGTCAAAACCGGCTCACTGCCTGAGATATTAAAAATACCGCCTCCGAAAATTTCGGCTGAGTTGGCAAAAAACGTGCAGTTGGTAATAACCGGGCCAGCGGAGATGCCGCTGTTTGCCACAGCGCCGCCGGAGGAGGCTGAGTTGCCGCTGAAAATGCAATTTACAAAAACCGGCTCGCTTGACTGCCCATTGAAAACAGCACCGCCATTTACGCTCGCGTTATTTTGCGAAAACGTGCAGCCTGTGAGCCGCGGGTCACTATCGCCAAAATTATGCAAAGCCCCGCCTGAACTGCTCGCTGAATTGCCGACAAATACGCAATCTTCCAAAACCGGGCTGCAACCGTTATTTTCCATACCTGCCCCGGTTATTGCGCTATTATCTTCGAATACACAATCAATCAACGTGGGACTACTCGACAAAATGTTGTACATTCCACCGCCTGCATCAGCGAGATTATCCCTGAAAATACAGTTAGTTATCTGCGGACTTGCTGCAACATTCAACATCCCAGCCCCCTGCACGGCATTATTGTTAAAAAAGCAGCAGTTTCTTATCGTCGGGCTGCCATCAATATTATTCATCGCACCACTTGTTGCCGCAGTAATGAAAAGGCCGTCCAAAACCGCGGTTGCATCGATTGAGTTCGCACTAACAACATTATCACTATTATCACCGGTGTTCACAAAGTTCGGCTCGTCGTCGCCGTTCAAATCACCGCTGAGGATTGTTCGATAACTTTGATAATCACGCCCTTCCATATCAGAGCCGCCGGCTGGAAAACCTCCGTAAACAGCCAGGTTTTCCAAAAGCTCAAATGCCTTACCTTTATCGCCGCCGGGGCCGGCTGGTCTGTATGTACCTTCGGCTATATGTATTTGCCTTACTATGTCGGAATGTTCGGCGGCGAAAGCCAAGGCGTTTTGAAAATCAGTAAAGGCATGAGGCCAGCTCGAGCCGCTATTTGCGCCTGCGGCGTTGACATCGACATAAATTGTCGAAGGTATCTCGGTATTGTCATCTTCATAGGCCTGAATCGTTACAGATTCAATTTCCGCAGCACTGATGAGCACAACAGCCTGGCCATCAAGATAGTCGCCGTCTTCAGCAGCGGCGAGTGAAACAATTTGCGGCTGGTAATAGTCGCAGGGGTCGAAAATTAACAGGCCGCCGGTCTCAACCGTAATGTCAGGGTCTCCCGATTCAACGGCTACTGTCACGTCGATTTGCCCTGCCGGCTTGACCGCTAAAGCTACTGTGAATTCAGCGGTATCATTTTCGGGTACGGTTATAGTATCTGACTGCAATAAAAAACACTGCTTGGGACCTTCATACGCTCCCATATCGACAATAGGCGGCTGGCAACAGCCGGTATCATTGACATCAATTTCATCAATAAACCGTTCGTCACCGTCAAGATCGGTTACTACCGAAAGCGGGACAGCTGTATTATTACCGGCATCAAGGCAGGGTGAGAATTCGGAAAGTCTCAGGTTGTCATCCTCGTTGCCCAGTATGTTATCGATACCATTAAAATCAATAAAGAGCGGGTCTATATTAAGATTATGCTCTCCCAGCAACTGCTCATCGAGAGACTGAATGCAGCAGTAATTTACGTCAAGCACATCCGCACAGACCTGGGCATTCATATCCTGCACATCACCTACCGAATTTGACCAGAGAATACTGTTCGTTAAAATTACTGAACATTCTCCTGTATTAGCAATTCCACCGCTGTCACAGTTGGCTATATTGGCGCTCAATGTACAGTTAACAAGCTCAATGTCACCGTCTTCGTTATACACCGCTCCGCCGCTTTCGCTACTTGCGGTATTGTCGCTGAACAAACAGTTAACCGCTTTTAATTTACTCTTAGTATTACAAATTCCTCCGCCATAGTAAGAAGCGAAATTGCCGATAAAGCTACAGTTTGTTAACTCGGTATCGCTGTACCGATTATAAAGCGCACCGCCACTTTTAACGGAACTGTTATTAATGAAACTACATTCATTCAGTACACAATCAGAATCGTAAACATTGGCAACGGCAGCACCGCCGTAAAGATACCATCCGCCTATGATTTCATTTTCTCTGAAAATACAACCCTCCAGAACCACTCTGCTGTTATTGATGTTCAATACCGCCCCGCCAAAATTTCTTGCGGAATTCGACTGAAAATTACAATTCCTAATCTTCGGGCTGCTATTATCACATTCTATCGCGCCGCCTTCATACTGCGCATAGCCATTTTTAACCGTAAAGCCGTCAAGAATGCTGTTTTGGTCCTCACCGTTTCGGAAATAAAAGCCCCGATGGAACTCTAAAGCGGCGCCCTCGCAATCGATAATACAGTTTTCCGGTCCATTCTCACTTCTGAGGGTAATCGCATAACCTCTAAAATCGATATCCCTGTTACCTTCCCCGGTATATAATCCGTCAGAAACGGTTACAATGTCACCATCCCATACACTGTCGATTGCCTCCTGAATTGTATTAAAATCCGCCGGCACAAAAACTTCCATTACCGGTAAAGTGGTAAAAGAAAAACAATTCGCGTCATTATCGTCTCGCGTACTATTGCCGGCGATATCATTAACATCTATTAAAAAATAATACTGCATTTCACTATCAAGGCCTTTTACTCTCACCGCATGTGCAGAGCTCAAATTTGCGTTGTCATCCGCTGTTATATATGGCCCGCCGCAGGCCGTGCCATATTGTACACTTGCCGTTGTTTGCTCGTCCGTTTCAAACTCAATAATCACTCCACCCGAACCAATCCGTGTTACATTAACATCCGTGATAACAGGCGCAATACAATCAGAGCCGGCTGTATCAGTGACGGTGGCAGGATTGCCGCTGCCGTCATTAACATCAAAGTATATTGCACCAAAAATATCCGAACCGGATAGCTGCAAAATCCCGTCCTCTACATTCGGCTCACCGGCAACCGACCAAATTGAGCCGGCAAAAGCTCCCGGCTTTTCAGGCTCTTCAAGAAGATCGACTGTTTCATAATCGCCGGAATCAGTAACCACGCTGATTATATGAGAACCTGTATACGCAAGGTCATAATCGCCTAACCTAATTTTGATTTCTCCTTCACAGGAATATATACTGCTGTCAAAACACACTCTTCCCTCGGAAGGCCGAGCGCTATTCAGGGCATTGAAAACGTTAATCCTTTTATCACTGAGACATATCCCATCATCAATTTCGTCGCCGGTTTGTAAAATCAGCTCGTATACCTCATCAACTGACAGCGTAGGATTGGCCGACAGGAGAAGTCCACACGCCCCTGCAACATGAGGGCAGGCCATTGATGTCCCCGAAGCAATAGAGGTAAAGCCGTCGTAGTTAATACCCGTATACTTGTTTTCAGGCCGCAAAGACAAAATATCAACTCCCGGTGCCGCGATATCTACTAAATCACCATAATCCGAAAAAGTCGCTTTTTCGTCGTTTGAATTGGTGGCGGCGACAGCAATCACATTTTCACAAGCCGCAGGATATGAAATCGTATCCGAATTATTGTTACCTGCCGCTGCTACCACAATAACACCCTGGCTGTTAGCATAATCGATGGCGTCCCGCAAGGTCTGCGGCGCATAATCACCTCCCCAGCTATTTGATATAATCTCCGCCCCGTTTTCGACCGCATAATAAAAGGCTGTCGCAGCGTCCTCAATATCTCCGTAACCATATCTATCGAGAAACTTAAGCGACATTACTTCTGCGTTCCAGCAAATACCCGTAATATCCAGACCATTGTTAGGCTCTGCTGCAATTATTCCCGCGCAATGAGTGCCATGTCCGTTATCATCGTTAGGGTCACCGTCGTCGTTGTAAAAATCGTATCCGTATATATCATCGACATAACCATTGTCATCGTCATCAACTTCTGTGCTGCCGTTTAACTCGGCTTCGTTAATCCACATGCTATTCTGCAGGTCCCTGTGGCCGTAATAAACACCCGTATCAACCACTGCAATAATAACATCAGACAGGCCGGTGCTCACAGACCAGGCCTGCGGAGCATCGATATCACAGTCCGGTGTTCCGGGGGGATGATTATAGTTGCCGCTTTCAGGATACATCTGGCCGGTGTTATTCAAAGACCACTGCAATGGGAAAAGCGGGTCATTTGGAACAACGTTAATCGATACAATATAATTCAGCTCTGCGTACTCGATGTCCGGGTCTTCGTTGTACTCCGCCAACAAGTCTTCGAGCGATTGGCTGTTCTCTAACTCAACCTCGAGTTTATATATCCTGTCAAGATTAACAGCCTTTGCTTGCGATTTTGCCCGCTTCAGCCTTTGAAGTTTCCTTTGCTGCAATATGCTCAACCGTCCCGCCTGTCTTCTCTGCGAAGCTTCTAATCGCCGGCAATTCCGCTCAAACTCAGGAAAAAGCCTCTTAATCCTTTTAACCCTGAGGCTGTTCTTTTTTTGTTCAAAAGACCTGCTCAACCGAACCTGGTCAGGCTGTGTGCCCTTGAGCAATTCGCTTTTAAGCCGATTGGCTGCCGGTTCCCTGAATTTAACAAGCAGCTCATTCGGGACGTATCTATGACCTGATAAAAAAGATGTGCCTCGCGTAATACTAACTGATTTAACTGTCGAATCCTGCGGCTCAAGCTCTTTGCCTACCCCTGCCCCGAACAGAATACAACTGACGCACAATGCGAAAAATACGTTCACCACCCGCCTGCCTGCCATTAACTGCCCCTAACAGTGAATATGCAAAACTCCTCTATTATACTGAAACGATAGTTAACTATAGCTTAAAACCTGTATTATACACCAAAAAGCCCTTTCAGGCAAGTAAATTCTGTCACCTTCTTTCCATTTAATCGATGCTGCAAACGAATACAACATCATCACCTAAATCAGCATAGGCTGCAAAAATCCAAATAGGAAAATTAAAAGAGTATGACTATTTCTTTATAGGACTGAAACATTATTTGTGATTACAAAATTTATAATGGTATTTCCGGGATTTACAGGCTGATATTTTTAGTTTAAAACAAAAAAAACGAGGATATGGTATAATTAAATCACAGGTAATAAATCAACTTTGAAAAGCCAACATCGTGAGTTATAATGGTAAAAAACAAACGGGCAGCATCACAGAGCACATTTACAAAAACAGCTTACAGGGATAGCCAAAATGAATGTTCAGTGCGAGTTGTGTCCGAAAAGCTGTATTATCGAGCCGGGACAAAGCGGTGATTGCCGCGTCAGAATAAACATCGACGGAGTCCTGCGAACAGTCGTTTACGGATTTCCCTGCTCAACACATATCGACCCCGTAGAGAAAAAACCACTTTTTCATTTTCTGCCGGGCACTAACATACTTTCTCTCGCGACTGTCGGCTGTAACCTGCACTGCAAAAACTGCCAGAACTGGGAGATATCACAGTGTAATCCGGAAGACAGCAACGCCTTTATGCTCGGTCCCGAAAAGGTTATCGAGCTCGCCCGGCGATATCGCTGCCCTTCTGTGGCGTATACATATACCGACCCGGTCATTTACTATGAATATACGCTCGAAACCGCAAAGCTTGCAAGAAGCAGAAATATGCGCAATGTCCTGGTAACAGCTGGTTACATTAATGAAGAGCCCTGGCGGCGGCTTTTAGAATACGTCGATGCAGCCAATATTGACCTCAAAGCAATAACCGACGAATTTTATCGCCGTGTATGCTCAGCTACTTTAAAACCAGTACAAAATGCATTGGTAGTAGCCAAGGCAAGTGGCATAATCGTTGAGGTAACAAACCTGGTAATACCCACCCTGAATGACAAGCCGGAAGAGATACGACAGCTCGCTCGCTGGGTCAAAGAGAATCTTGGCAGTGACACGCCTCTGCACTTTTCCGGTTTCTATCCCCGATATCAAATGGTCCATCTTCCGCAAACTTCACTTAATACGCTTGAGATGGCGCGGGATATCGCTAAAAGCGAAGGCCTGGAGTACGTCTATATAGGCAATGTACACAGCAAAAAAGGTGAAAATACGTATTGTCCCAACTGCGGCAAGCTGCTGATAGAACGCAACATATACACGATTCTACGCAACGAGCTTAAAGACGGGACCTGTCCTGCCTGCGGCAGGAGGATACACGGAGTATGGAAATGACACGCAGAACTTTTTTTGCCAAACTGATAAAAACAACAGCAGCAATAATTGCCGGTACATGGCTGGTCGTCAAAAAGGCCTCACCGAGAAAATTTGCCACGGCTTTAAAATCCAACAAATACCCGGGCAGATTAAAAAAATTACCTAATATTGAAAAAGTGAGCAAATGGAGTGGCTAATTATGAACAAAAAATCAAAAATAACAACATCCTGCGGTCTGCTGCTTACAACGGTTGAGCTTGCAATTTGCTTTACGATAGCTTTCGCCGGAGGATGCAAAAAACAAACCTCGCCCGAAGTTAAAATAGAAACATCCCAGAACAATGAAACAAAACTGAAAGAAAAGCAAAAAATCGAAGAGCCCGCAAAAGTTGTAATTCAATCTGAACTCGCAGGTCAATGGTATCCTGATGATGCTAAAATTCTAACCGAGCAATTCGAGCAAATTTTCCAAAAAGCCGAAGCGAAGCCGACAGACAATGTAATCGCACTAATCCTCCCGCACGCCGGATATCAATTCTCAGGACAGACGGCGGCAGCGGCTCTTAAAACAACAAACAAAAAGTATAAAAGAATAATCGTCATAGGCCCAAGCCACAGGACACCAATGTCAGGAATGTTAAGTGTGCCTAAGGCAACACATTATCAAACTCCCCTCGGACAAGTGCCACTGGATGTTGAATTTATAAATAAGCTTCTCGAATACCCGATATTTCAAAATGTACAAAGGGCACATGGAAGCCAATTCGAAAACGGTGTACAGATAGAGATTCCATTGCTGCAATATAAATTTCAAAATTTCAGGCTTGTACCGATTCTGACCGGCCGGTGCTCAGAGAATACAATCAAAAAGGCCGCTTCCATCCTGAAAACGATGATTGATGAAAATACACTCGTAATAGCAAGCTCTGACTTTACTCATTATGGGCGGTCATACGGCTACGTACCCTTTACGCAAAACGTACCGGAAAAGCTAAAAGAGCTCGATATGGGTGCCTTTGAGCATATCGCAAAGCTCGACAGCAAAGGCTTTCTCGAATACAGAGACAAAACCGGAGCAACGATATGCGGAGCAGTGCCGATTGCCATACTGCTAAATATGGTGGACAAAGACAGTAAAGCTGAGTTCGTCAAATACACAACGTCAGGCGAATTGATGGGTGACTTCACTAACTCGGTAAGTTATGTCTCGGCGGCATTCAGCGGCAAATGGAAAAGAGGGCCGGAGATTAAGCCTTCGGCAACCGAAGCCAGGCTCAGCGAGGACGAAAAAGAGATACTTCTGGCCCTTGCTCGAAAGACTATAGTTTATTACCTCAAAAACAGAAAAACACCTGAGCCGGCGGATTTGGGCATCACAATAACAGAACCTTTAAAGGAGCAGCGTGCGGCATTTGTAACGCTTAATAAAAACTCGATGCTGCGAGGCTGCATTGGTGACATTTTTCCAAGGCAGTCTTTATATCAATCGGTCATCAGCAACGCAATTAACGCCGCTGTGCGAGATTGGCGATTTGCTCCGGTCAAGATGTCGGAATGTAATGACATTACGATTGAAATTTCGGCGTTAACGGTACCAAAACCGGTCGCATCGGCAGAGGATATCAGAATCGGCACAGACGGAGTTGTGCTCAGCAAGAACGGCAGGTCAGCGGTATTTCTGCCTCAGGTGGCACCAGAGCAGGGCTGGGGACTGCCGGAAACACTGAGCCACCTGTCACTGAAAGCAGGCTTATCAGCCGATGCGTGGAAGGAAGGTGCCGAATTCTTAGTATTTCAGGCTGAAGTTTTCGGTGAAGAATAATGAGATTTGCCCGCAGATTTCTTATTTTCAGCTACGGTCTATTTACCATCGCCGCACAAACACTGCTCTTTCGCGAATTTCTAACCAGCTTCGAAGGTAATGACATCAGCGTCGGAATATTTTTTGCATCATGGTTCTTATGGGTCGGGCTGTCGGCGATTGTAGTCTACAGGCTCCGGGCTTTCACTGAGATTCTGGTACGCAGAATCGAATTTTTGTTTCTATGTTATCTGCCGGCATTTGTCCTGCAATCGGTATTGATTATCCAGGCACGCCAGATTGCCGGTGCTGAACATTTCGCATTACTGCCGATGCGCACGATAGTGCTACTCTCAATAATCGTCAACGCACCGGTAAGTATTATCACCGGGCTTTTATTTCCCACAGCTTGTCGCTGGGTCCGCCAGGACGAACAGGCGGCTGTTTCACAAGTATACATCCTCGAAGCCGCAGGCAGCTTTGCCGGCGGGCTGGGGACAACCTTACTTTTGGCTTTCGGAGCAGGTTCCGCAAGGCTTTCCTTTATTATCGCATTTGTTGTTGCGCTATCGGCAGCTTTAGTTCAGCTCGCCAAATTAAGAGAGCAGCTTCCGCATACAAACGAATCCCAAAGATTTAAACATTTATGGATTGGCCGTTTCGCCGCACAGATGTTTGTATTTTCTCTGCCGGTGGTTTTGATTCTTAGTCTGGCCAATGGCGTCGACAAAAGTATCAGCCGACACATTCGCTCATTGAAATGGACTCTGCCGGCATCAAAACAAAATCCGGTCGGCTCTTTCTATACCGCCCAGGCAGAATATCTTTACGGCAGCTATGCCGGCCAATGGATAGTGTATCGACAGGGCAGCTTTATAGAATCGCTGCCGGAGCAAAGCAATACCGGCAAAATAGCAGCTATCGCCTTATGCCAGAGACCTGAGGCCGAAAGAATCTTAGTCATCGGCTCGGGATTAGGCCTCTGTCAACAATTTCTCAAGCTCGAACATCTCGAAAAAGTAATGTGGGCACACAGCGATAATGAGTACATTCGTAAAATTAACGAGGCCTTGCCATCCGAGCTCAGAGTAACCGATAAAAGACTTGAACCACTCTCCGGTGACATCCGTACATTCCTTACGGGCAAAAGACAGGCCTTTGACATTATAATTGTAAATCTGCCGGACGCTACAAGCTCAGCGTTGAACAGATATTTTACATATCAGTTTTACCAGCAGGTAAAAGGGGCATTAAGAAACGACGGTGTTTTTACGATTCGCATCTCCGGCGGTGAGAATATTATCGGCAGAGAACTCGTCAACCTCGGTGCCTCAACAAAATCTACCCTACAAAAAGTATTTCCCAAACTTGAACTTGTCCCGGGAGAAGATACGTGGTTCATAGCATCCGACGCCGAAGATATAACAGGCAATCCCGGCACATTAAAGAGTAGATTCTCAAAGATACCAGGTGCCGCTGAAATCCTTCCGCCTGATGCGCTGTTTTCAGTTTATCTGCCGGAGCGGGCAGAGATTGCAATGGCAGAGTATGACAAGGCTGATTTGCCGCAACGGCTCCTTATCAACCAGGATTCAAGACCGCTGACACATTTATACAGTCTGCTGCTCACAGCAAAACAGTCAGGCGCAACAGTAACGAAATTTGTCGGGTATCTTGCCTTAGCCGGTCCTCTTATCTTTTTTGTTCCAATTCTTGTTTTGATGGCGCTGCGCACTTTATATATTCTCAATACGCGCGGGAAAAACGAGATTCAACACAAACCAAGTTTCGACAGCGCATTTCTTGCATTCAGTGCAGGTCTATTGGGAATTGGAGTTGTCATTGTCCTGATGTACCTTTATCAAACCCGGTTCGGCTCGCTATATCTGCACATCGGCGTTATCTCTTCTGTTTTTATGCTCGGTATGACTGCCGGTGCTGCATCTGCCAGAAGCCTGCTGTCAAAGGTAAAAAAATACCAGCCGGAATCAATATTAATTGCTGTGATATCCATTCACACACTACTTCTGGCTATAATTGCTTACTGGCCTTTCACACAGTACAGACTCGGAACCGGCGCTACAAGCAGCATATTCGAGCCGATGCATCTGATTTTCGCAATTGCTTTCCTGCTTTGCGGTCTTTGCGCCGGCTGTTACTTTCCTATTGCAGCAAGAAAACTTACTGATGCAGATTTTGAGACCGGCCAGGCCGGCAGCAGGCTCGAAACCGCCGACCATCTCGGAGCCTGTGCGGGAGGACTGTTTACAAGTCTCTTACTTGTACCTGTGCTTGGGACGAAACTGACGGTGTTCGTACTCATTCTGCTTTTACTGGCAAATATCCCCGCTGCCGTTATGAAGATATATAAGCCGGAAATAATTTATCGACGGGCTAAAACAGCAAACCTTCCGCTAACAATCGGCTACTTTTTATTCGGTATAGGCGCATCTGTTATCATATGCTCGAACATTATTACAATGACACGTATGGCAACAGAAACTTTTCCACAATACAAGACGCAAGCTTTGGCAGGACAACTACAGGTCAAACCTATGTCGAAAACTGTCGATAGCAAAACTATCAACTACTTTAATGTCTATGAAAGCACAGATAAGCTTAAAGGCTACATTTTTAACTCCAGCCAGTTAGCCGATGAAGTGCGCGGCTATGGCGGTAAGATAAATCTCGCTGTTTATACCGACATAACCGGCAAACTCATTGACTTTCAAATTCTCAGCTCCAACGAGACACCGCGATATCTCGAGCGCGCTATGGCCAATAAGCAGCTTTTAAAAGGCCGACAACTTCTTGCCGCTGAGTCGTTTGCGGGTATCGCCGCTGTAACAGGTGCTACTATCAGTTACAAGGCCATAACTTCAGCTCTGCAATTATCAACGAACAGATTCTTTGATAAGGTCATCACCAAAGAGCCGCGAACCGCCAGCAGAGAAAAAATCACCCAGTTTGCATATGACAAAGCGGGCATATATCTTATTATCGCATTTATTCTCAGCCTGATTGTAATCTACTTCGGAGGGTTCTGGAGCAGATTTTTCGTTTTATGCTTCAACCTCGTAGCAGGAGGTTTACTCCTAAACTGCCAGTATTCGACCTGGCAGGCTACAACGTTATTATCGATAAAGCTACCCGCGCCGGCCTTGACCGGAGCATTTCTACTCGCCTTAGCAATACCGGCTGTTACGCTAATTATCGGCAACATTTATTGTGGATACCTCTGCCCGTTTGGAGCATTGCAGGAGCTTATCAGCTATCTAAGACCAAAAAAATTGAGACCTTTAATACCGGCAGAAAAACTTCGAACGGCTTGCTTTTTCAAATATATAATTCTTTTCATCCTTATCACTGCCTTCTTTATCTGGCGCAAACAGGATACGCTCAAAACGGATGTGCTCATCGGTATATTTACAGCTATGGATGGGTTCTTACTTCTTGTGATTTCCATTATAGCCACTGCAGGAGCATTCTTTTACACACGCTTCTGGTGTCGCTATTTGTGTCCAGCCGGTGCTTTTCTTGCACTGCTCAACAGAATAGCGATTCTGAAAAAATACCTGCCGGCAAAAAGATACGGCAGATGCGATTTCGGCCTTACCGCCGCAGAACACTCCGACTGCATACATTGTGACCGATGCCGTTATGTAATTAACGCACCAAGAGAAAAAGAATCTTCCACTGACGCTTACTCGATGAATCAGCTCCTAGGCCGTTACTTTGTGCCTATTGTGGCCGCTGTAACAATATTTTTGTCAGCTGCTACAATAAAAATAGGCCTAAAAAATATACCCAAAAGCTACAGCCCACCAAAAACAACAATCTCATCAGGCATAGGCCGGACCAGGGATGTGGACATAGAGCAAATTCGCAAAATGATAAAAGAAAATAAACTGTCAGACAAAGAAGCTGAATACTACAGAAAAATTGAATGAAATTCAAAAACAACTTTGTTAAAAAACATATTAACGACAAAAATCACTAATCAGCCACATAATTAGAGTACTCTCATCCGACTCCAAGAATATTTTTGTGGTGACATATTGTACAAAAATAAAAAAGGCTGGCCATTATAAACCAGCCTTCTTGCCAATATGTAAAAAATCTCATCTATTTAGAAAGTATACTTTACCGCCAAGCTTACCCAGGTCTCATCCTTATCATCATTGACCGAATCATCGAAAGTAATCTGATGGTAAATACCCGGTGTAAAGGCGAGGTTGTTGCCAAGGTCAAAATCCGTCGAGATACCCAATACCATATTTGACCAGTCCTGGTCAACATTACCGCCGCCGGGATGAACTCCGTCATTATAAATAAACTCGGAGTGAAGATTGAATACCCGCTCCTGCCCTTCCATTATGGGGCAGGAAGTTTTGAGGGCATAATCAAGCATAAAGATATGCGCCCAGCCTGAAGCTGTACCATTAGACTTCGGAGACCCAACGGCTGTCCCGCTATTCGCAGGCCAGAGTTTAACAATGCAGTATCTCGGCACCAAACCTTCTATCTGGAAAAGGTTAGGCCAGGAGAAAAGACCATGAACCTCCTGCAAATCAACACTCTCCGCCGAATGACTGCTCATATCAGGATAGTTATAATATCTGTAACCAAACATATAGTCGGTTGCATACCGCTCATCGTCAAACAAACGATTGCGGTAATAGACAGTATAATCCCATCTCTCGCCGTTTTCATATTTATCCGAATTGGCCCTGTGGGCTGTTACATTTATCCCAAAACCGGTTCCATACAAATCGAGGTCAATAAAAGGATGAATTGCACTTTTGTCCCCATAAACATCGAAGCCGCGCCATATATATTTGCTGTCATAGATAATACCGACCGCACCATGCAGCTCTTCGGCAAGGGCAGATACAAAACCGCCTGTACAAATCAAAATCAAAACACTCAACAAAATAACTTTTTTCATATTCAGCTCTCCTTAAAAATTCAAACTAAAGATTCCGCCCTATTTATACATAAAATTAGTACCTTAAATCTCCCCCCGGATTGCCAAAAGTGTAACAGGAAACGGTGACAAGTCAAACAAAAAAACCTGAATTTTTTTTATAATTTTTTAATATGATAACTACCTGCTGATAAATGCCGTTAAAAGCTGTATCTGACAGCCGTGTAAATATTCGTGTTATTCTCGAACTGTCCAAAAAACGTATGGGGATAATCACCGAAGAAAATATTAGCGCCGGCTTCAACGGCCAGATTATCACTGACCTTGTAGTGAACGTTTGGCCTCATATGAACATCCCTATCCGTCGGTGAAAAATAGGTAAATAAAGAAAGGCGAAGATTCTGATTTAATAAAAGCTTCGTTAAACGCAGTGTCAAAAGCCCCCTGTGCTGGTCTCTCGCAGGCCCGGAGGTAAGATTTGCCTTGTACTGGCTGTAATTCAGCATCTGCTCGACATAATATTGAACACCAGCCGTGAAATCTTTGCCCACTTCCTGACTATAACCGGCAAGATACCTTAATTCGGAGTTATTAATGAGAGGATTCTTGCCGCTCTGGTCATCCGCAGACTCGTAATAGCCTAATTCAAGATTACCGATTCCTCTGCCAACGGCACCGCGAACACTGGCACCATAAACGTTAAGGTCAGGAAAAATCGACAGGCCAGCCGAAGTTTGTCCACCCGGTGACTTCCAGAATCCGCGATAAGCATACATAGCCAGCTCATAATTATTAACGTTCTTATAAACCCTCGCGGCAATCTCGGAATCTCTTATCCACCGGTTCGGCCTGTCCGTATGAACCTTTGCATCCTGGCCGGCAATCCTGCCAAGCGTCGAGCTCCAGTACGAAAGTCTTTCGCCCCTTATGAAATTATCAGGGTCAAACTGGGGAGTATAAACAATATCAAGATTTGCAAAGTCGCCGAACAAGCTAACCTTCAATGCATCGGATGGTGCCTTTAAATACTCATCATCTCTTCCAATGAAAAACGATTGCCAGTCTTTGGGAAAAAGGTCGTTAATAAAAACCAGATCGCCCGTCCCCCAGGTCAGGACCTGCCGGCCGACCTTTAAGTCCATAAAGTCAAAAGGCCTTGTGAACAGCCACGCCTCGCGGAGCTGAAAATCAGCCTGCTCGGTAACCAGGTCACCGAAAATATCACCTTTAACCTTCAAATCAGCCCAGTCCAGATAAGATGCCAAATCGAGCTGCAGCCGGTTCTCCATAATCGACATATCTTTTTCGTATTTGTCTTTACGCAGCCTGTATC
>CAZBMW010000018.1:0-47335 GCA_964493425.1 uncultured Pirellulales bacterium
GCAAGGGGCTTTGGCGTGATTTGCAGGTCCTCGAGCATATCGAAAGAGCGCTTCGGCTGCAAAATAAAACCGCGGTAATGCTGCTCTTGTCGACACAGGTCGCAAAAAGGCCGAGCGAAGATGTCCTGAAAATGGAATCGAAATACAACTGGCCTGTAGCCCACCGCGAGCTCTGGCCGGACCTGTCGGGCGGAGAGGCAGAGCTTTATACGAAAATCCAGGCATTCAACGCCAGGAGCCGCAACGTAAAAATCGTATTCGTAAACCAATTCGGCTTTAACCAGGCCAGCTGCGGTCAAAATATGCCGGAGGATATACACTTTATCGATATCTGCAGAGGCTCCGACGTTGAGTTCGGGATGAGTATTTATGAGCCTTTCGGTATCTCGCAGCTCGAATCGCTCACCTTTGGTGGAATATGCGTTATAAGCAGCGTCTGCGGCTGCGCAGGTTTTATAAAAGACATCGCTGTGCCGGAAAATATTGAAAATATCATTATCGCCGACTACACAAACCTGAACGGCCATAATTTTAATAACCTCGAAAATCTGCTGAAAATCAACGGCCAAGTTAGGGGCCAAATCGAGCAGCGAGTAAGCGAGCAGGTTGCGAACCTGATACTCTCGCGTCTGACCGAAGATACAGCCGAGCTTGAGAGCCGGATTGAGACCGGCTTTTCGCTGGCGCGGAATATGAGCTGGGAGACAGTCGTTAGAAATTACTTGCTTCCCGGCCTGGAAAACAGAAGCCCCGAAAAAGACACACACAAAATCTTCACAAATAACTGAAACAGAAATTTGGCCACAGAGTCCGCCAAGAACGCAGAGATTTCTAATCACTGATTTCGCTGATTTGTCTTGCTTTTTCCTTCTTTTCTGTTATTTTGCTAAAACACCCGTCAGATCGAAACCTTCTCAAAATAACTTAAAATAAATTGACCTTAACGAGATAAGAGATACTAATTTCATTAACGGGAATTGCGGCTAAAATGAGGCGGCAGATTTGATTGTGGTTTTAGTCATTACATGGCAGCTATATCATAATGTAAAGTTCTAGAAAGGGGTATGATATGGTCTTACGCAAGCGTATATACGAATTACTAGAGGTTAGTAAACCTGGGGATACTTTAAGCAGATATTTTGACATTTTCACTATCTGCCTAATCGGATCAAATGTAGTTGCGTTAATTTTTCAATCTGTTGATAGCATTTATAACAAGGCACCAAAAATGTTTGTCAATTTTGAATATGTATCCGTAACAATATTTTCACTTGAATATATCCTCCGCATATGGTCTTGTGTTGAAAATCGAGAATACAAAAATTCCATATCAGGACGTTTGCGATTTTCAGTTACACCATTAATACTAATAGATCTTTTCGCAATTCTTCCCTTTTATTTGCCTTTTACTGCACTGGATTTACGATTCCTTAGAGCAATACGCCTCATGCGAATATTACGACTTGCCAAACTTGGGCGATATTCACAATCGTTGCGTGTATTGAAAAGTGTGCTATCACAAAAGAAAGAGCAACTCGTCAGCGCTGTATTCATACTTTTACTACTCTTAGTCATTGCATCTTCCATGATGTATTTCATTGAGAGTCGTGTTCAACCAGAAAGCTTCTCAAGTATCCCCGCAACGATGTGGTTAACAACAGCAGGTTATGGTGATAGTTATCCGGCTACGATTTTAGGAAAGATCATATCATCGATAACTACTATACTTGGAATTGGAATGTTTGCTCTTCCGACAGGAATTCTTGGTGCCGGATTTGTTGAGGAAATAGAAAGAAAAAAGACCGTTCGAATTTGTCCACATTGCGGGAAAAAAATAAAAAATAGGTAAGACAGGTGAGCGAATTGGAATCTGATAGGAAAAGAGGGGAAGATAATCGGCGGGCGTAAAAGCTGCCAAGGTTTCGTCCGGAATTCCGCTTAATGAAATTGAAAAGCAGGCAATTACAAATATCCTTACCAAAACCAGCAACAACCGCGAAAAAACCGCTAAAACCCCCGGCATAAGTGAAAGAACACTATAAAGAAAAATATAAGAATACAATTTGTGACGTTGTCGCCCCTCTGGTTTTGTTTCATGATGTCGAAACATGCGGGGTAGAGTATATCGGATAGCGTTTATCTTAACCACTGATTTCGCTGATTAAACGGATTTGGGAACCACGAATAAACACGAATCACTCGAATTCTTAAACCGGCGAAGATACGGTTTCTGGCAGAGGCCGCGATGAGCGTCCTAAAGTGGCACGCAGGGGAACCCGAAGTGCGCAGAAAAAGGTGCGAACCGCAGGCAGAAACCACATAGATTTTTGACACGGATTTTCTTAGATTAAAACGGCCTTTTAAAAAATACTTTTGCTAAATTTGTATTGCGATTTTGTCGGGAATAGATATAATAAAAAATTACAGCAGTTGAAATGAACGATCAGATCATAGGATATTTAGTTCTAACAAATTGCCACCAACGACTGTTCAAATATGGTGTATAGATCTGGAATAGGTATTATTATGTTGTAGATAAGAGTATGAAAATATTAATTGATACAAATTTATACTATTCCCAAAAATTCAACTTTAATTCATTTCCAATCTTGGCAGCCATAAACTATTGCGAAGCATTTGACGTTCAAATTCTTGTGACAAATTTACAAAGAATGGAAATAGAAAAGAAAATAAGAGATTACAGCAAGGAAATTGGATCAAAACACCTCTCTTACCTTCAAAAAATATGGTTATATAAATCTAAATCAGACATTCGACAGGATTGGTTTCAGAAAAAACTAGAAGAATCTTTCAATTCTTTTTTAAAAAGAAGAGTTGTTGGTTGTGGTCATATAAAAAACATCGAGATAACTGATATTGTGAGACGATATTGTGAGTGTCGTCCTCCATTCACGAGCAAAAAACCAAAGGAGTTTATGGATGCTATAATACTGTTCACCGCAATAAACATCGATAACAAGCTTCTATTAGTTTCTAAAGATGAGGGGATGAAAGAGTTTGCCAAAGAGCACTCTTGTCCAGCTTTTAATGACATCCCCTCAATGCTAAATTATCTTTCGGAAAAAGCTATGGAAATCTGGCCTCAGATAGAAGAGGAATTAAAAGAAAAATACAAAAGTCTTTGGGTATATGCCGATGTTATTGAAGACGATTTAGTAGCTGATGAATTAGAGTTTGAAGTTGATGATAAGGTTGAACTTGTCGGTATAAGAGATAAGTTTTACACGGTAGCATACAATGTTACGGCGAATTACAATGTTAGTGGAACATATGTTGATGAAGAATGTGGCATGTATGACAGCGAAGACAAGGTATTTATTCCATTTGAATCTAAGGAATATCAAGGTCAGCACGATGTGACAGGGAGAGTAATTGCTGAAATAGAAATCGATCCAAAAAGATTGTCGGTGTCACAGTGGAAACTAGTGGACACTAAGTCGATTGAATTAGAGAATATCAGTATTCAAAACGATTATTACTAACAGCTCAATTTAGGGCAATTGCAAAGGCTCTCCCCTGTTCTAAGCCTTTCCATTCGTTGTTTTTTTGACTGAGGCAGGTTTAACAGATCATTGACAAACGCCCATTATAAAAGATTGGACGAATCTGCCATAGGCAGATAAATGTTGAAGAAGCAACAGGGACTTCTTATACTGGAAGAAGTCGATGACGGTAATCTGCTGTCTCTGCGGCTGACTATCTACATATAAAAAAATGAAAGCGTCAAATTAAAGGATATTTTATCATGGTAAATTATATCCTAGGAGATTTTCTGGCAGAGTTTTTTATGTTCATTTACTTCGTGGCTGTAATCTCTTTAGTAATTTATATTATACGGTTGTTCACACGCCTTGTTAACGCCATTGAAAAAATAGCTGATTCGGTAGAGGACTGCTGCAAAAGTAAAACTTATTAACAAGGTTGAACCGATAACTTCTCGTACTTAATGATATTCTATAAGCGAAATCCCCTCCGCGCGAGCGGCGAGGCTAATCGAGGGACAATCAGCTTGACGGGGGCGGATTTGGGGGATAGACTTACGGGGGTGGAAAAAATAAATAAAAAACCTATAATCGGCATTCTGGGCGGAATCGGCGCGGGCAAGAGCACAACAGCGGCGGAATTCGAAAGAATCGGCTGCGGTCTTATCGACGCCGACAAAATCGCACATCAACTTCTCGATGAGCCTCAAATAAAGCAAAAAATAATCGAGGTGTTCGGCAGCACAATATTAGATAAAGATAATAAAATCGGCAGAAAAAAATTAGCTGATATAGTCTTTACCGACGAGAGTAAAATCAGGCAGCTTAATAGCATTATTCACCCTGCTGTTTTAGCGAAGGCAGAAGAGCTAATCGAGGAATTTAACAGCCGGCCTGAGATAAAGGCAATCGTGCTGGATATGCCGCTTTTGATCGAGGTCGGCTGGGAAAAACGCTGCGAAAGAATAATTTTTATCGACTGTGAAGCGGAAAAAAGGGCTGAAAGGAGCAAAAAAAAGCACCTTTTTGACGAAAACCAGCTAAAAATCCGAGAAAATTTGCAGATTTCTCTGGACAAAAAGCAGGCCATAGCCGAAAATATCATTGACAATAACTCAGAGCTATCATCCCTGGAAAAACAAGTCGCTGAAATCTTCTCAAATATTGTGGAAAAGTAATTGGGGTTTATTATAGAACGCTCTTACTGTTAAGACCTTAAAAGAAATAAATTTTATCTGGCCTATTCGGAAATTCAAATCCAGGTGAATTTCTACAAAAAACTAATCTTGATAATTTAACAATTTTTCAATTTTACAAAGGAGCAGATATGGCTAAGACAGCCACAAAAAGCAGAAAACGAAAAAGACCGAGGAAAAGCAATGAACCGGCAAAAGAGTCCGTCGAAGGGGCTGTTGCCGTCGAAGCAGCCGAAGAGGCAAAAAAAGAGACTGCAGAAAAGACCAAGGAAGAAATGACGAAAAAAGAGCTGGAAGAATCCACGCACGCCAAGTACGAGCGTATTAAAAAGGGCAACCTTTACCTGACCGACCTGCAAAAGCTCGACGTCGCTGAACTTCACGACGTGGCGAAAAAAGAGAAAATCACGGACTACAGCGCGCTTAAAAAGCAGGATTTAATCTTCAGGATTCTCAAGGAGCGTATACAGCAAAACGGGCTGTTATACGGCGAAGGCGTTCTTGAAGTTCTGCCCGACGGCTATGGCTTTTTGCGTAATCCCGATTACAATTACCTTTCCAGCCCGGATGACATTTATGTTTCTCCATCACAAATCAAGCGTTTCGGGCTGCGGACCGGCAATATAGTTTCGGGGCAAATCCGGCCTCCAAAAGATTCGGAAAAATACTTTGCCCTGCTTCGGGTCGAGGCAATCAACTACGAGAATCCCGACAACCTCTCAGAAAAAGTGGTATTCAGCGACCTGACCCCGCTGCACCCGGAAAGTAGAATAATCCTCGAGACAACGGCTGAAGAGCTTAATATGCGTATAATCGATTTGATAACGCCGGTCGGTATGGGGCAGCGCGGGCTGATTGTCGCACCGCCGAGAACCGGAAAGACAATATTGCTTCAAAAAATCGCCAACGCAATAAGCACAAACTTTCCCGATATCAAACTTATCGTGCTGCTCATTGACGAGCGTCCGGAAGAGGTTACGGAAATGGAACGTAAAACGGCTGACGATGTCGAGGTCATAAGCTCGACGTTCGATGAGCCGGCATCGCGTCACTGCCAGGTAGCGGAGGTGGTGATTGAAAAGGCCAAGCGTCTGGTGGAATACGGCCAGGACGTTGTAATCCTGCTGGACTCGATTACGCGGCTTGCGCGTGCGTACAATACCGAGATGCCACATTCCGGCAAGATACTTACCGGCGGCGTCGATGCAGGTGCAATGCAGATGCCGAAGAAATTTTTCGGAGCGGCAAGAAACGTGGAACACGGGGGCTCATTGACAATCTTTGCAACGGCTCTTATCGATACAGGCTCGAAAATGGACGAGGTCATCTTCGAGGAGTTCAAGGCGACCGGCAATATGGAGCTGCACTTAGACAGACGGCTTGTCGACAAGCGTATCTGGCCGGCCATCGATATAAGCAGAAGCGGAACGAGAAGAGAAGAGCTGCTGCTCGATAAAAAGGAACTCGAGCTCGTATATCGACTCAGAAGAGTGCTGAGTGACCTGAATCCAATCGAGGCGGTAGAACTGCTAAAAGGCAGACTCGCCAAGTGCCGTACAAATGCCGAGTTTTTGATGACAATGAACATAGATTAACAACCTTACAAATACGAGACGGCCGGTAATTTACTCTCGGTGCCGCATATAAAAACAACAGCATTGTTGTTAATTGTTGTCTTTACATCAAAAGCCTTTTTTACTAATATGTAATCCCGGTTTGCGAGTGCGGACAGAGGCCGCATCGAGCGATTCGGCTATGCCCGCCACAGCCGGAATTTTTTGTTATTTGGAAACAACATTCGAAGAACAATTATGAAACAAAAAATGTCGAAAGTTTATAAGCCGAAAGAAATTGAACAACAGGCTGACGCAATCTGGGTCAAGGGCAAATATTTTCACGCACTAACCAAAGCCAAAGGTAAAGCCGAAAGGGGCAAAAATTACTGTATTGTTATACCGCCGCCGAACGTTACCGCCCCGCTTCATCTCGGCCATGCGCTCAATAACACGCTGCAGGATATCCTGATTCGCTTTCGTCGAATGCAGGGCTTCAATACATTGTGGCTTCCAGGAACCGACCACGCAGGTATAGCAACACAAACGGTTGTCGAAAAAAGGATACTGGCAGAAGAGGGAAAAAGGAGAACAGATTTCGAGAGGGAGAAATTCGTCGCACGGGTACAGGCGTGGAAGGACGAATACGAGGCGACAATAATCGAGCAGCTAAAGGCAATGGGCTGCTCATGCGACTGGCAGCGGACGCGATTTACAATGGACGAAACGTGCGCTAAGGCTGTGCGGGCGGCGTTCTTTAAGCTGTTCAAAGACGGTCTCATTTACCGCGGAAAACGCTTGGTAAACTGGGACCCGGCTACGCAGACGGTGCTGGCCGACGACGAGGTCGAGCATGAAACAATCAAGGGATACTTCTGGTATATGAAGTATCCGCTTGCTGAACCTGTTGAGATTGAAGGTAAACGAGTCGAATATGTTACTGTTGCGACGACACGGCCTGAAACTATGCTCGGTGACACAGCGGTTGCGATGAATCCTGCTGACCAACGGGCAAAAGAGCTTGTCGGTAAAAAGGTGAGACTGCCGATAGTGGGCAGGATTATACCCATTATAGCCGATGAGCACGTAGTTCTGCCCGATGCCGAAAGCAGCGACGAGAAGGCGAAATTTTCCACCGGCTTTTTGAAAGTTACGCCTGCACACGACCCGGACGACTGGGAAATCGGCCAACGAAATAAGCTCGAAGTTATCAATGTATTGGCACCGGACGGCAGTATCAGTGACAAATACGAATGGACAGACTGGGAGAAAATCAAAAATCCCGACGTCGAGAACCTAATCGGGCTGGACCGATTCGAGGCAAGAGAGGCAATTGTAGAATGGTTCCGGCAGGAAAATCTGCTTGAAGATGTACGCGAATATACGCATGAGGTCGGGCACAGCTACCGCAGCCACGTTCCAATCGAGCCTTATCTTTCCGACCAGTGGTATATTGCTGTCAAAAAACCGATTGAGCATTTAGCGGAAAAATTCGGCAGCGGTCTAATTGAAGGAACCGATGTGCCGGTGAATTCACTTGCGGGATTAGCGCTAAAACCTCTTCTTGACGGGCGGCTGCGCTTTATTCCTGAAAGATACGCCAAGACATACCAAAGCTGGCTTGAGAACCTGCGTGACTGGCCGATAAGCAGGCAGCTCTGGTGGGGACACAGAATACCGATTTGGAAATGTCTAGGGAAAGACCTGTTTCTAAAAAGTAAAGACTTTTTCGAAAAACTGGAGAAAGCCAAAAAAGGAAGAACTAAGGATAGCGCGCCTTCTTTATTGCCCTTTAAAGTTAAAGGTGTAGAAGTATCAACTCAAGTACGCACTGAACAAGGCCAAGAATATTTTTACTTCTGTGTTCAAGAAGAAAGTCCAAACGTAGAGGAAGAACTTGAAAAACTGGGAATGGTCCGTGACACTGACGTTCTTGATACGTGGTTTTCGTCGGCGTTGTGGCCGTTCAGTACGATGGGCTGGCCTGAAGAGACAGGTGAATTGAAAGAATTTTACCCGACAAATGTTCTGTGCACGGCACGTGAAATCATAACACTGTGGGTTTCGAGAATGGTAATGATGGGCCAGTACTGCATAGGTGAGATTCCGTTCAGCGACGTTTATATTCACGCGATGATACAGGACGGTGAGGGAAGGAAGATGTCGAAGAGCCTAGGCAACGGGATTGACCCATTAGTCGTAATCGACAGTCACGGCGCAGATGCGATGCGTTTTACCATCGCATCGATGACTACCCAAACGCAGGACGTTCGAATGCCAGTCGTACGAATGACGCTGCCCGACGGGCGAGAGGCAAATACATCGCCAAAGTTCGATATCGGCAGAAACTTCTGCAATAAGCTCTGGAACGCCTCGCGCTTTGCATTGATGAATCTCGAAGGAGTCGATACGAAAAATTTCGATAAAGAAAAAATGACAATAACCGACAGATGGATTCTTTCGAGGCTGGCGCGAACTAACCTCGAGGTTACAAAATCGCTGGAAGAATATAAATACAGTGAGCCGGCATCTGCGCTTTATAAATTTTTCTGGAACGATTTCTGCGACTGGTATCTCGAATGGACAAAGCCGAGAATGCAGGATACGAAGCAAAAGAATACTGCACAAAATGTTCTGGCATTTGTGCTGGATGAGATTCTGCGTTTGCTTCATCCATTTGTACCTTTCATAACCGAAGGAATCTTCCAGAAGCTAAGTAAAATCGCAGCCGAAAGGAAACTTGCCGATTTAGCTGAGGCCAAAAATTCAAAGAGTCTAGCCGCTGCACAATGGCCGGGACAGATTGACAGCTTAGTTGACGAAGAAGCGGAAAAAGAAATCGAGCTTGTACAGGAAGCAATTCGCACTATAAGGGACATTCGAAGCGGCCGCAATATACCACCCAAGAAGCTATTAATTGTATCAGCAAGAACACAACAGGAAAGTGCGGATATTCTGAATCGAAATGCAAAACTCATCGAACAGTTAGCCGGTGTGAAAAAATTTGAGGCTGGAACCGAGACAGCTAAACCTGAAAATGCAGCGGTCGCAATATCCGGTACAACTGAAGTGTACGTTCATGATGCAATCGATACGAAGGCTGAAAAAGCAAAGCTTGAAAAGCAAAAACAGCAATTTAAAGAGGCCCAAAAAAATCTCGAAAAGAAGCTGTCAAATCAGGATTTTGTTTCGAAGGCAAAGCCCGAAATCGTTGCAAAAACAAGAGAAAAGCTGGCTGAGGTTAGCGAGCAACTCCAAACCGTAGAAAAACACCTACACGAGCTGGAAAAATAATGTAAAATATTAGAAGTAAAACTGCTCTATAGAAAAGAAGCTTGTTCAATTGTCATTCCGCACTTGATGCGGAATCTATAGTCTAAAAAGTTGGATTCCCGCTTGCGCGGGAATGACAATAAAAGTATTTTCTTGACAATAAAAGTATTTTCTATAGAGCAAAGTGAAACCTGTTTTATATAATGTCGTTTATAGTTAAAATATATTCGGGGTGAACAAAATGGACGTGCAGGCGGAATTGTCGCGGATAATCATTAACGAGATGTCAGACCAGCAGATTATTGTTCTGAAGGAACGTACGGGCGAGCGGAGCTTTCCGATAGTTATCGGGATTTCAGAAATTTTCGCGATTGACCGCCGGCTCAAAGGCATTACGCCGCCGCGGCCGATGACACACGATTTATTAGACAGCGTGATTAAAAACCTCGGCGCAAGAATCGAAAAAATAGTTATAAACGACCTGCGCCACCATACGTTTTTCGCACAAATTACTCTGAGTATGAACGGCAAGAAAATAGAAATCGATTCACGCCCTTCGGATGCAATCGCACTCGGAGTCGCAACAAATACGCCTATTTATGTTTCCGAGCATGTTTTTCGCAAGGCCTCTGAATAAAAGTCATAATCAGAACAGCAGCTACAGCAATGCAAAGGAGACTATCAGCAACATTGAAGGCGGGCCAGGGTTTTAATCCGGGCCAGTAAACAACCTCAATGAAGTCACGGACCTGGCCTGAATTAAACAACCTATCAAAAAGATTTCCACAGATACCAGCGGCAAGTAAACCAAGGACAGCATAAAGCAATCTATTTTTACTACCCGCGAAAAAAAACACAAATAAAACAACAAGCAACGCGATAAATGAAATGACCATTAAAATCACACGTGCGCCCTCCAACAAGCCAAAGGCAGCACCTTTATTCGTAGCCATTACCAGGGTAATAAAACCTCTGATAATCGGAAACCTGAAATCCGGCTGTCGGCTTAAAAAATCAAAAACTGCTTTTTTTGTGAGCAAGTCCGCGGCGAGCCCGCCTGCAGCAAAAGACCAAAAGATAAAATGGGCCCACAAACCGGGCAGGTTTTTACCTCTAAAACCGGACAAAAAAACCCGACCGGTGGGCCGGGTAGCCAATTCATTCTGTTTCAATTCTCCCATAATTTAAACCGGTCTTCCTTAATAAAAAAGTGTGCGCAAAAAAAGAGCCGGTAAAGCTTTTATTGCATATATCCTTTTATCCACCTCTCGAGTTTATCCGCACTCGGCTGGTCGGGCTTTATCCTCAGAGATTCATTCCACTGCTCAATGGCTTTTGTCCTGTACGTTTCATCTATTGAACCATCCGGCTGTCTTCCCTGGAAGATATAAGCGACGCCGAGACCGTTATGCGCCTCCCAATCCATATCATCTAGCCTGAGCGCTCTGCTGTAACTTTCTACTGCTTTGTCAGCGCTGTCGAGCTTCAAATAACAATAGCCGAGGTTTCTGTAAGCAATGGAATTGTCCGGCTCGAGCTCGACGACGCTCAATAGAAGCTCTTTCGCAGGCTCCTTACGATTTGTTTTGATATAAGCCATAGCAAGAGAAATCATAATATCGGTGTTGCGAGTTTCTCTTTCGAGGACTCGCTTATAATATCGAATGGCCTGCTCATAATCGGCTTTTTCTTCATAAATATTACCGAGCATCTTGTAAATCTTAGGAACATTGGGGTCAATCTGCTCAGCACGCAGGCCGTATTTCAAAGCGTTGTCATAGTCTTCAATCATGTAGGCGCATTGAGCATTGCTAACATGAGCCTCGAGATGGTCGGGATTCAACTCGCATGCCCTGCTGTAAGCTTTAACAGCACGAGCGAATTTTTCCATAATCTGGTATGCCCTGCCGAGATTGTAGTAATCGTCAAAAGACCAGGGAAATAATTTCGTTGCCTTCTCGTAGGCAGCAGCGCTTTTTTCATATTCTTTGATTTCCATATAAATATCACCGAGCAAAGAATAAGCCAGAGAATATTTCTTATTCAGTTGAACAGCACTGTTAAGCTTTGCTATAGCCTCCTCATTTTCCTGAAGCTCGGCATGCATTACCGCATCGATATATAAATCTCGAGCCTTATTTCCACGATGGCAGCCCGATAGAAATGCTATGCCTATAATAGACAAAAAACAGACAAATGTCCAACTTGAGTTGTTAGACATTAACAGTTCCCTTTCGATTTAGACCGTCCTTATTACAGTTAACTGTTAAATCGGCTAAAAAGCGTAAATTTCTGCAAATTATATCAAAGTAAATACACCTGTCAAAAATTTTATCGGCATAAAAATTTTGTTTTGATAAGTCTTTTTCGTAAATGTTTGACAAGCAGCAGCTGGATTTGTATCATATTGTGTTAATATAGTTAAACTTTGGAATAAGGACGAGGCTCTGCCTCGTCTGTTGTTTAATACTATTGAAAGGCTTGCGGTCTATGACCAAGAAAAAGCTAGTTCTAAAGAAAAAACCATCTGTTTTAATTATAAGGGACGGGTGGGGATACAATCCGAGAGCCGAAGAAGACAAGTTTAATGCTATAAAATGTGCCAAAGTCCCCGTCGACGATATGCTGATGTCAGAGTACCCGCATACTTTAATCCATACCTACGGCCAATACGTTGGTCTGCCTGAGGGCACTATGGGTAACAGCGAAGTCGGCCATCAGAATATCGGGGCCGGAAGAATAGTACCCCAGGAATCGGTCAGAATCAGTAATTTCATCAATGACGGCAGCTTTTTTGAAAATGCAGAATTTCTCAATATGATTAAATTCATCAGAGAACATAATGGCAAAATGCACTTGATGGGCCTCTGCAGCGATATTGGGGTGCATTCCCTGTTGAAACACTTATACGGCCTGCTTGAGCTTGCAAAAAGAAACAATATCGAAAAAGTTTTTATCCACGCCTTTACCGACGGGCGAGACTCACCGCCGGACAGCGGCGCAGGCTACATCGAAACAATAGAGGCAAAATCGAAAGAAATCGGTGCAGGAAAAATAGCTTCGGTTATGGGCAGATTCTACGCAATGGACCGCGACAGCCGATGGGACAGGGTCCAGAAGGCCTACGAATGTATGCGATTCGGCAAAGGCTTAAAGGCGAAAACAGCCTCTGAGGCTGTCGCGCAAAGCTATGAAAAAGACGTTACCGACGAATTTATCGAGCCGACCGCCATCATTGATGATGACAATGCTCCCATCGGCACTATCGACGACGGTGACGGTGTTGTGTTTTTCAATTTCAGGGGAGACAGGCCTCGAGAGATAACGCGTGCCTTTGTAGAGCCGGAGTTCAAAGACTTCAGCAGAACAACAAAAGCCGATATATACTATGTCTGCATGACAGAATATGATGTCACGATACCTGCACCGGTTGCGTTTCGAAAGCCGCCCAAGATGAAAAATATCCTCGGCTCATACTGGAGCAGCCTGGGTCTGAAACAATTCAGATGCGCAGAGACGGAAAAATACGCACATGTCACCTTCTTTTTCAATGACTATACCGAAAAGCCCTTTGCCGGCGAAGACCGCCAGATTGTCCCCTCGCCGCGAGTCCGCACATACGACTTGAAACCGGAAATGAGCGCTTACGAGGTAACCGAGGTCATTCTCGAAAGGCTGGATTCAAAAAATTACGACGTTATGGTAATTAACTTTGCGAATCCCGATATGGTCGGCCATACAGGTGTTCTCGAGGCAGCGATAAAAGCAGCAGAGACGGTTGACGAGTGCGTCGGCAAGATTCTCGAAAAAGTTAAAAGTCTCGGCGGTGCGGCAATCATTACCGCAGACCACGGCAACTTCGAGCGAATGTGGGACTTCGGAGAAAACCAGCCGCATACCGCTCACGCAATCGGCGATGTTCCTTTGATTATCTTCGACGAAAGATATAAGGGCAAAAAACTGCGTGAAGGCGGCAGCCTTGCAGACGTCGGGCCAACACTTCTGGAAATGATGGAAATTGCCCAGCCGGAAGAGATGACCGGCAAAAGCCTGCTACAGGCCTGAACAAAAATAATTTAACTGCAAAAACATCAGCATTTCCTTCGTAGACAGGATGTCCTACTACTATAACGCCCAGCTAATATTGTATGTTGACATTATCCGTAGTTAATAATAGTCTTATTGAATGGAAAAAAGGACAAATAATCTTAACAAAAAACCTGTTAAAAATAATAAATTCGTCCTTTACTGGATGCAGGCGGCACAGAGAGCTGAATATAATCACGCACTCGAATATTCCATCGAAACAGCTAATAAATTAAACAGGCCTTTGGTCGTCGTGTTCGGTCTTACGGACAACTACCCCGAGGCGAACCTGCGTCACTACCATTTTATGCTGCAGGGTCTGCAGGAGACAAAACAGTCGCTCGAAAAAAGGGGTATCCAAATAGTTATAATTCACGATGAGCCTGACGCTGCGGCAATCAGACTGAGTAAAGAGGCCTGCACTGTCATAGTCGATGCGGGACAACTGAGGATTCAAAGAAAATGGCGGCAAAATGCAGCTAAAAAAATGGACTGCCTCTTACAGCAGGTCGAGACAAACCTGATTGTCCCGGTGACGCAGGCATCTGATAAGGAGAATTTCAGTGCAGGCGTGTTTCGGCCAAGAATTAAAAAAAGGCTGAAACAGTACCTTAAAAAATTAACACATAAAAATATCAAGCGCGATTCGCTCGGCCTGAAATTCCAAAGCTTCGATATCAGCAGTATCGATAAGGCGCTTTCAAAATTGAAAATAGATAAAAGTGTTCCGGCGGCGACAGAATTCACAGGCGGGACAAGTGAAGCGAAAAAACGGCTGACAGAATTTATCAAAAATAAACTTAAGGATTACAACAAGCTACATAATGACCCGTCACTGGATTACGAGTCGAATATGAGCCCGTATCTTCACTTCGGCCAGATATCGGCTTTGTATATAGCTTTGAAGGTGCAGCAAAGCGGTATTAAAGGAAAAGAGGCATTTCTCGAGGAGCTTATAGTTCGGCGCGAGCTCAGTCATAATTTCGTATATTATAATAAGGACTACTACAATTTTAACTGCCTGCCGCAATGGGCGGTTGAGACACTAAAACAGCATCAAAAGGACAAGCGTAAATATATTTACAGCTTCAAGGAGCTCGAGCAGGCTCGGACACACGATGGATGCTGGAACGCAGCACAAATGCAAATGGTAGAAAGCGGCAAGATGCACGGGTATATGAGGATGTACTGGGGCAAAAAGATTCTGGAGTGGGGTGCGAATGCGCGAGTCGCTTTCGAGACGGCGCTGAAGTTAAACAATAAATACGAGCTTGACGGCAGAGATGCAAACGCATTCGCGGGTATCGCGTGGTGTTTCGGCAAGCACGACCGGGCCTGGAATGAGAGAAAAATTTTCGGCAAGGTCAGATATATGAATGAGGCAGGACTGAGAAGAAAATTTGATATGGATAAATACATCAGCAGATACAGCGGAGAAAAACACAAGTAGGACATATACCAAAAACGGAGCGAGGCTGATTGTTGCATATCAGGCTAAGTTGCCGCTGGCAATTCGGCTACAAATCAATACAATGAACAGCTATGGCACAGATAACAACCCTTGAGCAGAATATGATAAATATGATAGCGGCAGGCGAGGTGATTGAGCGGCCGGCCAGCGTGGTCAAGGAGCTTGTGGAAAACAGTATCGACGCAGGAGCAACAAAGATAACTGTATCGGTCGAGGACGGCGGTAAAAGACTTATCAGCGTTGCCGATAACGGATGCGGTATGGAGAGCGAGGACCTAGCACTCGCTTTCGAGCCGCATACAACAAGCAAAATCAAAACGAGCAAAGACTTGCTGGGAATATCAACTCTGGGCTTTCGAGGCGAGGCACTTGCCAGTATCGCATCGGTGGCACAAATAAAGGCCGTCAGCAAAATAAAAGATTCAAACGGCGGCAACTGCATAGAGATTGACTGCGGAAGCAAAGGGGAAATTAAACCCTGCAGCGCAGATACGGGGACAAAAATCGAAGTAAGAGACATATTTTACAAACTGCCTGCAAGACGGAAATTCCTGCGGACAGCGAATACGGAAATGTCACACATCAGCGAGCAGTTTATAAGAACAGCACTTTCAAACACCGGTGTCGACTTCATACTCAACTCGAATGCAAGAATTATTTACAATCTAAAAGGCAGAGAAAGCCTGCGGCAGCGGATAACGATGCTATTCAGCTCTGAATTGTCAGAGAATTTGATTGAAACCGAAAGTGACGAGAAAAAAACCGGCGTGCATATCTACGCCCTGCTGGGCAAACCTGAGATTTCAAGGACAAACAACAAGCTGCAATACATATTTCTTAACGGCCGATTCATCCGCGACAAATTTATCTCGCACGCAATAAGAGAAGCCTATCGCGGCTGTATCGAAGAAAACAGGTTTCCTGTTATTTTTCTTTTCATAGATATGCCTTACGAAGAGTATGATGTGAACGTTCACCCGACGAAAATCGAGGTTCGCTTCTTCAATTCAAACCTGATTCATTCGCAGATTCTTGCGGTCCTCCGGGAAAAACTTTTAACCGCCGATGTCGGTGTCAGTGCCAAGATACCGGCCGGTGAGCCAAGAAGCCGTCAAATCAACGAAGCTATGGCAGAATTTTTCAAGAAATACCGCCCTATCCACACTCAGCAGCAGATGGATTTGCAGAGGGCAGAGCCAGCCAGGAAATATAAAAGCCAATACAGGCCCGGCACAGAATATGAACGTCCAGTGTCGCAGAAAAGAAATTTTCTGCAGATTCACGATTCTTACATCGTCACCGAAACCGAAGAAGGCTTCTGCATTATCGACCAGCACGCGCTGCACGAGAGGATAATGTACGAGAACCTGCGCAGAAGGATAAATGCTGGAAAGCTCGAATCCCAAAAACTTCTTTTGCCGGAAAGCTTCGAGCTGACGGCCAGCGAAGCTGAAGCAATCCGCAACAATATAGAGCTGATTGAAAAATTAGGGATTGAGATCGTTGATTTCGGGCCGAGAACTATGGCGATACAGGCATTTGCTGTTATGCTCGCCAAGGCTTCACCGGTCGAGTTTTTAAGAGACCTGGTGGGACTGCTGACAGACAAAAGCAAAATTGAAAACGGTGAAAAGCTGCTTGACGAGGTTCTAAATATGGCAGCGTGCAAAGCCGCCGTCAAGGCAGGCCAAAGACTCAGTGACAGCGAGATAGAACAACTGCTGGCCGACAAAGATACACTGGAAAGAGCAGGCCGATGCCCCCACGGCAGGCCGACCATGATAAAATTCTCGAAAGCCGAACTTGAAAAACAATTCAAGAGGACGTGATGAAAAAAATCCCTGCGACAGCAGCTTTTTTAATCGTGCTAATTATCATCCTGGTAATAACAGTTTCAGAAAAGAATAAAAAAGAGGATATTCCGCAATCGGCTAAAAAACCGGAAAGAATCGTAACACTGGCACCGAACCTTACTGAGATTGTATTCGAGCTCGGACTCGGCCCGAGGGTAGCGGCTGTCACGAGCGACAGTGATTTTCCGGCTGAAGCAAAAAGTAAACTAAAAATAGGTAACTTCTGGCGGCCCGACATTGAGGCTATAATCGCAGCAAAGCCTGACTTGATTTTAGCTCTTCCGAGCGAACACCAGATAGAAATCACAGAAAATTTACGACAGTCCGGATACAGGATTTTGACAGTAAAACTCGAAACAATCGACGAGCTTAAAAGCGGAATCTGCGATATCGGCAAGGCAACCGACTGTCAGGAGCAGGCAAATAAGCTTGCAGAAAAAATCGAACAGCAGATAAGCAGTATTAAAGAAAAAAATACTCACGAGAAAAAACCGAAGGTACTATGGGTAGTACAGGCTGAGCCTTTACGTGTCGCGGGCGTAAATACATTCTTAAATGATATTATAGAGTTAGCAGGCGGCAAAAATGCGGTCGGAGAAACCATTCAGCAATATCCATCGTTAAGCTATGAGCAGCTTCTCGCAGCAGCACCGGAAGTGATAATACATTCAACTATGACGACAGGGTCGATTGAAAAAGAGCAGGAGGCGGCAAGGTCTTTCTGGAGCAAACACGAGAGCCTGCCTGCAGTAAAGAGCGGCAGAATCTACGCCGTCGACTCCGACGTGACTTTGCGGCTTGGGCCGAGACTACCCGAAGGCGTGAAAACCATTGCCGATTTACTACACCCGCCTGCGGATTTCAATACGAAAGAATAAAAAGGATGAAAGAGAAGGTTTTATTTTCCTGGAGCGGCGGCAAGGACAGCGCCCTTGCACTTTACGAGGTTCAACAGGCCGGCAGATACGAAGTAGTGTCACTTATAACCACCCTGTCGGCAGAGAACAAGAGAAGCTTTATGAATAACGTAAAAGTGGAACTTCTCGAAAGACAGGCACAATCAATGGGCCTTTCAATAGAAAAGGTATTCGTATCAGAAAAAGACTCGCAAAAAGACTATAAATCTCAAATGCGAAAAGTACTGAGACGATATTTATCGAAGGGTGTAAGAACAGTAGTATTCGGTGACATATTCCTGGAAGATTTGAGAAGGCAACGGCAAAATAATTTAGCAAAGCTAAAAATGAAGGCCATTTTCCCCTTGTGGAAAAAAGATACCAATAGACTTGCAAGAACAATAATACGGCTCGGCTTCAAAACAATAATCACCTGCACGGACCGTTCAATTTTAAGCGGTAATTTTACGGGCAGAGAATTCGATGAGAGTTTTCTTTCAGAGCTACCCTCTAACATAGATGCCTGTGGAGAAAACGGAGAGTTCCACACATTCGTTTACGACGGGCCGATATTTCACAAAAAGGTACACTTCACAAAAGGCAAGGTTATAATAAAGGATAAAAATTTTCACTACTGTGACCTGATTGAATGAAACCTGTGAATATGAATGAAGACAACACTACAGATAAAACACAAAGAGAGCGGCTGAAGGTACTAACAGGCAAAAAACTCTTAATGCAAACTTCAATATGCTCAGGCGTACTTATACTGGTGATATTTTTGTGCGTCTCAATCGGCACGCAGAAAATTTCAATTTCGAAGGTTTTCGAAGGCCCGGGAGCAGGTGCCGGTTACAATATCGATTACGAGATTTTCATATTCAGGCTAAGAAGAGTAATTACAGCAGCTCTTGTAGGCGCTGCACTGGCGGCAGCGGGCGTTATCCTCCAGGGGCTTTTGCGAAACCCGTTAGCCGACCCGTATATACTTGGTATATCCAGCGGTGCTGCACTGGGAACGATAATTGCCGTTATTTCAGGGCTGACAATCACTATCTGGGCAGGCTCGCCGATGGCCCTTTTTGCATTTGTCGGTGCTATTCTGACAATCCTGTTAGTCTGGTACATCGGGAGATTCGCGGGCAAATCTCAAGTAACAAGTCTTCTTCTCGCCGGCGTTGTAGTAAACGCCTTTCTTTCCGCAGTCATAATGTTTCTTATCTCGATAGCAAAGAGCGAGCAACTCAGGACGACGGTCTTCTGGCTAATGGGGAATATCTCGGAAAAGTCCTGGTCTGTCATAGCCATAGCGGCAATCTTTATCGCCGGAGGAATAACAGCTTTGTTCGGTATCAGCTATAGACTGAATGCACTTACGCTGGGCGATTCTGAAGCTAAAAACCTCGGCGTTGATACAGCAACAATAAGAACAGCTGCGTTCGGCTTTTCAGCTTTTATTACGGCTGTTGCGGTCAGCCTGAGCGGGCTAATCGGCTTTGTGGGCCTTATCGTCCCTCACGGTGTCCGACTTGTATTCGGGCCTGACCACCGGCAATTGCTGCCGCTCAGCGCTTTAATCGGCGGAATATTTCTCATTATCGCAGACACCATCGCACGTACAATCTTCGGTGCTGAACAGCTTCCTGTCGGTGTAATAACCGCTATTGTCGGAGGTCCTTTCTTTTTGATATTGCTTGCAAGATACAGCAAAAAAGTGGGCTGGCTAAAATGAAAGATATTATAAAAGTTGAAAATTTAACTTTCAGCTACGGTAAAAGAGCTGTTCTTAAAGAGCTGAGCTTCGATGTAAAGCAGGGTTGCTTTATCAGTATCGCAGGGCCAAACGGCGCCGGCAAAACCACCCTGCTCAATCTTCTCAGCGGCCTGTTAAAAGCCGATGCAGGTTCGGTAGAAATCGATACCAAAACGGTACAAAAGTATTCGGCGCGCAAGCTAGCCCGCAAGATTGCTTTCGTACGCCAGGAATTTATACCCGTTTTCGACTATACGGTGGCAGAGATAGTATCGATGGCGAGAATGCCATATTCGAACTCCTTCGGATTCGAAAGCGAGGCGGACAAAAAGCTTATAACCGAAGCCCTGACAATTACCGATACTATTCAATTCGCCAATCGGCCTCTCGAAAGCCTCAGCGGGGGCGAAAGGCAGCGAGTCTTTATCGCAAGAGCCTTCGCCCAGGACACTGCAATTCTGCTGCTCGATGAGCCTACAAGCTTTCTGGACTATAAACACCAAGTTGGTATTTACGATTTGCTGAAAAAAGCCCAAGAGAAAAAACAAAAAACAATATTGACCGTAACGCACGATATTAATCTCGCAGCACAGTATGCGGATGTCGCCCTGCTAATCGCTTCGGATAACAGCTATGTATATGGACCAACGATGGAGGTCTTCAGCCAGAAACAAGTCGAGAAATTCTTCGATACGAAGATATTTACAGCTGATATCGGGCAAGGCAAATTTTTCCTACCCCTGGGAAAGTATGCAAAAGACGCCGGAGTAATAAAAGCTGACAACAAAAGGCAAAAGTAGTATACCTCAAAACTTCAACAACCATAACTTCCTTTTAGACGGCAAGTTACATCAATTTTGATAATTTGATTTGATTTTCTCAAGTCAGTTCAATATACTGTCGAATCTTGATACGGCCTTTTACAAGCTAAAAAGCCATTATTCAGCATAAAAAGTATTTTATAATGCTGATTTCTTTAGACAAAAACTTCTATGAATAGGTAAAGGAAAGGTAACGAAGTGGCACAGAAACGCAGCAAAAAAAGAGTACTGAAAAAAGCAGATTCTACAAAGACAAAAAAAACCAATCTCAGCACAAAAGAGCTTGAGAAGTTCAAAGAAATGCTGCTCGATAAACGTCGCGAGATATTCCGCAGCGTATATGAAATGGAGGACGAAACGCTGAGAAAATCTCGACTCGATGCCACGGGTGACCTTTCGAGTATGCCTATTCATATGGCTGACCTCGGTTCGGACAATTACGAGCAGGAATTTGCACTCGAATTGATGGACAGTGAAAGAAAACTACTAAGAGAAATCGACGAAGCTCTTACGCGTATCGAAGAAGGAACTTACGGTATCTGCGAGGGTCTGAATAAACCGATCCCTAAATCAAGACTGAAGGCCCAGCCCTGGGCGAGATACAGCGTCGAATACGCCGAAATGCTCGAAAAAGGACTTGTAAGAGAAGAGCAGTAAACCTTAAGAAAATAGCTTTTAAATCCTAAAGAACACTGAAGCATCGTTTATTTTAAGCACAGAAATATCGAAATTCAAGTCTGTGAAAATGAGACATAGATGCCCAACCTGCAAAAAATATTTCAAAGCAGCATCTGAAAAATCAAAATATTTCCCATTCTGCTCAGAAAGATGCAAGCTGATAGATTTGGGCGAGTGGCTCGAGGCCAGATACAAAATAATCGCCCCCGTTTCCGAAGACAAATCCGACAAACAAGCAAACAATGACAAGCGATAAAAATCCTGTAAAATTTATTGAAAACGACCGATAATAGGTGTATAAATCAGGCGTGCACGGATTAGTCAAAAAATGATTATGAATGGAATTGTTCGAAAGGATAGGAAATGAACACCAATCAAAATCTAACTGAAGGCCTTAAAAACTCTCTTTTTTTGAAAATTTTCCAGACATTCCGCATAGCTATCCAGCCTAAAAGCCTGATAATCGCCCTATTAGCCCTGACAGTCATCTGCCTTGTGGGCTGGGTTCTGGATATTTCCGACACCGTTGTCAAAACAAGCGACGGAACAACCGAGCTCGACATTTATTTAACGGAGCCTGACCGAGTACCGTACTTTATCAAGACAAACGAGGAAATCGGCTGTGAACACACCGGCGTTTTCGCCACTGTATGGAAGTTTGCCGCTTTAAGATTCAACAGCGCTGTCAATTCTCTGCTACAGCTTAATCTTCAGCAGTTCTCATTCGACATTGTCAGCTACTGCCGAGCGATGAAATGGGCCTTCAAGTATCATACAATTTACTGCATACTTTTCGGGTTGATAAAGCTGTGCATCATATCAGTCGCAGGCGGTGCTATCTGCCGTATAGCAGCACTGCAGCTTGCTCGAGGTGAAAAGGCCGGCCTGTTCGAAGCTCTGCAATACAGCGGCAGGAAATTTACCAGCTTTTTTGCAGCGCCGCTTATTCCAATCGCAATCATTATCGTGATAGGACTTTTAATATCGCTGCTGGGACTTGTAGGAAACATACCGTATATCGGTGAACTGATAATGGGTATATTTATGTTCCTTGCTATTCTTGCAGGCGTGCTTCTGGCTATAATTACGATAGGTGCAATCGGAGGAGTTAACCTGATGTTCCCGGCGGTGGCGTATGACGGCTCGGATTGCTTCGACGCTATAAGCCGCTCAATGAGCTACGTATATGCACGGCCGTGGCGGATGGCATTTTATACTGCGGTGGCTTTAATCTACGGCGCCATCTGTTATATATTTGTTCGCTTCTTCGCGTTTCTGCTGCTGTTCATTACGCATTTGTTCTTAGGGATAGGAATCTTTGTCGATAGCAGCAGCAAGGATGTTGACAAGCTATCGGCATTGTGGCCGGAAAGCAACTTCGGGATACTTCTCGGCCCCATCAGCTTCGCAAATGCGAACTTTACGGAGTCAGTCGCGATAGTTATCACTTATATATGGCTTTTGATTGTCGTCGGACTGGTAATCTCTTTTGTAATCAGCTTTTACTTTTCAGTAAATACAGTCATTTATTCGCTTATGCGCCAGCGTGTCGATGGCACCGGCTTCGACGATATCTATACCATTCCTGAGGAAACGGGCCAGCAGATGCAGCCAGAACAAACCAGCGAAGAACCAGAGGCACAGACTTAAATCATCGGAAACTGCGGAAGAACAAAATCAATAACCACTGCGGATTTAATTTTCCGGGGATATTTTGGTAACGACAACTAACTTTTATGCAATGGGGATTTTTTGGATAAAGTCCTGCCAGGATGAGGTTTGGTGAGGTGTGTATTCGGTTATGTCAAAAGAAGCAGCGATGATTTGGCGGGCAGCGGCAATACAATCGATGTGGCCTGAAGAAACGGCCTGCATAACGACGTTGCCGACAACCGTGGCTTCTACAGGGCCAGCAATTACCCTTTTGCCGGTAGCATCGGCAGTGAGCTGATTTAATAACTGGTTTTTCGAGCCGCCACCCACGACGTGTAAAACCTTAACTTCCTTAGCCAGAAGCTCTTCGAGCATCTGGAGAACCCGCCTGTAACGCACAGCCAAGCTTTCAAGTATTACCCTTACCATCTGTCCCTTATCCTCAATTGTTTGCTGCCTGGTTGATTTTAAGAACTGGTTAATTTTTTCCGGCATATTGCCGGGTGATAAAAAGTCCTTGTATTCTGTATCAATCAATGCGGTAAAAGGCTGAGCCTTCGCGGCCATCTCTGTAAGTTCGGCATAATCATAATTGGAGCCGTCTTTTGACCATTGACTTCTGCACTGCTGAACCAGCCAGAGACCCATTATATTTTTCAACAGCCTGATTGAGCCTTCGACACCGCCCTCATTAGTAAATTCCATTTTGAAAGAAGCGTCATTAATAACGGGGCTTGGAATTTCAGCGCCTAATAGAGACCAGGTTCCGCTGGAAAGGTACGCCCAGCTTTGCCCATCAATAGCAGGTATAGCTGCTACGGCGGAAGCAGTGTCGTGAGAGCCAACTGCAATTATCGGTATCTGATTACAGTTCAGCTCTTGTACGATTTGTTTTTTCAAGGTGCCAATATTTGTTGCCGGCTGAATAATATCAGGCAAGATGTTCTCTGGTAAATCGAGGGCCTGCAGGAGCTTTTGCGACCATCGGCCTGTCTTCATATCCGTCATTTGCGAAGTGCTGGCGATGGTATATTCGGCGCCGATTTTACCGGTTAAAAAATAAACGAATAAATCGGGCATAAACAAAAGCTTCGAGGCTTTGGATAAAACATCCGGTTTCTGCCATTTGTATGCAAGAAGCTGATAAATGGAGTTGAACGGTAAAAACTGGATACCTGTATTGAAGTAGATGTCCTTTTTGGGGATAATTTCACAGGCCTTCTCAAGCACGCCTTCATTTCGCCTGTCACGATAATGGTAGGGATTCTCAATAAGGTTTCCTTTTTCGTCAATAAGTCCGAAATCAACGCCCCATGTGTCAACTGCGATACTTTCAATATTGCTAGTTATGGCAAAGGCCTTTTTGATACCGGTTTTAATCTCAGAGAGTATTTTTTTAAAATCCCAGCGAAGAGAATCCTGCTGCTCCAGGGGTGAGTTTGCAAAGCGATGTACCTGCTGTAAAGATATTTTTCCATCGCTGAGAGAAGCTAACATTACGCGGCCGCTCTCTGCACCGAGGTCAACGGCAATATAGTTTGTTAAATTAGTCATTTCTCATCGCCTGATTTTACTTACAAAACTATAATTACCTGAATTGACCATATAAACCGCTGCATTATCTTCTGTGCGCAAAAAATTGACATACTTTGTCTCATCAGCCTTCAAGCCATCTATCAATATAGACTCAACATCTATTGCGGGCACATAAACGAAGGCTTTCGTATTAGCAGGTATAGTGACGTTTAACATAAAATTATCTGCTTCAATTTTCCAGTCAGTTGCAATTCTGCCATGGATAGAATCAAAACTTGTTTTTGCGAATTCGAGATTGCTGCCGATTTTTGGCTGGATAATAATTTCCTTAAAGCCGGCACTTTTATTTTTTATGCCACCAACATTTTCGAACATCCACTGACCGACAGCACCAAAGGCATAGTGTGCGAAAGAATTCATTGACGGGTCCGCAAAACCTTTGTCAGGCGTCCAGCCGTTCCACCGCTCCCATATACTTGTTGCACCATTTTTGATTGAAAAGCCCCACGAGGGAAATGTATCGTTAAACAGCAGTCTGTAGGCTAGATCGTCTCTTTTTATTTTCGAGAGGACAAGCATCAAATCTTTGGTTCCGACGAAACCGGTCGAAAGATGCCAGTCGCGATGTTTTATCTTTTCAATAAGATGTTCGGCAGCGAGCTTTTGCTTTTGCTCATCAAGCAAATCATAAGCTATTGCCAGCACATAAGCAGTTTGACTATCACCTTTAATCTTTCCGTCATCCGATACGTATGCCTTATTAAAAGAAGCTTTTATTTTTTCAAACAACTCATTGTAGTATTTTGCATCTTCGGTTTTTGCGAGAATTTCAGCAGCTTCGGCGGTTAATTTCGTACTGCAGCCGAAATAAGCCATATAAATGACATCGCGCGGCGTATCATCATTGATATTCAGCCAGTCACCGTAACAATGGAAGCGTGCCGGCGGCAGCAAGTCGGGTGTGCAGCGATTTTTACAAAAATCCACGAAATGCTTCATCGATTCATAATTTTTCTCGAGAATCTGTTTATCTGCATATACGTCATAAATCGTCCAGGGACAAATCACTCCAGCATCAGCCCAGGCTGGTCCGCCGTCATCGGATGAAACTTTCAATGGCGCCACACTTGGTAACTGTCCGTCAGCTCTCTGAGCATCTCTAAGGTCTGTCAGCCACTTGGTAAAAAAGGTCTGTACATCCATATTCATACAGGCTGTTCTTATGAAAACCTGAGCGTCACCGGTCCAGCCGAGCCGTTCGTCACGCTGGGGACAATCGGTTGGTATATCAATGAAATTGGCTCTCTGCGTCCAAACGATGTTGCTGTAAAGCCGATTAACCATCTCGCTGGAACATTCAAATGTGCCTGCTACAGGCGTATTACTGCTTAATGCGATACCGGTGACAGTATCTTCGGCAGGTTTATAATCAATGCCTGTCAATTCAACATACTGAAATCCATGAAATGTAAAGTACGGCTGCCATATTTCAATCCCTTGTCCTTTGCAAATATAGGTATCGGTTGCCGCTGCACTTCGCAGGTTTGTCGTATATATGGTTCCATCGGGATTAAGCCGCTCGGCATGCCGCAGTACTATTCGTTGTCCCTTATCGGCCTTCAGCTTTAACCTGACAACACCGGCAAAATTCTGTCCCATATCGAAAACAAAATGGCCGGGCGCCGGTTCTGTAATTTTTACAGGTTTCAATTCCGCAAATGCCACAACAGGTTCAGTGACAGCAGATTCAAGCTGTGGATTTAATTCACTGCCAAGCTCAACTACAGACCAGTTCGAATCGTCGAATCCCGGCTTATTCCAGCCTGTCATTTCCAAACGGGCATCGTAAGTTTCACCCATCAGAAAATCCGCCTGCAGTATTGGGCCAAGTGAAGCTTTCCAGGTCTTATCTGATACAATGGTCTCTTTGGTCCCGTCAGAATACTCGATACAAAGCTGAGCGAGGAGACGCAGTTTCTCGCCATAATGATTTCGGTTACCCCCGTAACCGACATAGCCTGCATACCAGCCGTCAGCCAATGCAGCAGCTATTGCATTTTTGCCCTTTTGCACCAGGCCGGTGACATCATAAGTTCTGTAATAGATGCGTTTGTTATAATCCGTCCAGCCCGGACTAAAATAATCATTACCAACCCTGCGGCCGTTGATATGTATCTGATAAAGTCCAAAGGCTGTCGCATAAAGATAGGCCTTTTTTATCTCTTCTTCTGCGACAAATTCCTTTCTCAGATACTTTGCCGGTGGTAAAAAGAGGCGATTAAAATTCACTTCGCCCCAGGGTTGACAGCCATAAGTGCCTATTTCACAAGCACTTATCCAGCTGCTATCATTGAAATCCGACTGGTTCCATCCCTGTTCGTCCTTGTTGGTACAAACCCACTGTTTGTCAGTGACAAAGCTGATTTTTTCGCCGTTGGTTAATTCGGCCTGTATAGCGACAATGAGACCGGCAGGGTTAGGACTTTGTCCCTGATTAGCTGCTGATACAGCTATAACATTTTTGCCTTCCTGCACGAGGTCAGTGATTATAATTTTGTTAATTGTATCCCATCTTCTGCCGGAGCCTGCAGGCCGACCATTTATAAAAAGCAGATAACTATCATCGGCAGCTATAAAACAGCTGACACTTTTGATATCAGTTTTATCGGGCAATTCAAAACTAAAGCGGAAGAATCGCTGCTGTGGTGCAATTCTATCAGGTGATTCAAAGTCAGGGTACCATATCCAATGCGACCGTTCTATCTCAACAATTCTATCATCCGGTTTTTCAAGCTTGTCAAAACCTATCCATTTTGCCTGCCAGTCGTTCTTTTCCAGCAATCCTATTGTCCAAATCGCAGTTTCACTGAAATTTGAAGGCCTGCCATTCCTGTCCCAAACCCTCACTTTCCAGAAACATTCCATACCGGATTTAAGCGGCTTGCCGTTATAAACGATGCAGCTTGTCTGGTCACCAGCAAGCTTTGCGCTGTTCCATAAATCCGCTTTATTTTCTTTAAGCTTCTGGCGGCTGGACGCTACGAGAATTTGATATGCAGTTTGTCTTTGTCCCCTTTGGTTTGAAGCTACAATCCAGCTTAATCTCGGTTTTGTCTGACCTATACCCAGCAGATTTACCCTGTATTCACATCGAAGATTTAAGACCGTCAGCTGTCCTTTTGACGAGAGAAGGTTATTGTCCTTTATCAGCCGGGAACAAGCGGTTGTAAATATAAACATTAGACAGCAAACTGAAATTATTGTTTTGAATTGTGTAAAATTTTTCATTCTATTTAAAATACCAACAATCAATCATTCGAATTTCTTCTCCACATCCATACCCCGGCAACAACGAACCATACCAATGTTATTATCCACAGGATAGTTTTCAGGATATCGAGCTGCATCGAGCCGGCTAAGAACAAGACCGGCAGTAAAACAAGGCCGGCTAAAATGAGCCATCCAAGCGATTTTGCCAAGCTTTTCATCCAGGGCTGCTCATACATCTTCTTTTGATAGACTGCGCTTAATACAACATAGAGTATTGCTGCAAAGAACCAGCCGGGAAGCGAAACAAAGAAGATTTCGATAGTGCCGTTAGATACGAGTATGAAGCTGACCGCCAAAGTGACAAGCCAAGCGGCACCTGCGGCCCAGTTGAAATGATGCCTGCTGAATTCCGCGTAATTGCTCTTGAGGCCGAATTTTTTGATGAGCCAGAAATCGACGAATATGACTGCACCCATAGGCATAAGGAGCAGGCCGTAGAAAGCAACGAAGTCAAGCAGCTTCATTGCAATTGCAGGGAACATCCCGGCAATTGTTGCGACTGCACCGGTTGCCAGTGTTACGGTGAACCTGGAGCGTTTCGGCATAATAGCCTGAAAGGCAAGGCCTGCACGATAAATAGTCGGATTTGCCGTAGTCCAGCCTGCGATAATTACACAGATAAGTCCGGCAAGACCAGCAGCCCTGTATGCCAAAGGCCCCGGCAAAACATCGGTATCTGCAGGATTAAGATGCAACTGATATGCGTACAGAATCGATGCGGAAAGCCAGGCCATAAAGTGGCCGACATACATCCCTGCCGCCGAGGCTATTGCATACCAGCTCTTTTTTGCATATCGAAATACCGATAAGTCACTCATACCTATGTGCATCGCCATATTGCAGAACCACGCAAAGAACATTACATGCCAGAAGGTAAATTTTCCCTGGCCTGGCAGCGGGTCACCGCCCTTCCAGATTTGGGTCTGAGCCAGCGACCACAAGTCGCCGACGGATTTGATTTGTACACCGGTAGAATCGATAAACTGCTTGAGGCCTATAAAACCGAACGCAAGAAAAACAAGCACCATCCAGGGGGCAGCGATATTTGCGAACTTGGCAACGGTCTTGTATCCGTAGGCAGCGATAATCGCGATAAGTCCACCGACGATAACTACAGCGATTACCCAGCCGATGCTGTTGGGATAAATATCGTACAGGCCGGGCATCGGGAATTTGAACCAGATACCAACGGCAGTTGCCGAGACGGTAATCATAGCGCCTGCGAGAAAACAGAACATCACGCCGTTCGCAAGGTTGTACATAGTTACGAGTTTTCGGCCACAAATCTTTTCAAGCTGATAGTACAGGGTAAGTCTGGCCCTTGTTGCGATAGGTGCGCACATAAACATCCAGCTTAGAACGGCGAGGGCATTGCCGACAATCAGGCCAACGACGACATCAAAGGCACTGACGCCGTGTGCGATAAAAAGCGGGCCAATCATCAGTTCCGTGCCGGCGCAGTGCTCGCCCGCGTACATTCCTATAAAGCTTTTGAATCCGAGGAGTTTATCCTGCGGTACGGGTGTTCGTTCAAATTCATTAACGGTTTGTTCGGTTTGCACATTTTCCTGCGTGTCCATACAATATTTCCTAAAATTTTAACATTGATTTTATTTTTTCTAACAATGCCTTTTTGAAAGGACATCTTTTTCATAGGCCTGCACTTCGCTTATCCATTCAAGGCCGGCTGGTACATTTTTCGAGAGGCAATAATAATCCCAGACGGCGGCGAAGGGAAAGGTTTTCAGCTCTTCGAGTAAAGCGAGTCTTTTTGTATAGTCACCTTCAAGCTCAATTTTCTTCAATTCATCTATCGGCTCAAGCAGAGCGAATAGCAGAGCTTTAAGCATCGAGCGTGTTCCAATGGTCCAGGCGGCAACCCGGTTAATGCTGGCATCGAAAAAATCAAGCCCGATGTGGACGCGGCTGGTAAAATTGTTTCTTATTATCTGCTGAGCAATAGCGACAAGCTCGTCGTTAAGTATCACCACGTGGTCACTGTCCCAGCGTACGGGCCTGCTGACGTGCAGGAGAATCTCATCGAGAAAGCTCAGGACCGATGAGATTTTATCCGAGATAACTTCCGTGGGATGGTAATGGCCAGCATCGAGGCAGAGCAGCTTTTTTCTGCTGACAGCGTAACCCATATAAAACTCGTGAGAGCCGACAACGTAGCTTTCAGAGCCGATACCGAATAGCTTCGATTCCAGGCTATCCTTTACCAAAGAGGCATCGAGCTTTTCAGTAAAAATAACATCAAGTGAATCCATCAATCTTTTGCGTGGAGAAAATCTGTCGATGGGGATGTCCTTGAAGCCGTCCGGAATCCAGACATTCATAATACAGGGACTTTTCAACTGCCTGCCTATCTCCAGCGATATCCTTCTGCAGGCTATCGCGTGCTCAATCCAGAAATCCCTGATTGCCTTATCAGGATGGCTTAATGTAAAACCATCTTCTGCTTCAGGATGCGAAAAAAAAGTAGGATTAAAATCCATTCCTATCTGCAAAGACTTTGCCCAGTCAATCCAGCTTTTAAAATGCTCAATTCCGATTTTGTTTCTGTCAACGAATTTTCCGCCATTATCGAGATAACAGGCGTGCAGATTAATCCTGTGCTTTCCGGGTACCAGGCTCAGGGCCTTTTGGAAATCGGAGCGAAGCTCATCGATGGTTCGAGCTTTGCCCGGGTAATTTCCGGTGGCCTGTATGCCGCCTCCCGACAGCTCGGCCCCTGCAGTTTCAAAACCGCCAACGTCGTCACCCTGCCAGCAATGAATGGATATAGGGATTGAAAACAATTGCCTTAAAGCATCATCGGTATCGACTTTCAGCTCAGCATATCTTTGCCTTGCTATCGAATAGGCATCTTCAATAATTTTGTCACTTTTCATAAATTCGCTCTCCTAAAGAGCAGGGATAAAAGGCCGGCATCGATGATTTCTATTAGTTTTTCAAAACAATTACTTCAAAAAATAGAATTGTATTGAATTTGCGGATTGTTGCAATTTATATTTCATAGGGGTTCTGCAATTTTTCAAGTGCAAAAATCAGCTGCTCAAAGCCCAACAAAGATTGATTAAATTTGCCTATATTGTTACAATCTAGAAAAATGCAGTAAACGACCCATTTAAAATAAGTTTAGCTGAAAAACTGCTTAAATTAAAAGTGCCCGGAATGGCTGAGGCTGAGAACAAAAAGTTACCCAAGGGCTATATGGGGAAAATCCTTAAGGTGGACCTGAAGAATTTGCAGTTCCGCACAGAGCCTCTGGATTTACGGTTAGCAGAGCTTTTCTTCGGCGGCAGAGGTTTCGGTGTTGCGCTGCTTTTCGAGCATTTTTCAAACCTGCAAAAACAAGGAAAATACAAAAATGCCTTTGCAGATATTAAAGCCCTCTCCGAGGATAATGTCATTATTATATCCACCTCACCCGGCACAGCTACAAGAATGCCGACAAGCGGCAGAAGCCATATGAACTTCAAGTCGCCTTTGACTTCGTATTACGGCAGCACCAATACCGGCGGACGCTGGGCAGTGGATTTCAAGAGGGCAGGATTCGACGCTATTGTTATAGCAGGAAAGGCTGAAAAACCTGTATATCTTCTGATTACAAACGGTGGGGTCGAATTCGTTGACGGTGGTGAAATCTCCGAACTCGATGCCATTGAAAAAGGACAGAGGCTCAAAGAGCTGCACGGGCAAAAGACCCAGGTTTTAACAATCGGCCAGGCAGGCAAAAACCTGATTCCTTTCGCATCCGTGATGAGTGACACCGGAAAGGCGTTCGGCAGAACCGGTGGCGGCGCCGTATGGGGCTCGAAAAATCTGCAGGCTATAGCGGTTGTCGCTGAAGAGAAAAAAATCGAGGTGGCAGAGCCTGAAGGCTTCGATTCCAAAAATCCTGATAGTGCTATGTATCACGCCAAGCTTAAAATTGACCTCGGCAAATTCACGAAAAGAGAAAATGCATTCGGCATCCTTTCATCGATGGGCTCGCTTGGAATTATGGGGATGATAAACAGCTATAAACAGCTCATACGCAACAATATGAAAAGTACCAGTCACAATATCAATGATGTCAGGAAAATCGACGGCGAGGCTCTGCGAAATCATTCGAAGAATGCAAAGCCGGGGGAAAAGAAAGTGGTTGTCAAAAAAGGTGTTTGTTTTAACTGCCCGATTGCCTGTAAACGAGATACCGCGGTTTTTGACGAGAACGGCAAACTAATAGAAAAAGGCGAAGGCCCCGAGTTCGAAAACACGGTAATGCTCGGCGCTAACCTTTCAATTTACGATTTGCCGACAATAGTTCTGGCAAACTATTTATGCAACCGCTACGGCATCGATACGATAACAACCGGCTCGACTATAGCCTGCTTCTTTGAATTATATGAATATGTCAACTTAAAAAAACAGCCGCTTACCGCCCAAGAGAAACAGTTTCTCGACGACGTAAAAGATTTTGTGCAAAAGCACGGACAACCCGGTTTCGGCAGGTGTGAACTACTCATCCCGGTAATCCACTTAATCGGCAAATCAGAAGGAATAGGAAAATACCTTGCTATGGGTTCATATAAGTTTTGTGAACGCTATGGCCATAAGGAACTTTCGATGACAATAAAGAGACTGGAACTGCCTGCCTACGACCCGCGTACGACTTTCTCACAGGCTCTGAGCTATGAAATGAGCAACCGCGGCGGCTGTCACCTGGAAGGAGGATATACCGCTCCGTATGCCTATTGTGCGGGATATGCGGAGTGGCCCGGCAACCGCGTCGAGGGTACCGCACTCATCGCAAAAAATGCAACTCTAACAAATACGACTTATGATATAATCGGTGTATGTGCTTATAACGGCTTTTCGCTCAGCCTGGATGAATTTGCCGATTTGGTTAACGCCGTCACCGGCCTCGAGCACAATTCAGGGACGCTGGAAAAAATTGCACAACGAACGCTTACCTTAGAACGGCTGTTTAATGTTCTTTGCGGAGCAACCAACAAAGAAGACCTGCTGCCGGAACGATTCTATACCGAAACCATAGAGGCTAAAGACGGGCCTGCAAAGTGTGACAAAGAAGCATTTGAAAGTATGCACAAAACATATTACAATTCACTCGGCTGGGACGATAACGGAAAGCCGACTGAAGATACAATTGAAGGACTTCAATTGACGGATTTCGTTCCCGAGCAGATTAAAGCGAAGCTGAAATAATCCAAATGTCAGAACAAGATAAAATCAAAAACATTTACGACAAACTCAGGGTAATCGGCCAGGCTATTGCACGGGTCAACGGCAATAATACACACAGCGGGAACCTGGCTGTAAGAGACGCGGAGGATAAAGATGTTTTTTACATTACAGCAACAGGTGCCCAGTGCGGCGCACTTGTTCCCGAAGACATCGTACCAATTCATTTTTCAACTGTGAGCTGGGGAGATGCACGAGGTTCGACCGAATCCACGATACACAGGAAAATTCTTTCACTGCCGGGAATAAATGCAGCGATGCACGCTCATTTTTTAAATACGACTTGTCTATCTTTCGACACGAAGGAAAAACAGTTATTTTTACAGTTTCTCGGTGAAGATGACAAAGGCAGAGACAAATTTGCATTTCATCCGATAGATGCTTTCGGTGCATTCGCAATAGGCCAAGTTAGCGTCGATGATTTCTTTCAGCCGGTCGGCTCGACGGAGATGGAAGAAAGAATACCGAGTTACTTAGCTGAAAGTTATATCACAATAGTCAAAGGTCACGGCCCGTTCGTGAGAGGGTGCTGTGCGGAAGAGCTTTTGTATCGAGCCAGCGTGCTCGAATCGAGTGCGAAGCTTGCGATAAACTTAAGAAGAAGAGGCATTGATATTGTGCAAATACAAAAAAACATAATATCACAAGGTGCCGAAAATTTCTTTCCTGTTAAAGCTCACCAGCCCGATTTCAAATCCGGCGGCGAAAAGCAGGTGCAGGACCCGACAGTGCTGTTCGACTTCAAACAAAGGCTGAACTATAACTACGATAATGAAATCAGCGCGTACGGCAGCGGTTCGATGAGCCAGAAAATCTCGGCAGAACAGATGATTTACTGCCCGACATCGGCAGTGCCGGAAGGGCTTGATTTTCAATTATACCGCAAACCAAGTAAGTTCGAGGATGGCGACAGCACCGATTTAAAAATCCATAAGCTGATATACCAGAACACACAACAAAATGCCTGTATGATTACAACCAATCCTACTATAACCGCTGAGGCAATGGCGCTATTAGCTGAACAGTTCGGGATTGACATTCTTTTGTGTAAAAAAACCGATATTGAATACACGGATAAAAGTCACCCTGCCGTTGTCCCGATAGATGCCGAGGCAAAATACCTTAACCCGCGTCTTGGACTGGTCGATATTCATCAGCTTACGAATATGACTGCCGACAACCCGATATTAAATATGCTTCGATGGTACAAGGGATGCTGCATTGTGGCAGGTTACGGAGTGATAAGTACCGGCAAAACCACTCTCGAACAGGCGGCACACAATGCTTCAAGTGCTGAAAGAATCGGCAGATTCCGCACAGAAGCATACATAAACGAAAAGCTGCTCGGCGGCAGTGGTGTCAAAGTCTTCGAGCCGAAAAGAGAAAAGGTATAAAACAAAAATGAAAGTAGCATTATTTGTTCCCTGTTTGAATGAGCATTTTTACCCTCAAACGGTGCTGTCGATGGTCAAGATATTCAAAAAGCTCGGTCTCGATGTCGAATATGTTGAGAATCAGACCTGCTGCGGTCAGCCTGGTTTCAATACCGGCTATTTCAAGGAAGTGATACCGTTAGCTGAACGGTTTATCGAACTTTTTCAAGACCAAGAGTACATTGTTGCACCGTCGGGCTCGTGTGTTTTTATGGTTCGTCGGCACTATGAACGGCTCGATATAGCAAAAAATTTAAAAGAAACTTACGAACATTTAAAAAACAGGATATACGAATTCACGGAATTTCTCATTGACGTGCTTAAGGTTACGGATTTGGGCGGGACATTTGCTCATAAAGTTACCTATCACGATTCGTGTCATCTGGCGCGCGGGCTGGGTATAAGAGAGCAGCCGCGTAAGCTCATCCGAGCGATTAAGGATATTGATTTCGTCGAAATGGAAAACTCGGACGCCTGCTGTGGATTCGGGGGGACATTTTCTTACAAATGCCGTGACATTTCCATCGAGATGGTTAAGCGAAAGTGCGAGTATATTGAGAAAAGCGGGGCTGAGTACTGCGTCGGAGCGGACCCGAGCTGCCTGATGAATATCAGCGGCTATTTGAAGAAAAACAAAAAGAACATAAGAACGATTCACATAGCCGATTTACTAGCTGAAAGTTTGAATTTATGAAGACAACGCCGCTCAAAACCAAGAAATACGCTAAAAAGGCTGTCAAAGACCAAAGGCTGAAAGAAGCGTTATTTTCCGCCACCGAATCCACGATGGAATCCCGTCAGAAGATTATCGACCAATTGCCCTACTGGGAGCAGCTTCGACAAAAAGCGCACGACATAAAAAAACAAACAATAGAAAACCTGGATAAATATCTCGAAGAATTCGAAAATAACTGCAACAAAAACGGTATCCATGTCCACTGGGCGGAAAATAGCGAGGACGCACAAAATATTGTCCTTCGGCTTGCCGAAGAGAATAATGTTCGAACGGTTGTGAAATCAAAATCCCTGACCACCGAGGAAATAGGTCTTAACAAAGTTCTCCTTGACAATAACATCCAGACATTCGAGACCGACCTGGGTGAGTTCATTGTCCAACTGATGGGCCAGATTCCTTCTCATCTGGTTACTCCCGCCCTTCACTTAACCCGCCAAGACATCGGCAAGCTATTCAGTGAAAAATTCGGCTGTGAGTACACGGAAGAACCTACGGAACTGCTCGATATCGCAAGAGCAAAACTTCGCGAATTATTTCTGACTGCCGATATGGGTATCAGCGGAGCAAACTTCGGAATTGCCGATACCGGCTGTATTTGCGTACTCGAAAATGAGGCGAACGCTCACTTTGTCACGTCGCTGGCCAAAATCCATGTAGCGTTAATGGGGATTGAGAAAATAATTCCGTCTTTGGACACCCTGCCCTACTTTTTGAAATTACTGCCGACCAACGCTACAGGCCAGAAGATTTCAACATACGTCAACTTTATAGGCGAACCGTCAGGTGACAAACTATCCGAAGGTCCTGAACAGGTACATATCATATTACTGGATAACGGCCGTACCAGGATTCTTCAAGAGCCGAGCTTAAGACAGACCTTATTCTGCATCCGCTGCGGGACGTGTCTGAATTTCTGCCCTGTTTATCAGCAAATCGGCGGCCATGCTTACGGCTGGGTATATATGGGCCCAATCGGAATTAATCTGATTCCGTTGTATCTGGGGCTTTCCGTGGGGCGATACAGCCCGAGCTTGTGCTCGCTGTGCCGAGCCTGCCAGGAGATTTGTTCGACCAATATCGACTTGACCGAGCATATCCTGGAACTTCGCAATCGCATTGTCCAGACAGGCTATAATAGTAAAATTGAAAAGCTCGGAATGTCACTGTGGGCCTTTTTTGCCAGGCATCCGTTTCTTTACAAATTTGCAAGCAGCCTGCCGCGAATGCTACAGCGGCTTTGGCCGAAGGGAAAAGGTTTTCCAGCTCCCGGCTATACAAGAAAGCGCAGCCTGCCGCCCTTTGATAAGAAAGGGTTCAGGAAAAGATTCTACAAGCTGACAAATAATAAAAGGGAATATTAAACACAAAGGTGACTATGAGTAACAGCAGACAAACAATCCTGAGCAACATAAGAGAGTCATTGAAGACTACATCACAAATATCAGATTTGTATACTCAACCGGAACAGCAACTTCAAAAAAAGATTATTGCAAACAGGCCGAAAACGAAAAATGAGCTTTGGAAACAATTCAAAAAAGAGCTTCAAGAAGTCAATGGTGAGTTTCAACTATTCGAGAACAATGACAATATAGCCGGGCATATCGGTGATTTTCTCAAAGAGAACAACTACAAACAACTTGCAATTTCCGGAGACGAAATTTGCCAACAGGTCGCAGAAAAAATTAAAACAGGAGATAGCGAAGTCGAAATCATTCAGGCAACGTCATTTTCAGGCGAGGACAGAAAAGCAAATCTTGCGGAAATTGCGGTATCTTTGGTAGCAGCACACTGGGCTATAGCCGAAATCGGCTCGGTGGTATTTGTATATGACCAAAGCCGAACCTCATATCCACATTTTTTATCAGAGACGGTTTTTGCTATCGCCCATTATGAAAAAATCGCAGCAGACATATTTGAACTTTTCGAGAAAGTAGAACCTGAGCAGGCAAAAAATATGGTTATTGTCACCGGCCCCAGCCGAACAGCGGACATTGAAAAAACATTGATTCTGGGTGCACACGGCCCACGCCGATTTATTGTGACAGCATTAGCCGAATAAACAGTTTTTTTAAGGCTGAATCTTAGCCTGCGGTATCAGGCGAACAGGACCGAGAAGTCCTGAATCGCGTAACGGCCAGCTTGAAGCATCGAAAGGCCGATAGTCCACGTTGACGACATTGATATCATAAAAGTACTTCCAGTTCACACCGCGCCGGTCCATATCACGAATGCGATTGGCTGCAAGATTAGTAACTTCAATTTCCAACACATTTTTCCCGGAATGCAGGTATTTGCCAACTCGATATTGGAACGGTTCACTCCAAAGCGTTACGAGCTTTCGGCCATTAAGATTAATGCGGGCACTTTCACAAACACGGCCCAAATCTAAAATCCAGTCATCGGCCTTTTGGGCCGGCGCATCAAATTCGATTCTGTACCGTGCAGTACCCGCGAAACATTTTGCCTTCGAATCGTCAAGTTCTGTCCAAGATATTAACTTTTCCATTTGACAATTCTTTGGTAGCTCCGGTCCGCCATCGATGAAAGTTACCTGCCAATTGCCATCGACCGAAACTGCCCCTGTTTTTGAATGTATATACTGCCACTTAGGGCCTTGAAGATGCTTGTCGGTGAAAGTTTGCAGAATAATTGACTGGCCGGGCTGTAATTGAAGATATACCTGAGTTGAATCGCTACTGCTGCGAAGCTCAGCCAGTCCAATTGAATTACAAAATCGAGGGTCCATCAAAACCGCCGACTGTGCGTGCCTGCCAAGTGAAATCCATTGCTCGGCGGGACTGTCTGAACGGTTAACAAAAAAGTAATAATACCCCTGCGGGTGTGAACGACGAACAAATCTAATTCCCACATCAACCGCCGGCTCACGCGGCACATCCGCTATCTGCAGCATTACCTCGAGCTCACCCTGCATCAATCTTCCCTTACCGACAGAGGCCTGCTGAATTTGTGGATTCGAAGTTTTGCTGAATTTTAGACGGCTGAACATTTCTTTAAGCTCTGAACGGCGTTTGTCCAAATCCGCCAGGCCTGGAACATCCGCGGGTAGTGACTGCTGAAAAAGGACAGTCGCACCCGACTCGGCAAGTTGTACGAGTTTTTGCATCGTCGCAGCAGGCATAAGATTACAGCGGGGAATTACGATAACATCATATTCGTTTTCCGAAAGAATTATTTTACCATTGAGGCAATTTGCCTGAGCCAGGAATTGGTCGGAGAGTTCATCAAAGGTAAATCCCTTGTTCCACAGTGTCATAGCAGCATTGTAAAAGAAAGACTTATACAGCCACTCGGCCTGATTGTGTATCGTGAACGGCATAGTTAGATTTTTCTCATTATGCCAAAAATCATAAACGGGCATATACAGCAAAATATTATTATCCGGTTTTCCCGACTGCAAAATCGACTGACAACGGGTGACATAGGCATTATATGCGGGCAGGTCGCGCCACAGGCTGCTATCAGGGCCGAAATTGACCGAGGCATAGAACTGCCATCCCGGCCAAGGTGCCTGGCTCGGAGAATAGGGAATTCCATGAAAGAAAATATGGTTCACACCTGCCAGAAACAAAAAATCTGTTGCAGATTTAACATCCGCGAGCGAAGCCTGAAAGTGCTCTTTCAACCAGGTAAAAGATTCGGAAGAAGCCAATGTTTTGCCGTTTAAATGGGCTGCTGAAGAGGCAAATTTCAACATCGGTATCTGACGCTCATCTACCGAACGAAAGATTTCAGTCTCAGGAATATCCGCAGCGGCATAGAGGTCAATCAGATTGGCCGGCGCTCCGTGGGCCTGATTACGGGAAAGGCTTCCGTAGCCGTGACACCATTGTGTCCACCGCTTAATATAAGCAATGTGTAAATCGGAAATCGTTTGTCGATAATCGCACTTTAGGCGAGCGACAATCTCATCCGGCCCATCGCCAAACAAAGCCTCTAATCTGTCCCGCAGGTCGTATCCTCTTAGAGATTCGAATTTATCGAAGAAATCACGAGTCCAGTTCGCTCCATAATATTCAAATGAATCCTGAAATTGACAACGCGGCATTTTACCCTTAAAGCCTTCAAAGGCCTTATCAAAATCCGACAGATAGCCGTCCAAAGCCGAAATGGAATACGGGTCGAGCACGTACCCTTCGCCGCCTGGAGCAGCACGTTTCACTCTTTGGATGGGTGTTCTAACTGCAACTTCATAAATTGTCCACTGCCCGTGGGGAGCAGTCCATCCGAGCCAGCCGTCTTTGACTTTATCTGTCAGCTCAATCCTTTCACCTTCATTCAACACCGCCAATAGATACTGCAGGTTGCTTCTGCGGTCTCGAGGAATTCGTGCCGAGAGCTGTTCGCCTTGCTGGACAGTATAGCTTTGAAGAAGAACACCCTCGGAAGCATTTTTATCCGTGACGTTCGGCCCACCAAACGGCCAGCCGGTACCGGTGGTCACATCGACTCCAAGACCCAATTTTTCTGCTTCAAGAGTTGTATGTTCGAGCATTTTCATCCATTGCGGCGAAAGGAAGTCAATGAATCGGTCTTCATAGCCTTTTACGCCGTAGATTGGGCAGATTTCGACACCACCCAGGCCGGCGTTATGATACTGAGTAAGAAGATTAGTCAGGTTCGGCTCGTCAACGGCACTGCCCAGCCACCACCAGCGTGACCAGGGACGGTTTGTCTGTGTCGGCTTCGGCCAGGACAATTCATCCGGCAGAGAAGTATCCTTCTTCCGGGATTGAGACGAGATGCACGAAATAAAAAGCAAAGGTATCAGGATTAATACAAATTTGCGTACCATCATTTCAACCTCCGGAAAATTATCGTTTGTGTTGATTAAGCTACAAACCTGTCATATTTTGACAGTTCTCGAGTTTGACTTCGGAGTCGTCTTCAGCTTCAATAGTGACATTCTTAAATGTCCAGTTTTCAGCATTTTTGATTAGGCCAGCTTTCTGCCCCTTTATGGTGACATTCTCCAGCAGAAAACGCCCTGCTTTTTGTTTCTGATGTCCCTGCACAGAAAATGCCGTTTCACAATCCACCGCCTTTACGTTTCGAATGGTTATATCACGGATGTAAGGGGTGCCCTGTTTTTCAGGGACCTTTTGCATTAGAACCTGCCAATGGCGCGGCAGTTCCTTTCCTTCCGCCTCAAGCTGCTCTCGAATCTCATCCGGAACGGTATTGTAGGCCGGAAACCAGTCGTAATTTAATTCGATTGGATATTCGACTCCCTCCATTTCAATGTCGTGATACTCGATATCAGTAACGGTTCCACCGCGACCCTGCGTGGATTTGAAACGTATTCCGGCCCTTGTGCCGTACGCTTTGAGATTATAAACCTTGACGTTCCGTATCCCGCCCGAGGTTTCGCTTCCACAGGTAATCAGGCCGTAACCTTCGCGGGCGATACAGTCGCGAATTATCACATTTTCGGTGGGCTTATCGACGCGAAGGCCGTCGGCATCGCGGCCGGCCTTGAGGCAGAAATTATCATCGTGACAATCAATATCGCAGTTCTGGACAAGAATATTAGTGGAAGAGTCGATGTCAATGCCGTCTGTGCTGGGGCCGCCTTCTTCGCCACGGTTGGCGCGAATCGTCAGTCCATCCACCAAAACATTCGTGCTGAAACATATATGCACCGTCCAGAAGCCCGGCTCTTTTAAGGTCAAACCTTCGACGGATACATTAGACGATTTGTAAACAAGAATCAGTCTCGGCCGTTTGCAGTCATAATCGACAATCCATCGAAGCCCTTTCTTCTCGTATTCGTCACGCATCTTCCAGTAACGGTCCCACCACATCTTGCCGGAACCGTCGATGGTTCCCTCACCATATATTTTGACACCGGAGAGGTTATGCGCATTTATAAGAGCAGCGGGCCAGGTTATTTCAATTCCTGCGACACGGGTAAAAACCTGCGGATAAGCAGAATCATCCTGAACGCCCTTGATGACAACTTTCTTATCCACACGAAGGTCAACTTTGTCTTTCAGGAAGATTGAGCCGGTCAGGTAAGTGCCCGGTGAAAAGACGACCGTGCCGCCTCCAGCTTTCGAGCAGGCGTCGATAGCTTTCTGAATAGCTTCGGTGCAGACAGTATTGCCGTCGGGTTTGGCACCGTAATCGCAGGCGTTGAATTCGGCTGAAGTGGCGGTACATCCAGAGATAAGCGAAAAAAAGCAGATGAACAGGCTGTTAAGAATTCTCTTTTCCATAACAACTCCTTGTAATAAAAAAGTTTAAGATACCTTTCTGATTAATCAATAGGCGGTTTACTATCAGGCGGCGACAGTAGAATATGCGTCGGTTTATTGCGGTCACAGCTCAGCCAGCCATCTTTATATTCAAGCTCGACAACCTGTATCGAGCTGCGGCGCTGTTCATAGGTATCCTTATTGGCATCTTCGCCTGTCCTGCCGGGATGTGTGAAATAGAACAAAAACACCCTCTCACCGCTAATTACAATGTCGGGGTGATGGCCCTTGACTTGGTCTTCGGGGCCTGTGCCAGGTTTTTGGAGTAAATTATCTTTCTGTCTTGCCCATACAAGCGCATCCTCTGAGCGATACACTCCGAGGCCGTCCCAGGTATCAATTATCATCCAGAAAGAATCCTTCCATTCGAAGACTTTCGGACCTTCGCCGCGCCATTGTCCAGCCGCCCTGCCGCGGTCACACCAGTTGTATAAATCATTACTATCGGCATAATACATTGACTTGCCGTCTCTTTCATTATTGTACCACATCCGCCAAGTACCATCAGGCAGTTTCACCACGCAGGCGTCGATGACTCTATCCGAAGAAAACTTCAGTGTGGATTGATATTCCCAATCAATAAGGTTTTTGCTTGTCAGGTGGATAATATCACGCGGATGAGACCAGTTGCTAAAGATTCCCGGCACATAGGTAAGATACATATGATAGGTGCCTTCATTTTCGATTACTTCCGGTGCCCAGTAGGTATCGTCGCCTTTTTTGTAACCGATATTGGCATCGCAGCGATACGTCCAAGTCGCACCGCCATCAGTAGATTCGGCAATCCCAATCGGTGTCCCGTGCACCCACTCAACCCCTTTTGCATCGGTAATATTTGCCCGCCGATTGGTATAAAACATAAACCACTTCTTTTCCTGACGATTCCAGCACAGCACAGGGTCCGCTGCGCCGTCATATACGGGGTCACGATATAACGGCTTCGGAGCAAGTTTTCCGGGTGCTACCGATTTCGCTTCTGTCATTATTACAGGGCCGGGATGAAGCACCGCTACCTCCGCCAATGAAGCAGCCGTATCGTCACCATAACCAGATAAGATTTTTATTTTAAGATAACGAGCGGAAATTGTTTTTCCAAAATCGACTCGTTGGGGATGGAAAGTTGACGGCAACTGCCCTTCTAAAACTTTTGACCATTGCTTTCCATCATCACTTATTTCAATTATATATTCCCGAATGTCACCTTCATGCTCACGGTGGTCTTGCCTGTTCATAAATAAAAGGCCTGTCATTTCCACCGGTTTGGGGAAACTGATTGACAGTTCATGCGGATGCTTCTTTCCGCGACCTCGCCGGGCGGTCAGCCAATAGGTATTTGGATTTCCATCAATCGCATTAGATGCACTATTGCGACCATCTTCTTCGTCTGCAGTTGCAACTGCTGCGAGCTTTTTCATAATCTGATTGTCAAACATCAAATCCTGCAGTTGCTCAACAGTGACATCAACAATTGGATTAAACTCGCTACTATCCATATAATCAAGAAGGCTGCGACGAAGCTGCCTTGCTGCCGGACGTTGAGAAAGCTCTGATTCCAGGTCGGCTGCACATACCAGCAGTTTGCCTTTTCCCACACGGCACTGGAAAACCGCTGCAAGTTTGTAATTGCGATTCCAGTCATCAATCACCTGGACAATCGGCTGAAGCTGCCGCGGGAGTGAATCCAAATTAATTGCCCGACAACTAGGCTGAAAGACATCGCCCCACTGCCAGTCGTAATAATAATCGGTTGGGAACTTTGCCAATGCCGGGTGGCTCGGGTCACACAAAAGGCCAAGAAAGCGCTCCCATTTCGGCACCATTAAGCGATTCCAGAAAATCGGCAAATGGCCAATAGGCGGACTCTGCCATTGCAACTGATCATACTGAGGCATAAAAAGAACTTTTTTATCTTTCTGCAACGCTTTAATCGCCTCGTCCATCGAACGCGTCAGAACAATATCTGAAGCTGCCTTCGCATCGAGCTGAGCAGGATAGAGCCAGAATTCCCAATCATTTTCAATTTGAGTATCTTTTAGTCCCACTTCGAGTTTATACTTCTTAGGCGCCTCGAATGAATTGAGCTTCACCGAAACCGTTCCCAATCGAATACCGTTTTCAATCGGTATCGTTCTTTTTTCAAATTGGCCCTCGGCCAGAACGCTTCCAGAATCATCTGCAATTTTCCAAATCGGCTGAGCATCTTCAAGAGATTCATTGCCGAAGTGGGCAATTTCTACATCCACGTTCAATATCTGGTCACTGGTATAGACCACCTGATGCATCCTCGCCAGCGGCACAGTGACATTACAAAAACGACGAAACTCTTCGGGCGTTATGTATCCCTTGGATTCCCAGAAGACACTTAAAGGTCCTACCAGCGCCGTGCCCTGGCCGGGATAATCGTGAAGGTCCAGCAACTGGAATCCACCCATGCCGGCAGTCCGCAACAACGCTTCAATCTCCTGCTTATAACATTCGACCTGCAGCTTCCCGCTGGCCATCATAAAATCGTTAGCCTGATGCAGCATACCATGGTCAGCCAGTGATTGGCGGAAAATCTCATAGTTTCTTGGTTTGAGCTTTCCCGTATATTTTGACATCTCACCGAAATCGGGAAAAGCGCACCACTGGCCGGTCTCATGGGAAATTACCGGATAATTTGTCCCTTGCAGCGAGTCTTCAAAATCTTTGCCATGCCAGCCCTTCTCACGACGGAACATATAGGAACCAATACGTATTGCAACCAGGTAGTCTATATGCGGCACAGGTCCGGGTTTTTCATCAAAGAAGCGTCCGGTCTGGCTTGCATACAGCCGACGGTTATCCCGCTGTTTCCAATCCCGGCACCACTTGAGAAGCGGCTCCTTCCAAGGGCCGGCCGGCTCATTGCCGGTTGATAACATTACAAATGACGGGTGATTGCCATAAGCTTTAATAATCCTTTCTGTCTCCCGATTCAGCCATTCCACAAGCCGATTATCCCTCGATGAATACTGGCCCCAGTTTGAGCATTCCGGCTGCAAATACACCCCAAGCTCATCGGCAGCGATAAACGCCGCCTCCGGCGGACACCATGAATGAAAACGCATATGGTTTAGACCATAATCCTTACATACCTGAAGAATTTTCTTCCAGGATTCCACATCAGTAGGCGGATAGCCCGTCAGCGGAAACTCACAGCCCTCATGCGTTCCACGGAAAAAGGTGCGTCTGCCGTTTATAAAAAATCGTGCATTTTCTGCCTTGATGTCACGAAGTCCAACAACAAGCTCTTTTGTGTCATCGGCGTTCTCGCCTTTCAGCCTCAGGGTCAGCCGATGTAGTGCCGGATTAAATTCATCCCAAATTTCAGCATCTTTGCCGAGATTCACCTCAAACTCAGTCGCCAGTCCTTCTGTCGTCCATTTAACAGGTACCTGTATTGGGCCAACAGAGAGTATACCTTCTCCTGATTGGCCTGATATATTTGCGAGCTTTACCTTCAGCTTAACGGATTTGCTCTCGATATCCGTAAAAACGCGAACATCATCAATCCAGACAGATGTCGTTGCCGTCAGATTTAAATCGCCAACAATACCATTCCAGTCGGTTTGTGTTGAATCGGTAATACTGTGGGCGTCTTCACGAATACTCTGGAGCATCGTGTTTTCGACGCGAATTGTAAGCGTATATTTTCCTGGCTCTAAGACTCCCAAGTCATAGATATGGGGTGCGGAAAGGCTGTCATTAAAACCGACTTTTTTATCGTTCAGCCATACGGTGGTTGACCAGTGCGGCCGTTCAAGGTTCAAGACAACGCGTCGGCTGCGCCACCGCTGCGGAATTGAAATGTCCCTCTGATACCAGGCGACTCCAATAAAATGACGCTCCGGCTGGAGCCAGAAAGGAATCTTAATATTACCCGGCTGAGCGTACTTTTTATATTCAGCCCGCAGGTACCAGAACCTGTCATGCAGCCGGCTCGTCCAGCAAGTTTCAGTCGAAATCTCGTCACCAAAGCCTTGCTCCTGAAGTGTACCGGGAAGCTGAATTTCTTCCGGCAAGGTACGATTGTACCACTGCTCTTTTATGCCTGCATCATCTCTATCGATAGCAAATCGCCACGTTCCTTCAATATCCATTACATAGGACTGCTGCGAGCAGAGAGCTAAAGGAACACATACGTTTAATAACAGAAAAAAACATAAAGATGTTTTTTCCTTATTTTTCAAAATCATCTATCGCCTTCGCCTGTACAATTCAGTAAAAACCTTTTTTTAATCTTCGATTTCAATGACATTTACACTTTTCGCCGGCAGAGTAACAAATACTTTTTGGTCTTTGATTTCCAGAGATGATAATTCTTCAGGCTCAACTGCCGACGGTTTTTCGAACGTGTTATGCGCATTTATTTCTTCAGCAGTCAAGGTTCGGCCTGTTACACTTTTAGGAGTATAATCCTTTAGTTCGCAGACAATCTTGGCTTCTTCTTTATGATTCAGGTTGCAAACGGTAATGCTAATTTTACCCGCTCCTGTTCTTGAAGCGGAGACATCGAGGCTCGGCAGTTTTCGACCGTTGTTTTCATATCCCCGACAGGTTAAATCCACCGGTATCATTCTTGCGCCCTGATGAACCTTATACATCTCAAAAACATGATACGTGGGTGTCAGAATCATCTGTTTTCCTTTGGTTAAAATTATTGCCTGTAAAACATTAATCGTTTGCGCGATGTTTGCCATTTTTACCCTGCTGCAATGATTATTAAATGCGTTAAGATATATTCCTGCAGCGACAGCGTCGCGAAGTGTATTCTGTTGATAAAGCACGCCGCCTTCCCTTTCAAGCTCCGGATTCCACCAGGTTCCCCACTCATCAACATAAAGACCGATTCTTCTCCTTTCGTCAAATCTGTCCATTATTTTTATGTGCGTATCGAGCAGCCTGTTGACATCAAGTGCTCTTCTCATCAGCTCAAACCAATCATTCTCATCAAAATTAACAGCAGAGCCCTTATTGCGCCAATCACCGGTAAACGTATAGTAGTGCAGGCTGATTGCGTTCATTCTTCTTCCTACTCTTTGCATCATAACTTCCATCCAATTCGTATTCCAGTCTCCCGGCCCGCAGGCAACTTTGGTAATTCGGCTGCCCGGGTAATTTTTAACATAGGTACTGAACCTTTTGTAAAGGTCGGCATAATACTCCGGTGTCATATTTCCACCGCAACCCCAGTTTTCATTACCAACGCCCAAATATCTAACATTCCAAGGCCTGTCCCTTCCGTTCTTTTTGCGAAGCTCAGCCATTTCACTGTCGCCGTCAAAAGTCATATACTCCACCCAATCCATCATCTCTTCCGGTGTGCCGCTGCCGACATTGCCTGCAATATACGCCTCGCAGCCCAGCAATTCACATAAATCGAGGAATTCGTGAGTACCGAAGGAATTATCCTCAACTACCATACCCCAATGGGTGTTCACAATTCTCGGCCTTTCTTCTCTTGGGCCGATACCGTCTTTCCAGTGATACTCATCAGCGAAGCAGCCGCCAGGCCAGCGAAGCACAGGTATATCAATCTGCTTGAGAGCTTCCACTATATCCTTACGCATTCCTCGAATATTGGGTATGTTCGAATCTTCACCGACCCAAATACCGTCATAGATACACCTTCCAAGATGTTCTGAAAAATGACCATAGATTTCAGGACTGATTGTGTACCTGGCGTCATCAACGTTCAGCGTGATTTGCTGAACATCAAGCGGCTCCTCGGAAATAGTAGTTTCAGCACCACTTATAGACAGCAGAACAGTACAGATTAAGACAAAAATCAGAAAAACAATATTTGACCTTTCCATCTTTCACCCTTTCGAAAAAAATTGAGTTTTTTATTCCTGATTTAATTACTATGTTCCTTTTGTGTTTTTTCAATCAGATTATCAACAATCTTTTTATTAACCTCGAAAACAGTCCCGTGCCGGGCTCCTCTGGAAATTACACTTTGTCCGATATATCCTCCCAGTTTTCCAGGTCACGTGACATTACCGCACCCTATTTATG
>CAZBMW010000019.1:0-45844 GCA_964493425.1 uncultured Pirellulales bacterium
GAACCTTGGACCAATGGATTATGAGTCCACTGCTCTACCGCTGAGCTACGAGCCCGAAGTATACTACATAAACATTATAATTTATTGTGATTAAAAATCAATTGCAAGAAAAAAGCGATTGTTGCAAAATCGAAATCAAAAATTGGAGTTTATGTATTTAACAGCATTATTGAAAATCGTCGTACCATCGGCATCGGCCTTGTCTTTCAGGCGAGTCCATCGCGGATGCTGAGTAGGGCGGGCAAATCTTTCCGGATGCGGCATTAGGCCGAGCACCCGGCCGGTAGCGTCTGTCAGGCCGGCGATGGAATCGGCAGAGCCGTTCGGATTTACAGGGTATGAGCCTTCGTCACCGTTTTCATCGACGTATTTGAAAGCGATGTGGTCGTCATTTTTCAATTTTTCGAGAACGGCATCATCTTTGGTTACAACCTTGCCCTCACCGTGTGCAATCGGCAGATAAATCTGCCTTTCGGGCTCGATGAATATGCACTTTTTTGTCTGCGGAGCAAGATAGACCCATCTATCCTCGAATTTGCCGCTGTCATTGTAGGTTATCGTAACATCTTTTTGGCCGTTGTCCGAATCGAAGCCGGGCAGGATTCCTGTTTTGACCAGTACCTGAAAACCGTTGCAGATACCGAGCACAAGCTTGCCGTCATCGATGAACTTTTTCAGCGGCTTTGTTAAATGATTAATAACCTGATTCGCGAGAATTTTACCAGCAGAAACATCGTCGCCGTAGCTGAATCCGCCGGGAAAGACAAGGATGTGGAATTCGTCGAGTAATTTTTTATTTTCGATGATTCTGTTTATGTGAATTCTGTGCGCCTGTGCACCAGCCTGCTCCAGAGCGAATTCCGTCTCCATATCGCAGTTGATACCTGCTGCCCTAAGCACTACAGCCTTTACAAGTTTCATCGTTTTATCGATTCCTTACAGCAAGTGTAATATATCTTTCTGATTTCGTTTTTTCAGTGCCAGTCGAATGTTTTTTGCCAGGCTTTTTTTAGTAAACCCAAATCGGCGTTGATAACTTCGCGTCCATTTTGTGCTGTTATAATAAGCTTTTGTTCGTTTATGACTTTTCCGAGCTGGCCGAACGGCAAATTGAGCATCAGCTTTGCAAAGTTGTTGAATTTATCAGGCTCAACTTCCACGATGTATCGTGAGTTTGATTCGCCAAAAAGCTGTGTGTCTGTTCGCAGGCAGTCGTTTGATTTAGGCAGGCCTCGCAGGTTAGCCTCGACACCGAAACCGCCTGCAAAAGCCATTTCAGCTAATGCAACGGCAAGACCGCCTTCGGAGCAGTCGTGACAGCTTTCGATTAAACCGTTCTTAATAGCCTCTGAAATCTTCTTTGCGATTTTTGCAGCGGTCTGGAGGTCAACCGTGGGGACATTCGCGCCCAGTGCGTCATTAATTTTATAATAGTGCGAGCCGCCAAGCTCATTTTTGGTCTCACCCACTATGAAAAGCAGATTGCCGGGCCTTTTTGTATCCATTGTTACGCATTTATTAACATCGTCGACGACCGATATGGCACTTATCAATAAGGTAGGTGGAATGGAGATCGTCGAGCCGTCATCGCACTGGAATTCATTGTTTAAGGAATCTTTACCTGAGATGAAAGGTGCCCCGAAAGCGATTGCGCCGTCATAGCAGGCCTGTGCCGCGCGAACGAGCTGGCCGAGGGAGTCGGGCCTTGTGCAGTCGCCCCAGGAGAAATTGTCCAGCAGGGCGATTCGGTCAAAATCGCCGCCGACACAAATGAGGTTTCTTATAGCTTCATCGATACCGGCTAATGCCATCCAGTACGGGTCTATGTCACCATATAAAGGATTCATACCGCAACTTATCGCCAGGCCTTTGTTGGAGCGGTATTTGGGTTTAATGACAGCAGCGTCAGCAGGGCCGTCGTCGGCTATGCCGGTTAAAGGCTTAACGACGGAAGTGCCCTGGACCTCGTGGTCGTACTGGCGGATTACCCATTCCTTGCCGGCGACGTTGTAACCCGAAAGAATTTTGAGCAGGTCATCGTTGTAGCTTTCTTTTTCGGGCAGGTTCGGCTCTGTTAAACCGGGTTTTTTCCAGATGGCTTTTCTTGAATATTTTGGCACACCGTTATGCAGGAAATCCATATCGAGCTTGGCTACCTGTTGGCCGTTATAACGCAATCTGAGCATTTTGTCGTTTGTGAATTTTCCTATTACGGTTGCTTCGACATTTTCTTCTTCGAAGATTTTCATTATTGCTTCGAGATTTTCAAGCTTGACGGCGATGACCATTCTTTCCTGTGCTTCGCTTATCCATATCTCGGTATAGTTCAGGCCGGCATATTTTAAGGGTACCTTTTCGAGGTCGACTTCGGCGCCAAGTTTTGAACCCATTTCTCCAACCGCACTGCTCAATCCGCCGGCACCGCAGTCAGTAATGGCCTCGTATAAGTTTTTTTCATTGGCTTGGATGAGAACGTCGAGCATTTTCTTTTCGGTGATTGCATTTCCGATTTGAACTGCGTGTGAGAAAATAGTTTCGTGCTCGTGTGTCATTTGTCCGCTTGAGAAAGTTGCGCCGTGTATTCCGTCTCTTCCCGTTCGTCCGCCGACCATAATTATCAAATTTCCGGTTTGAGGATTTTTGAAGCATTTCTTTTTGCTCATAATTCCGATGTTGCCGCAAAAGACCAGCGGGTTTGCAAGGTATCTGTCGTCGAAGTAAACTGCGCCGTTGACCGTCGGTATTCCCATCCGGTTGCCGTAATCGCGGACACCTGCAACAACGCCTTTCATAATTCTTTTAGGATGCAGGACTCCTTTTGGTAAACTATCGATTTTTTTATCCGGCTCGCCGAAGCAGAAGATATCGGTATTTGCAATCGGCCTTGCACCCAGGCCTGTACCCATTGGGTCCCTGATTACACCGCCGATACCGGTGGCTGCGCCGCCGTAAGGGTCGAGCGCAGAGGGGTGATTGTGCGTTTCAACCTTAAAGCAGACAGCGGTAGTATCGTCGAACTCAATCACGCCTGCATTATCGTCAAAGACGGAAATGCACCAATTTTTGTTGAGCTGTTTTGTTGCTGCGAAGACTGTTTCCTTGAGCAGGTTGTCAAAATGAACCTGTGTGCTGTTGAAAGTCATATCGATAGAGCTTTTCAGCGTCTTGTGAACGCAGTGCTCGCTCCAGGTTTGGGCAAGCGTTTCGAGTTCGACGTCTGTGGGTTCTCTTCCGAGGTCTCTGTAGAACTTTTGTATCGTCTTCATCTCAACGATGTTGAGAAACAAATCCCTTTCCTTGCTGAGAGCTAAAAGGCCGTCATCGTCGAGGTCTGTCAGTGGGCAATGAATTATTTGTAGCTGGTACGGTTTGAGGTGCGGGCTTGGCGGCTCAGCCTCGTCACCGATGACACAATCTTCAATGCAGTCGTTTGCGAGCACTTTCTTTGTCACGGTTTCTATCTGGCTCTGTGAGATTTGTCCGAGCAGGACATATTTTCTCGCGGTCCTGACATTTCCGGCTTTAACACCCATATCGGCGATAGCTGTTACAACCGATTCTGCCACTGGGTCGGTGACACCGCTTTTAAGATGCACTTCAATTAATGTTGCTTTTGCAAGACCTGCGGGGGCTTTGCTTCTGCCGATAAAAAACTGTTCACAGACCGGGTCTGTTAACAGTTCTTGTGCGACTTTTTTGGCAAACGAATCATCGAAATCGGCTTCGATAAGAAAGACCCTTGCGGACTGCACAGCCTCGAGAGAACTTATACCTAATTCCCTGATATTCTCTAAGATGCTGTCTCCGTGGACGTCGGCAAAGGCGGGCTTATTGAAGACTTCGAAACGCCACTGTTTCACTACGTTAATTCCCTTTTACTCATTTTGTATTTTATCATTGTGTCACGTTTATTCCGAGCGGTTTCGAGCAGTTTTTCGACTTGCTTTTGGTCACCGGCTTTTAATGCTTTTTGGATTTTTCTTAATTCGGCAATGATTGTATCGATACCCTTTGAGCTGTTTTCTGCATTGGTCAGCAGTATGTCGGCCCAGATGTTTGCCGGTCCGGATGCTATTCTCGATGTGTCAATAAAACCCTTGCCGGTGAGCCTGAGCTGCTCCGGCTTTGTGATATTTATCAGAGCTGCCGCCATAATATGGGGCAGGTGGCTGATATTTGCCAGAATTTCATCGTGCTGGGCCGGCGTCATTACGGTAACGGAGCAGCCGAGCTTTGACCAGAAATCTTTTAGCTTGTTAACAGCAGCGGCGTTCGTATCTTTGGTTTTTGTCAGGATACAATTTGCCTGATAGAACAAATCATCCCGTGCAAATTCGACGCCTCTTTGCTCCGAGCCGGCTATGGGATGGGAGCCGACGTAGTGAACGGTTTTTGGCAGGTGGGCTTCTGCCCAGCGATGAGGCAGAATTTTTGTTGAGCCGACGTCGGTGACAATACAGCCGGCAGCCAATGCATCAGCGATTTGAATAAAGATTTTCTCGAATACGTGTATGGGCGTGGCAAGCACCACCAAATCGGCGTTGGATACAGCCTGCGATATATCGTCAACAACTTTGTCGGCGACAGCCAGTTGTCTTGCTTTTTCGCGAGTAGCAGGGCGGTGCGTAAAACCGACGGTTTTAACGCGGGCAAAACTTCGAGAAACAGCCCGTGTTAATGAACCTCCCAAAAGCCCAAGGCCTATTACCGTTATTTGTCTTAACTCTTTCATAATCAAGACCTTATGAAAATAACTCTGAAAATCAGATAATGCTAAAAATTATAGCAAGCATCTGCAGTTGTCAATTTTTTTCTTTTAATTATGCCGATAGAATGTTATTATTTTATTGTTTTAAAATTGAGCTGATGGATATGGCTAAGCAAAAAGCAGCAGAGCCCGCTGTGTTGTGGGCTTTTTTAGTAAGCAAACTTGCTGTGTATTAACAGCTTTTATTGCATCAAGAGCAATATAATAAGCGAATTTAAAAATGCCGCAGGGCAGTAATAAAAATATGAGCGAGGCCGACTATCTGGACTTTGAGGAAAAGGTCAGCGACCTTGACCGCCAGATAAAAGAGCTGTACAGGCTCAGCTCGGTGAAAGGCATTGATTATTCAACTGAGATTCGAAATCTTCAGCGTGAGCAGGTCTCCGAGCTTAAGCGGATTTATTCCAGCTTAAGTGCCTGGCAGACTGTTCAGGTGGCCCGCCATCCCAAGAGACCTTTGTTCAGCGATTATTTTAACCTGATGATAAAGGACTTTCATGAGCTTCACGGGGACAGATGTTTCGGCGATGACCGCGCGATTGTGACCGGTCTTGGACAAATAGGCAGGGAAAAAGTATTGGTGGTCGGACAAAATAAAGGCAGGACAACAAAAGAAAAAATAGCCTGCAATTTTGGATGTCCCAACCCGGAGGGTTATCGCAAGGCTATAGCGAAGATGAAATTGGCGGCCAAGTACGGTATTCCCGTGGTTACATTTATCGATACACCCGGTGCCTATCCGGGAATCGGCGCAGAACAGAGAGGTCAGGCACAGGCGATTGCGGTTAATCTTATGGAGATGTCGAGACTTCCGGTGCCGATAATCTGTATCGTCATCGGTGAGGGCGGCTCGGGTGGGGCTTTGGGTATCGGCGTAGGTGACAGATTAGCAATGCTCGAGTTCTCATATTACTCGGTGATATCACCCGAAGGTTGTGCGGCGATTTTGTGGCGAGACGGCTCGCAGGCCGCTGACGCTGCTGAAGCACTTAAGCTGACAAGCAGGGATTTGTACAAACTGCAGCTTATCGACGCAGTTATCGACGAGCCTCTCGGCGGTGCCCATCGAAATATACATGATACCGTTTACAATGTTGAGCGATATATTGTTAAGAATCTGCGGGATTTGAGGCGTTCCAAAATTGAGAACCTGCTTGAAAAGCGCTATGAAAAGCTTCGGCTGATTGGCACGACCGTAACCGAGAAACTGCGTCGCAAGACTCAGCCTGCCAGAGAGAGGATAAAAGCTGCTATAGAAGGTATTGGCAAAAAAAGAAAACCTCGTCCCGCAAAGGTTTAAGGTACTGATAGTAAAAGTGCATCTGTGAAATTTTAATCTAAACAGGGGTGGGATTCAGCGGCTTGCAAATCAGGCATTAACTTCAGCGGGATTTTGGCCTTGCTCTATGGCTGTGATTTTGTTAACTCTTCTCTGATGTCTGCCTCCGTTGAATTCGGTATCAAGCCATACTTCCACCATCTTTCTTAACAAAATCTCGCCTATCATATCTCCGGAAAGGCAGAGCACGTTTGCATCATTATGATGTCGTGATATCTGAGCGCTTAATTCGTCGTGGCATAGCGCGGCTCTTATTCCCTTTACTTTGTTCGCGGCTATGCACATACCAATACCGGTTCCGCAGATGAGGATTGCTCTGTTGGCCTGTCCGTTTGCAACAGCAGTTGCCGCCAGATAAGCGGGGTCCGGATAGTCAGCAGGGCTGTTGTTGTTGGTGCCAACGTCGACAAATTCGTGGCCGAGCTGATTTATAATTGCTTTAACTTGCTCTTTTGATTCAAAACCTCGATGGTCGCTGCCAATTGCTATTTTCATATGTTAAGCTCACTAATCCTTTCCTTGACTGCTTTTTCGATTACATCAGCACAATTGTTATAAATTTCCTGACTCTGGCCGATAGGGTCGGCTATCTCTGTTTTTTTTGCGAGAAGACGGCACTTTTTAACAGCTTTAGGTACAAGAGAGATAACCTGCTCGCTGTGCGTTCGGCACATCACAAATATAAAATCACTTTCTTCGATAGCCTTTTGTGAAAGTGCATTGCTTCTATGCTGTTCTATATCAACGCTTTTTGCCTTACAGGCGTTTATAGCTTCAGTGCTTGCCGACATCCCGCTGACACCCATAGTTCCGGCTGAGCTTACTTTATAACCTATTTTTTCGAGCTGGTCAAGGTTGCATTGTAATTTTTCTGCTAAATATTTACTGAACAAACCTGCTGCCATAGGGCTTCTACAACTGTTGCCTGTGCATACAAACAGGAACTTAACCTGCGATAATTTTTCTATGTCAGCTTTGGAATACACTCCTTCTCGCAATATTTGAAATTTTTGTTTTTCAATTTTAACTACTGTGCTGCATTTTTTGTATTTACAGGTTCCGCCGTCGATGAGCATTGCGATACGGCCCGAAAAATTTGAAATTACCTGTTCAGCGTCTGCCGCCGGAGGTTTGCCGGAAATGTTTGCGCTCGGCGCGACAACAGGGCTGTTCGTTTCTTTTAACAGCATTGTAGCAATCGGATTATCAGGGCAGCGAATTCCAATCGAGCTGTTTTGATACAGGTTTTCGAAAACTTGTTTTTCCAGCAGTTTTTTTTGCGTGTTAATATCAAAGGTAGTCAGCACGAAGACAATTGTAAGAGGGCCCGGCCAGGCGCTTTTAATTAGTTTTTGGGCCTTTAATGAGATGGATGGTACATATTTTTCAACTTCGCTTTTACTTGCGATATGTAATGTGTAGTACTTGTCGGCGGCTCTATTTTTAAGTTCGTTGAGTTTTGCTAATGAATCGTTTCTAACCCGGCAGGCGATTCCGTAAACGGTCTCAGTGGGAAAAGCGACAAGCTCGCCGTTGTCAATAAGTTCAGCGGCCTTTTTGACTTTTTTCAGGTCAGGTTTGGATATATCAATCTTTAAGATTTGTGTTTTCATTTTTTACAAGAGTACACGAAAAAGATGACGATGACAACTTACTTATCAAATAACATACCGCTTTCTTTAACTTAACTAATAAAAAAAGCTCGCATTTGTTTTAATGTCCTAACCTTAATAAATTTTGCTTTGCTAATCGGAATAGGAAAATTATTCAATCTAAAGTGATAAAACATCCGATAAGAAAGGCAGAATCAGAAGGCATTTGAGGAAAATAATTTTTTTTTATAAAGGCCTATAATTTGCCTATTTGCACTAAACTTCCCAAATTAACATAGTCGATAATTCTATTGATGGGCTACTAATATTAAAGGGATGTTAATTTTGATTTAGGGGTGAAAAGTTATGACAACTACAACAGAGCAGCGAAGAGAAATCAGAACAAAACTTAGCTGGCCGATTAGCATGTGGATTCCGGAAGCTCATAGGTTTTTTAACGGATGCAGCGATAATGTAAGCAGATCCGGTGTACTTCTTAGAATGCCGTTGACCGTACCACTTAGAACAGGCAGCACCGTAGAAATAAATTTTCCACGTACGAAGCGGCTTGCAGAAGAAAAGGGTTCTTTCGCACGAATAAGAAGCGGCAGGATTGTCAGAATTGATAGAAACAATATGTTAAAGGATGCAAAGATTGGTGTTGCCATAGCGTTTAATTAATCAGGTTCTGAAAATAGCTTTTTACCTGAATTTAAGTTTTAGCAATCTATAAAATATTACAGCGTAAGCGGCTTGAGTATTGATGTACTCAAGCCGTTTTTTGTTATGATTGTATAGCAACTAAATAACTGCGCAGAGAAATATTAGCAAAGCAAAGATGCAAGCAGCGCTTAAGGTTATTCTTGACCATTTTAGGTACTTTGCATAACCGGGATGCTGGTACTCGAATTCGAAGTAATATTCATCGAGTTCAGCATCGATATTTTTTCGCCACCTCAACTCAACATATATATGTGCTGCAATGGAGGCCAGAAATAAAGGTCCCGCTATTATGTAAATAATGATTTTCATAAGCTCTTTCAATTCTTATAATACCATAGGCTGATTACGATAGAAAATGAAAATTTACTAAGCTTTTTTTGGGCTTATTTATTTTGACAAGTGACTGTATTTGTTTATATTTAGCTGGTTTTTTTCATAAATTGAATGGGTAAAAGTATGGAATCGAAATATAGTGCTTCTGAAGTCTTGGAGATAGCGGAAAAGATTGAACGTAATGGAGCTGCATTTTACCGCAAAGCTGCTGATTTGTTCCAGGATGAGCAGATCCAGCAGGTTTTTCTCAATCTTTCTGAATGGGAAATTAGACATGAGAAAATATTCTCCGATATGCGCAGGCAGGTTCATAGAAGTTTCAGTGAGGCTGCGAATTTTGACCCTGAAACCTATATGTCGTCAGATGCCAAGCTTATGGCAAGTCTTGCTGTGTTTGCTATCGGGCCGGACCCTGGTAAGATTCTTGTAGGCCTGGAAGACAAGGAGGAGATTTTTAAGAGGGCGTTAAAGTTGGAAGAGGATACTATTGTTTTTTATCGCGGCCTGAAGAGTTTTGCCGAAGATGCCGCTACGATAGAACAGATAGATAAAATTATCGAGGAGGAGCAGCGACATATCAGGATTTTAAATCAATCGATGGAACAGCTTTAATTATTATTTGCTTGCGAATAAAAATCATTTTTGCATTGAGGCCTGGTTTTTTTGAATAGAGATGAAGATAGGAATTATAAGTGATACTCACGACCATCATCAAAATGTGCTTAAGGCAATAGAGATTTTTAATGTCTCGGCTGTCCAGTACATACTTCACGCCGGTGATATGGTTTCACCGTTTACCGCAAGGGCTTTTAGCAAAGTCAAAGGCGCGAAGCTAATAAATGTTTTCGGCAACTGTGACGGCGAAAAGCAATATCTGAAAACCACAATCGAAGAAATCAGCGGTGAAAATTATGGGCAGATTTACAAAGGGCAGATTGCAGGCAAGAAAATTTTTATGACACATAAACCCGACGATATTGATAGTGCAATAGGCAGCGGTGAGTATGATTTGGTCATTTACGGCCATACCCACAAACAGGATATTCGCAAGGTCGGACAAACCCTTGTTATAAATCCGGGAGAGGCCACAGACTGGATTACAGGCGAGTCCTTTGCTGTTGTGCTGGACCTTGAAAATATGACTTACGAGTCAATTCGGCTGAATTAGCTTTGTAATACAACAAAATATAAAACTTAAGCGGCCAATTCTTTACCTGATTTTGGTAATAGCTCGGCCATCAAGCACGGGCTTTTATCAGCCTTGACAAATCAGGCAAATCCTCAATAATTGCTCAAAAAGCCAAGATGCTTTCGGAGCAGAAAAATGACAAAAAAAAGCAAAAGCTGGGAAAAGCGATTGGGCGGTGAGCCGGATGAGCTGGCAGTAGGTTTTGTCGAATCAATCTCTTATGACAGGCGTTTATACAAGTATGATATAGCCGGCTCGATTGCCCACGCGAAGATGCTCTCGGAGCAGAAGTTAATCAGTAAAGCCGAGTGTAAGCGAATTGTGGAAGGCCTGCTGGCAATCGAGCGGGAAATAACGAATGGCAGTTTCAAGTTTGATAAAGTTCAGGAAGACATTCATATGGCCATCGAGTCGGCTTTGATAAAGAAAATCGGCCAGGCCGGTGAAAAGCTGCATACAGGCCGCAGCCGAAACGACCAGGTTGCAACCGATATGCGTTTGTGGATGCGGGATGAGATTGAAATTCTGCAGGCGAAAATTGCACAGTTGCAAAAGGCTTTTGTGGAAACGGCTGATAAATATACCCAAGATGTGATGCCGTCTTACACGCATCTGCAGCGTGCTCAGCCGATAGTGATTGCGGCATATTTATTGAGTTTTGTTGAGAAGCTTGAGCGTGACTTTGTGCGTTTGAGTAACTGTAGTGAATTATTAAACTTCTCTGTTTTGGGAAGCGGGGCTATAGCAGGCTCTACATTGCCCATTGACCGAAAGAGCACTGCCGAACAGTTGGGATTTACAGATATCAGCCGAAATAGTATTGATGCCGTATCAGACAGGGATTTCTGCGCAGAGTTTATCTTTGATTGTGCCCTGGTAGCGACTCATTTATCAAATTTAGCTGAAGACTGGATAATCTTTTCGGGCAGTGAATTTGACTTTATCCGTATAAAGGATAGCTTCTGCACCTCTTCAAGTATGATGCCGCAGAAGCGAAATCCTGATATGCTGGAGCTGATTCGCAGTAAGGCCGGCGGCGTTTATGGTTCGCTCATAGCCCTGTTGACGTTACTTAAGGCTCTGCCTACGGGATACAACCGCGACCTGCAGGAAGATAAGATTCATGTATTCGGTGCCGCTGATACTGTAAAGCAATCGCTTGATATGGCCTGTGCGGTTGTCTCAAACACTAAATTCAATGTTGATAAAATTAAGGCTGGTCTGGATGAAGGTTTTCTGGATGCTACTGCATTGGCGGAATATCTTGTCGGCAAAGGCATTGCATTTCGCCAGGCCCACGGCATAGTAGGCAAGCTGGTAGCAGATTGCGAAAAGAATAATAAAACTTTAACACAACTGAGTATAAAGCAGTTCAAGAAATACTGTCCGGCTGTTGAAAAGGATGTGTATGAACATCTCGGTGCATCAAATGTTGTGAAAAGATATGTGACAATCGGCTCAGCCGGTTCCAAACAGGCAAAAATTCAAATAAATTACTGGTGGAAGCTGTTAGCGAAGCGATGAGCTGGACAGAAGACCAAATAACGGACTGGTTTGCAGCCCAAAGGAAGCTATCCTCCAAAGATTTTCCCATCGGTATAGGTGACGATATGGCGCAGGTACAAGTGGGCAAGGGCACATCGGTTTTTATCACTATAGATATGCTCCTTGACGGTGTACACTTTGACCTGCGCAAAGCTACGTTACAGCAGGTCGGCTATAAGGCTATTGCAGTGAGCCTCAGCGATTGTGCGGCTATGGCAGTATTACCTGTGGCTGCGGTTGTAAGTGTTGCTTTGCCAAAAGGATTTACAGAAAAGGAATTAAAGCAGTTTCATGAAGGAATTATAAAGGCGGCTGACAAATACAACTGCGCCCTCGTAGGTGGTGACATTACAAGCTGGAGGAGCGAAGAGCCTTTTGCAATCACTGTAGCGATGCTCGGCAAAGCCGCAGCCAATAAACCGCTAAAGCGCAGCGGCGCAAAGCCGGGTGATATAATTTGCGTAACCGGCTCGCTGGGGGGCTCCAGCCAGGGTAAACATTTGTGCTTTGAGCCGAGGGTAAATGAAGCAATAGAAATAGCGTCCATAGCAGAAATAAATGCTATGATTGATATAAGCGACGGCTTGAGCAGTGACCTGAATCGTATATGCAGGCAAAGTAGAGTTGGTGCTCTAATAAACGCAGGGCAGATTCCGGTATCAACGGAGGCGAGAAAAACCAAAGAACCGTTAGAATCAGCTTTGAATGAGGGCGAAGATTTTGAACTGCTCTTTACACTTGCTGAGAAGGAATTTAATAAGTTGATAAAGCGTTGGGACAGGTCTTTGCCAATTACGAAGATTGGTACGGTTACAAATACAGGAAAAATGCAGATTCAAACCGCTGGTGGAAAGCTGCAGGATTTGCAGCCGGCCGGCTACGAGCATCTTGGTTAATTAAAGTGTGAAATGGATTATGATTTTATTTCAAATTCGGTTGAGGAAACTGTTGAATTCGGCTGTAAGATCGGCAGCCGGCTGAAAGGTGGGGAAGTTATAGGCCTTACCGGACCTCTGGGAAGTGGCAAGACTTATTTAATTAAGGGCATAGCAAAAGGAGCGGGGGCTCAGGATAAAAATATTCCCGTTAATAGTCCCACTTTTGTAATTGTTAATGAATATGTCGGCAGGCTGGACATTTACCATATCGACGCGTACCGTCTTAACTCGCCCGGGGAATTCGAGATGATAGGTTTTGATGAATTTTGTTATCCGGACTCGGTGGTTCTAATTGAGTGGGCTGATAAATTAAAACAGAGCCTGCAGGGCGTTGATTACGTCCGAATAGAACTTTGTTATCAGTCTCAAAACCAGCGACGAATCCATATCGAGAATATGCCGGAGTATATTTTGCCTTCTCAGTGACTTCAGGCATTGTTCAATTTATTGTTTTAATCCGCACATTTCATACAATTGTAATTAGGATTTTTTGAATTCACACTGTTAAAAAGTCGTTAGGCATTTTCGGCCGTTCTAATTTGGCAGGAGATTAGTTGTTTTATATATTTTAGTTTGCAGGCTGAATTTTTGAATTTTGTCTGTTTCTCGGACTTAGGCCGCTTAGGTTTTTGTTCCTTAGCGTGTTTAATGGTAAATTTGCGTATTTTCAAACAATATTAGAGGACACTTATTTATTTGGGGGGAATAAAAGTAAAAAAACAAAAGTCACCTTATGATTGAGACGATATCGATAGCTGTGAAAAATCCGAGGGGAAATAGTGGTTTGGAAGTGAGAGTAAGTTTTTTCATTATTTAATTGACGAGGGGAATAAAGATGAAAGCAAAAAGTGGTTTTACATTGGTAGAGATTCTGATTGTCGTGGTTATTCTGGGAATTCTGGCAGCTATTGTTATTCCGCAGTTCAGCAGTGCGAGCTCGGAAGCTAAGCTGGCGAGTTTGAAGAGTAATCTCCAGTTGATTCGTGCTCAGATTCAGCTCTATAAATTCAAAAATGATGATGCTTCTCCAACAGTTTCCGGTTTCACGAATCAAATGACTACAGATGCTAATAGTGGACCGTTTATACAGTCCATACCCGACAATCCCTACACAAGTACCAACACCGTGGTTGCCTGGGGTGATGGAGGAGGGGCCTGGGAGCTTGACGAAAGTGATGGTGACTTCAGGGCAGGTGATTCAGCTCACTATGGCCTATAAGAGCTGAAATAAGCAAATTTTCAGTATCTAAATAAGGATGCCCATAACAGGCCGGTTTTTAACAGCCGGCCTGCTTTTTTATATAAACTCGACAGGATAAGTGCCCGATAAATCAGAAGCGGATACCGATTATTCTTATTTTTTATTTTTCTAAACGGATGAAAAAAAAGTTAAATACAACAAAGGCTTTTACACTTACTGAAGCAATCATGGCTATCGCGATTTTGGCCATGGCTGCGGCAGGATTGCTTTTGCCGTTTGCCGGGGGTGCTGCCTTACAGGCTGAGGGTGCGAGATTGACTCTGGCAGCAAAACTGGCATCGGATTTGATGGAACAGATTATAAATACACCTTTCGATGAGGTTGTGAGCAGCTTTAATGGTTACAGCGAGTCTCAGGGCCAGGTAAAAGATTCCGGCGGCTCGGTATTTACCGGCTCACTTTATTCAAAGTTCAGCAGGGATTCGAGTTGTTCCTACGTTTATTTCCCAAATGAGGATACACGTGTATCCTCAAAATTTATTCTTGCGACAGTTAGTGTGTATTACGAATCAGACGAGATTGTGAAAATAAACCGACTTATTACAAGGTAGTATTATAGGGTTTGATAGCTGTGCTCTGCGAGATATGCGATGAGGAAAACAGGATATAATAACGGCTTTACACTGGCTGAACTGCTGATTGCTTTGGTTGTGACTTCCATTGTGCTTGCTGCAGCTGCTGCCCTTGCTTCTGCTTTGGGTTCGGCAAATGATAGTACGGGTGATATAGCCGTTAAACAGGCCCAAATTCGCTTTGCTACAGTTAAAATCAGAGAACTTATAGGCAACTGCAGAATGATATGTCATCTCGAGGAGAATAATTTTGCCATTTGGAGAGCCGATGATAACGACGACAGCTGTATCAATCTTGACGAGGTGACGTACCTTGGCAGTTATTACGATAAGAGTTATGTTCGAATTTTTGAGTTTTATGACGACAGCCGCGTGCTGGATATTGATGATATCGAGCCGCTTCCGTCCGGGTGGAGCAACTATGGGTGCTATACATATCGTTATAGTAAACTTATACCGGAGTGCGAAAATGTCACCCTTGCCGTCGATACCACGCCGCCTTGGTCTAAGTTTGCGAGCATCAGCTTTGATATTGAAGAAAATGGTGTTATGCACCACTACGAGATAACAGCGGCGCTTCGAGGCTGGGCGGGTCATTTAATTGATGATAGCGGGGGTTTTGATTTTTATGATGATGATGATGAATAAAAGGGAAAATAACAGAAAGGCTGTGGCGTTGCTTGTGGTCCTGTTTATAGTTATGGCGATAACATTATTGTCGCTGGGCTTCCTTTCTAAAAACGACGTAGAGCTGGCTTGTGGCGAGAATATGATAATCCGCACAGAAATGGACTATCTGGCCGAGTCGGGCCTGCAGCAGGCAAAAGGATTTATACTGAATCCTCAGGATACCTCCGGCGACTACTGGGCAGGTGCGAGTGCTCAGCAGCTTGTTACAGGAAGTGACGACTATTACGATGTCTCTGTGCAGCAGCTTGGCTCTTACAATTACAAAATATGGTCCACAGCTTATAAAGAAAAGGAAGGTGAGCAAATCGCTCGAGGCAGATTATCCGCTGAGTTACGGCTGGACCCCTGCTTTGCATACTACCAGGAAGATCAAAGGAATTTGCCGAGTGAGGTTACAATCTATGGAGAGGCTTATTTCTGTAATGATGTATCAATCTACGGGAAGGTCGGAGGAGACGTTTACTCAAAAGGCACGATATATGAATATGGTACCATTCAGGGCCGGCAATATGAGAGTAACACCGTTTATGAAACATATATACCAGGAATATACTCTTGGCTGTTTAGTATGTATTATTACATTGACTCGACATTATATTCTGTGGGACAAATTTCTTCCGGTTTACATGAAGACCTGCAGCGCAGTCCCAGCGCATCCAATCCTGCAGGTATTTTCTATTGTAATGGTGACCTCTCTTTAAGAGGCGATTGCAGTATAAATGGAATGCTTGTAGTATATGGTGATTTGAGATTGTACAACGGCTGCAATCTTACAATCACAGCAGTTAAGAATTTTCCCGCACTTTTAGTTGTTGATGATTTGACTTTTGAAAGTGCCTATTGTCACTTGGAGATAACGGGTCTGGCGAAGGTAGTTGATCAAATTGATTTAAAGAATATGTATAATGGTGTTTTAAACGTCACTGGGGCGTTGTATGTTTTTGGGGCCGGCATAAGAAATACTTACAACTGTTCCGTAACTATAACTGCCTCTCAGGAGAAAGGCTCCATCCAGACCTGGCCCACCTTCGGCACGCCAAATAGATACAGCCCGGCAGCAGGTGCTTTTTTCAAAAGGATAGAGAGAGAAGAGCTTTAAAAAATCCTTTATTTCAGGTTAGAAAATAGATTTTAATTTATTGGACGAGAAAAGGTTTTGGGCTGTATCAAGCTTATCGGCCTCAAAAAATAAACTAAAAGAAAAATTCAAATCATTTTCATTCCTCCTATTTATTTTATAAAATATAATTAACAAAAGAGTGCCATTATTTTTGCGCGATATCGATGTAACGGTTGTATGTGTTTTGCTGATGATGAGTTTGGAAGGTATCGGATTTGACAATTATACAAGCTTGTAAGAGCTTTTAATTCATAGGACTTACGATAAAAACGGACGCTAATTTAGTCCCTGCCGAATCGATAATGACAAAGAAGACATTCGGAACGATGCCCTGAGCAAAGGACTGTTCAAGGCACCCCTCAAAGAAGACGAAAAATAGTAAAGAGATACGCAAAATACGCGCAAGTCCCCTCTGTTTGTTGAGGATTAAAGGGCGATGGAAAATCAAAATTTAAGTTTTGAGAATCGCGGTTTCACATTAATTGAGCTTATAGCTGTAGTTGTAATAATTGCCATAGCGGCAATGCTTGCAATACCGATGTTCAGTTCGGCTGCAAGTACACAAGTTCGCGTAGCGGCAGATATGATAGCAGCAGACATCGAATATGCTAAAAGTATGGCAATCAGCAGGCAGGAAACATATAAGGTGATTTTTGACGAATCCGCTGAAAGCTACAGTATCGAAGATGAGGACGGAGTTATATCTCACCCTGTTACGCACGGTGATTATGTAGTTAACTTCAAAGCAGACAGCAGGGTCGACAAGGTAAATATTGTCGACGCCGATTTTGGCTCATCTGGTGAGCGGGTATCCTTCACTTATCTTGGAAGTCCTGATAATGGTGGAAGTATAACTCTCTCTGTGGGCACCAGAACTGTAACGATTACAGTTGAGACGATGACGGGTTATGTGTCAATTTCACAGTGACGGATGTGGGCGAGCGGCAAAGGAAATCGATATGTTAAATTTTAAATCCGCGAAGCGGTAGAAAAAGCAAATGATAAGCTGGAAATTAAAAACTCATGGTTATGGTCCGATTGGTTTGGACATAGGACATAACAATATCAAGATGATTCAGTTGGAAGCGAACGGTCCGGTGATAAGTGTGGTAGATGCGGCAAAGGCTATTGTTGGCATAAGTGCAGGCTCAGACTTTGAGCAAAGAAAAGAGTATATTACTTCGGCGATAAAAACGATGCTGGCAAAAGGTAACTTTAAAGGCCGGGAAGTAGTCTCGTCTATGCCGAACGATGAGATAAAAATGACGAGCCTTAGACTGGGTAAGACGGAAACGGAAAAAGTCGAGGAAATTCTGCGAAGAGAGGTTATAAATCGTTTCGATTTACAACCTGATAAGGACTCAATTAACTATATGTTTGCAGGCAGCGTTCGGCATGGTGATGAAATAAAGAATGAGGTGATATTGTTTGCCACGAAGGATGAGACAGTGAGGAGTCATATCGATATGCTTGAACAGGTAGAGCTTAAACCTGTTGGTATAGACCCGGTCCCTTGTGCTTTGTACAGAAGCTTTAGACGTATGCTCAGGAGACAGGAAGATAGAGAGAAAACCGAGGTTTTCGTGGATATCGGGGGCTCGTCAACTACGGTCGTTTTTGGCAGAGGCGAAGATATCAGTTTTGTTAAGAATATACCAATTGGTACAGAAAACATTAATCGTGAAATTGCCCATAGACTGGATATCGAAGTTAGTGAAGCTGAGATGCTGAGAAGCAGGCTTTGGAGGAGAGCACCGGTTTCAGACTCTGCAGATTCGGATGAGGGACTATTGAATAAAGATAATAACCTGATACGTCAGGAGGACCTCGATCCTTCAACTCGTCAGGTAATGGTGGATGCAATAGGCTCGGTTACTGAGGAGCTGGCGAAAGAGATATCGTTGTGCTTTAGATATTACACTGTTGCCTTCAGAAGCAAGCGCGTAGAACGGGCTACTTTCTCCGGCGGCGGCGCATACGAAAATATTTTGCTTAATATATTGAGACGGCGGATGGCACTTTCGGTCGAAGTAGCCGAGCCTTTTAATGGCATTGATATAACGAAAGTAGACTTTAATAGCGACAGGCGAGGATTGCTTTGTGAATGGGCTGTTTCCGTAGGACTCAGCCTGAAAAACTGGGAACCCGATGAAAGTATCAAAAAAGAGGTTAAAAAATAGTCGCTGTATATCAAATTATTTTTAGGTTTTGTTTATGAACGATATTGACCTTCTTCCACAGTGGTATAAGAAAAACCAGAAAAGGCAGATGGGCTACCGAGCGGAGTACTTTGCTTTGGGCTGCATATTTATGGTTATGCTCGTGTGGGGCGTACATACAAAGTTCATGGTCTCGAAAGCAGAAGCCGGACTCGGTAAACTGAAGAGCCGCCATAGAGAATTGGAAAATGATGTACGTTCATTTTCCGAGATGAAAGAGGCTGCGGCGCTCCTGAAGGAAAAGGTCGATATTCTTAAAGAAATAGATTCCCGAATAGATGTTCCAAGTGTGCTTGCAGAGTTAAGTTTTTTAATTGATAAAGATATTGTACTTAAAAAGGTCAAATTTGATGCCGAGCAATTTGAAAGCCGACCAACTGGAAAAACTGCATCAGCAGGATTAATAACGGCTCGGACGAGAAGTGGCAGTAGTGGAGTCATATTATTCGGTGATGTTAGATTCACTGTTTTGATAAGCGGTATCGCCGCCGATGGAAGTGATGTCGCCGAGCTTATTTGCAAGTTGGAGGATTCGCCGTATTTTTGTCAGGTTATACCATTCTTTTCGAGAAACAAAAAAGCTAAGACAGGCGGTGCTGCCGGCGAAGGAAGTTTAGAGTCCACTGAATTTGAACTTGGCTGTTATCTGGCAAATTATAAGGAGGAATAAGGAAAATTTGAGATGTTTTTCAGAGCAAAACAGCAAATGATAATTTTTATCGCAGCCGGCGTGATGCTGATGGGGTTCGTATTTTTTGTATATCTGCCTATGAGGAAAAAGATGAAAACTGTTAAGTCTGAAACTGCTGTGACAAGAGTTGCCATCGAAGAGGCAAACAGCCGGAAAAAGCAGCTGCCTGTGCTCAAAAAACGGTTTCAACAGATGCAAAGTGTAACAAAAGAATTCGAACTTAATATGCCGGAAGAAAGAGAGCTTGGTTCGTTTTTACATCAGATAGCGGATTTGATGAATGAGCATAACTTGAAAGATCAGTTTATTGAACCGGCCAAAGAAGTAGAAACTAAAAAAATAAATTGCATACCCGTCAGTATGAAGTGCAGGGGTAAGCTGGCGCAGATATTTGAATTTTATAAGTCGCTGCAGAATTTAAACAGGTTGATTCGAATTGAGCATGTAAGCTTGGAGAATAAAAGCGATCCCGGCAGTGAGATCGATATGGAGACGAAAGTGGTTATTTATTACCGGACGACAAAGGAAAAAGGTTAAAGTTTGATATGAAAAGTATGACGCAAAGAAAACCAGGCACGGCTGTTGCAGCAGGTGGTGGTATTTTTGCTAAACTTCACGTGGAAAAGAAAAAAGCAATTACTGCCGTTTGCCTGCTTTTAGTGATGTTCATTATGTGGATTAAAGTCTTTGCCGGTAAGTCACCTCAGAGTGCCGAAGCGACTGACAGCCTCGAAGAATCGTCCTCTGAAGAGCTATCTGCTGAGCAGGCCGAACAAGGCATGGAGCCGGGAATATGTTATTTTGAATTGCCAAAGGTTGAAGGAAGAAATGATGCCCTTACCAGAGACTTCTTTTCATTTGATAGTAAGGGCTTCTATGAGGGCTCCGGCAAAGAGATTAAATCTATTTCTGAAAATAACAACAATGAGGGGCTAATGCGAATGATAAGTGAAAAACTGACGCTTGAGGCGATAGTTCTGGGTGATAATCCTCAGGCTTTTATTAATAATAAACTGTTTGGCGTGGGTGACAAATTAACTGTTGTAGAGGGTTCTGATGTGTATGAATGTGAAGTTGCAAAAATTGAAGAAACAAAGGTGACCATAAAATGTAGAGAAGGAACTATTACATTAAAGATTTTGCAATCGTTGGAGGTGCTTAATTAAAGAGTAGACAGGCAGTTGCAGAGAAAAGAGACCTGCTTGGGTTCTGAAGAAAAAAGGGGCAAAAATATGTATAAAGACAGATATTACAAAGGCAAAATCAGGAAGGATATATTTCTCTGGTTTATTGTATTGGCGATGATAGCTGCAGTAGCTGTTGGTGGTGTTGATGAGGCCTCATTGGCAGACAGCGAAGAAACTTCGGAACCGAGGGCGAATGTGGCAAGCAGCACAATAGATATTTCCGCGGATGGCACTATCCAGTCTATCAGCTTCAAGAAGGATGCTGAAATAAGGGATGTGCTTCGTTTCCTTGGGGCAAAGTATAATAAAAACATCGTTCCATCACCCAAGGTTGAAGGCACAATCACCGTAACCAACCTTTATAACGTAACATTTGAGCAGGCTATGGATGCTATTCTCGGCGACAATATCCAATGGGAGCAAAGGGGCAATATCATTGAAGTTTTTACTAAAGAAGATAAGAACCGGATGAGATATAAGGTTTTCACTCTTTCTTATATCAGCGCTGATGAAGCTAAAAAGCTTATCGCTCCGGTTCTCAGCAACCAGGGTCAAATTGGAACCAGCACTGCTGCTGAAACCGGTGTTCCCACGGGCGAGTCCATTACGGAGGCAGCGGGTGGTGTTACAATGGCGGTACAGGATACAATCGTTATATACGATTATCCTGAAAGAATCGTCCAGGCTGCCGAGGTAATAAGAGCGATTGATATAAAGCCGAAACAGGTCTTGATTGAGGCTACTATTTTAAGTGTATTATTGAGCGAAGGTATGACACTCGGTGTCGATTTGAACCTTATGGCCGGTATCCACCTCGAGGCTTCAACAACATCAACACAAATAGGTACGACTGATTCGTTGTCGTCTTCCCAAACTACGGCTATGAGCAAGCTTCTTACACAGGGTATACATCGTACGCCGATTGAAACAAGCGGCTTTGCAAGCATAGGTGACGGCGTGAGGATAGGTATTACGAGCAACGATGTTGGTGCAATTGTAACTGCCCTGGAGACTGTAACAGATACAACAGTTCTGGCTAATCCGAAGATACTGGCGGTTAATAAGCAGCTCGGCCAGGTATATATAGGTACGAAAATCGGTTATACGTCTATGACGACTCAAACACAAACATCGACCACACAGGAGGTTGAATTTCTTGACACAGGTACAAAGCTTTCTTTCAGGCCTTACATCGGTGATGACGGTTATATACGTATGGATATACATCCAAAAGATAGCTCCGGTACCTTAAAGAGTAATAATATACCGGATGAGGCTTCAACCGAGCTGGCCACTAACGTGGTGGTTAAGGACGGTGAAACGATTGTCATCGGCGGCTTATTCAGGGATGTAACTGTTACCACTCGAAAACAGGTTCCTATCCTTGGCGATCTACCTATAGTCGGTGCAGCTTTTGGAAGTACAACAGACAGCGTCCAGCGTCAGGAGGTTATTATTCTGCTTACTCCACATATAATTGAGGAAGCTGCTGATACGATGGCGAGCGCCAGGGTTGATGATATCCGCCGAAAGAGGGCGGGCGTAAAGGAGGAGCTGCATTTAGTCAGCAGGGCAAGACTCGTTGAAGAGGATTATGCACAGGCTGCTAAATTCTATCTTGAGGGTAATAACAAAGCTGCTCTTAAAAAGCTGGATATTGCGCTTCAGCGTCGTCCGGCTTATCTGGAGGCCCTGAGATTAAAGGAGAGAATAATTCGGGAAACGAATCCTGAAGACGCCAAGAATATTAAGAGCATTATAATTGAAAACGTTGAGCGTAAAGATTCTGAAAGATGGCTGCGAAGGTAAAGAATTGGCTAACTGCTGAGTTTAATTGAAAATGCGGAATGTGGTTTTGGAGTGATTGGTTTGATATCGGTGAGAAATTTTTATATTAAAAGCCGCTATTTTTCGAGGCTTTGTAGAATAGCGGTTATGGTCACAGCAATTGAGGTCTGTATCATTTTAGCTGTGTCCATGGTCTTATGGCGGGATTCTGCCTTCGGTGGAGGCTGGCGTTTAGCTTTATTGCTTTGCAGCATTATCGTAGCCGCTTGCGGCGGCTGCCTGGGATGGAGATGGTATAAGCTCGTTCGGGAAATCAAATCCGTAACCGGCAAGTTCGGAGATGAAAACATAGATGTTTCTTTTGTTAGCGACCTGGAGGAGGAAAAGAAAACTGATAATGCAGCAATGGTGGAATTGTATGGGGCGGTTCGCAACCGTTTCAAAGGTAAGAATAGTTATATAGCTGACCTCGAGAATCAAATAAAGGATTTACAGCTTAACCTTCGACTTTTGCAGAAGCAAAAACTAAAAACGGAGTCCATCATCTATAGTGTCCGCGATGCTATTATTGTCATTGATGAGTATGACAAATTGCTCATAGCAAATGAATCGGCTGGTAAACTATTCAACTTTGATTTTAAGAATTGCCAGCAAAAGTCCATTACCGAGCTAATCGGTGACAGCAGAAACGAATTTGTGGAGTTTCTGCGCAGAAGCAGAAAAACCAGAGCACGCCATACAAAATATGAACTTGGGATATCGAAGGGTGATGAATCGAAAATATTCAGCTGCATAGCCTCCTGTATCCACGATGAAAAAAATAATATCTGCGGAGTTGTGGCTGTTCTCCACGATATCACGCGTGAAAAAGAAGTATCGCAAATGAAAAATGATTTTGTAAGCCATGTTTCTCACGAGTTGAAAACACCGCTTGCCTCTATCATGGCTTATTCGGAAATGTTACTGGAAGATGAGGCCAGCACCGAGGAAATGCGCAAGGAATTTTGCACTGTTATTCAAAGTCAGGCCCAGAGATTGAACCGTCTTATAGAGGACATTCTGAATGTTTCCCGTATAGAGTCGGGGCTGGTGAAAGTTGAGAAAAAACCGATAAGCCTCGCTGTGATTATAAAAGAGCAGACGCGAATGCTCAAAAGCTATGCTGAAGAAAAGAATATCACAATAGTTGAAAATGAGCTTATTGTTTACGACCAGGTTTATGCCGACAAAGATATGATTTCGCAGGTTATTGTAAATCTTCTGAGTAATGCAATCAAGTATACACCTCAAGATGGAACAGTGAAGGTCGAAACCGAAGTGGATGAAATCGCGGGCCTGTCCCGTGTGAGTGTTACAGATACCGGTGTTGGAATTCCGGAAGGTGATGTAGACCACGTATTTGACAAGTTTTATAGGGTCGAAGCGAATAAAGATAAGGCAAAAGGAACCGGATTGGGGCTCAACCTTGTCAAACAAATTGTTGAAAAAGTGCATAACGGACGAGTATTTGTCAGAAGCAAAGTGGGTGTTGGAAGCACATTTGGTTTTGAATTGCCCTTGGCGAAAAAAGAAGTGGTTGGGGAGAAAGTGTAGTTGCCGTAGGAGAAAAATTCATTTGTCTAAAACTTTGAGGAGGCCCGATGATGTCGGAAAAAAAGGTCTTAGTTGTAGATGATGAAATTCACATTATCCACGTTGTGGCGATAAAGCTTCGCAGCAATGGCTTCGAAGTTGTAACAGCATCGAATGGCGCCCAGGCATATGAACTTGCCTGTTCAGAAAACCCTGATTTGATTGTTACAGACTTTCAAATGCCGGTTATGGATGGTTTCGAGCTTGTGAAAAAACTGAGGCAGAATGAGCAGACTAAGGATATACCTGTGATTATGCTTACGGCAAGGAGTTTCAGTATAGAGCAGGAACAAAAGGAACAGCTGAAAATATCAGACTGTCTCGGTAAGCCGTTTAGCCCCAAGGAGCTGCTAAAAAAAATCGAGGACATTCTATACCAAAAATCGGTAGCTGACTAACTGTATTAGTGATTACAAAAGGATTTGGGTTTTAATGGAAATGTTGAAAACAATCGAAAAAAACCTGAGCAAAATCCAAAAAGGTGAGCTTGAGACCTTTGGCCGGACAATAAATAAGCTGGGAGCTAACTTTGCCGTGTGTGATGCTGATGGCCGGTTGCTCTTGACCTGCCAGGGTAATATCTTTGAAACAGATTGGCAATCGATAGTAAATGATTGTTTAAAGGACCTCGATACAAGTAAACCAAAGGCAGACGAACAGGCTTTTCAGATTAATGATAGAATTGTGGCTGTATTTCTGAGGTTGGATTCTAATTCACCTGCTCATATTGCTTTGGTTGACATAGGTGAAGAGCTGCAGCCGGCAAAAGAGAAAAAGCAGGACGCCGATAAAGAGCATATTACAGCAAGACAAGGCAGTCAATTATGTGAAATTGTCAGTGATATGCTGACGCTTCTGGCAAAAAGATTTCTGTCTGAGGCAAAGTCCGAACAGCAGGCTGTGATGTTTGGCACCGAACTTTCGCAGGTCTATGAGGAGCTGGCTCTTATTCATAAGTTGAGCACAAATATGAGAATCAGCAACTCAGATTCAAACTATCTTCAGATGGCCTGCGACTGCCTTAGGGAAATTGTCGGCGTCGAGGGTATTGTGATTTTGCTTGAGAAAAAGGCGGATGATGAGAAGCGTTTAGTACTTACAGCAGGAGCCGGCCTGATAGATATCGATAAACTTATCAAGGAGATGCTTTTTGACAGGTTGGTGGCAGAGATAGAAATGGGCAAGGAAGTTCTGCTCGACAGCAGTGTGGACGGCCCGTTCAAATATAAATGGCCTGATTACATAAAAAATATTATTGCAGTTCCTTTATATGGCAAAGACAGACTTAGTACCGGTTTCTCGGAAACAGGTGGTGACAGCAACTGCATAGTCGGCCTGATGGCTGCTATAAATAGAATTGGTAAACCTGACTTTGACAGTGTTGATATTAAGTTGTTTAATTCTGTGGCTAATGGTTGTGCAGTGTTTGTTGAGAATGGCAGGCTCTTTGGCGATTTGAAAGAGCTGTTTATCGGGTCCTTAAAGGCGCTTACCAGCAGCATTGATGCCAAGGACCAGTACACTCGAGGCCATTCAGAAAGAGTTGCATTTATTTCGCAATGGATTGCCGAAAGATATGCCGAGAGCGAAAAAATTGACGAATCGGTGATGCATAATATCTATCTTACAGGTCTGCTACACGATATAGGAAAAATCGGGATAAGTGAAACCGTATTGTGCAAAAAAGGAAAATTAACTACAGAAGAGCTTAACTGCATCAGGAGGCATCCTTTAATAGGCGCTAACATCTTGAAAGGAATAAAGCAGATGCGCGATATTATACCGGGTGTATTATGCCACCACGAAAGGATGGATGGAAAAGGCTATCCTAACGGATTAACCGCAGACAAAATTCCTTTATCAGGCAAAATAGTGGGCCTTGCAGACAGTTTTGATGCGATGACTTCAGCACGTGTTTATAGAAAAGCGTTGAGCCTCGAAGAGGCGATTGAGGAAATAAGAAAAGGTATGGGGACACAGTTTGATGAAAAAGTGGCAACAGTCTTTCTCAATAATGATATATATCATCTCTGGGATATTATTCAGGACGGTTTGGCTAGCACTTTTTCTGAAAAAGAATTTCCGTATTATAATACTGAAGCGGTAGGAACGTTGGTCAAATGAGAATAAAAACACAGGATTATAATGATGTTACCGTTGTTGAGCTTCAGGGTGAATTAGGCTCGGAGATTAGCGAAACACTGAGAAAAACTATCAGCGGAATTATCCATTCATCCTTCAGTGAAGATTTAAATCAGGAAAGCTTGAGTACTTCCATACCTAAAACCGGCATCGTGCTTGATATGAGCAAGGTTGGATTTATTGACAGCGCTGGGCTGGAGTGTTTACTTTGGGCGAGAGACTATGGTGACGAAAACAATTGTCAGCTCAGGTTGGCAGGGCTTGATGAAAATTGCAGGAAAATTCTTGAAATAACCAGGCTTGAAAGTGAATTCAGTTGTTATTCAGAGCTTTCTGAGGCCATCAAAAGTTTGGCATAGGGGCGGCATGAGAGAAGTATAAAGATATGGGCGAGATATTTACTGAAAACAGAATGCAGCTTGGCGAGTTGCTTCTCAACAACGGAATCGTTACTGCCGAGCAGATAGAAGATGTGCTTAAAGAACAGAGCAGCAGGGGGCATAAAAAGCTTTTTGGGGAGCTTCTTGTAGAAAAAGGTTATTGTACGGATAACCAGATAGCTTCCGCTTTGGCTGAGGTCTATGGTGTGCCCTATGCTCAGGTCGGACCAAAGTTGTGTGATGTAAAAGTCTTGGAAATTCTGCCGAGAGAGTTTCTTGAGAAACACCTCGTTCTGCCGTTATTTAAGGTTTATGATTTACTGACGGTTGCAGTAAGTGAGCCGACTAATGTCTTTTTAATAGATGAGATAGAACGTCTTAGCGGCTGTAAGGTACAGATAGTCTGTGCAACTGTCAAAGATATTAAAAACACTATACAGACCTATTTGCCTGCGGCTAATGTTTTTGTCATCGATGATATCATCGATGAGGAAGGTCTGGAAGATTTTACACTCATAGAAAGTATCACGGAAGATATAAGTAATCTTGAGGAAATAGCTGGCCAGTCACCTGTTGTAAAACTAGTAAATTATCTTCTCTATAATGCCGTTCAGGAAAATGCGAGCGATATTCACATTGAGCCCGACGAGAGAAGATTGCGCGTCAGATACAGGGTGGATGGTAATTTGTATGAAAAAATGTCCCCACCTTATCAGATGCATTCAGCGCTTGTTTCGAGAATAAAGATTATGGCAGAACTGGATATAGCCCAGAGGCGATTGCCGCAGGATGGAGGTATACACGTCCTAATCGAGGGTAGGCCTGTTGATCTGAGAGTCTCGGTTATGCCGACCAATTTTGGGGAAAAGGTAGTTGTCAGAGTTATCAATCCGCAGAATATCATATTTAATCTGGAGTCACTGGGTTTCGCATATAAAAGTCTCGAGGTATATAGAAGAGTTATGCAGTCTCCAAATGGAATTATTTTAGTGACAGGTCCTACAGGCTCCGGAAAGAATACGACTCTTTACGCTACACTTACTGAGTTAAATCGTGAAAATGTGAACATATGCACCGTCGAGGACCCTATCGAATGTAATATCTCCGGCATCAATCAGTTTCAGGTTATTGACAGCATAGGTTTTAGCTTCTCAACAGCCCTGAGGAGTTTGTTGAGACAGGACCCTGACATAGTAATGGTGGGTGAGGTTCGGGATCAAGATACTGCGACTATTGCTATTCAGGCTGCGTTGACAGGCCATCTTGTTTTTTCGACTTTGCATACAAACGATGCGCCGGCAGCGATAACACGTCTGGTAGATTTGGATGTGCCTCCTTTTCTTATAAGTGCTTCACTGATAGCCGTGCTGGCGCAGAGATTGGTACGGAAGGTATGTACAAGTTGCAAGTCGGAGTATACGCCCTCGGCGAGCATTAAAAATATAGTTGGAAAAATGGGTGGCCAAATAGAGAAGTATTACCGGGGTTTAGGCTGTAGGGAGTGCAGAAATACCGGATGTTCCGGCCGAATAGCTGTCCATGAGTTATTTTTACCAAGCGACGAAATTAGGGAGATGATTAATCACGGAGCAAGTCTGAAGGAGCTTAGACAGCAGGCTCTGGAAGATGGTATGGTTCCCCTTCAATTGGATGGAATTGAGAAAGTAAGAGCCGGAATTGTGCCTATCGAGGAGGTATTAAGAGTGGCTCAGCCGGAAGAAGATCGAAATGATTGACAGATTTTAGTAATCGAAGAAGACGGATAAATGCCTGTATTAGAACCAAAAAAGACCAAAAAGTATGATACTTCAAAGGGCGGGGGATGGGGAAAAAAGTCTATTTACACGATGGTTGCGAGCAGTCCTTCCATAGTGGAATGCTCCTCGAAGTCTAAATTAAAACGATTAGACCTGATAATGTTTACGACGCAGTTATCTGTGATGCTTGATAGTGGCGTTATACTTAGCGATGCGCTCGATGCCATTAGCGAGCAGGCTAGTGAGGGAACGTTTAAGACAATAATCAGAGGAGTTACCAATTCTGTTAAAAGCGGCGATAACTTTTCAAATGCTTTGGCTGGATATCCCAGGGTATTTAGTTCGATGTTTATTAGTATGGTCAGAGCCTCTGAGGCTTCGGGTAGGATGCCCGAAATGCTTCATGTGCTCGCGGGGTATCTTGAGTTCGAATTCGAAATACGAAAACGCATTAAAGGAGCACTTGCGTATCCTATGATGATGGCTCTCATTGCTGTGGTTGCAACTTGCTCGTTGATTTTTTTCGTAATGCCGAGGTTTATGAAGATTTACGAATCCAGAGGAGCGGCTTTACCGAAACTTACTCAGTTGTTGATAGATATCAGTAACCTGCTTCGAAATTTCCAGTTCCTCACTATTATGTTTACTGTTTTAATTTTTATTGCTGTGGCACTTTATAAATGGTCTAAAACTATTAATGGACGCCGTGCAATTGATTACACGAAAATCCATATACCGGTCTTGGGCACAATGTTTGTGGATATGATTATAGCTCGAAGTATGAGAATTATGGCAACGATGATTTCTACGGGGGTTAGTCTTTTAGAAACTGTAGAAGTCGTACACGGTGCCACTAAAAATTATTATTTCCAGCAGCTTTGGAGCTGGGTCGATGAAAAAATAAGAAACGGATATCAATTGACGGAAGCTATGCAGATTTATCCACACGGCAGTTTAGTCGAACCGTCTATTGTGCAGATGCTCAAAGCCGGTGAAAAAAGCGGTAACATTGGAAAGGTAAGCAATAAAATTTCACTCTTTTACAACAAGAAACTTGAAAGTTCAATCATCTCAGCCACAAGGATTTTAGAGCCGCTTTTATTAGTAGTTATAGGCGGAATTATAGGAGTTATAGCCATAGCTTTGTTACTGCCGGTATTCAGAATATCTTCAATTATTGCCCATTAGCGTGCCTTTCATAAATAACGCAGGCTCGAGAATCGAGGCCCCGGACATTTCTCAGTGTTTTTAGAGCCTTTAATCTGATTTCTTTGCAAGTAAGCTCTTGTAGCAAAACTTCAATATAATCCTCTTTAGCACCGCCGCGGCCTTGCCCAGGGCCGACATTAAAAACATTTTTTCATTGACAAAACTCCTCCCTAACATATACAATAAAACCATACTAAATATCTTTGCCGGAGGCAGAAGTGAAGCGAACACGTGAGTTTATCACCATAATTCCACGAAATTTTACTAAAACGTATTGGTGCACGAAAAGTGCGCCGTGAAATATCAACAATTTTGCGGAAGGGCGAGAAAATGAAAACTACAAGAATCATAACAATTTTGATTTTGGCTCTGTCCTTGATTATTTGTCATGCCGGTGTCAGCGAGGCAGTTGATGTAGGCACTGCCTTTACCTATCAGGGCAGGCTCATCGATGGCAACGATGTGGCTGATGGCCTTTATGATTTCCAGTTCAAGCTATACGATGACCCCAATGCAGGCACTCAGAAGGGAAATACGGTATATCTGGACGAGGTTAATGTAATCGATGGATACTTTACAGTGGAACTGGATTTCGCAAGTGTTCCCAACACATTCAACGGTTATGCCCGTTGGTTAGACATCGGTGTTCGCCCAGGCAGCAGCAGTGGCGATTTCACCACGCTTAGCCCACGACAGAAGGTAACACCCACACCTTATTCACTAATGGCTGCTGATGTTAAAGCGCCGCTCTCTGTGGGGGGATACAGTTCAGACCCGATTATTAGTGGTATCAACGCCTACAATGAAGGTATAGGTGTCTGCGGTCATGCCTTCGGCAGCAATGGTCAAGGAGTTCGAGGTACAAACGTTGTTAGTGACAAAGCCGGCTCTCTCGGCGGAAATGACTATGGTGTTAAATCTGAGGGCGACCTTTTTGTTGATGGAAATGACGCAGCTTTTCGGGGTACCATTGGGCCGAATAATGGTGCTCCTTTCCCTCGCCCGGCCTATGACAGCGGCTGGGTGTCAGTATCGGGTGATGATATCACATTAAACCACAATATCGGGGGTAACGTCGACAATTACGTTGTTATATTCGAGAATAAGTGTCTATTTGGCGAGAGTTGGGCATACATAGGATATTCGTCGTACTACTTTGACCTGACGACAACCAGTGTCTCTTGCACTCCATATTACTCCGCAGCATACGTGCGTGTCCGTATCTGGGTGTATAATTAGCTTTTATATTTAAGGAGATTTGACAATGAGATTATTATTCATATTCGTGATTCTGATACTTGTTTCGGTATCTTTCGCCGATTATAAGATTGACTGGTACACAATTGATGGTGGCGGCGGTGTAAGTAGTGGTGGCGATTATGTACTCACGGGGACAATCGGTCAGCCGGATGCCGGATATCTGGACGGCGATAATTACGAGCTGCTTGGCGGCTTCTGGGTCGGCGGGCCGTTATGTATAGTTAACTTTGAAGATTTTGCAAATTTCGCTATTTACTGGCTGCAAACAGGAAGCGGCTTGCCAGCTGATTTGTATGAGGATGGTACCATTAACTGCGACGACCTATTGGAATTTGCGAATGTCTGGCTGTGCATCTGCCCGTATAATTGGCCGCTAAAATAAGAGTAAATTCTGGCCCCACGGCATAAGCTGCCGTTTTTATTAAAAAAAGCTTGCAAATATGATAATGGGAGGTTATAATATTATGTTAAATAATATATAATGTTTGAACAGGTATATGCCGATTTTTTATGTAGTATAAAGCAAGCTTCGGAAAAAGACGTTGAAAGGATATAGTTAGAAGATGCTGACAGCAGAACAGAAGGGAAAAATAATCAAGGATTTCAAAATACATAAGGGCGACACTGGTTCGCCGATGGTGCAGATTGCGCTTCTAACAGAAAGGATTAATGAGCTTACAGAGCATCTGAAGATACACACAAAAGACCACTCTTCTCGCCGTGGCCTGCTCAAAATGGTCTCAAACAGGTCGGCTCTGCTTAAATACGTCAATAAGAATGACCCACAGAAGTATCGTGAAATTATAAACCGGCTTGGTTTAAGAAAATAAGTAAGAAAGAGAGTTCGTAGTTTGTAGTTGAAAGCTCATAAGCCGAATGTGTTGAACTCTGAACTTTCAACTACCAACTACGGGCTCGCAGCATTTGAGGAAAATATATGTCGAATTTATGTGAAGTTCAGCGAGAAATCGGGGGCAGAATATTATCAATTGAAACCGGCAGGATTGCAAAACAGGCTGATGGTGCTGTTGTTGTCAGATATGGAGACACTATTGTTCTTGTCTCTGCAGTGACAGCGCCGCCTCGCTCGGAAGATATAGATTTTTTCCCGCTCAGTGTCGAATATCGTGAGCAGCATAGTGCTGCCGGCAAATTCCCAGGTGGTTTTATCAAGCGGGAGGGCAGACCCAGCACGAAAGAAATATTAACTGCTAGGATGATAGACAGGCCCATTAGACCTTTGTTTCCCGAAGGTTATTTTCAAGAAGTCCAGGTAATAGCGAATGTTTTAAGCTTTGATGGCGACAATGACCCTGATATCCTCGCTATGATTGGTGCCAGTGCTGCTCTGACTATCAGCAGGATTCCATTTTTAGGGCCTATTGGTGCCTGCAGATTAGGCAGAGTAGATGGCCAGTATGTTATCAATCCCACACACAAACAGCTCGAGCAAAGTGACCTGAATCTTCTGCTTGGCGGCCGAAAAGAAGCCATAAATATGATTGAGGTCGGAGCAAAGCAGCTCTCCGAGCAGGTAATCGCAGATGCAGTTGCACAGGCGCATAAAACCGTCGGCGAAATTTGCGATTTGCTCGAGCAGCTACGCGAAAAAGTCGGCGTTGAAAAAGAAATTATACTTGTCCAACAGGATGAAGAGCTTTATTTGAAGATTCGCTCACAGGTTGCTGACAGGCTGCTTGAACTAAAGCAGATAGTGAAAAAGAAGCAGCGAAATAAAGCGGTAAACGAGTTATTTGAAGAGATTATAGCCCAGTACTGTGAAGCTGAGGAGTCTGACGCCCAGCTTTATGATACCGGCCTTGTTAAAAGGACTCTGGCGAGAATTGAGTCTGAAGCAGTCAGACAGATACTTCTTGACGGCAAACGAATTGATGGCAGAAGTTTCGACCAGATTCGTCCCATCGATTGCGAAGTAGGTATTTTACCGAGGACTCACGGCTCAGCGGTTTTTGCACGTGGTGAGACCCAGGCTCTGGTCAGTGTAACCCTCGGAACCATCAGGGATGCTCAGATTATTGACGGCCTGCTGGAAGAGTACTTTCAGACCTTCACTTTCCATTATAATTTCCCGCCTTATTCCGTTGGCGAGGTCAAGCCGGTTCGAGGCCCGGGAAGAAGAGAGATTGGACACGGCTCTCTTGCAGAAAGGGCTCTTGAGGCTGTAAGGGCCCCGGACGAAGAGTTTGCCTATACAGTCAGACTTGTCTCGGACATAACCGAGTCCAACGGTTCGAGTTCGATGGCATCGGTTTGTGCCGGTTCGCTCGCCCTGATGGATGCGGGTGTACCTATAACCAAAGCTGTTGCCGGTATTTCGATCGGTATGGTAAGTGATGGTAAAGGCAGGCATGAGCTGCTCACAGATATCATTGGTGAGGAAGACCACTTTGGAGAGATGGATTTCAAAGTTGCAGGTACCAGAGATGGCATCACTGCTATCCAGCTTGATATCAGGGCCGAAGGACTCGAACACAAGGTTATGGTCGAGGCTCTCGAGCGCGCCGAACAGGCACGTCTAAAAATCCTGGATGTTATGGAACAAACTATCAAACAGCCCAGAACCGAATTAAGCAAATATGCGCCGAAACTCATTAGTATTGAAATTGACCCCGAATTAATAGGCAAAGTAATCGGCCCGGGCGGAAAAACAATCAAGGCACTTCAGGACCAGACCGGAACCAAAATTGAAATCGAAGAAGATGGAACGATATATATAAGCTGCCTCGGCGGTGAAGGCCACATCGAAGCAAAAGAAATCATCGAATCAATGACTCAGCCGCCTGTTGTCGGTAAAATCTATAAAAACTCGAAAGTCGTTTCTGTAAAAGACTTCGGGATATTTGTCGAAATCGCTCCCGGCGTGGAGGGTCTCTGTCATATTAGCGAACTGGCCAACGAGTATGTAAAAAACATTGACCAGATTTGCAAAGTTGGTGACCTCATACCTGTAAAGCTGATTTCGATTGATGAGCAGGGAAGATTAAAATTATCTCGCAAGGCTGCTCTTGCCGAGATGGACGGAAAAAAAGAGCATAACGAAAAAAAAGCCCCGAACAAACAAAAAGAACCGGCCTTAAAACAAACTCGTAAGTAAAATTATCTTAATGACCACACTGAGCGTTGTATTTTTCGTTTAGGGTACTAAGATAATTGCCTCGATTTATAATTGGCATTTCTCCCTTTTTTGTGATAGCATTTTTTGTTCTGCTTGTTTTGTATAAGACAAGGGCTGAAAAGGTGGATAATAATCAGAACCAAAATAAAGGCCGCTCGCGATTGCAGAAAGACGACTTGATTGCCCAGCTCGCCCACGAGATTAAAAATCCTCTTTCCACAATCAAAATTAACCTCAGGCTTATCGCCGAAGACCTCGAAAAGCTCAAAGGCCGCGAGCAGGGCGGCTCTCATACTTCGAGCCGGCTTGATGACCAGACCTTGACAGCCGCTCTGAGAAAAATCTCTGTAATAAAAAAGGAAGCCGACCGGCTTGAGCAAATCCTCGACGGCTTCCTGCGATATACCGACAAAATCGAGCTGCAGACAGCCGCTATCGATCTCAACGAGCTAATCAGCGATCTTATCGACTTCTACACACCGCAGGCATACAGCCGTTCGATCGTTGTCAGGCAAATGCTGTGTAGCGAGCCGCTTTTCTGCAAAGTTGATTCGAATATGCTAAAGCAGGCGTTGCTGAACCTTTTCATTAATGCCCAGCAGGCTATGGCCGACGGCGGCGAGCTGATGCTCAGAACCCGAAAAGCCCCGCAATATGCTATAATACAGGTAAACGATACGGGCACAGGCATTCAGCCGGAAAAGCTTGCAAAGATTTTCGACGGCTTCTCGTCCAGGCCGAACGGCAAAGGCCTCGGCCTGCCGACGGCAAAGAAAATTATCGAAGCCCATGAAGGAACCATAACTGTTGAAAGCGAGCCGGGCAAAGGAACATTATTTACGATAAAGCTGCCGCTGCAAAAAACTGCTGAAAATTAAAGGCTCTAAAATGGCTGACGACAGCATAATTCTGGTCGTGGATGACGAGCGTAATCACGCCGACGGCCTCGTCGAGGCCCTCGATGGCCTCTGCGCAAAGGCAATCGCCGTCTATAACGACAAAGACGCCCTCGAGCTCCTTAGGAGCGAAAAGGTCGACGTCGTTATTACCGACCTGCGGCTCGGCGGCGCTCTCGACGGCATCGGCATCCTCGAAGAGGCCAAAAAACAAAATCCCGATACCCAGGTCATCCTCGTCACCGCCTACGCCACAATCGAAAACTGCAAGCAAGCCATAAAAATGGGCGCCTTCGATTATCTCGTCAAGCCAATCAATATCGACGAGCTTCGCACGCTCACCCAGCAGGCCTGCCGAAAGGTCGAAACGACTAAAAGCCGGAAATTCGAAAGAGCAACTTCCGAAAAATGGGATTTCGTTTTCGACGGCGTCATAGGCGAGAGCAGGGCGATGCAGGGCATCTTCGAAGTCCTCAAAAGAATCGCCGCATCGAACATCTCAGTCCTTATCGAAGGCGAATCCGGTACCGGCAAAGAATTGCTCGCAAGGGCAATCCACAATAACTCACCGCGTGCGCACCAGCCGTTCAAACCCGTAAATTGTGCCGGCCTGACAGAGACACTGCTGGAAAGCGAGCTTTTCGGCCACGTCAAAGGGGCCTTCACAGGCGCAATGACCGACCGCAAAGGCCTTTTCGAAATCGCCGATAAAGGAACGCTGCTTCTCGACGAAATCGGCGATATGTCGCCTAACAGCCAGGCAAAGCTGCTGCGGGTTATCGAGGACGGCGTTATAATACCGGTCGGCTCGAATAAGCAGGCCGTCGTCGATGTAAGAGTTATCAGTGCGACGAACCAGGACCTCAACACACTCATCGAGGAGAAAAAGTTCAGGCAGGATTTGTATTTCAGAATCAAGGGCGTAAGCATCGTTTTGCCTGCCCTTCGCGACAGAAGCGAAGATATACCCGCACTCGCCGATTTCTTTCTCAAAGAGGCAATTTCCGAGACAGGCTCGAAAGTTACCGGCATAACCGACTCCGCGATTGACGTTCTCAAATCGTACGACTGGCCGGGCAATATAAGGCAACTCAAAAACTGCATAAGGACAATGGTAGTAATGGCCGAGACTGATTCTCTCGACGTCTCCGATATTCCGCCCGATATCGCCCGCAGAAGACAGCTTGGTGCCGGCGTAAAGGCTGCTGCGGATTTATCCGGAATGTCTCTTAATGAGATTGAAAAGCAGGCGATTATAGATACACTTAACCGGACGGGTAATAATCGCGAAAAGGCCGCCAAAATCCTCGGCATCGGCGAAAGAACACTATATCGAAAAATCAAAGAATATAATCTATAGCGATACTTCCACCTTCGTCGAGACTTCGGAGGACAGGCGATTCTTGATACTCGATACTCGATTCTTGATTCATCCTTCGCAAAAGCGAAGATTTCCTCCCGAAACAAAGCCAATTTGGGGAAAAACAAAGCCAATTTTGAGCTAAAATTGGCTTTGAATTGGCTTTGTTTGGCTTTGTTTTTGGGACTCCAAAAATTGCATAAATTCTTATAAGTCATTGTAGAATAAGTACTTGTGTCATCTTGGACACTTGGTGAATTGGCTTTGTTTTGCAAAAAAATGTTTGATTTGCGCGCTGTGCTCCCGCCGCAAGCGGCGAGGAGCAAACGATGCACGATACCAGATACTCGATGCTCGTTACTGGAAAATCGATGCTGGATACTAGATACTCGATACTCGTGATTATTGAACATTCGCTACTCCTTGTTAAGAAAGAGTTTACGAACTATATATTTACTTGACCCCCGGGTCTTTCGTGCGGTTTCCTCCGCGTTCGTGTGTTTGCTAACACACGGAAGTATTATATAAATTAAGGCCGATTTATCAATAAAAAATTAAGATTTTTTTTATCACGGAAAACATGAAGAGTACGAATATTTTAGGTTATAATATGTACTGCTTAAAAAATATTCCTATAAAATATAATTTTGCTGAATTGTCTGGAATTCATATAATTGTAAGTCAGTTCTAAGTTGTAAGAGAAAACAAATAGTTGAAAAATATAGTTATGAAATATATGGAGAAGAAAAAATGAAAGTTTATATATGCTGGTCTGGTGAAACAAGTAAAGAATTGGCGGAAATATTCAAAGAATGGCTTCCTGCTGTTATACAAGCAGTCAAACCCTACTACTCAACGGACGACATAACAAAAGGATCTCGCTGGAATAATGAAATATCAAAGGAGCTAGAGGCCTCTCAAGTGGGTCTAATTTGTCTAACAAAAGATAATTTAGAGGCTCCTTGGATTATGTTCGAATCTGGCGCACTTTCAAAGAATCTTGATAAATCACATGTATGTCCGATTCTTTTTGGTGTTGATCCAACTGACTTAAAAGGACCACTTGTATCATTCCAAGCTTCTAGATTTGAAAAAGCAGAGATTAAAAAAGTAGTAACAATGATAAACAAAGAACTAGAAACAGATGGATTATCTTCGAGCGTTTTGAATTCTGTATTTGAAAAATGGTGGCCAGACCTTGAGGGAAAAGTTAAAATAATATTATCAAAAACTGGAAAAACCAAGGGAAATGAAACACGGTCAGAACGTGATCTTCTTGAAGAAATACTTGAGCTAAGTAGAGATTTTTCAAGAAAATCTAGACCTTCCCGACGCGAGGAGATTCTCATAAAAGAAGAATTAATATCTTTAAAACGTAGATTTAGAAAAATTCATCCCATGATACTTCGTGAGATAGCGCATATAGCATCAATGGGAAATGGTGATCCGGTAGGAATATTGATATTATCAAGCTTAATACGTGATAGTATTCCTTGGCTTTATGAACTTGGAATGGAAATCTATAGGAAAGCAGTATCCTCTAGCAAAAAAGATACTCGAGAAGCCTTATTAAGATTTCAACGTACTGTTGATTTAACAATACATGGGCCAATAGCGGAAGAATTAGGTATGTTTAAAGAAGAAAATCGTAGATTCATGCATGAAATACCGATGATAATGGAACATATTGTAGAAGAATACCTCGCAACAAGAATAAATCCTTCCAGACGTAAAAAATAATAATGTAACTTGGATTATAGTTTATTGTTATTTACCTCTTACTATTTTTGCAATTTCTTCTATACCTTTAATAAAATCTTTGCCACGTAAATTTTTTATTTTTAGAAGAGAATCATCTTCCTCATCAGGTCTTTGACCGAAATATCTATCTGCCAGCTCAGCAACAATATTCTGTTTTTTATCATCAGGCAAATTATCCAGAAAAGGATTAATAGCAGCTAATTCAAGTTCTATTTTTCTATTCCTTTGTTCAAACCTTCGATGTTTTGATGATTCTCGAATGCAATACCAAGCAGGGGCACCGATGGCAAAGGCGAAACCTATTCTATAGATTCCGATCTGCCAACTCACACTGCCCGTCGAAAAGAAAGTTAGCCCTATTAAAACAGTTATTATAGTTCCTGACATTAACAGTAAAAATATTATTGCAAGAACACGGAGCGCATTTGCTACCCATCTTTCTTTATCGGCTATTATTTTAAAGTGTCCGGCCAAACTCGTGTTAGCTATTATTCCTACTATTTTTTTAGATTCTTCAAGTTTATTATTGATTTCTTTAATATATTTATCTGCGTCTTTCGAGAACACTTCAAAATGTTCTGCTTCTTCTTCAGAATACTTTTTCATTGTTTCTATAAAATTATTATCATATTTGCTAACCAACTCTTTGAATTCTTTTTCTCTGGATGATTGAGCTTGTGCAAATAATTCATTAAGTTTAACTTGTGAATCATTAAATGCTTTTTGCTGATTATTAATGAGAGTATCGAAACGTTTTTCCTGTTCTTTGATCTTGTTTGTTAAGTTGTCACTTCTATTTTGTAAATCAATAACTTTCTTTGAAAGAGACGCATTGTCTTGCTTAACTTCATTTTGCCTGATTTTGAGTTCTTTAATATGTGCTAAGGATTGTTGATTGAATTCATCAAGTATTTTTGAAAAATCTTTTGAGCTGAGGAGAGATTCTGGCCGAAAGTTATGGTTCAGTACTTTTAGCAAATCATCTCCGGATATAACTAAATGGTTAAGGTTGTTGTCTGATTTAAAGGAAGAAAATTTTGCGTTTGCATCGCGTAATGTTTTTGATATCAAGTCAATTGTTGTTGAATCTAATAGCGATGGATCAACATTCGCAAAATACTTGTTATAAATTTTCAAAATCTTTTGAAGACGCAAAGCTGCTTCTTGGCGAGTAGGGTCAAGATTAGAAAAATCAAATTTTTCAATATTATCTTCAAGAGATCCTATATTATTAATTATTTGACTATTTTCAAAACGTTCTTGAAAGTGCCCCATGTCTCATATCTCCAAAATCTCATTAACACCTTATCTTATCGTAACGGTTATGATTTGCAAGCAATTATTTAAATTAAATTAAGTATTTAATGAGAAGATGTTAAAAATGTAATCAGAACTATCTAATATTTACTTTAGAAAAAAAACCCTGAGAATACCAAAGTCAGCGAAATAAATCCGTGTCAACCCGTGGTTAGAAAATCAGTGTCAATCAGCGCAATCTGCGGTTAATTTTGTCTCCATAGCGGCATCTGGTCCGGCTGGACTTTTTCCCATAGACCTTTTTTGGCACTTCGTGCGGAGGATTCAAGCTGCTTATATTTGTAATAGAAGCTGTGACGGAACCGCGTATCCGCGTAAGCGTAACCTTCCGAGAGTAAAACTTCATTTAAATAAGTCCTGCCCGGAAGCTGGACGTAGGCAAGGAGTCGGCCGTAATAACCTCTGGTTCGGCGCTTTTCAAGATAGACTGTTACCTGTTTTCCGAGAGTCAGTTCGCGTGTTTTTGCAGAAGCTTCCGGCCCGAAGTACATTATACCTCTTTCGGGGTGTTTGGTTTCAGGAGTATCGACGCCCCAGAGGCGGATTCTGGTATGAGCGTAGTTGGCATCGGGTATATTTACATCGATTGTGTCACCATCAACAACGTTTACAACGACAAAGTTTTTTCTGTGGTATTTCGCGAAATCATAGAGAATTTGCTCATCTTGTGTTTTCGGCAGTTGAATTAAAGGAGCTTTATCACTATCCAGCCAGATGGCGATTGCAAGAGCGAGCAGGCACAATGCTAATATTGCCGCTTTTGTGCGGCTGCTCTTTGCGAAGGCGGGTTTGTCGGCCTTTGACATCTCGAATTGTACTCGAATTCAGCGAACTTTTACTTTTTTGCCGAACGTCGTTTTTTGTACTTTGCTCTTTTTACTGCAGGCCTGTCGAGCTCGAAGGCACTGCAGACTGCTTCGAGGGCCTTATGGCCCTGGTGCTTATCGACGATACAGCTTATGCGGATTTCGCTGGTCGTAATCGAATCTATATTTACTTTTGCGTTGGCCAGTGCGCTGAACATTTTATCGGCGATGCCGTAATGGCTTCGCATACCGACACCGATGACGGAAATTTCGGCTATATCGTCGCGGATGAAGATATCATCGCAGTTAAGCTCGTCTTTGACCGCGTTGACGGCTTTTTTGGCAGAGCGCAGGTCGGAGGTACCTATGGTAAATGACATGTTAGCTTTTTTCGGGCTTACTTCGGTCTGCACAATGTCATTTATAAGCACGTTTGCTTTTGCAAGCTGGGAGAACAGCTTAGCTGCGTTGCCCGGCTTGTTGTCAACGTTAATAAGGCTGATTTTGGCCATATCTTTTTGTACTGTCGCACCCGAAACCACTATATCTTCCATTTGTGACTCCTCTGCAGTAATTATTGTCCCTTCAGTTTCTTTTCTGCTGTTTCTGACGTGGATTTTTACATTATATTTTTTGCCGAACTCGATAGCCCGCGGATGCATAACCGCCGCACCCATACTGGCCATCTCGAGCATCTCATCATAGCAGATTTTTTCCATCTTGACTGCTTTTTTGAACATCCTGGGGTCGGTTGTGTAAATGCCGTCAACGTCTGTATAAATCTCGCAACGGGCAGCGCCGAGAGTTGCCGCTAAAGCGACGGCACTGGTATCCGAGCCGCCTCTGCCCAGTGTTGTGATGTTGCCGTATTCGTCTATACCCTGAAAACCGGCGACGAGTACGATTTTGCCGTGTATCAGCTCGCAGTGGATTCGCTCGGCGTCGATGCTTTTTATTCTCGCCTTGGTATGAACGCCGTCGGTTATCATTCTGATTTGCCCGCCTGTAAAGCTGATTGCGTCATAGCCGGCAGCGGCCAGTGCCATAGCAAAAAGCGATACGGTCTGAATCTCGCCTGTGCTGAGAAGCTGGTCGAGCTCTCTTTCGGGCGGCTCGGGATTAAGCTCGTGAGCGTCAGCGAGCAATTGGTCGGTCTGCTTACCGCGGGCCGATGCAACCACGACTACCGAGAAGCCTTTTTTAACGGTTTTGATTACACGCTTAGCAGCCCGCCTGATTTTTTCTGCGTTTGCTACCGAGGTGCCTCCAAACTTTTGTACTATTATTGCCATATTTTCTTTGCCTGTCAGTGCTATATTTTCAGAAAATATTCCATAAGCTCGAAACCTTTATCTATCCTGAAAGCGGATTCGGCGGCATTGGCCTCGCTGAAGTTTGTGTGCAGAATGCCGCTGACATCCGTGCCTGCCATAGCGAATGGTACCACTTCCGGCGAATGGGCGCCTGTGCGGACCGGAGTCGGGTGGTCGGGAGCTACAAGTATCCGCCATCTGTCATATTGCTGCAGAGCTTCATACACAGGGCCGACAATGTATTTGTCGATTTGTTCGACAGTTTTTTTCTTGAGCTCTGCAGAGCCGGCATGGCCGGCTTCGTCCGGCGCTTCAATATGAACAAGAACAATGTCGTACTTTTTAAGCGCTTCTACCGCTGCGGAGCCTTTTCCCTCGTAATTGGTATCTACAAAACCGGTAGCGCCCGGCACTTCTATCAGGTCAAATCCTATCAGTTTCGACAGGCCTCGTGCGAGGTCAACGGCGGTGATGGTTGCACCTTTGAGGCCGAAACGTTTTTTAAAGCTTTCCATCCTTGCCTTTTTACCCTGTCCCCACAACCAGATAGAGCTGACCTGATTTTCGCCGAGGTCTATTTTTACCTTGTTGATATCATGGTTGATAAAGAGCTGCTGAGAGTGTGCTATCAAATCGGTCAGTATTTGAGCGTTTTTTCCTCGCGGCAGAATCTTTTCTATTGCTGTGCCTATATAATCGTGAGGCGGGTATGTCTGAACATCGAAATCAAGGCCCTTGATTACCAAGAGATGGCGATAGCTTACGCCCGGATGGAAATGGAGGTTGTCATTGGCGAGGCGTTCGTTCAAGTCCTCGATAAGCTTTTTGCCCTCTTGAGTTGATATATGTCCGGCACTGTGGTCAGCCATTTTTCCGTCAACGACGGTAACGAGGTTGCATCTGAAAACCCAGTCTTCCGGCGAGAGCCTGATATCGCGGGCAACCGCTTCGATGGGGGCTCGGCCGGAATAATAACGGACGGGGTCATAGCCTAAAAGCGACATCTGTGCTACGTCACTGCCTGCTTCCATACCGTCAGGAATCGTCTGGACGAGTCCCTGCTTGCCCTGCGAGCTTATCCTGTCCATATTCGGTATCTCGGCTGCTTCAAGAACAGTCTTATTGCCGAGCTCTTTTATGGGCTCATCTGCGGCTCCGTCAGGAATTATTATCGCATACTTTGCCACTAATCCTTATCCTCCGGTATATCAACGATTCTTATGCACATTGGTTTTCCGCCTATGACGTCAAGCTTTTCCAAGTCTTTCAATGCTGCTGTTATATTTTTCTGCTGAGTCGGATGTGTCAGAATCACCACCGGCACGGTATTTTCAGGTCCTATTCCCTCGTGCTGAAGTGCTCCTGAGTTGCTTATATCGTGCTCAGCGAGAATCTTGCTCCATTGTGCGACGACTCCCGGCCGGTCCTTGCACATAATACGGATGTAGAACCTGCTGATAAGGTTGTCGATTTTGTCTATGAGGACAGAAGTTTGGCTTCTTGGTTTAAGCTTGAGATTTTTGAAAGTGTTAGCCGAGTTGCCGAGGGCTACATCTATAATGTCAGCCACAACTGCACTTGCAGTGGGTATCATTCCCGCACCTCGTCCGTAATAGTTGACCTGTCCGGCTGCGCTGCTGAATATGCTGATAGCGTTAAATGGGCCATCGACATTGGCGAGAGAATTGTCCTTGCTTATAAATGAAGGATGCACCCTGAGTGAAATCTTATTGTTTTCATTCTTTTGGCCGATGGCCAGCAGCTTTAAGACATAACCCATCTCGGCGCCATACCTGATGTCCTCCTGAGCGATTGACTCGATACCTTCTGTAAATATATCCTCGAGAGAAATCTCACAACCTAAAGCTATTGATGCCAAAATTGCCAGCTTATGGGCGCTGTCGGTGCCGTTTATATCGAGCGTTGGGTCAGCTTCGGCATATCCTTTTTTCTGTGCCTGTTGCAGGGCGGTGTTAAAATCCAGACCTTTGCTGCTCATATTCGAGAGTATGTAATTGCACGTGCCGTTAACGATTCCATATATTGCGGTGATATCGTTTGCAATCAAGCCGGTGCGCAGACCTGATATGATTGGAATTCCTGCTGCACAACTGGCTTCGAATGCTATGCACCGCGAGTTATCGTGGGCGGCTTTGAAAAGTTCGCTGCCGTGTTCCGCCAGTAATGCTTTATTTGCGGTAACAACGTCTTTGCCTGACTCGAGCATCTTGAGCTGAATATCCTTAGCTGCAGTCGTTCCGCCGACAAGTTCCAGGCCTATGGTAATGCTTTTGTCGTTCAAGAGCTTATTAAAATCAGTTGTTAAAACGCCTTCGGGCAGTTGAACATCCCTTTTTCTTTCGGTGTCAATATCGACGACGCAAGCAATTTCAAGACGCAGCCCGGTTTTGAACGCTATAGCATCTGCCTGCTGGCTGATGAGCTTTATTACTCCGGTGCCGACCGTACCGAAACCCACGATTCCTACTTTTACCTTTTTTTCTTCCATATTCGCTCTCACAATATTTGTGAAATTTTTAGCAGGCAGTAGTTTATAGACTTAAAAGCTGATAGTCAATAACCAACTTTTGATTTGCCTGCCTTTAGCTCGTCGATTATCATCAGTGCTTTCAATGTTACGATATCGTATTTTGGTTTTAAGCGATGCTGATTTACATAAGGTTACTGTTAACTTCAATATTCTGGGCGGGGACTTTTATTGCCGGCAGGGTGCTCGGCAGAGAGGATGGAACTGTAACACCTTTCTGTGCGGCTTTTTTGAGATTTTTTTTCGCTTCAATCCCGCTGGTTATTGTTACACGGCTGAAAGAAAAAGCCCTGCCGGGATTAAAGGGCAATGAAATTGCCCCGGTGATACTGCTGGCGCTGTCCGGTGTTTTCCTGTATCACTTTCTTTTCCTCACAGGCCTGAAAACAATCGAATCTTCCAGAGCATCTCTTATTGTTGCAACCTGTCCCGTTTTTATTACCTTATTCAGCGCCTTTTTCTTCAAGGAGAAACTAACAGTCGTAAAACTTGCAGGGATAGTATTATCCGTCTTTGGTGCTGTATTTGTAATCACCGAAGGAAAACTTGCAGACATATTTACAAAGGGTTTCGGCGAAGGCGAGCTGTGCATTTTCGGCTGTGTGATATGCTGGACGATATATTCTTTGGTTGGTAAGGCTATGCTCCACAGGCTCAGCAGCCTGGTGATGGTTACATACTCGGTTCTGCTTGGCGCTGTAATGCTCTTTATACCTGCTATTCTCGAAGGTTTATTTTCCGAGATAACGAAGTATACTCTCAGCAAAGACTTCTCAGCTATAATTTACTTAGCCGTATTCGGCACAGTAATTGGTTTTGTATGGTATTATGACGGCCTGAAAAAAGTAGGGCCGGTGAAGACCAGTCAGTTTATAAACTTCATTCCGGTTTTTACCGTTATCCTCGCTTTTTTGATTCTGAATGAAAAAATTACGATATCACTTATAATCGGAGCTATACTCGTACTCACTGGTGTCTTTCTGACAAATGCGAGATTTAACTTCAGCAAAAAGGATTTGAATTATGAGCATACATAGATTTTACTGCGAGAATATAAAAAAGCCGGTTACCGAGTTAACAGGTTCCGAGTTCGAGCATCTTAGCAAGGTTCTGCGGCTGAGTTCAGGCCAGGATGTTGAGCTGTTTGACGGTCTTGGAACGTTGGCGCGAGCAGTTATAAAAGAAAAGTCCAGAAAATCCGCGAAAGTTAAAATCACTGAAATTACCAAATCCGAACCGCGTGAAAACAACCGGATAGTCCTTGCTGTCTCTATCGCAAAAGGTCAGAGATTTGACTGGCTGATTGAAAAAGCTGCTGAGCTTGGCATCGACAGGATTACTCCAGTTATATTCGAGCGGACCGTCAAGAGTCCCTCTAATCCGAAAATACTCGAGCGCTGGATGCGACTTGCGGTGTCTGCAGCGAAGCAGTCGGGCAGGATTTTTTTGCCCGCGATTGATAATCTATTATCTTTAACCGAAGCACTCGACAGACTGCGACAGCAATACGAAAAAGCAAAAATAGTTTTCGGCAGTACCGGTGAAAGGGCCGAAAGCATATTACAATGCGGTTTGAGTGGTCAAGATATTATTGTTTTCGTAGGCCCGGAAGGTGGTCTCACTGACGATGAGCGGGATTTATTAAAATCAAAGGGAGCAGAACCTGTCCGCCTTACTGCAACCATTCTGAGAACCGAGACTGCTGCACTGGTTTTTGCATCAGTACTCACAACACAACGTGACAATCGAAAAACAGTTTAAAAAAATTCAGTCTATGCCTTTGTTTTTTCAACGATAGTCCCATATATATTCTGCCCGAAGACAAGCGGGCGTAACATTATTAGACCGTTAAAAAAATCGGGTTTTCGGTGCGGACTTCGCCATAAATATGTTGATTTAAAGGTTGATTTTCGGTAAAATACACTTTCTCAAATTGGGGTGAAAAGCATAGGGGGCTTTTCGAAAAACTTCGCTCGAAAAATTATTTTTATTGTTTGCACAATTCATATTGTGCGGGGAAAGGGGGGCAAGATGAAGGTTAAATTACTGGTACTGCTCGTCATTTCAATTATGTCAATCACATTTTCAACTGCAGCGGCCTGTCATGTGACACTACAATGCTGCTCAACTGAAATTATGGATGGAGAGTATGAGGGCTGGTATAAGTATGTTTACGATGTATCGTGGCAAATGCATGCCGGCCAGGATCTCGATTACTGGGAGCTGAAGCTGCCCTGCGATATTCCAGATGAGGCAGTTTTTACGGAGTTTGACGGCTCCTCGAACAGTGTGCAGCATCCTTTCGACCCGGATGCGCTTAGCTGGGATGGTTTGTATCTGGATTCGGATATGGTTTTGGGAATCTACTGTCC
>CAZBMW010000020.1:0-41851 GCA_964493425.1 uncultured Pirellulales bacterium
GGTGAGGGTTTGTTGTACTATGCCATCCATCCAGCCGTCGCCGTTCTGGTCCACCTTCAGGTCGCCTCCCGGAGCGACAAGGTCGATGTATGTTCCGGTATTCGAATAATATGCCCTTGTCAGGTCGAATCTTGTAGCCCCTACTGCGATGCAGTAACTGTTGTAACCTGCAGGGTACTGTGTATGATTGTTTCCTTCATTTCCCGCAGAGCATATACAGGTAACACCGTGATTGTAGGCATATTCGACGGCATTTTTTAACGTGATGGAGAAAGACTCGCTGCCGAGGCTCATATTTATTATTCTTGCACCATTGTCTGTAGCGTAACGAATGCCGTCTGCAATATCATCGATTGTGCCGGTACCATTTACGTCATCGAGGACTTTGACAGGCATAATTGAACAGTTGAATGCTACGCCAGCAGCACCTTTATTGTTATTTGTACTCTGGGCGATTGTTCCTGTAACGTGTGTGCCGTGGCCGTTGGCATCATTGGCGTGACTGTCATCATTAATAGAATCGTAACCAGCCACAAAGTGAGTATTTGCCAGGTCGGGGGCCAGCTCGAAAATGTCATAGTTTTCGTAAGCAACGCCGGTATCGAGCACTGCCACTATAATGTTTGGGTCAGATGTTGTGACTTCCCAGGCTGGCTCGAGGTTTATACCGCCGATGTCCTGAAAATTCCATTGCTTCGAATAGTACGTATCATTGGGTACATAATGTGCATAGGCGTAATAGTTTAATTCTGCGTACTCTACTTCCGGCTGGTTGTTATAAATTTCGACGATTTCTTCGGCGGTTTTGCCGGCTGGAACTTTCATTTTTTTGAATCCCGCAAACCGGCTGGTGTGTAAAACTGAAGAGCCGTGTTTAGAATTTATTTTTCTGACTTGTTCGTTTGGGACATCTTCTTTGAATTTGACGATGATTTCATTCTGGGCCCATTTTTGTCGCAGTCGTGCCGGTGATTTTTGCGCAGCAAAAGATAGACCTGTAAGGTTGCCGATAGCCAGAAGCGATAAGATCAGAGTAATATTTTTTATCACCACTCACCCCTTAGGCTGAAATTTAGCTCCGGCAGTGCTAAAGTCCGGAACGAATTTCCAACCTTTTTATTGTAGCACATTTGCCTTTAGATTTCAAGTACAAATTATCTATTTTTGTTGTGACGTAAGTAAAAAGCTTTATTTTTTGTTGATTGACTGAGGTTCGGTTGTAATATCGGTTTTTTCGAGTTTCGATTCGAAATAAAAAAGGCGGGGGCAATAGTTGTCCCCGCCCTGTGTTATCTGTTGTTGTTTTAATTAGTGGATTAGAATGTCTTCGAGCAGGTCGATAGCCTCGCTGATTAGCGGGTAAACCAGCTCTTGTCCTTCACAGGTTGTTATCCAGTCCCATCTGTCGGGATGACCGTGTTTAGCACAGCCGTCCATTCTCGGCAGCACGGTCAATCTCAAGATATGCCATGCGATAGCGTATCTTCCTCTGTCTGTCATTCTCAGGGCCAAGTTGATTCTTCTGATGAGAATTCTCTTTAGCATTCTGTGCTTGAAATGCCTTCTTGGGAGAGAACGTATCGCATCTATGGCATCTCGAAGGGCTTCGGAGGCCGCATCCTGATGGCTTATGGCCATTATGCTGACATTGGCAGGCTCGCTGTTTTCGAAGCCGTCATTGACGATCAGGCTGACAATATATTCGCCGGGCATATCAGCAACGAAATTCGGGTCAGCGGATGTCGGGTTGTTCAGCTCTGCTGTGCTGTCCTCCGGCACAACAACGAAGCTCCAGTCGAAAGCAAGCGGGTCGAGATTTTCGTCATAGCTTTCACTGCCGTCGAGATAGACTGTGTCACCGACTATAACCGACTGGCCTTCTCCCGGTTCGGCGACGGGTATGACGTTATTGAAGCTTACATTTACCGAGTCAGCAGCGCTTGAATCCCAGGGGTCGCTTACAATCAGTTCGATGACATAATCGCCGTGCACGTCGGCTATGAACGAGGGATTTACAGAGTATTGGTCTGACAGTTCAGCGTCACTGGTTTCAGGTTTCTGAATTATCGACCAGAAATATGCCATTGGGTCGTCCTCATTATCATAGCTTGCGCTTCCGTCGAGCTGGACCTCGGTACCAAGCAGTATAACAGCCTGGTCGGGGCCTGCATCGGCCATAGGCGGTGTATTAAAGGTGCTGACAAGCACGGTATCAGGCCCGCTTTCAAGCCCCAAGCTGTCCGTCACTGTCAGGCTGACGACATAGTCGCCGATAGCGTCTGGCAGAAACATCGGGCTTTGCGTATTCGGGTCTATGAGCGCGACGTTGCTGTCCTCGGGTTTTTCGGTAATTGACCAAGAATAAGACAGCGGGTAGTTCTCGTCGGGGTCTGAGCTTGCGCTTCCGTCGAGCGTTACGAGCACGCCGATATGGATGGTCTGGTCGGGTCCAGCATCAGCTACGGGCGGTTGGTTTGACCACCCGTTATCCACCATCCAGGGCAGATAGTCGGTCACCAGAACATATCCTGGTACCTGGGTGGTATAAGGAGTGTCACCGAAACCGTCGTTGTCTTCGTCCACACCGGTGTAATCATCCCAGTAGTTGCCGCCATCAGGCGCAGAAAGATTAAAATCATTTCCTGTACAATCTTCCATCATAGCCACAGTCTGGTTATTATTGATAAAGTTATTTTGATAGAAAAGATTATTATTTGAGTAGTCAATGATATTAACGGCCTGTGAATTATCAAGGAGAGCATTGTTTGAGAAAACGTTGTTTTTCGAATCGTTGAGGTAAATGCCATGAGTATTGCATTGCGAAATGGAATTTCCTGTTACAGTACTGCTGTTGGATTCGTCGCCGAACAAAATTCCTCTGGAGCAGTTTGAGATTGTGTTGTTTTCTATGTTGATGTACCGGCAGAATTGTGTGGAGATACCGCTGCCAAAGCTGGTGATATTGAAGTTGATAACGTTGATATTTTCTTTCCAAACAATATTGAGATCGCTTTTTTTGACACCCCAAATCCGGACGCCATAAAGTGTGCCAGTGCCGGTGACGGTGAAGTCGTTGCCGTCAAGAGTCAGGTCGCTCTCGCTGACAATAATAGGTTCATTTACATCGGTGGTAAGAGTGTAAGTTCGGCTGGCCTCGTCCCAGATTCCAATCGAGGTGTCGCCTGGGATGGAAATAGAAGCCACTGCTGCTGCACTGCACAGGGCCAGCACAATGATAAACGTCAAAAGTAAGTGTGGTTTAAAGATTTTGTTTTTTTTTCTTTTTTTCATGGCTTGTCCTCCTTAAAAAAGAGAATAGTAAATTTGTTTATGAAAAGGTAATACAGGCGGCCAAAAAATTTCCCGGCAGTGAAACCGCATTAAGATAATTTGTCAGGATATGTCACCTCCTCTTTGGATTTCCCTCAAGCACAAGTCATTTCCCCAAATTGCGAAAACGAACGCTGCTGAGCAGATAAATGGGTGTTGGTGACTGTCACCAAAATTTTCAACACCATCCTTTCTATTATATTACATCGGGGGGACAGCAAAGTCAAGATTTTTTTTGAAATTATAGGCATTTTTCTTGCGGTTTTTTTGGTGTTTATGTGGGCCGAAATACGCCATTTTGGGGCAGAAAGTGACAGTGAATTTCAATTTTTTAAAAGTTTTTAAAAGATAAGTAGACTAATAACATTTATTTTGGAAGAGGCAGACTTTGGGGGAATGCGAAAAAAGTTCGTTTTGTCGGAGTTTGTAAAATGTATTTGATATTTCTTGAATTGGCACAGTTGTTGTATTATTATGTTAGTCAGGATTTTAATAGGATTGACTACTGTTTGTTTTACCAGCTCTGAAGTGCAAGATTTTCATAAGTTGCGGAGAATAAGACTATGGGGACTAATAAGAAGCTATTAAAGATTTTCAGGGGCAGGATAGCTTTGCTGTAAGGCGTTTTTACCTTGCGAGAGGCAGATACCCTGATAGTTCTACCGAGCTTGCAGGCGATTTTCTGCCGGCTGTTTCGAAGGACCCCTTTGACGGTAATGATATTCGCTATAAAAAATTCGATGAGGGATGTGTCATATACAGCGTTAGCGAAGACGGCATTGACAGTTACGGTAAGCTGAGCAGGCTTGACATCGAGGCCTTTGGCGACGATATTACTTTCATAATCGATAAATAGTTACGTTAGACTTGATTTTTTCGTATATTTGGATTTGCTGGAAATTAGACTTAGGGGTTTTGAGATGCCGTATAATATCCGTATTGTCAGTACGTATCCGCCGAGAAGGTGCGGGATAGGCACATTTTCGCGCGAGCTTGCGAACGCACTCGAACATTTCACCGGCGAGGTCGGCCATATCAGAGTCTGTGCTATTGATAAAGATAATCTGTCTTATGATATTCCGGTGGATTTGATAATCGACCAGTATAATCCCAGGTCGTGGCAGCTTGCCATCAGGGATATTATTGCAAGAGCAAATGAAAGTACCAATCCTACGATTGTGCTTTTACAGCATGAATATGGTCTTGACCCGGATGAAAAGGGAAATGATGGCGAAGGTACGAATTTTGTCAGTATGGCCCGGTCCTTTAAGAAAAAGGGCCTGACCACTCTTGTTTATTTGCATACCGTTCTTGAGAATCCGGACGAGCATAAAAGAGACGTTATTATCGAGCTGGCAAAGCACAGCGACGGTCTTATTGTTACAACTGAGAGCGCCATCGAAACACTCGAATCTGAAAAGTATAAAGTCGAGCATTTCAAGCTCAAGCATATAGACCACGGTATAAGAATGCGTCATCCTTCTCAGTATGACAGGCTTACTATAAAGGAAGAGTTCGGATTAGACGGGCGGTTTCTTGTTACCACTCTTGGTCTGCTTTCACCCGGTAAGGGAATTCAGTACGGTATCAGGGGATACGGACGATTTCTGGATAAGGCTCTAACCGAAAGTCAGAGGGCTCAGATAATATATTTAATAGCAGGCCGGTTTCACCCCGACTTTGTAAAGGCAGGGGGCGGCAAAGCCTATGAGAAGTATCAGCAGATGCTGGAATCGGCTCTAAGTGAAGCAAACCTTAGATGGTGCAGAGTGAAAGAGGTAAAAGGTGAACAGCTTAAGGATTTCGATGTTGTATTCTGGGATATTTTTCTCGATGACCCGACTCTGCTGAAACTTTACGGCGCTGCCAATGTTATAATATTACCTTATCTTGATGCCGAGCAGATATCGAGCGGTATCCTGGCGGATACTGTAGGTTCCGGCAGGGTGGCTATAACGACAAAATTCAGATATGCCCTTGAGCTGATTCATTCGAACAGGCCCTGCCCGAAAGGTATTGTGATAGGCAGATTCGCTCGAGGTATATTAGTCGATGCTGGTGAGCCGTCGGTTGAGCAAATTGCGCAGGCGCTTGATTATGTTGTTTTTAACCAGAATAAACGTTTGAAAATGGAGAGGCAGGCGCATCAGAGAGGCTATCAGATGCGATGGTATAACAGCGCCTGGGCGCTGCTGCAGCATATAGAGTATGTGAGGGAGCAGAAGGAGATTGTCACTGGAAGGGGGATAAAATTCAAACGTGAAAAAGTAAAGGATAATGATTTTAAACACTGAGACAGTGCACGATTACTTATGGTAAGGACAAAAATAATAGCGACGCTGGGGCCTGCAAGCAGTTCTGAAACTGTTTTGCGAAAAATGGTTATAAAGGGACTTGACTTCGTAAGACTCAATTTTTCGCACGGAACCGAAAAAGAGCATCTGCGGCGGGTCAGGCTGGTTCGCACGATTAACAAAAAGATGAGAAGAGCCGTCAAGATTATGCAGGACCTCGAAGGCTATCGAATAAGAATCGGCAGAGTCGAGCAGCCGTTTGTGCTCAATAAGGGACATAAGTTTTATCTTACACAGGAAGATATCCTTGGCAACAGTGAGATTGTACCTTTTGATTATGCCGGCCCTCTGAAAAGGATAAAGCCCGGAACAAGAATATATGTTGACGACGGCAAACTTGTTTTTGAGGTTAAAGCCGTTGAAAAGAGGCGTCTGAAGGTCAGAAGTCTTGTCAGTGGTATGTTAAAGGATTACAAGGGTGTTAATATACCGGATGTGAAGCTGGATTTCGAGGCTCTGACCGAGAAAGACAAGAATGATTTGAAGCTTGCTGTAAAATACAAATTTGACTGCGTCGCACAGTCATTCATTAGAAACGCAAAAGACGTTAAGCTAATCGAAGATTTAGTCAGGCCGCTGCATCCGGACTGCCGTATATTTGCAAAAGTTGAAAGCAGACAGGCCCTTGAAAATATCAATGGTATAATTGAACAGGCTGATGGCGTTGTTGTTGCAAGAGGCGATTTGGGTATATGTGTTCCGATTTATAAGATACCTGTGATACAGAAAGAGATTGTCAAAAAGTGCCGCCAAAATAATAAGCCGGTGGTTGTAGCGACGCAGATGCTCGACAGTATGACCGAGGAGCCTTTGCCGACAAGAGCCGAGGTCAACGATGTGGCTAACGCCGTTTTTGACGGTGCTACACATCTGATGCTCTCTGCAGAAACCGCTGTGGGAAGATACCCCGACCGGGCTGTGGATATGATGAATAAGATTATGATAAGTGCGGAAAAATACCTGGATAAAAAGAAGTGATTGTTATTATTATAAGGATAAAACGGGATGAAAGCGGATAATCGGATTAAGAGGCGTTCGAAAACGGCTGGCCTGCCGCCGGGCACACTCGTGCATGTCGGTGACAAGAAATTAGAGAAAGTTCGAATTACCATCATAGATTATGATGAGGAGAGCTTCGAGCAGAAGCAGGCTGATAATATCGAAGAGTGTTTTCAGTTTAAGAGCAAACCGACTGTCACCTGGATAAATATCGACGGGCTGCACGATATCGAGCTGATAGAAAAAATCGGCAAGCACTATGAGATTCACCATCTTATTCTCGAAGATATTCTGAATACCGGCCAGCGTCCGAAATTTGAAGACCTTGAAAATTACCTTTTCATTGTGCTTAAAATGTTAAGTTACGATGAAAAGATTCAATCGATTAGTTCCGAACAGGTTAGTATGATTCTTGGTAAAAACTACGTTCTTTCTTTTCAGGAGAATGTCGGCGATGTTTTTGAGCAGATAAGAGAGCGAATTAAAAATGCAAAGGGCAGAATTCGGAAAATGGGCTGTGATTATCTTCTGTATTCATTACTTGACGCTATTGTTGACAGCTATTTTTCCATACTTGAGAGATTAGGCGAAAGGATAGAGTCACTCGAGGAGCAGCTTGTAAGAGAACCATCGAACAAAACTCTTGAGCAAATACACAGGCTTAAAAGAGAGCTGATTTCCCTGAGAAAATCTGTCTGGCCTTTAAGAGAGCTTATTAGCGGGCTGGAGAGAAGCGAATCTGAACTTATAAAAGAAACAACTAATGTGTATATGCGCGATTTATACGACCATACGATACAGGTCATAGATACCGTCGAGAGCTACCGCGATATGGTCTCGGGTATGCTCGATATATATCTTTCGAGTATCAGCAATAAAATGAATGCTGTGATGAAGGTCTTGACAATTATTGCGACGATTTTTATACCACTGACCTTCATTGCCGGTATATATGGAATGAACTTTGACTATATGCCCGAGTTGAGATGGAAATTCGGCTATGCAGTTGTCTGGCTGGTAATGGTTGGTATTGGCGTTATAATGTTAATCCTGTTTAAGCGGAAAAAATGGTTGTAAGTAAAGTGCCATTAAATTTTGGATAGGGATTTATTATGGACGTTATGCTTTTTATTATAGTGCTTGTCGCCTCCTTTATAATTGTCAGAATAGGCGCGATTGCTTTTCAATTAACGGGGCTTGAGTGGTCGCTGGCTAAATTTCAGGCGCTGTCCTGTTTCACGGGGACAGGTTTTACAACGAAGGAGGCCGAGCTTATCGTAACCAATAAACAGAGACGCCGTATCGCATCTATACTAATGGTTCTCGGCAATGCCGGCTTTATAACGCTGATTGCTACCGCGGCAAGTGCCCTAAATCCTAAAATGGCTGTATGGGCAAAGCTGTCCGATTCTCTTCTACCATTTTCTGTTCCTGAAGCTGTTGTGCCCTGGGTAAACATCATAATTATTATTATTTCGATTTATGTTATCTATAAGGTTTTCACCCACAAGAAATTCGCTAAAAAGATTACCGAGGGCCTTAGGAAAAGAATCCTGCGGCGAGAAATAATCAAGAAAGTATCTTTTGAGGAGCTTTTGTTTTTAACCGGCGGCTATGGTGTAAGCAAAATTGATGTCGATAAAAGCAGCCCCCTTATTGATAAGAGCCTTGCCGAGTCTGATTTGCGAAAAAAAGATATTACGGTTCTGGCGATTGTGCGCGGTGATTCCACAATAGCAAATCCCGGAGCTAATACAAAAATCAAGCTTGGTGACGAGCTTATCTCTTTTGGTAATCTCGAGAATATAAAGAAGGGAGTCGGTGTAAAAGATAAGTAAATATCTGTGTTTTTGCTTTTATTGAATGAGTATGTAACTGAGAGCGCTTAATATGTTCGACTTTATTCTGCTAAATTCCGGTATTTATACCTGGCTGGTTATTCCTGTTTTGATTTTTATTGCACGTGTGCTTGATGTCAGCCTTGGTACGGTGAGAGTTATATTTATCTCCAAAGGGTTAAAGTATCTTGCACCGCTGGTCGGCTTTATCGAGATACTTATCTGGCTGATGGCTATAGGTCAGATTATGAAGAATCTTTCAAATCCTGTCTGTTATATAGCGTACGCGGGCGGTTTTGCTATGGGTAACTTCGTGGGTATTTGCATTGCTGAGAAATTATCTCTCGGCGTTGTAATTCTTAGAGTTGTTACCAAGAAAGACGCCGGTGAATTGATAAAATCGCTGAGCGAATCGGAATATGGAGCTACGAGTGTCGAGGGCCAAGGCATTGGAGGAAAAGTTAATGTGGTTTTTACTGTTGTACCGAGAAGAGAAGTGCCCTATGTTGTCAAGCTGATTAAGAAATTTAATCCCGGGGCATTTTATTCCATAGAGGAGGTGGGTTTTGTGGAAAGGGGTATATTCCCGCTCAGGAAAGGCAGATGGGATTATAGTTCCTTATTTAGGTTTTTGTGGCCGTTCAGAAAAGGAAAATAAATATGAATCAAAAAACAGGTCACGAATTGTTTAAGCGACATCCTGCTAATCCAATCCTTTCGGTTGAAAACTGGCCTTACAGGGCTAATTCGGTTTTCAATGCTGCCGCTACTGAGGTTGGCGGAAAAACGTTATTGCTTGTGCGTGTGGAGGATTTCAGAGGCATTTCGCATTTTACGGCAGTCAGAAGTGACGATGGCGTAAGCAATTGGCAGATTGATGGAGTGCCGACTTTGCGGGCTGACCCAGCAAGCCATCCGGAGGAGCTCTGGGGCATAGAAGACCCGAGAATTACCTGGCTTGAAGAATTGAGCAAATGGGTAATTGCTTACACCGCATATTCAAAAGGCGGGCCTTTGGTTTCACTGGCCACTACCCAAGATTTTCGTTCCTTTCAAAAGTTAGGACCAGTAATGCCTCCCGAGGACAAGGATGCCGCTATATTCCCGAAGAGGTTCGCTGATAGATGGGCTATGCTGCATCGGCCTGTCGCAAGGTTAGCGCATCTGCCTGCTAATATATGGCTGTCTTTTTCTCCAGACCTCAAACACTGGGGTGACCATCAGGAAATTATTTATGCCCGTGAGGGAAGCTGGTGGGATGCAAATAAAATTGGTCTTTCAGCGCCACCGATTGAGACCGATGAGGGCTGGCTTATTTTATATCACGGTGTTCGAACCACAGCGTCCGGTTCTATTTATAGATTAGGTCTTGTGTTGCTCGACCTTGAGGAGCCCAAACGGGTTGTGCGTCGGACCGATGAATGGATTTTTGGCCCGAAGGCGACTTATGAGCGGGAGGGCGATGTTGATGACGTGGTCTTTCCGTGCGGCTGGACCGTTAAGGGTAATACCGTAAGTATGTACTATGGTGCAGCAGATTCCTGTATAGCGCTTGCTACCGCAAAGCTGGATGATTTGGTTGACTTTGTTCTCGGCTGTCCTGAGTATAGTGTAAATGATTGGTGGAAAAACGTGTAAAGTTTGAGAGAGAATGCTTTGAAGAAAAGGAGAAATCGGGATGGCCGTTGAGAAAAATTGCAATTCGAATATTTATCGCGGCGAGGTTGTATATATTTTTGCATTCGACATTGCCTATGATATGAAACGTGACCGTATTTCTGAGCTTTTTGGTAATCAGCTCGAGGATTTCTCTATAGGTCCGAGCAAACGCAGTCCGAAGCAGATGTTTTTCTATAGACCACAAGTTCAAAAATTGCCGGAATGGCAACTCGAAGTTGGTGGAGAAAATATCAATATTCAGCAGGCGATAAAAATCTTCAACATAGGCGCTATAAGCATACGGTTAACAGTGCCGTTTGAGGTTGAACAGATTGGTCAATTGATAAGCTACCATGAACTTAACATTGGTCAGTTCAGTATAGGACAGCATATGAGAAAGCTTGCGGAGGATGCCTTGCAACAGTTAAGACCTTTTTGTGTTCGGCCTGTGGCACAACTTGGTCAGCCTGAGGAATATACAGTCTTCTGTTTTGACAGGCTGGCTGGCAGTGGTAATGATGCAAATTTTAATGCTGAGAGATGGTTTATAAATAATCGAAGAGATGTTGCTGCTTTACTAACGGAGGAAGAAAAACCTGATAGTTTGTCCGAGCAGGAAGCTATAGAGTCAACCGAACAGTATTTCATATATTATCAGAGCGATTTGGTGGTTGTTGACTGGGATGCAGCCTTGATTATTGGTGAAGAGGAAAATCTTGATGATGTGCTGCATGTTATGGAAGTGGCAAATGTTCAGCTTATGGAGCTTGAGACTTATGACCGCGTTCTTGATTCGTCACTCGAAACAGCGTACAGGGACCTGGCCCGCAGGCATACCAGTCCTGGCAGAGAAGTTCTTAGAAATCTGCGTGAAATCAGAGTCGATTTGGCAAGACTAAATGACGAGCTTGTTAATATTACAAAATTTTTCGGTGACTGGCATCTGGCGAGGATATACCAAAGTGTATCAAAACGTTTTCATCTTTCTGACTGGCACAAAATCATTGGTGAAAAGATCAGGACTCTCGGCGAACTTTATCAAATGCTCCAGGAAAGCAGGTTTAGTTTCTGGATGGTTATGCTTGAAATCGCAATTGTTTTATTGTTTATTATCGATGTGTTGTTGCTTTTTTTCCATTGAGGTATAATTATACGTTTACTAATCAGTTCATTTTATGTTAGTTTAGCTTTATCTAGATAGCTTTTTGTTTTTGTTTCAACCGTTTTATTGATTCAAAACCCAACCTTCATACCGCATATATAGGCCGATAATGTTAGAGCCCTCTAATGCGTAATTTTTGGGTACGTATCTGCCCTGTCCTAATGTATTTACGGCTCATACTAAGTAAAGAGAGCTCTATATATCGCCGAAAGAACATAATGGTTGTAATGGCGAATGAGTTCTTTTCAGCCTGAGCTTAATTCTTGAGTGTGGGGTGCGATTGCTATACGTGTTTATGTTGCTTACGATTCCTGAACTAAAAAGTTGGGGTTATCTGATATGAGAAGCTTGAAACCGATTATGCTGATTGAAGATGACGCTGCGGATGTACTGATTATCAAGCGGGCATTAAAAGAACTTGAAATTGAGAACGAATTAGTCCATGTGGGCGATGGTGAGGAAGCACTGGAGTATTTGAAGAATGAGGATAATGAAAGGCCCTGTATTATCCTTTTGGATTTGAATATGCCAAAAATGAACGGCATCGAGTTTCTTGAGGCGGCAAAATCAGATAAAGGATTAAAATCCATTCCTGTGATAGCTTTGACGACGTCGGATAGCAAACAGGACGTAACAAGGTGCTTTAAACTTGGGATTGTTGGCTATGTTGTTAAGCCCATTGATTATAAAAAGTTTGTCAAGGCAGTGCGAATTGTGGATATTTATTGGATGTTGAGCAAAATACCGGGCGAATCTAAAGATGGCAAAGCTCTGGAGAAAACCGTAGTTGATAAAGCGTAATAGAGACACCATTGTTCATATTAGCCTGATAATTTTCTATTCGACAATTTAAATAAACAGCTCAAAGAGAGTAATATAAAGCAGAAGAGTAAACCAGAATGAGATTCAGAGATTTAAGGATTGGCAAAAAGCTGAGTTTAATTTCGGCTGTGACCGTTGCTTTGGTTGCGGTGATTACTATCTTATCCATCTACGGCTTCGGTAAAATAGGTCGTGTTTACCTGGATGTTAAAGACAATGCTGTTCCGGATATCGCCGCTGTCCTTGAAATAAAGGCCGAATTCGAGAAATTATTTATTGAGATTAAGGGATTAGTAGCCTCACCTGATGAAAATACGGGTAAGAATTTCCAGAAGATTCTTGCTAGGCTTGAGGAATCGTTAGAAGAATATAAAAAAGGTAAACGCGGGCACCTTAAACGAGATATCTACAGTAACCTTTTAGCTCATAAGCAATACATGGAAAGAGTAGGGAGTAACATTCTTGAAGAGCATAAAGAATGCATCAAATTATTAGAAACACTAAAAGAAGTTGAATTGAAAATTTGGAATCTTTATACTTCAAATATCATCCATGCAACGGCCGAACAAAAACAATCTCTGGACAGCTCTGTTCTCTCCGCAAGACAGTTATGCGCAATAACTTCCGAGTATGCTTTTGGGCGGTATGCGATGGGTGAACCAAACTCTTCAGAGAGATTGTCGCAGACGATAAAGCAGATTGAAATAGCCGGTGCTTTTTTAAAAGAGAATTACGGCCCTGAAACAGGAAAAGATTTTGCGTTGGCTTTTAACAGCAGCTTGCAAGAGATGCTTGAAACTTCTAAACAAATAATTCGAATGAAAGCAGATATATCCGATTACATTAGTAAAATCCTGCTGTACAGATATAAGGTCATAAATACTCTATCCCTGGCAAAATCAGTCGAAAAAGATGAGCTTGCCCAGTTTACTGCAATTATTGCATCCATAATAAAAAGCAACAAATATTTCTCAATTGTGTTATCAGTAATATTCACAACTTTCACTTTGTTTATCTTCTATTATCTCTCAGGTTTAATGGTTTCTTCTATTTCTAATCTTGTTGAGTCAACTAAGATAATATCGAAAGGTAATTTCAGTTATAGAACTGAAAAAACGTGCAACGATGAGGTCGGTATGCTTGCGGATTCATTTAATAAAATGGCTGCGGAGTTACAAAAGAAGACAACCTACGTGTATAATCTAAACAGGGAGGTCGCTGAGCGCAAAAGGGCTGAACATTTGCTCAAAGTCACTAACCAAAAGCTTGTTGCTTCAAATAACAGCCTTACGGAGACAAGAAATAAAATGGAAAGAGCTATACAGGAGCTTAAGGACTTTGTCTACATAGCTTCACACGACTTGCGGGAGCCTTTAAGGAAAGTCTCTTCTTTCGGAAGTTTGCTCAAAGATTCTCTCGAAAGCAAACTGTCCGAAGAGGACCAGGAAAATATGAACTTTATGATTGATGGTGCAGAGAGGATGAACAAAATGATAGAAGGGCTGCTGATGTATTCCCGCGTCGGTACTAAAGATGTCCCTCTTGAGGAAGTTGACTTAAATGAAGTTATCGAGCAGTTAAGGCAAGTGGAACTTTCCGCTCTGCTCGAGGAAAGTTCTGCGACCATTGAAGTACCTAATCATCTGCCGAAAGTCTGGGCGAATTCGGTTCAGATAAGTCAGTTGCTGCAGAATCTTATAGCAAATGGGGTCAAGTATCGGTCCCAGAGCGTTAATCCTCGTATAGTAATTACGGCAGGTAGTACACCTGAAGGTCAGATTCGTATAAATGTCAAGGATAATGGAATAGGTATCGAGGAAAAATATCGCAGTGACGTTTTTAAGATGTTCAGGCGCCTTCACTCTCGGCGGGAGTATGATGGGACTGGAATCGGCCTGTCAATTTGTAAAAGGATCGTTGAAAAGCACGGAGGTCAAATTGGAGTTGAATCCGAGCCGGGGAAAGGCTCGACTTTCTGGTTTACATTACCGGATAAGAACGTGCCTGAGAAAAATGGTGAACAAAGCGTTCTGATTTCAAGTCGTCGAGCTTAATGAGGAGAACAAAAAATGCGAAACTCAAAGAATATCGTTGTGTTAATCGTTGAGGATGACCCTGTAGACCAAAAATCTATCGAGCGGGCGTTTAATAATCAGGAAGTGATAGATAAGGTTCATATTGTGGCAAGTGCTGAAGAGGCTTTGGAGTATCTGCAGCGCTCAAAAGAGCAGGATTCAGATGCTCCTCGACCAAACTTGATATTACTCGATTTGATTCTGCCGGGTATGCAAGGAAAAGAATTCCTGAAATGCATCAAAGAGGATGAGCAGCTGTGCTCTATACCTGTGGTTGTTTTAACTTCCTCTGATAATGACGCCGATATAGAACAAAGCTATAAACTCTATGCCGCAGGATATGCTCAAAAGCCTCTCGATGCCGCGGAGCTTGACAATATCGTAAAAAAGCTTGTGAAATACTGGTTTACAACTTCTTCATCGTTGTAGCAGAAGTTTAATTTAGGATGAAAATAAGGTTAATTTATAATTTCTTATTCCGACTTCTATTTTAATAAGGGGTGGTATATGCAGCAGAGGTTCAGAGACGTTGTGATATTGCTCATTGAGGATGACCTGGGAGACCAGAGGCTGATAGAGAAATCGCTCTGCAATGAAAAGATTCTGAATGAGCTGATAACTGTGAACGATGCTGAGAGTGCGTTGCAATACCTGCAAAGGTGTCAAGACGGCGACAAAGAATCGCCGAGGCCGGACCTGATACTTTTGGATTTGAATTTGCCGGGTATGGTTGGCAAAGATTTCTTAAGGCGTATCAAAGCCAACCCTGAACTCAACGCTATTCCTGTCGTCGTTCTTACCACGTCCGATTCAGAGCAGGATGTTCTTGAAAGCTATAGGTTGCAAGCGTCTGGTTATATTAGAAAACCCGTAACTTTGAAGGGCTTTCAACAGGTGATGATGGATATGGAAGAGTATTGGTTTATTGTTTGCAAAAATACTGCGCAAAGGCAATATTCGTGAACAAAACGCTGGTAAAAATTTTGTTGGTTGATGACGACCCTGCCGACCGTAAATTGGCTAAACTGGCGCTGAAGAGCGGTCTTCAAACCGTCGAGTTTGTTGTCGATATTGCAGAGACGCTTACACAGGCAATGTTTAACCTTAAAAGGGACGGAATTAATTTAGTCCTGCTCGATTTAGGGCTTCCGGACAGCAATGGAATTGAGACAGTTGACAGGCTTAGAGATGCATACCCTAACATACCTATCATTGTTCTGACGGGACTTGCTGATGAGGAAATTGGTGTCGAGGCTATAAGAAGAGGAGCTGTCGATTATGTCACCAAGCCTTTTAAGCCAAGCGGCCTTAGAACACGCATCGGAATCGCTTTGCAGATTGTGGAATTACAGAAAAGACTGCTACTGCTTGCAAACACTGATGAGTTGACCGGCCTGGCAAATCGAAGACATTTCTTTGACATTCTCGACCGTGAGATTTTGAGAGCGAAAATAGACGGCAGCAGTTTAGCTGTTATGATGCTCGACATTGACCATTTCAAAAGTGCAAACGATACCTATGGACATCGAGGCGGTGACGAAATCCTCACACAGATGGGCAAGATTCTGAAGGAAAATATCTATCCTCTCGACGTCGCTGCCAGGTACGGCGGCGAAGAATTCATAATACTTATGCCCAGCACCTCATCTGAAAAGGCTTATCAGGCGGCAGAGAGACTTCGAAAAATCGTGGACCAGCATCAATGGAAAGTTTTAAATAAGAAAATATCCGTCACTACAAGCATAGGGCTTGCCAGCATTGATTCCAATAACCTTATGAGCTCTTACGACCTTATTGAAAAAGCAGATACTGCTCTTTATAATGCGAAACGAAGGGGGAGAAATTGTGTTATATGCTGGGGTAATGTCAACTCCGAACGTGGGCCGGAACAGCCGGATGACAGGGTTTATCATGAGCTTCAGAATAAAGTCGCTTCCCTTACAAGAAAATTACGCTCGCATGCTGTTGGTACGATATCGGCTTTCTCAAGGGCTATAGATATGATTTTTAAAGACCAGTATATAGTCCGCCATGGGGAAAATGTCCGAACCTATGCGATTGCTATAGCGGAAGAAATGGGACTTTCTGCTGAGCTTGTTGAAAGAATCGGCACTGCAGCTTTATTACAAGACCTCGGCAGCATAACCATTCCGGAAAGTATCCTTAAAAAAACCACCCCTTTAACAGAAGAGGAGAGACGTATCGTCAAACAGCATCCGAATGCTTCTATAGAAATTTTGGAGCCGGTCGGGATCTTTAATCTCGAGCTGCAAATCATAAAAAGTCATCACGAAAGATTTGATGGCGCCGGTTATCCGAACGGCTTGAAGGGAAGAGAAATTCCTATCGGCTCACGAATACTCGCCGTCGCCGACGCCTTCGATGCCATTACATCTGAGCGGGAACATCGGAAGGCAAAGTCTGTAGAGGCTGCAATCGAGGAGATTGTTAGATGCTCCGGAACACAGTTTGACCCGGATGTCGTTGAAGCCTTTAAAAAGGTTATCAAAAAGCCTTTGGCTATAAAAAAGGATGCGGTTGCTGTCCAATAAGGGTGTAGGCTTCAAATCCCAGCCGATTTTTCATCTCGAAATAGAACCTTAATTTCTATTTGTTCTGTTTAGTCAATTCAGCGGTTTTACCTGAGCGAAAATCCATTAAAGTTTTTTTTGCAACAAATCCAGTCTGCTTACGACAACACTGTAGTGGCCGGTTGCAGGTCGGAATAATAACGAACGTAAGTTGTGTTAATTTAAGGAGTAAGGTTATGTTGACTAAATTGATGAAAATTTTGTTAATCGGCGGTGTGGTTTTTGTTCTTGCTGGAGCGTTGTTTTTTGGCAAAGACCTGATTAGTTATGCCTATAGCTCTGCGAAGTCGGTGCGGACAGCCGTCAAAAACTCGGTCCCTGTAGAATTTGAATTGACGCGTGCACGGGACCTGCTCGACCGTATCATTCCTGAGATGCATGCGAACATTCGCCTGATAGCACAGGAAGAGGTCGAAATCGCTGCACTGAAGGCGGATATTGAAAGAGGCTGCGATAACCTCGCACAAGAGAAACAAAAGATAGCCAAACTGAGAAATGCTCTTGATGTCAAACGAGCCTCATACACCTTTGGTGACTACAAGTATACACGTGCTGCTTTGAAGCGGGATTTAGCAGCACGTTTTGAGCGGTTTAAGGAGGCTGAGCTGGTTTTTGAAAGTAAAAAGCGACTTCTGACAAGCCGTGAAAAGTCACTGCAGGCAGCTATGCAGGTCCTCGAACAAACACGCTCACAAAAAGCTCTGCTTGCAGACAAAATCTGCGCGCTTGAAAGTCAACATCGGCTGATAAAGGCCGCTTCCGTCGGCTCGAAAATCAATATTGACAATAGCAAGCTCGCACAGACCGAAAAACTCATAGCCCAGATTAAAAAGCGTCTTGATATTGCTGAGCGTGTCCTCGCACACGAAAGTCTGTTTGTCCAGTCTGTACCGGTTGAGACTGTTACCGAAAGAGAGCTTATTGCACAGGTTGATGAGTATTTTGCACCTGTAAAAAATCAGACTGATGAGGATATAGATTCACAAATTGCTGCTGCTATAGTGAAATCAGAAAGATAATCCTGAATAACTTTCTTTTTGATTATTGAATGTAAGCGTTTGTTTTTTAACGGCTTATTGAGAATATATTAACCTTTTGGTAGAATAAGCTGAAACTACCGACAACGCCAATTACACTTTCAGGGTGGTATTAATGATGCTGATTCTTCGAATAAAACAGGCTCAGACAGCGTTAGCTGACGGCCGACTCGACGAGGCCTACAGGCTCGTCCAGCCCAAAGACATTCAGCAGCACAAACGCGGCCAGATATTAATCGGTAAACTCGCAAAGGCACTTGCAAAAAGGTCAAAGCTGCACCTCGATGCCGGCAGAATCTCACAGGCTCTGAACGATTGCAACAAGGCCGAAAAGCTCGCCGGAAATAATCCAAATATTGCCCAACTGAGAGCAAAGCTCTGTGAGATTATTACGCAAAACCGCAAAGACCTTCAGAATCAGAACCAAAAACTTGAAGCAGCAAGACACAGTCTCGAAGCTGGCTGGCTTTCCGTCGGGGAAAAAATACTGAATGATACAGACGCAGACGATAACAGGGCAGATTTGCTTTTGAATAGGGCTGCTGCTATCCGTGTGCAGATGGATGCTGTTGTTGCTTCGGCACAGCAGGCCCTGAATCGAGGGGACATCGAAGCTGCTATCAATGTTATAAAAGTAAGTCGATTGACAAATTCCAGGAATAGCCGGATTGATGGTTTAATAGCGAAGATAAAGTCACAGGCTGAGCAAAAGGTTGTCGATTATCTGAATAATGGAAGAACTGACCTTGCTTATTCTATCCTGCAGCATCTTAGGAAGTTGTCACCGGATTCTGCAAGGGTAAAAGAATTGTCCACAGCTATCTCTGAGCTTGCTAAGGCCTCCTTCTTGGTGAAGAAAGGGCAGAGTCAGTCAGCCGCTCAGATTCTTCGTAAGGTTAAGCTGATTTTACCTGTAGCACGTTGGCTCGATACCGCGATTGAAAAGGCTCAAAATGCTGCTGAATCTCTAAATTACCTTTTGACCGGTCCGCTCGCTTTAATTGAGCTTGAACAGGCTAAAACGAGTTCTGGTGGTTCTTTGTATGAAGAAAATAATACGGAGCGGAGTCAAATGTCAGATGACCTTGTTTCTCAGAGCGCCGGCAAGCTCTTGCCCGGTGAGTTTGTTTTGCAGGCGGACGGTGTCGGTTCGTATTTTGTTTTTACAAAACCGATTGTAACTATCGGCCCGGTGAGCTCTCCGGTCAGGCCGGATTTGGCATTGATGGCTGATAGCTCTCTGCCCGTGGTTACTGTCGAAAGAATCGATGAAGATTATTTTCTTCGAGCACAGAAAGCTGTATTTGTCAATGACAAACAGACCGATGAAAAGCTGCTTGTCGATGGTGATAGTATTGCCTTATCGAACAGGTGCCGTATAAAGTTTCACCTTCCCAATGCCGCCAGCACTACAGCTACTATTATTATAACCGGTGCAAGACTTGCCCGGCCTGATGTAAAAAGTATTATTTTGATGGACCGAGATATTCTTGTAGGCCGGGATTTGAATAACCATATAAGAGCCGAACAGATAGGTGAAAAGATGACTTTTCTGGCAAAAGACAGGCGGCTTCTTTGCAGAACTAATGAGCAAATATACGTTAACGGCCGGCATCACGATTCGGAGGAGCCTCTTGCTTTTGATGTGCCTGTTAAAGTCGGAAACCTTTCACTGGTACTAACGCAGCTAAAAGGATAAGATTATTGATAACCTGAGCAGAATATGATGAAAAGTAACGATGCAGGAATTCAAATACAAATATGGTGACAAGCCCCTTGAGGGCTATACTGTTCAAAGAGCCGCCGGCCGGGGCGGTTTCGGCGAGGTCTATTACGCTGTAAGTGACAGCGGCAGACAGGTAGCACTCAAGGAAGTTCAGAATTATGAGCAAATCGAGCTGCGCGGAATCAAACAGTGTATGAACCTTAAAAACCCGCACCTTGTTACCATATTCGATGTTAAATACAATGACAAGGGCAAACCTTTTGTCATAATGGAATATGTTTCTGGAATGTCACTTAGAGAGCTATTGAAAGAATCGCCGAACGGCATTGGGGCTCAAAAGACGGCGTTCTTTCTGCGCGAAATCGCCAAGGGCTTGTCGTTTTTACATGAATGCGGCATCGTCCATAGGGACCTTAAGCCGAGCAATATTTTCTATGAGAACGGTTATGTCAAAATCGGTGATTATGGTCTGACAAAAGCGATAAGCGCAAGCCAGCACAGCGGTCAGACAATAACCGTAGGGACAGTTCATTATATGGCCCCTGAAATCGGTGCCGGCTGCTATGATAAGAGTATCGACATTTATGCTCTTGGCGTGCTGCTCTATGAAATGCTCACAGGCCAGGTTCCGTATTTCGGAGCAAGCCCTGCCGAGGTCCTGATGAAACATATGACCGCTGAACCTGATGTCAGCCGGATAGAAGAACCTTTTGCACGTGTGATTAAAAAAGCCCTCGAAAAAGACCCGGACGAGCGCTATCAGACAGTAAAGCAAATGGTAGAGGATGTCTTCGGCTCGGAGCACATCAGAAATAGTGTCTCACAGTTCTCTGCAGAAGAGCTTTCAATTGTGGCTAAGCGTGTTGCAAAAAAAATAAGACACACAAAGACTTCGAAAAAGGCGGAAACATCTGGTATAGCAGAACTCGGTGAGCAGGTCGGCAAAAAGATTGGTGCGATTGGTGATAAAGCTGCCCGAGATGTTGCTGTTGTCGATACGGTGACAGGAGGTCAGCGTGGACTTCTTGCTTTGCTGATAATCTGTGTGATGTCTTTGGGAGTCGGCCTGATTTATGGCGAAGCAGTGCCGGGGCTCTTAGGCTTTTTTATGATTTGTGGATTATTAACCGGTATTCTTTTGGCACATAAATATATGCTTGCTGGTATGGAAGCGGGGAAATTACGTAACTGGTTTACCGCAGCAGCAGGTATTTTGTTATCCGCTGTTTTTTCGTTTTTAATATGGATTAACGAACCATCCCGGTTTGCAGGTCAATATGCCAGGACTTTTTTATCTCTTGGTGTTTTAGGATTTGTTGATTTCTGGAAAATCACCTCACCCGAGAGGAAGAAACGCATTTCTCTGGACCTTGTTATAGGAGCAGGATTTTTTGCTTATATAGCCGCTGCGATATTTGACGGCCAGCCTCTTCTCGCTGCAGGTGTCACTGCCGCCGCTTTGCTTGCTGTGCAAATAGCCTCGCCTTTTGCGGTTAAATCAATGTCAAAAGCTCCTGTTAAAAGAAATAAAACAGCGGCTGGAAAAAAAGGTCACGTATCGCCGTATAAACGGAGCTGGGCACTTGGTCTGAGCGGCTGTTTCTTCTTTGGAGTAGGGGGGCTGCATCGTTTTTATGTTGGCAAAATTGGTACGGGAATTATATGGCTTTTGACGTTCGGATTGTTTGGTATAGGTCAGTTCATAGATATGATTATGATTTTGTTCGGTCATTTCAAAGACAGTTCAGGCCGACGACTGCTTATCTGGGCTGATGAAGGCCGAATTGCTTCTGTACGAATTGCCGAGCAGCAGGGCCTGAATTTGCAGTATCAACAGCCTGAGAAAACGGGTGAGCCTGCAGCCGATAATGGTGAGAAACAGCCTGCTGAACAATATACACCGGCTGCGTCTGCGCCTGTTGTGCAAACTACGATGTATGAGCCGGCAAATCCGTTCGCCTTTCTGTCGGCCTGTGTCGGGTATATATTTTTGCTTCTGGCCCTTGTTGTAGGTACATCAATGGCACTTCATTTACCTATGCTTATTGCCGCTGGACTGCCCGATCCGTCTCTGTCACAGCATCTCGATGAGGTATTCGGCTATACCGGCTGGCCGTTGCTTGTTGAGAGAATTGGTTTTATCGTGACATCTGTAGTACTATTGCTTGCTGCTACTTTTATAATTATCAGCCGACGCAAGAGCGGCGCAGCTCATATCATTCGTGGCTCTGCCGGCTTGCTCGGTTTGCTTTTGGCACTGAGAGCTTTTGCTGAAGTCATACCTCAATATGCGTATTCGCGTTCGGATGTGGTGGAGCTGCTTAATGAAGGCAAAACAGGTTTGGCACTTGAAAAGTTCTTTAGTTATATGCAGTCTGAATTTGCTATTGGTGTGGCTATAATATTTATTATCTCAGTAATCATCCTTGCCTGGCCGCCAAAAACACAGAACCGGTTCAAAACCACTTACTATAAGCAGGGGACAAACTAAGATGCTTAAGTATCTGATTGTAATAGTATTATTAGTGTTTGTAATATTAGTTGTTTCTTATCCGTCTTATAGGATTACTACCAACAATATTTTTCGAAGCAATGCTGATGACTTGCCGCCGGTATGGATAGCCGGCGTTGAGGAGCAATTCGGTGCTGATGTGTATTCCTCAGTTTCAACGGCAGCCAGTGCCCTCGCAGTGCAAATATCAGCAGGTTTGCCCGAAATTATTAGCGCCCAAAAAACACCTCCTGTGATACATATATATACTGATAGTCGAGAAGATGAGGTAAGTATATTTGCCTCGAATGCCTTGGCAGAGCAGTTGCGAAGAGAAGATGAAAGAATGGAGGTCTTTGTACACAGTAATATTATGCAGGAGCCTTTGGAAAAAGCCGACAGCGATACCGTAATAGTGAAACTTGAACAGGCTCGAATAGAAAATTCCAGCCTGAATGTTTCCAACAATGTTCACATAAATAGTCGCAACGGTACACTCGTTGCGAAGGTTTCAGGCTCTGCCGGCCGATTGACCAAAATCGTTAATTTCGTAGAAAAATCCTGGCTTGGAAATTTATCGGATTTGCTTAATAAAAATCAGAATGTAAATCTGATTATAGCCCGCTCTCAGGAATCCTGTACAAGTCAGGCTCAGGCGTATCAGCAGGCGGTTGATGATGCCGGTCAAAAAATTACTTCTATATTTAAGCAGCTTCCAAAACGTTCCTTGTCTTTACTTGACGATTTCAAAATAACTGCCTCTGATATCCTTGATAATTCCTTGATTATAGATAAATTTGCACAATCTCTGCAAACATCTGCAGGCCCCGTGTACCGCCAGGCTCTTTTAATCGATATCTCGCCGGAAAAAATAAACCAGTTGAAGCTGCATAAAAAAGTACAGCTTGGTTCTATGAGAGCCTGGTTGTTTCGTCAGGTTTTTTCGATTGGCTGTTTAGCAATATTAATATCCGTTCTTTATTTTTTCCTGAATGCCGCCACCAGAGGTTATTATTCTCTCGCCTTAAAGGTTGCTGCAGCGGTTTTCATAATTGCTGGAGCTTTTTTGATATATATCTTTATGACCTGAAAAATTTGTTACAGGCTTGAAATGTTATGAGCCGTATCGCGAAGGCCGAATCCTATCTGCTTGAGCAGATTCGCAGGGGAAGCCAAAGCGCCTGGGCACAGCTGGTTGACAGGTACCAGGGCCGGCTGCTCTCATTTGCGCGGGCAAAGCTGCCTCAGCGCGCCGACTGTGAGGATATTATTCAGGAAACCTTCGTCGCCTTTCTTAAGACTATGAACACTTTTCGTCAGGATTGCAGCCTTGAAACTTACCTGTTTGCTCTTCTTCGAAGAAAAATCGTTGATTCTTACCGCAAAAAAAATTCTTCTAACATTTGCCTCATTCAGGATGTATATCATACTTCCGATAGTGAAAAAAACATAGATGCTTTTGATACTGTTGCTGCAGCAGAGCCGACTGTGAGCTGGTATGCCAGAAGAGATGAGCAGCTTGTTATACAGCGTCAGATACTTGCCGATGCCCTGATAGAGCTGCTCAGAGGCTATAAAAAGTCTCTCGGCTTTCAGGAGTTGAAAATTATAGAGCTGGTTTTTTATTGTCAGCTGCCGAACAAAAATATTGCTAAAATTCTTAACCTGAATCAAAATCATATAGCTGTTACCAAGCACCGCTCGATTAAGCAGATTCACAAGTTTATAGAAGGTACAAATTTCTCTTTTGACCCTGACTCTGCTGATTTTGAGAACCTGCTTACCGAGCTGTGGCGCCTCAAGCGCCTCAGCTGCCCGAAGCGCAGCACAATCGGTGCTTATATTTTGGGGACACTGGAGAAGGACTGGCACAATTACGTTGACTTTCATCTCAATATTGTCGGCTGTCATTTTTGCCGGGCCAATCTTGAAGACCTCAAGCGTCAGACTGCAGAATCCAGGCCTGATGCTCTCTATGACAGGATTATGGAATCGACCGTCGGCTTTCTTAAAAAGCCGTAAATCAAATCTTTTGATTTATTATCTGTTGAATCTCTTCTCGTGTTGATTGTTGTTAGTAATCATCTGAGCTATCGAGACTTTCGCCTCGACAGAATCTTTCGATGTCTCTTGCTACTATATCTCTGATTGCCTGTTTTTCTTCGATTGTCTCTGGAATGGTGCTGCTCGTAATATCTGTTTGTCCCTTCGATTTGTCGATAGGTCTTAAAGGCTCGACTTTTTGGTCTGGTGACTTTCTTTTTATCGATGAGATTTTTCGATGCTCAGCCATTATCTCCTCAGCAAGGTCGAATTTCGGTACGTCCGTCCTGCCTTCTGTTCGTTTGGACTGTTGGCCTTCAGTATCTTTATCAAACGGCGGTATGATGTCTTCTGAACGCAGGATGTCGTTTTTTTTGCTGTCTTTTTTTATATTATTTTTTTTGTTACTTTCACGCTCAGCCACTGATTGGGTTCCTTTCGTGCTTTTTAATAGTATACCACAATGATGATAATAAATCAAGGGATTTGTATTGGGCCCGTTCAGTGGAATTCTAATCTTCACGGAGGAATTTCAATGCTGCTTCGATAACAGCATCTTTTCTTTGAAGTTCTGCTTGTGTTGTTTTTACTTCGATGTCGGCAGCGATTCCTTCTGTTTCGAAAAAGGTCCCATCCGGCCTCATAGATTTCCAGCTCGGCAGATAAACCGTAACTCCATTGCCAAGCTCAATTGGTTTCGGATTGCCGCTGCTGCCCTGTGATTTTTCACCAACCAGCTTGCAGCCCGGTACCTGTTTCATCATCAGTAAAAATGCCTCACAGCTGCTCATAACAACCGGGCCGGTCAATACTGCAACTTTACCGCGATATTTCGGCCTGAGCTTATTCGGCTCTATTTTTCTTTCGTGTGGACTTGTAAAACCGCCGGGTGCGCCGACATCTCGATAAACGTGTTTGGCGTAAATAACAGGTTTATCGATAAAGCAGCCGGCGAATTCCTGTGCCAGGGGTTCAGCGCCTCCGCCGTTGTTTCTGACATCGATGATTAGACCGGGTGCTTCGGAAAATTCCCATAAAGCTGCATATACCTGCATAAGAGGCTCAGTGTCTTGCCTGTTCCAGCTATTGATTAGTATATAACCAATCCCATCTTCGAATCTGCCCATATAAACAGACCTGCTGAGTTGTTGCCAGTTGGGAACGATTTTTTCAAGCAGTAAGAAATTCATATTGGCGGTAACAGGTTTTACATAGGAGTTAAAATGTTGGTCACCGACTGTTAACCAGATATGTTTATCTTCTGCCGCTGCCAGAAGCTCTCCCGCAACGGTTGCAAATCTTTCAGCGGAAGGAGCATTTCTTAACTGATTTTGTTTTTCGGCGAAGAGCTTATCCCAGTCGACTTTTCGTATGTCACGATATGAATAATTATCCTCGATGGCTTTTCGTAATCTTTTTATGGCTTCGACATTTTGGGTGGGTGAAACTCTTTGTGTCTCTGAAGTTCCCCTGCCTCCGGCTGTACTGAATTTAACAACAGTAAATTCTAAAGGTTCACCATTAATATTTCTAAAACCTTGATAGCTGCTCGGACAATTCAAACTGAACTCGTAATTATGGTTACCTTTGAGCTTAACATTCATTACAAAGGTTCGGTCGTTTACCCATCGTGGTTGGCCTGTTGACTCGGGATAATTCGCACCACCTCCACATACCGAGTAATTTTTTCCTGTCGTCATTTTCTGATCGAAGACGAATCCAATCTGTTTTAGACGGGGGTTTACATTTGCAGCGCCATTGGGAGGCGTCATTCTTGTAATTTTTGGCGGCTCAGCCGGTGATATTGTAGAAAAAAAGAGGCTCAAAACGACTGACATAGTTATGGTTTTCTGATTGTCTTTCATGATAGTCTCCTCTTAAATATTTTTGGTTGATTTTTATTTTGCCGGCCCAATCGAAAACTGCGTGTATTCGCCGGGATTGAGCTGTTTTACCAGTGAGCAGACCTGCTGAACGGTAACAGATTTTATTGCTTCGACATCTTCTGCTGTTGAACGGTATTTGCTCAGATACGTCCAGTTAAAACCTAAATCGGCCAGCCGGCCCATTGGTATTTCGTTTTTGATAACAAGAGCGCTTAAAATTTTGTTCTTTGCCTTTTGCAGTTCATCTTCACTGACACCTTTTTCGCCAACGTCCAGAAATATCCTGTTAATTACATCCATCACTTTTTCTTTGTTGTCACTGCTGCATTGTATCTGGGTGAAAAGTACTCCCGTGCCATCCATAGCGCCGAGCTGCATAGTCGCTGACTCTGCCAGTGCTTTGTCAACCAGCTCCCAGAAAAGTCTCGACCCTACACTGTCACCGATTATCGCAGCCAGAAGATGGGCTGCAAATCGTCTTTCGTCCTGCGCAGAGACTGCTCGGCTCATTAGACATATATGCTCGCGGTTTATATTTGCTTTTTCGCTATGTTCTTTCTTTTTGCTGCCTTCGAAATCTTCCGTAATCCTGGCAGCACCTTTACTTTGCCAGCTACCGCAGCCGTTTTGTATAAGACTGCAAATCTTTTCCCAGCCGAAATTGCCCACGCAAACTGCTGCCATATTATCAGGTGCGTATCTCCTGTTAAAGTATTCTCGCATTTGCTCAGCGGTCAAATTGTCTATACTTTCCACACTGCCGAGAACACTATTGCCGCAGGGATGGCTGTCGAAATGAAGCGCTCTGCACTTGTCAGCGGCATCGAATTCCGGCTGGTCTTTGTACATTGCTATCTCTTCTTTGATAACATTTTTTTCAATATTGAAGTCTTCGTCTCGAAGTGCAGGCCTCATCAGTTCGATTAATAAATTCGTAATCTCTTCAAGGTATTCGGGCAGAACTGCAGCGTAGAAAACCGTCAATTCTTCGCTTGTGAATGCATTATACTGTGCTCCCGTCCTGTCGAAAGCCTTGCTGACCTCGATTGCGCTGAGCTTTTCTGTTCCCTTAAAGAGCATATGTTCGAGAAAGTGCGAGACTCCGTTTATCTGTTTTGTTTCATCGCGAGAACCGGTCTTTACGAAAAAACCGATAGCCGCCGATTTGGCACTATTATTCAGCTCGCCGATGATACTCAAGTTGTTCTCTAATATCTTCTTCCTGAACTCCATATTTGTTATTTTACCTTTACTTGCTGCGGGCCGATTGTTACCACCGTAAAATCTTCAAACGGATTACTTCTTAAAAATTCCAGAACCGAATTAACTGTTGTCTGTTCGATTTTTAACTTTATTTCATCCAGGCTTCTGACCCTGCCGAGCATATAATAATCACCGCTGATGCTGCCTGCCCGGCTGCTCGATGACTCGCTTTGCAGGATAAGCGCGCTTTTCAAACCTGCCTTTGCCTGCTTGATTTCTTCTTCGCTTATCCCATCTTTGAGACGGTTAAATTCCGTTATTATCACCTCCAGCGTCTGCTGCGCCTTTTGGGCGGTTGTGCCAGCGTAACACATTACGCCTGCCGCTTCCTTCAGGCTGTGATGCCTTGCTCCAACCGCATAGCACAGGCCTCTTTTTTCCCTTACCTCGGTAAAAAGTCTTGCGCTCATTCCGCCGGAAAGTACTGAGATTGCAATTCTCGCATTATAGTAGTTCTCATCATTGATTTTGACGGTACCTGTCATCAGTCCTATATGTACCTGAGCTCCATCGTGAGGTATGTGCGTATATTTAGCCGCCTTTGGTTTTATCTGAATAGCGCCGGCAGCTCGTTTTGAATCGGTCTCAAACAGCTTTTCCATCTGTTTTACTACCGTCTCGAAGTCGTATTTGCCCGCTACTGAGAATACAGTCTGCGAAAGATTAAAATTATCTTTTGTTATCTGCCTTGTTTTTTCCGCTGTTAGATTTTTAAGTTCCTCAATATTACCAGCGGTGCTTCGCCCCAGTGGTTTCGGGTAAAACTGCTCCTTGAGTTTTAGCATAACTTTTTGTCTCGGATTGTCATCGAGGGAAAGCACACCGTCTATTGCAAGCTGTCTTGCAGGCTCGAATTGCCCATCTTCAAGTCCAGGCCGCAGTATAATATCCGCATATAAGTTAAGTGCTTTTGACAGATTTCCCGCCCCGAGAGAGGAGCCAATCACAAGATGTGAGCTGCCAACAGAAATGCTTCGATGAAGGCCCAGCCCGTCGAGAGCATCGCCTAACTGCCTGTTGTCTTTGTCGCCGGCGCCTCTGAAAATCCAGTCTGCTATAACGTTAGCTGCACCGCATACACCTTCCGGCAGCCGTGCAGTACCTGCAGGCAGCATAAAGTCGAATGACACAGACTCCACTGCCTCCATATGCTCGCCCAAGAGCACCATCCCGTTCTTTAAGATGTGTTTATCGAGTTTCTCTGCCATCGTTAGCTCTCGCAAATTACAAAAAAGAGGTAATAACTTTACCAAAAAAAGGTGGCATTTTCAACAGTGAAATTCAGGACTTATTGACCGAAAGCTCCAGATACTTTAGCAGATTCTACAAGAGGAACAAGCTGATGGTGGTGCTTAGAAAGTTTATTTGTTAATAGATTCCCAGTGACTCTATTTGTCCCATTAAATTATTGTAGATGTGAGCAACAAGATAACAAAGCACAATTGTAACTGCGATAACTAAACCTGTAGCTATGAGCTTGGTGGTGATTTTATAACGCGGGTTTAGCCAAATCAAAGGCAGTGCAAGCGGGCCTAAGACGAGTATTGCAATTATGACAGCAGACGTGGAAAAATACCACTTCGTTTCAGACCTGCCGGGCTTTTCGAGAAATTCGCCGCAGAACCGACACTTCACAGCCTCCTCTTGAATTTCTTCTGCACAAAAAGGGCACTTCTTCATAGCAATGCTATACACATAAGAGATACTAAATACTTTTAAGCCACTGCTGCAGGCTGCTCTTGCGGCTCGTATTCGTCGAACCTGACGCTTATCTTCTCGCTCACTCCGCGCTTCTGCATCGTTATTCCATAAAGCACATCTGCTATGCTCATCGTACGCTTGGCGTGCGTAATTATAATGAACTGTGAGTTCTTCTGAAATTCCTTGATTATAAGATTGAATCTTTCGTTGTTGGCTTCGTCGAGTGCGGCGTCAACCTCATCCAGAAAACAGAACGGTGACGGCTTGGTCTCGAAGACCGCAAACAGAAGTGCTATCGCCGCCAGTGATTTTTCACCGCCGCTCAATAGCGATATGCTCATTGCCTCTTTGCCCGGCGGCTGGGCTATTATCTCTATGCCCGCCTCAAGAATATCCTCCGAATCTTCTAAAATTATATCTGCCTTTCCGCCGCCGAAAAGCTTGCGGAAAATCTGCTGAAAATTCTCTCGTATCTTTTCGAATGTATCCTGGAACCTCTCTCTGCTCTGTCTGTTAAGCCTGTTTATCAATTGCTGCAGATGAGCCTTGCTCTTGTTTAAGTCTTCGACTTGGCTGCTGAGAAAATCGTATCTCTTTTCCAGCGAGTCCTGCTGCTCGATTGCGTCAAGATTGACGTTGCCGAGCCGTTCAATCCTGCTCCGCAAATCTGCTATTTCCTGCCGCACCGCATCCCAGTCAATCTCGCTGTCCTCGTAGTTTTCGTAAGAGCCGACCAGGTCAATCTGAAGTTCGTCCTGAACCCTTTCAATCAGATTCTGCTCTTTTACCTCAAGCTGACCCAGCTCTACTTTCAGCTCATTTATCTTTTGCTCGATCTGGTCCTGTTCTGCCCTAAGCTGGCGAATTAGATGCTCGGTTTGTTTTTGTTCGTCAAGAAGTCTCTGTACCTGCTCGTGCAGCTCTCGGCTGTTTTGCTGACCGGCCTCTTTGTCAACGTACAGCTCCGTCAGTTTGCTTTCGTAATTTAGAATCTCGGCTGCTGCCTTCTTGCAATCCTCCGCGCAGCTTTGTTTCTCCTGCTGTGCCGTCCGGGCCGCTGATATATTTTCTTCGAGCTGATTTTGAATGTTTGAAATCGTCTGTTTTAATGCCTTGTTTTGCTCCGCCGTTTGCCCAAGCTCAATGCGCAAATTCGTCAGCTCTTCGGTTACCGCCTTTAGCTGTGATTTTTGTTCTGTGTATGCAGTCTCCAGCTCTTTTATGTGCGCAGAGCGTTCGTTGTTTACTGCTTCGAGCTCCTCGAGTTTTTGTTTGGAATCATACTCTTTCTGTACCGTTCGGTTTATCTGTTCTTCAAGCTGGTCAATTTCGCTTGTTATCAAAGGTTTTTCTTTTCGCAGCCTTTCAGTGTTCTGCTCTGTGACGCTCAGCTTCGAGGCAAACTGCATCTTCTCGGTATTCGCTTCATAGATGGCTGTTCTGAGCTCTTTGCGAACTTTGGCAAGGTGTTCGCTTGTTTGATTATATGCAGCTAGCTGTTTTTCAAGCGAGCCTATCTCGTCGTCGATATTGCTTATAGCCTCCTGTAGTTGTCGCAGCCGGCTCCTGCGGGATATCAGCCCGCCACTTTTACCTAAAGGTCCAAGTTTTAGCGTACCATCCGGGCCAAGGAATTCGCCTGCAAGCGTGACAAAGCTGTAGCTGCCGGAAGTCTTTGCCGACAATTCTACAGCCGATTCAATCGTGTCAACTACTACTGTTTTGCCCAGCAGTTTCCACACCAGCGGCGCATATTTACTCTCGTAGTTTACAAATTCGACGAGCCTTCCCTTTACACAATCGTATTTTGAAAAATCTGTCTTGTCGACGAACGGCTCGGCACTCTCTGCGCTCACAAAATTCGCTCTGCTGGCGAGTTTTCTTATCGTTTCATCATCGCTGAAAAGACTCTTGATATTTTTGACTACCAGGGTATCGGTTTTGCCTTCCAGTGCCGCTTCAACTGCGCCTGCGTATTCTATATCTGCGGAAATAATGTCCGCGAGTATCCCCTCTACGTAATTGTATCTGTCACCGCCTTGCTCTTTTGATTTTTCGAGGATATTTTTAACACCTGCCTTCAGTCCCTCGAGACGCTGCTCCATATCGTTGAGAACCGCAAGCTCACTGCTTAGGGCGCTGCGGCTTTCTTTATTATTGGCCAGCCGTTTCTGCTCTGTTGCCTTCTGGGCCTCGTTTTTTTCTGCCTCTTTACGCTTGGAGTCTAGATTTTTCTCAAGCTCGGCGAGCACTTTTTCGATATCTGCGAGCCGGCTTTTGTATTGTGCCTTTTCGGTTAAAAGTCTCTCTAACTCGGCTTCGCTGCTTTCCGCGCGGTCGGTAAGCTTGCTTTTCTGATGTGATAAGTTATCTCTGTATAGAGATATGCTTTGCAGTTCGTTATGCAGTTGCGCTGTCAGGCGTACTATATCGATAATACCAGACTTTTCGTCTTCAAGCTCCGCCTCAAGTTCCGCACATTCCGTATTGAATTTTTCTATCGTTTTTTGCAGCTTCTCGGTTTTTACACTTTTCTGCTGCAGATTTTCTTCACATTCTGTTTGTTCTTTTCTATACCGCGATAAATCTGACTCAAGGGCCTCTCTTTGCTCCTGCAGCTTTTTAGTTTTTTCCTGTGACGACCGTTCTCGCTCTTGCAGTTCTGTTACCCTCGTCCTTAAAAAATCGATTTTTTGAAGATGCTGTTCAATCTTACTTTCGACCGTGACGAGGGTATTGTCCGCGCGGTTCACCTCGTTTTCTGTTTCTATTATTTTATGTCCCAGTTCGCTGAGCTCCGCATCTTTTTTGCTTGTTTGTGCCGAAACTGATGCAAATCGCTCTTCGATGACTCCTGCCTGCTTGTGCTTTTCAATACTTTCCGTATGTATCCTGTGATATTCGACGAGGGAATAATTTAGCTGAAGCTCTTTGAGCCTTTCCGTGTATTTCAGATAGTTTCTTGCCTTGCCCGCCTGGTGCTTGATGCTTCTAAGTTGTTTTCCGACCTCATTAAGAATATCCGCCAGCCGTAAAAGATTCTGCTCGCACCTTTCCAGCTTTCGAAGTGCCTCTTTTTTATGAGCCTTGTATTTGCTGATGCCAGCCGCCTCTTCGAATATGTTTCGTCTGTCTGTTTTCGATGCCGTGACAAGCTGCTCGACCTGTCCCTGCTCTATAATCGAGTATGCCTTGACACCGATGCCGGTATCCATAAAAAGTTCGCGTATATCTTTAAGCCGGCAGATCTTGTTGTTTATTCGGTACTCGCTTTCTCCGCTTTTATATATTCGCCTGCTGATTTGCACCTCGCCTGCTTCGATTGGGAGCTGACCCGCCGTATTGGATATAAGAAGACTCACCTCCGCCGTTCCCAGGCCTTTCCTGCTGCTGCTGCCGGAGAATATCACGTCAGACATATGGTCGCTGCGCAGACTCTTGACGCTTTGTTCACCAAGCACCCATTTGACTGCATCAACAATATTGCTTTTGCCGCAGCCGTTAGGCCCGACAATTGCTGTTATAGGAGAATCGAACAACAGATCAGTCTTGTCTGCGAAGCTTTTAAATCCGTCTAAAACAATCTTTTCAAGTCTCATTTTATGCCTTTTTATCTATACTGTTTAGATTGCCTGTACACACAAAATCCGTCATATTTTATGACTTTTGCCATATTATTATCGGTCAATAAGCAGCTTTTTCTTGATTATTCAGTCGATTTTTGGAAGTGGACCTGCCTTAAATTCTGCCAGTAGAGCTCCCTTTTCGCACATCTGTTTGATTATCGCCGTCATATCGCAGTAAGGGACATTAAGGCCGGGTTTTCGACCGGAAGAATCTTCGACGGTCGCCTCCTCACAAAGAGTTTTAATTATGTCACTAAGCTTGTATGAGCATTCTACTGTTATCGGCGGCACGTTGGGTATCTTTCGTATTAGTCGTACCCCTCCGGAATCAAGCGGTGCATTTATTGTAATACTGCCGTCCTCGTAACGGATAAATGTGTCAGGCCGGCAATATATCGGCGCGCCGAAAATAGCTATTCGCGGCAGCCCGCTGCGGCTAACGAATATGCCTTGACGACTTGCCGATGGAACCTTGTCAAGATAAATACTCCTGGCAATTATATCTCGGATCACAGCTATATCGTCTAATTTGAGGAGCTGTTCATACGCCGCGAGGCTTATATCAAAGTCATCATCTCGCAGAAGCCTTTGGGATATTGCTGATGCATCATTGCGTCTTGCACCATAGCCTATCGCTTCGAGAGCCTTTATCCTGTAGGGGCTGTTTATATCCAAGGCTATCTCTCGAAGTGTCTGCAGGCCGCGGTCGTCGCCCATATTTAATAGACACCTCGCCGCTCTTAGGCGTATTTCCTGTCGCGGCGAATTCAGCAGCGTAGCAATCTTTTCTGCCGCCGGTGTCCCTATTGCTTCAAGCGCTATCTCGCTTGCGTCTTTGTCTGCTGTTTCTGCAAGCTCATAAACCAGTCTGTCAGTTCGCTCTTGAATAATAGCTTGATTTTCATTTAGAAAAGTGGCTTTGAGAAGCGAAATGAATTTTTGTTTTTGCCCCTTATATCGTGCCGGAACCGTCAAATCAATCTGGCCGGGCATTATCGCATTTGCCGTTCCCAACACAAAACGCTCGTTTATCCGGTTGCGAATCTGCGCCGAATTCCGGTAACCGGGCTGACGCATAACCATAATTATTAGATAATCGTCGTTGACCTTTCCGCCGCCAAGCACGAAGCCTTCTTTCTTATTAACTCCGGTAACGTCTATTTTATCTACGTATATAGGCCCTTCTGCAACGGCCAGTGTTTTTGATGAAATTCCAAAACGTCCCTTTGCTTTAAGCTCTGCTGCCAACAGTGTACCGCCTTCAAGAGATGTGGTCTGAGTGCCGGCAAGCGAGGCTACTTTCACATCGAAGCGGTCGCCTTCTGAGGCCATTGCCGGTATCATTCCGCTTATATAAACGACTGCAGTATCCGGACTGTTTATATACTTATCTGCGTTTTTTTCTCCAGGTAGCTGTTTGAGTATATACTGCTGTAAATAGCTTCGGATTTGCATCGGGCATTGAGATGAGCCTGTTTGCCTCAGGCCACCAACCAGCCCGTAGCCTTCAACGGCGATCGGCTCAGATGATACTATTTCCGTCAACTCGCCTATGGTCAGGCCCATATCGGTTTGCGAAGGCGGCGCATTAGTCTTTGCCTGCTCCTGGCAGCCACCTAAGAGACAGGCCGTTAATAAACATATAACTAAAGCCTTTATATGCTTTGTTTCCATAAGTTTATGCCCCGTTCACAAAGCTCTTTTATAATATAACTGAAATACTATCGTTTTTTCCACTTGACGTCAAGCCAGTATCCATTTGAATATGCAGTGCTTACTATACGTTCTTGAACGTCGGTTCGGTTTTCTTTAATATTCGGCTTTAGGCAAGAATATTGTGAAAAAATTAGTCTATAAAACCGGAGGTTGGTTGATTATTTTGGCGTTGTTTTTTTCGTCTTTTGCCTCTTCGGAACAAAAAAGGTATAACAATTTTCGCCCGGGACAGATATGGCTTGATAATAACGGCGTCCATATCAACGCTCATGGCGGGGGGATTCTGTATCATAGGGGTACTTATTACTGGTTCGGCGAGCACAAAGTGCAGGGCAGAAGGGGTAACAGGGCACAGGTTGGTGTGCACTGTTACTCGTCAAAAGACCTGTACAACTGGAAAGACGAGTCAATCGCACTGCAGGTATCAAAGGACCCGAACAGCCCAATTATTGAAGGCTGCATTATCGAAAGACCGAAGGTAGTTTACAATGAAAAGAAAAAAAAGTTTGTGATGTGGTTCCATCACGAGCTAAGAGGCAAAGGCTATCGTTCTGCACGCTGCGGCGTTGCCGTAAGTGATAAAGTTACCGGCCCCTATACGTTTATTAAATCGTTTAGACCGGACGCAAATACCTGGCCGATAAATACTATAGAAAAGCAAAAGGAGAATAAAGACCTGCAGTTTGTAAAGGATTACCAAAGAGGCCAGGAATCTCGTGATATGACAATCTTTGTTGATGATGACGGGACGGCTTATCATATCTACGCCTCGGAAGATAACAATACACTTCATATCTCGCAGCTTACCGACGACTATTTAAGTCACGCTGGAAAATATGTACGCGTTCTTGAAGGAAGGTTTATGGAAGCTCCTGCCGTTTTCAAACATAAGGGAAGGTATTTTCTTTTTGCATCAGACTGTACCGGCTGGAGACCGAATGCCGCACGTTCCGCAGTCGCTGATTCGATGTTGGGCTCGTGGGAAGAGCTCGGTAATCCCTGCAGGGGCACGGTCGAGCAGAATAAGATAACATTTGAATCACAAAGTACTTTCGTTTTGCCCGTACAGGTAAAGCAGGGTACTTTTATATTTATGGCTGACCGCTGGCGGCCGAATAATTCGATTGATGGAAGATACATCTGGCTGCCTGTAGAGTGGGAAGACGGAAAACCCGTTATTAAATGGCACGACGAATGGGATTTGAGTTTTTTTGACAGAATAAAAAAATAAGTATTGCGAAAAAGGACTCTCCTTTGATATTTGGAGAGCCCTTTTATTTTATTTAATGTTTCGTTTTAGAACTTATTCATTTCTTCATTATTCGAACGCCGGCGACACTGCCTGTTCTATTGTCTTCGTCTTGAGCGGCGAACTTTACTGTAATCTTTTCCTTGCCCTTGATAATCCCTTCCGGCAGCTCATAGTCCACTACGATGGGCTCACGCTGGCCTCGCTCTGACCTTTGAAGTGCCTGTGTCTTGAACTTTTTACCGTCGATAAGGATATCAAATTCGACCTCTCTTCGTCCAGCGGGCAGGTAGGTAACGCGTAAAATCAGGGGCTCATCTATCACCTTGAGGTCATACGAGAACCAGCCGCCGTTGAACGCACGCCGGCTTGCAGGCCCCTCACCTCTTCTGCCGCCGTTCGAATTTTCATACTGCAGGTTGTGGTTTATTTCCGGTTGCTGTTCGCCGGGCTGTACAAAATCGACCGTCCGCGCCTGCAGCTCAAGTTTTTCCTGCTGAATCCTTTCATATTCTTTTTGCTTTTCAGCCCATTCTTCATCGGTGAAGATGTCCCAGTAGATTGTGTATCGCTTCTCGTGCATATTATGGAACGGATACAATTCCACGTCGCGAGGTTTGCCCACGTTGTCGAGTTTGAAGGTATTCGGCTTGTCCTCAACGGGTTTAACCCACTCTTCGACCGGCTTATTACCAGTTAGCAGCACCGGCACGTACATCAGCTCGCCAGCTTTGGGGTCGCTTTCCGGCCCTAACTCGCCAGCTAGAACCAAAGGTCCGTACATTATTGCAACACGTTTGGGATTGTCCGGCATTGACTCCAGGCGAAGTGACATCGGTATGCTAACATCAATTACATCGCCGTCTTTCCACGTCCGAGACAGTTTAACATAGCTCGACGGCTTTGATGTCACTTGCTCTTCTTTGCCGTTGACCTTTATCTCAAGGCCTTTCTTTGCCCAATGTGGATAGCGGATATAGACAGTCAGCTCCACAGGATTTTCGCAGTTGAGTGTTAACTTTGTGCTGTCTTCATCGGGGAATTTGGTGTTTTGTGTAATCTTAAGACCTTTTTCTTTCCAGTTAAGCTCCGAGGCAATGAACAAATTAACGTATAATTCTTTGTCATTGTGATAATAAATACATTCGCCGTACTTTGAATGGTTCTCCATTCCCGTACCTATACAGCAGGTAAACCAGCCCGGGTCCTGATAGTGCTTGAATCCACCCATCTCCAGCGTGAGGTTGTATATCACTCTGCCGTCACCGGGATGCTGAGACGAAAGGATGTGGTTATAAAGTCCTCTTTCGTAAAAATCAGCAACGCTTGCTCTGGGCTCGAAGCAGAACAAATGGCTTGAGAGCTTGAGCATATTATAGACGTTGCAGGTCTCGCTCGTGTTCGTGCCGAGCCGGTTGTTAAGCTTGTCCGGGTCGCCGAAATATTCATCCAGGCCGTGACCACCGGTAACATAGGAATGATGATGGGCCACTCTGTCCCAGGCAAACTCGGCACCGGTTTTATACTTTTCATCGCCGGTCAGCTCATATATTCTTGCCATTGCGATGAACTTGGGTATCTGGGTATTGGCGTGATAGCCCGACAGGATATCTCTTTGTTCGATCATCGGGTCCATCATTTCCTTGTGGTGAAATTTATATGCCATTTGCATATATTTCTTGTTGCCGGTGTCTGCTGCAAGGTCTGCCAGCGATTCGGCGATTCCGCCGTGTTCGCAGAACATCACTTTCTGCATTTGTGCATCGTTTAAATCGCCGATTATCGTATTTAGCCAGTCCGCAGCCTTTGCTTCGACATCGAGTGCTTTTTTGTTTGAGCATATCCGGTATGCATCCCGCAGCCCCGACATTTCCTTGTGCAGGGTGTAAAGCGGCGCCCAGCAGCCGTTAAGGCTGAACCTCTGGGTTGTAATATTTCCCTCCGAAACCTCCTTGAAAAGCTCTTTGCCTCGCGGAACGCACATAATATAGCCGTCACCGTTTGCCTTTTGAATCTCTTCGAGCTCATTAACAATATAGTCCGCTCTGTCCTTATATTTTTCTTCTCCTGTCGATGCGTACATTAGCGTCAGAGCACTTAGGTAGTGGCCGAGAGAGTGTCCCATAAGCCCTTGTGATTCCCAGCCTCCATAAGGTTCTGCCTTGCGTTCGAGCCCGGCTCTCATACGAAAGTTGGCCAGCAGCCTGTCGGGCTCATAGTTCATCAGAGATTTTCCGCTCAAATTCTGGGCGTGCTTAAACGGCCCATTGAGTAGCCGCACATCCTTTAAATCAAAAGTGCATACCTTGAGGGCCTTGTCTTCACAGGCCTTCATCGCGGGGTCCTTGATTTCAGCAAAAACCTGAAAGGAAAAGATTAGAATCAGTGATACAAGTAAAAAGTATGTTCTCATTTCAAATCTCCTGTAAAAGAACGCCATTTTTAAACATAGACAGATTATAATTGTGAGCGTTTTTTTTTCAAGCAAATTTTAAGCATCCTGTTATTTTTTTAAGACCTTTAAATGCGTTGCAGTTTTGTAGGCCGGCTTATTTTATTGATTTGTGTGAATAATTTTAATATTATACAGTAACTCTTTAACGGTATTTTGGTAGCGGAAAAGTATACCGCATTAATAGTGTTTTCTCGAGGCTGAAAAAAAATGAAAAGAAAAATTGTATTTTTCGTAGTTTATGTTGCCTGGCTGTCTTCGATAATATTTCCAGCGGCAGCCGCTACACGGGATAGAAAAGATATGCCTGAAGAGCTGACCTGGAGGCTTGAGGATATCTATACTTCAGACCAGGCCTGGCAGGACTCTTTCCAGGATTTGTCTGAAAAGATGAAGTCAATTACTAAATATAAAACTAAGCTCGGCGAATCAGCAGATGAATTGGCTCAGTGCCTTAAGCTCGACAGCGATATCTCAAAGGAGCTTTCAAAATTATCGAGCTATGCCGGAATGAAAGCCGATGAAGATTTACGCAATTCGAGGTACCTGGCTTTACAGCAGAAGGCTCATAATCTTCAAACGGAGTACCGCTCACTGTCTTCTTTTATAAAGCCTGAGATTTCGGCGATTGACACTGAAAAAATCGAGGCGTTTTTAAAAGACAACACTGAACTCGATGTGTATAAATTATTTTTGATGGATATCCAGCGAACAAGAATTCATCGTTTAAACGAAAGTGAGGAGAAGATTCTGGCTGATGTCGGTTTGTTTGCTTCCGGCCCGGAGAATATCTATTCGGTTTTCACAAATGCGGAAATGCCTTATCCCGAAGTGACCCTGTCGAACGACCGGACGGTAAAAATCACAAAGGCTGCTTACACCTTGTATCGTGCCGAAAAGAACAGGGCCGACAGGGAAAAGGTCTTTAAGGCGTTTTTCGGCTCTCTCAATTCCTTTAAGGAGACGTTTGCCGCTCAGTTATATGAAAATATCAAAAAGGATGTTTTCTACGCCAGAACGAGAAAGTATGAATCCTCTCTGCATGCGGCCTTGGACCGTGATAACATTCCCGTGGAGGTTTTTCATAATTTAGTTGATAATGTTCACAACAATCTCAATACACTTCACAGGTATCTGAAGCTTAAAAAAAGGATGCTCGACCTTGATGTCCTGCAATATTCCGACCTGTACGTCACGGCAGTTGAAGAAGTAGACACAGATTATACGCCTGAGCAGGCCGAACAGCTTGTTTTAAAGGCAGCCGAGCCGCTTGGAAAAGAGTATACTGATATTTTACAAAGGGCTTTTAATCAGAGATGGATTGATTTCTACCCGACGCCTGGCAAGCGTGCTGGTGCTTATTCCAATGGTTCTGTTTACGATGTTCATCCCTACGTATTGATGAATTACAATGGTAAATATGATGATGTAAGCACGCTGGCTCATGAGCTTGGTCACTCTCTGCATAGTTACCTTTCGAATACCAATCAACCCTATCCTACGGCTGATTATTCGATTTTTGTTGCGGAAGTTGCCTCGACGTTTAATGAGGCGCTGTTGATTGATGAGGTGCTCAAGCAGGTCGAAGATGATAAAGCAAAGCTGGCAATTTTGACCAATTATCTTGAAGATGCCAGGACTACTTTATTCAGGCAGACCTTGTTTGCGGAATTCGAATTGAAGATTCATCGGCTTGTCGAGCAGGGCCAGCCCTTAACCGGCGATTTGCTTAATCGGACATACGGCGACCTTCTGAAGCTTTATTACGGCCATGATAAAGGCGTCTGTCACATTGACGACCTTTACGGCAGTGAGTGGGCCTATGTCCCTCATTTTTATTATAATTTTTACATTTACCAGTATGCGACTTCTTTTTGTGCTTCGCAAGCCCTTTCAAAACAGGTCCTCGATAAACAGCTAGGTTCCGTTGACAGGCATTTGAATCTTCTCAAGTCTGGCGGCTCTGATTATCCGATTAATCAACTGAAAAATGCAGGTGTAGATATGACCACATCCGAGCCTTTCAATCAGACCATCACTGTTATGAATGATGTTATGGACAGAATAGAGCAGATTTTAGGAAACAATCTGTAGAACAATTGTTCTTTTTCTCGGCCGGGTATCGAAATCAACCACGATTATCTGCTGCCACGTGCCGAGCATTAATTTACCATTAACTACAGGAACACTTAGTGACGGCCCTAAAAGCGATGCCCGAACGTGCGAATGGCCGTTATCATCGTGCCAGGTCTCTTCATGTTCATAACGAACACCTCTTGGAGCTATCCTTTCAAAAGCTGCTTGAAGGTCGTAATTTACCAGACCCGGCTCGTATTCGGTTGTCGTTATCGCACCTGTCGAGCCGACGTTGAAAATCGTTACCGTTCCTTCTTTAAAACCAGAGCGCTCTATGAAAGCTTGGACTTCTTCGGTAAGGTTTATGATGTCGCAATTTCCCTTTGTTTTGATTGTTATCTGCTCTGTTTTGGTCATTTTTAGTGAATTCCTTCTTGGATATAATAAAAAGCCGACTTCCCGAAAAACTATAAAACTATAGTTAGTATCAGCCGTTATGTCAAATAAGGCTTTTATTGCGGCTATTGGCAGGTTTGAAACGCCAGGGCGAACCTTCTTTGCCAGAGTTCGATTGAAATTTTAAACTAACACAATGTTTTCCTTCGACGATTTATAGCTGGAAAATTGAAGGCAGGTCTTCCGTTGCTTGGCCTTCCATGTATAGCGGTAGAAATTTTTTGCGTCTGAAGTAATAACCAGGTCGCCTTCAACACTATAATCTTTGTTCATCCAGCCGCGAAGATAGGCTTCGCCCATAACGTTACGAACTCTGCCATTCTCGCTATTTGTCTCGAGTATGGAAAAATGGCCCTTTGTTATGAAGAAAAGCCTCGAAAAATCCGGCCCTTTTTCATCGCTGAAAATTTCCTTCGGGTCGATATTACCCTTAAACTTGCACGCCATTACCTGGAAGTGTATGTCTTTTGATAAGTAAAAACTTGCGCCCCAGCCGCCTTCGACGGTACCGTCCGGTTTAAAGAAAAATCGTGCATCGCCGCATTTTTTTGCTTCATTATTAAAGCAATCTGCGCTGACGTATAGGGTTTTATTGATTTGAGGCTGTTCTGCGGTAGGTTTACCGATGGTTTCTCCTTTTTCGAATCTTACATTCATCTTATGCCACTGCCGCCAGGGAGGATTTATGTCGGATTCGCCCTTGCCGAACTCATATACCGGTCCGTGACGTCTGGCATAGTAAATAATAATCCCTAAGATAACCACAACCAACAGGCCCATTAAAAGAATATAACCTCCGCGTTTTCTTTTAATAATGTTTCCAAGCATAATCTCGCCTCCTTATAATTACTGTTGAAAGATTAAAAAAGTCGGTATAAAAATAGCGTTTAAATAGGGGAAAAACAAATTTAAAATTTTTTAAAAAAATTTCATTTTTCTTGTTTCTTCTATTGACGATATATGTATATATGTTAAAATGATTTAGATGGTAAGCAGACAAGTTAATATCGATACAGATGAAGGCTTGACTGCTTATATTTTTGGCTTCTTTTTAAGCCGTTTACAGGCTCTTTGGCAAGTTAACAGTTAAGCAAAAATGCAGCGAAAGTGTAGCTTTTCGATACTTTGTACGACAGGTGTCGAGGAGCTTGAAAAATTTTTTCAGCACTTTCGGTGCGTATACACTGAAGTGTTGAGCCTTCAATTTGTCTTGAGCCGTCTTCGGACGGTTTAAGAATCAAACCTGAAGGGTTTGATCCTGGCTCAGAACGAACGCTGGCGGCGTGGCTAAGACATGCA
>CAZBMW010000021.1:0-36989 GCA_964493425.1 uncultured Pirellulales bacterium
GTCGATTGAGACTGGCCGCTATAAGCGGTTAGTGTTCATAGATATTGGGCCTGTCTTCATAAGAGACAGGCCCTTTTTATTTTCTATTTCGTTAAATGAAATTTTTGAAGTAAAGATTATTCGCGAGGCAAGAGACCTTTATTCACGCTGGCCAAAAAGACATAACCATCAACCTGTGCTACCTTCCCTCCCCCTCTGAAATGATGGCTGAAAGACACCGGAGCAGGAGGGATTCGAACCCCCGTTACCCGAAAGGGTAAAACGGTTTTCAAGACCGTCGCTTTCAGCCGCTCAGCCACTGCTCCAAAATTTCAAAATGCCGTTCGCATCAAGAAGTTTTGCCGAACCAGCGCAACTATTTTAACTATGCGAGCTTATTTATCAAGCTTATTTAAGCCTGTAGAAAGACCCCTTGTGCTGGCCGCTACAAAATGCCGGGATGAATTTATAGAAGAAAGGTGAGATTGTTATGCTATAAGTTCAGCCTGTTTGCTATGTCTATTCGAACAGGGCACAGACAATAATATTTATCTTCACACGGAAGCGAAAAAGAGCATTGTGCAGCGTGTTCTTCGAGGCATTCGAGAAATTTCTCTTTGCCGTGGTTTTTAACGTGGCCCAGCTTGGAAAATTTCGTCTTGTAGCATTCAAAGTTTTTGGGGCATTCGATATCTTTGAAACTTTCTTCAAAATCGCTTATCGCATTTAATACCTGCGTGTCTGATTTTCCATTAATTGCCATAACTGTTCCTCCCGTTTTTGTCATAACTTTTTCTGGGCCCTTAATGAAATTACGCTTCTATTATCTTATTTATTATTCTCAATAGTAAAGACGCGAAAATAAAGAAAAAGTTACATCTTTTTACTGAAATTTTACGAAATATCGTAAAATTTCTAAAAAAGCCTCAAATCTTTATGTTTGATATTACGGTTTCTTGTGGATTTTATTACCTTTTTGTTACGGTCGTAAGAAAGTGCGCTTGTGAAAAAACAGGCAGCCGCGAACGGCTGCCTGTTTGAAGTTTTATAGATAACTTTTTCTGTTCTATTACTCGGATTCCACAAACGTCACGGAAATGGTATGATTGCCGCGCACATTATTGAATGAGTAACTGTCCAAAGAACCAATAGGCAACCCATTCAATACGACTTCATCCACCTCATAGTCCGGATCAGGATCAAACTCGAACGTTTTATTGCTGCCGGCAGTTACTGAAATTGCTCCGGACGGACTGATTGTCCCGTTGTCGCCGGCTGAAGCCGTGATGGTATAGCTGGATGGATTGTAATCATACCATTTGGTATTGATATTGGCTTTACCCGTGATACCGGTTCCCATCGTGATAGTGTAATCATAGTGCGCAGTGCGGGTACTTTCCCCATAATAGATGTAATCCGTATTGCAGATTACTGCCACGACGACATTATTCCTTACATTAGCCACGGGAATGCTGCAAACTCCGCTGCTGACAGGGGCGCCATAGTGGATATTTCCGCTGGTATCGCGATAGACCAGTTGGCAGCTCATATTGGCGCCGATCGGATTAAATGTAACGTTGACTTCTGTGGCGCCAGGGTCGATGGTCAATGGAATCTGATTTGCACCACTCCATCCGGGCAATGTGCGATATTCTGGGGTAAGCACGCTGCCGTCCTGGGTGGTGCTAACGTAACAAGTGGCATACCAGGGATCGACATCTATCCAATATGGACTCCATTCTTCCTGGATAGTTGCGCCCCAGTTGCTATTGAGCAATTGTCTGAAAGCGTAAGACCATTGGCCGAAGTCACAAAAAGCTTGGCGTGCGCGGTATTCCTGAATCAGGCGGCGCATTTGAGCATCGCCCAATCCACCGGGTGCTTCGGCCATATCCTGTAAGACCCGGCCGCTGTAGTGGCAATTACGCCATATCCAGGCAATGCTTTTTGGGCCAAGAATGATTTCCAGGGCGTGCGGAAAACATTCGCCATACTGTGTTCCACCCAGCAAATTGCGCCAGGTGCAGATTTGCTCACCGCCCTCGTACATATTAACACCTTGGGCACAGGGGCCGCCAAACGAATCATCCTGCAGCCAGCCGGAATAACACTCGATGGGCATAAATGGTGCAATGGCTGCACCGGCACTCAACCAGCCAATGCTGCTAAAGTTCCCTGAGCGCTGCCCTTCCATTGTCCCTTGTAGCCAGGTATTTCCTCCTTCATGGAACCAGCAGGAATTGCCGCAACCCGGCATACTTGCCAGAATGCAGTGAATTCCCTCGTGAATCATAGCGCCGGTCTGAAAACTATCGTAATAAACTGGATCAAAAGATCTTACTGGAATATAAGACGCCAGCACCATCGGATAGCCTCCTGCTGAGCTCTGCCAGCCGCCGCCCACGTCGTTGGGGGCGTTGTCTGTGCTGAGGCCGGAACCGTAAAGATAAATCGTGCTGTAATAGCCGTTAAGAGCGCGTTTATCCCGGGGCCAGCGCATTATGTCGGTGATGTAAGCAAAGTCCTCATTGAAACGTTCAAGCATTGGAATCCAAGCGTCCTCGGTTACAGTGTTATTTTTATCTGCACCCCAGCGGAAGGTCCACCAGCCGTCGGTGTATGTTCCCACTATGCCTGTTACACCATCTGGACAGTACTGTGTTGGCGGACTGATTTCTCCATACTCATCGACATAGTCGTATGCGAGCGTGGGGCTGTATTCCGGCCAGAAGTAATACCCGGTAGTCTGTGCCGTTGTAAAGCTCCAGGTGTCACCTTTCCACATCTGGTCTTCGTTGACCTCATCAATCCGCCAGAAGTATTCAGTGGCTTCATCCAGAGCGCACGGATCGAAAGTGGTTGAGAGCTGATTACCCTTGAAGACGTCATAAACTCCTTCCATCCAGTAATTAGCTAAAATGGCCAAATCGACAAAATCGACATCATCGTCACCATTCAGGTCTGCAGAAGGCAATTCACCGACAGGCGGGTCCAACAGCCACTGCTGCGCCACCAGCCGGACATCATTATGGTCAACGTCACCATCATTATCAATATCACCATAAATAACATCTGCAGGCCTTTCGGCATTGGTGACAATAGCTTCGTCCGTCCCGAAATACACATCGTGTGAGCCTGCAACTCCCGAAGCAGTCCAGCTCAGTATTATATCGTTCGGTGCAGAGACATAACCATCGTCTGGAACAGGTGTTTTGGCCTTGCCGGTTTCGGTTGTAAAATCCCATACATCTCCTTTCCAAAAAGTAGGCTCATTGACTTCATCTACCCGCCAAAAGTACGGCTGGTTGGTATCAAGCTGGGCAACCCGGCAAAGAGGCCCGCTGACAATATACAAATCGACATTGGGGTGGCTGGCCACGGTTGCATCGTTTACGTCCTGCTCAACGGTACCGATGAAGACCCTGTGGCCGTTGACATCCTGTATATTTTCACCGGCCGTCCAGCTAAGCTCCACGTTTACACAGACATCATCTTCGCCCTTATAAGGACTTGGATCCCTCGCGCAATCCTCCAATTCCGAACCAGAAATCAGATAGAAATCGTCATACGCCACATAACCAGTGGTAGTGTTGTAGGTAGCGTGGATAAGCCCGACCTGCAAAACCAAACCATCGAAGTCCACACGCTCTAAACCTGTAAAAGAAGCATCCGGATAATCAGTCCACGATAAACCGTCCGAGCTTGTTCTCAGATAAAAGGTATTTTCATCTCTCTCGAGCTGCAGGTATCTGTCAGCTTCCCAGGCAGTTCCATCTCCGCCGGTATCCTCTGTGCGCGAGCCGTTGTTAGCATATCTGGCAATAATGCCTACACTCCAGATAGGAAAATAGTGCACGCAAATCCAGTCCTCACCGGTTCCGCCCTCGTCCGGGTCAATTGAGGCCCTGACCATCAGGCCGCCATCGTTGTGGTAGAGCGCTGTCTGCGTATCAAGACCGCTATAATCAGCGATATAGACTTCAGCGACGAAATCGCCCTCAACCTCTTTATACAAAAACGGGCCAAGCGGGTCCCAGGAGGGTGCCCAGGTTGCTCCGTATGACTCGATATATAACGCACCAGGATAATTCATATCCGCATTCAGGGCGTTAACAGTCTCGCCGGCCCCGAGCCCCACGAAACCATCCCAGCCTGTGCCGGTAACGCCTTCGGTCAGGTAATCATGAGCAGTCTCAAAATCATCCGTAAATACCTCCGCTGACCCCTGAGACGCAAAAAGCAAAAACAACGATGACAAAATAATAATAAAAGCTCTCATTATAATCCCCTTATTAATTGTAATCTCCCTAAAAAAGTTTATAATTACTCAGCCGTCGCAAAGTTCCACACAACACCCTTGCCGCCGACAGTCTCTGTAACCGTCAGGGTACCGCCTGAAACCAGCGAAGAATCTGCATTGTTGACTGTCCATCTTTCGTAATCATCGTTTGTGTCCCACTCACCGTAGGGGACATAAACTCGCTCTCCGCGTCTTTTCTGTAAGAATATCGTTTTCGTTTGTTTTTTTGGATTATGGGCTTATTTAAGAATATATATTTTTTTAAAACTTGGGGTGATGTGCAGAACGAATGGTTGGCTATAAATGCTTGCAATATACTTTTCATCACTTATCTTTTACCCCTTTTCATTTGTAAAGACTCATACAGCGGATGTGCTGAAAAATAATTATAGCACATTTTTAGTATTTTTGCAATAAAAAAATGTCCCTGTTTTGCTTATTCCAGCGTGTTTTTTCCCTGGTCATAGTCAAAAAGTCATTTACTCGTATGGTCAGCTTTTTTAAGCGATATTTAGTAAAAAACTGGATTTTTCCTCTGTTGAATAATTACGGATATATTAAAATATATCTTGAGTTGATTTTGGTATGTTTAGGAAAAAAGCTTGTTATGCGTTTAAAACAGGGGTTGAGAAGATGAATTTGAGACGTCAAATTATTACCGGAACAGTGTGTTTGTCTGCCTTGTTTTGTTTTTTGGGTGTGGTTTTTGCACAGGATGATGTTGCGGATATTTCATCTGAGAAGTTGTTTGCAGCCGGTGACAGGAATAAAACCTATTTTTTAATAGGAGCTTCGAACGAAAAACCCGTACCTGAAGATGGTTTCGGCCTGGTTATCGTTATGCCCGGTGGCGACGGCAGTGCGGATTTTAATCCTTTTGTAAGGCGAATTTATAAGTATGCGATGCCCGAAGAATATCTTGTCGCTCAGCCTGTCGCGGTTAAATGGACGCCGAATCAGCAAATCGTCTGGCCGACAAAGAAAGACAGTTTACCTGAACAAAAATTTTCTACAGAAGAATTCGTAGAGACTGTAATAAAGGATATAAAGGCAAAATACAAATTGAATGATAAACATATTTTCACCTTGTCCTGGTCTTCGAGTGGGCCGGCCGCTTACGCGATATCTCTCCAGGAGAAAAAATCCGTTACGGGCTCTTTCATTGCAATGTCGGTCTTTAGACCTGACTCGTTACCGCCTCTTGAAAATGCCGCCTCTCACGCTTACTTTGTTTACCATTCACCTGCCGACAAGGTATGTCCCCTTTGGATGGCACAGCGCGCTATAACTACCCTTGAGCATAACGGTGCAAAGGCGAAGTTCGTAACATACAAAGGCGGTCATGGATGGCACGGCGATATTTATGGCAATATAAGAAGCGGTATCGAGTGGCTTGAAAGTGCGGTTCGCTTGAAAGATACCAAAGAAGAAGAATCCAAGAAGCAAACGATAGAAGATACAAATCAAATAAAGCAAGCCGGCAAATCGTTGCTGTACGAGGATTTTGAAACAGGAGACGATGTGCCGGATGGTTGGCAAAAAGGTGCTCAACTTAAAGGAGTGATTTATATATGGAATAGGGCGGCGGGATACAACAGTAAATCAAGTCTTTGTCTTAGAAAAACAGCAAATAATTTCTTTCCCGTTGCCCAGTGGCACAGAACAGTGGAGCACAGCGCTCTAAATAAACAAATGCAGGTCACTGTTCAGGTAAGAGCGATGAAAGCTGCGAAAGCCACCGTTGATATACAGTTCCTGGATGATAGTGGTCAGCTTATTGAACATAAGTGGGCTGCATATATAGGTGCGAAAGAGCAGGGTGACAAGCCTGCAACTCATGACTGGAAGCAATATTCAGGAATAGTTGATATCCCGGATCGCACAAAGCAAATCACGTTTGCTCTACAGATTTACGGCCCGGGCGCCGTTTGGTTCGACGACCTGAAAGCCGAATATGTGGATTGAGTAAATGAATCTAATGTTACAAAAATCAGTTTTTAATCCTTTAACCTGCTTATTTATAAGAACAAAACCTGTGATGATAGATTGGTTTCCAGACAGGTCTTAAAACCGGTTCAAAAAACCGATAAAGCACCAGAGACAAGTTACCGCACATCAATTTTTAGCTTCTTTAACCTGTCTATTCATAAGAAGATAAAAAATTTTGCGATTTTTTTATTTTTTACTTGACATTGCATACTATGCAATGCATAATAAGTATAGCATAATATAAATATACGAGCTGTTATTATATGCCTTTTGTGGCGATAAATTGAAAGGAGGTTTTATGAAATTTGAAAGTCAGTTGTTAAAAGGTATTGCCCCTGTGGTTGTGCTTGAGATTTTATCGAGAGGTGAGATGTACGGCTACGAGCTAAGTGAGGCTATAAACAAGAGGAGTAAAAATGTTCTGACGCTTGGCCAGGGTACATTATATCCGCTGCTTTACAACCTCGAGGCCAAAAAGCTGGTCAAAGGCTGCTGGCAGAATTCGGATTCAGGCAGGCAAAGACGCTATTATTCAATAACCTCGAAGGGGAAAATGGAGCTGTCGAGACAAAGAGAGCAGCTCGCTCAATTGCAGAAAGGCCTAAGATACGTCTTCGGCGGAGCATTATCGCCTCTTTAATTGATGAAAATATTACAGAGTTGGTTAAAACGGATTTGAATTAACTATGAAAAGATTGATAGCATATTCTGGAATTATTGCCTTCGTCATTCTTGGAGGAAGCATCGGCTTTATCGCTTCATTTATTATCTTTGGAAGACTTACGGAGGAATATATTATCCATTTGATGATCGCTCTTGGTGTTCTTGCCGTTATTCGGGTCTGCCTATACAGAAAAGCTGAAAAACAGCTTGAAAAATACCTGAATTTGGTACCCGAAAATGCCTTCGTTTTCATCAAGGAAATTATCAGGCAAATGCGCTACAGAAAGAAAGTCCGCTCTGATGTAATGTCTGAGCTTGTAGCGCATTTTGAAGATGAGCTGAGGGATTGTAAAACCGATGAGCAAAAAAATAAAAAGGTTTCAGAGTTGATTGATGGTTTTGGCGACCCGAAACTGCTCGGGATTTTACTGAGAAGGGCAAAGAAGCGCTGCAGACCTCTCTGGCGGACAATCGCAGCCAGGGCTTTCCAGGCGGTTATAATTCTTATTGTGTTATTTGCTGTGTATGTTGTGTGGTTTCTTTCCGGTAAGCCGGTTATTACAACCGATTATTTAGCCCAGCTTAACAGAATCGTCCGTCCTGCTGCCGACCAGAGTCAAAATGCAGCGCCTTTCTACATAGAAGCAGCCGAGATGATTAAAGATACCCCTAAAGATATGTATATGTGGGAGTTGTTGAGAAAAGATTTAAAAGAAATGACAGGCGAAGAAAAAAATAAAATAGAAGACTGGCTCAGTTCCCAAAAAGAAGTATTCGAATTAGTAGCCCAGGGTTCACTTAAACCGTATTACTGGCGTGAGTATGAGACAAACGAAGAAAAAGAGCTTATGTCGGTTCTGCTTCCTAACCTTTCTGGTTATCGCAATATAGCTCAAGGTTTGACTCTACGGGCCTCTCTGAATGCCGAAAAAGGTAATTTAAATCAGGCTTACAATGATATTATAACCTGTTACAGATTCGGCAGGCACTTAAAGGCGGATGTTTCTTTAGTCGAGCAGCTTGTAGGTGTGGCGATTGAGGTGCTGTCTGTTAAATCAACTCGAAGTATTCTCGACCAATGCCAGCCGGATTCAGCTTCTTTAGAAAAATTACAGTCGGATTTGCAAGAGGTTGTTTCTTCTGATGATTTTAAGGTGAGTTTCAAAACTGAGAAATTGTTTATATTAGATGAGGCTCAGCGTTGCTTTACCGATGGTATTTGGGGCAGCCATTTGTATATTCAGCGAGTCACTGCTTTAAGTGATGGCGGAATCTCTTCAGATTATGATGCCATTACAAAAATCCATTCGGATTATGATGCAATTGTTCAAGCTGTCAGTCATCCCGTCCAGGCATTCCGCGTGCTGTTTACCCATCCGGACAAGAAGCAGACACTTAAAACCGCCGAACAAATGTATGATTATTATGAACAGCTCTCACGAAAATCACCTGCTGCGCTGCGCAATGAGAAAATTGATATTGAAAACGAGATAATGGAAATGATTAAAGGAAATCTCCTTCTCGAAATATTCACTCCCGCTTTTTGGCGGGTCATTGAAATTAATCATCAGGTTAAAACTGAAATCTGTGCAACAATCACGATTATCGCTGCTCATCGTTACAAAATTGATAAGACCAGCTTTCCTGATGGCTTAAATGAGCTTGTCTCAGCCGGCTATCTTAAGGATTTACCCATCGACTCTTTCAGTGACAAACCTCTTGTTTATAGAAAAACAGGCGACGATTTTATTCTCTATAGTGTCGGCAGAAATTTTATTGATGACGGCGGAGTGTTGGATGTCGATAGTGGAGCCACATACGGAATTTGGGGACAATATGGTGATGCGGTTTTCTGGCCTGTAAAAAAGTAAAACCGAGCAAATTTACTTATTAGTAACCTGCCCGGCTGATATCTTGTAGAATTTATTAGAGATGTTGTTATTGATTAATAATAAAGTTAGCTGTGCGTTTGGCTTTTCGCATTCGTCTGCGGTTTTTTTCGGAGGGCTTCTCGTAATAGCTGTTTCGCTTAATATCACGTATCAGACCTTCCTTTTCGCACAGCTTCTTGAAGCGTCTCATCATCTGCTGCACGCTTTCGCCCGCTCGAGCTTTGACTTTCAGCATAAAAAAACGTTCTCCCTGCTCTAATGACAATACCTTTTAACCGGAATATACCTTATCTTCATATTCTCGGCGAAAATACGAAGACCCATCATTCTAATAGAAAAAATATTTTTTTAAAGTTAAAAACCTTTTTTTCTGCAACTTTCGCCCAATATACAGACTTTTTGGCCTGTTTTTACTCCTCTCCCCCTCGAATTAACCGATTATAATGCCTTGTATTGAGTAATAAAAGCAAATTTGGTAAAATATTAAGGATTTTGTTCCGTTTTTTTGATAAGGTTTTGCGGTTGGAAAAATTCAGACAAACCTTAAGAGTCAGTAGGGAGCGAGCAATTTTAGTCGCTGCTGTCCTTGATGAAGATGGCGGTGATGATTTAGTTGAGCTAACCGCTCTTGCGGAAAGTGCCGGTGCCGTCGTCGTTGACAGGTTCCAGCAGAAAATCCGCCGTATAAATCCCGCCCTGTATATCGGTACGGGAAAAGCCGCACAGCTCGCACAGAGGGTAAAAAGATTCAAAGCGGATGTCGTCATCTTTGACAACGACCTTTCACCGGGTCAGATTCGCGACCTCGAGGAGATTATCAAGGTCAAGGTCATTGACCGAAGTGAGCTTATCCTCGATATCTTTGCCACTCGCGCAAAAACAAAGCAGGCAAAGCTGCAGGTTGACCTCGCCCAGCTCGAATATACCTACCCGCGTCTGACGAGAATGTGGTCGCACCTCGACAGCATTGCGGGTGCCGGCGGTGCAACAGCCGCAGGCGTCGTAGGCGGAATCGGCACAAGAGGTACCGGTGAAAAGCAGCTCGAAATCGACAGAAGAATCGTCAAAAAGAGAATCGCCGAGCTGAAAGAAAAACTCGTAAGTATAGATAAAAAGAAGCTGCGGGAAATACAGGGCAGAAAAGAGCTGTTTAAAATATGCCTGGTCGGTTACACAAACGCCGGTAAAAGCACACTGCTTAATAAAATCACCGACGCCGACGCTCTGGTTGAAGACAGGCTCTTTGCGACGCTCGACACGAGGACAAAAAGATGGACTCTCGAACGAGGCCTGGAAGTGCTCTTGAGTGATACTGTCGGCTTCGTAAAAAATCTGCCTCACCACCTCGTCGCCTCTTTTAAGGCTACTCTCGAGGAAGCTGTCCTGGCCGACCTGCTGTTGCATGTCATCGATGTCTCGAATCCTGATGTGATAAGGCAGATTGATTCCGTAAAGACCGTGCTTGGCGAGATCGGTTGTAGCGGCAAGCCTGTTCTCGAAGTTTTTAACAAGGTTGACATCATCGACGATATCGGCAGGCTGGAGATGCTGCAGACCTTGTTTCCCGATGCCGTTACTGTATCTGCCAAGACCGGCATCGGCCTTGAGAATTTGACTGAAATTGTCCTTGAAAAATTCACAGGCCGGCAAATCCTTATCCAGGTCAAGAGCAGCCAAGCCGATGGAAAAATCCACAGCTTCCTGCGGGCTAACGCTGTTATCCTCGGACAGCAATATCACGATGGCTTTGTCCTTATCGATGCAAAGCTGGGCTCCAACCAGCTTACGGCCCTCAAAAAACTCCAGCCGCTGCAGTTGACTGTTAATGAGTAGGTTGAGAGTTCCTGAAACTTCTCAGCAATGGACAGGCTCTAGATGAAAAGGTGATATTTCACTTGAGATTTTTCTTGATTTTCAATTTTGATAGTCTATAATAAAAATTGTGCATATCAGGCCTTCAGCCTGTACTAAAAGAAGTGAGGAGCGTGATGAGAAGAGAAGATTTTTCATGTCTGTATGTCGATTCAATAAATGCTGTCTATAAACGTGAGCTTACTAATCTTTTCTGAGAGAGGGGACTATAATAAATTTTGCAAAAAAATTATTTATAGCGTTTTCAATAGTGTTGTTTGTGTACAGCTCGTCACCCGTGCAAGCCGGGTTGATACCGGTACGAGCGGCAGTAGTCCGCTCTCAAGGTACGGAAAGATTGGATTTGACCATATGGCGGGAATTAAATACAGATTGGAGTAACTTCGGTGAAGTGCCAGTCGAGATTGACTACACTAGCTTGGCAGGCAGTAATTTAACTCTTCAGGATATTGAGACTGTGAATCCTGATGTGCTTATTCTTAGCGCGCCAAGTACTAATTATCTCTATTCGGATACGGAGGTTGATGCCATAATTGATTATGTTCAAGCTGGTCATGGGATTATTTTTACATACGTAAACTTTTCAGGCAATAAGAGTCGTCTGGCTCCATTAGTAGGCTTAAGCAGCTCGCCTAACCTCGAAACAAATACTTTTAGTAATGGTATTGAATTTGAACTGCTTGAGCCGGATCATCCACTATTTACCGGATTAAATAGTTCATACTCGACCGGTGTTCCATTTATGGCATGGCCGCAATACCCTAATATTAACCAGTGGCCGGTAGGCACTGGTCAAGTTGTGGCAGAGAGTTGGTCATATTCAGCAAGTTATTTACGACACGGCGCTATCGTGGCGAATGAAAATCAGTTTTACCGTGGACTCTACTTCTCACATTACATTGAGGACAAGCACTCCGGTAGTAATGACCAGGATATGCAGGTCTTCTATAATGGTTTGCTCTGGACATCTGTTCCAGAACCGGCCACGCTTTTACTTCTCGGCCTCGGTGCAATTATTTTGAGAACGAAGAGATAGAGATAAATCCGTGTAAATCTGTGTAATCCGGTGGTTAATTTAATTCGTGTCTTTTCGTGTTTATGCGTGGCTAAATTTCTTTTTTATTTTTGCTTTGTATATTTTATTTTTACCTTTTTATATTTGATATGACCTTCTCATCGCGGCCTCCGCCAGAAACTCACATTTTCTCTTCCCTCCGTCTTTTGACTTCTGTATTCTTTTTTAATTTTTTTATTGAATAATCGCCTTGATTTTCCCTGCTAACTTCTCAGCAAAATATCTTTATAGTCGGCACAGAACTTTTTTCTTTGGCAAGCTCGGCAATATTTTCCCCGCCATATAGAATCAAACTGCTCGGTGATTCTTCCAATAATACTTCTATCATCCGTAATTATCCCGGACTCGAAATTCCTCCTTGTCTCGGATTTGGCACCCATACCGGCTCCGGTTAAGTTGGCGCTTCCCGTATAAGCAAAATTACCGTCAATAATAACAGACTTAAAATGAACCCGGGGACATAATATCCTTTCCATTCCTTTTATTAAGTTTGGGTATTTATCAAAATCTTTTCGGAAAGCTGCTCCGGGTTCTTTGGCATGCAGAATTCTAACCTCGACCTGCCTGGATATTAGGTCTGAAAGCGTTTCAAGAAACGGTATCATGCGACCATTCTTATCAACATACAAATCTTTTAGGTCGGATGTAGCCAGCCAGACAAACTTTTTGGCTTTGGGAATTTTTTCAAGAATAACTCGTTCATAGATTTGGCGGTCGGTAATAAATTCGAGCATAATATGGAAAGTGTAGCTGTTTATCAGCTGATAAACAAATATTTTCTCTGCGGTTTCTGCCTGCGGTTCGCATTGTCGTTAAATTCTCTAATTAACCAATTAACTATTTAACTAATTCGCTCATCGCGGCCTCCGGCAGAAACTCACATTGCCGTTAAAATTCGTGGTTAGATTTCGTTTATGTAATTAGAATTTTTGTAATTCGAATTTGTTTCGGATTTCGATATTCGGATTTCGGATTTTCATCCCATATACCGATACACTCATACACTGAATACACTAATTGTTTTTTTTCTTGATTATATCGCCTTAATTTGTATAATACTTCTGTGTGTTAGAAAACACACGTAGGGAGGGCGATTCCTCACGCATCGGCCCGTCGGCCAAGTCAAAATATTATTTCATAAGTTCATTTTGGCAGGGGACTTATAAATGTCAGATAATCACGAGTATCGCTTGTCCTCCGAGGTCTCAACGAAGGTGGAAGTATCCAATTTCCTAATTCTGACTTCTAATTTCTTACTTCTAAGTTCTCAGTTTTCCATTCCCGCACCTTTACATTTGTCGAGAGCTCTCTACAAATCAAACCTTTTTATGCAAAACAAAGCCAATTTTAAAATCACCCAGGTTTACACAAGTGCTTGTAATATAAATAGTTATGGCAATTTAATTGCCTTTTTCCGCCGAAAAAACAAAGCCAATCAAAGCCAATTCAAACCCAATTTTGAGCCAAAATTGGGTTTGTTTCCCGATAGAATCTTCGCATTTGCGAACATCTTTTGTCTCACTATCGGCCGGACTTACCGTTTTTGCACCCAAAAAACGGACAAAAATCAGGTTGTTGCAATTTGTTTAGAGTCCTGTTTTAATGCTGCTATGTTTAAGAATATTTCCATAATCGGTGATGGTGCAATGGCTACGGTATTGGCCATATTGCTGGCGGAGAAGAAAATCCCTGTCAGAGTATGGGGGTATGATGCCGACCAGTTAAGGCAAATAGAGCAATCGCATGAAAATACCAGGTTTCTGCCGGGTTATAAGCTGACAGAAGCCATAAGCTTCGAGCCGGATGATGAAAGGGTTTTTGCCGGATGCGATTTAATCGTTTGCGCTGTACCGTGTCAGTATATACGAAGTGTTTTCGAGAGGCTCAAAAAATATGTTTCTTTTGTTCCGATTGTTTCTGTAGCGAAGGGCATCGAGAACGAAACATTGCTTCGGCCGACGCAAATCATTGCAGATGTCCTTGAATCTGGACTTGCAGCCGGCAAATCGCAGCTAAAGACTGCGGTTCTTTCAGGCCCGACCATAGCCGATGAGCTTGCAAGGAAGTTGCCCGCTACAGCCTGTGTCGCTTCTGAGGATATTAATCTCGCAAAGCAAATTCAATTGACTTTAAGTACCGAGTGGCTGCGCCTTTATACGAATGCCGACCTTGTCGGGGTCGAGCTGGCGGCAGCCTGCAAAAACGTCATCGCCATAGCCGCGGGAATCATCGACGGCATCGGTGCCGGTGACAATGCAAAGGCTGCACTTCTCAGCAGGGGCCTTGCCGAAATCACCAGGCTCGGCATTGCCTGCGGAGCAAAACCCCAAACTTTCTCCGGATTGACAGGGCTCGGTGACCTTGTAACAACCTGCATCTCTCCGAAGGGCAGAAATCGCTCCTTCGGTGAAAGAATTGGCAAGGGACTTGACAGGCAGGGCGCGCTTGCCGCAACACATTCTGTCGTCGAAGGTGTCGCCACCTGCAGATCAGTTGTCGAGCTCGCAAAAAAATATAATGTTGAAATGCCGATTGCGGAGGCTGTTAATCAGATTCTCTTTGAAAATAAGCCTGTCCACAAAGCCATCAGGGATTTAATGACAAGAAAGCTTAAAAGTGAATAGCTTATGTCCTCGCCGGAGCGGCTCCAGCGACTTGTCTTTCAAATGCCGGCAGCCTTAAGTGACATCTTTAACGATAGGGATAAAATTGTAAAACAGCCTTTTTATCATTAGACCAGTGATTTTTAGCAGAATATTGGCAATGCCCAATAAAATCCGGTTTTTTCAAGGATTTTTTTGGCGTTTCTTTTATCAGACTCTACTTAAGCTTGCACCATTAAAACTTTATTTTTACCTGCTCTTTTTTATGCCGTGTTGGAAATGTTATATAAAAAATAAAAGCAGACGAACCGGTCAAGAAGTATCGCTATTGCTTTTCTCTGCCGGGCTTGTTGTTTGCTTTTTCCTTAATAAATTCCTAATCTTCTATCTTTTATCGGTCTGACCGCTCGGCAGTTAAAATTTTTTGCAAAGTTGTAAGAATTATTTTCCTCGCTTACCGGCGGGGGCAGTTATTTTTTCATATATTTTATGTTGAAGCATTATACATAGGCTTAAGGATAGGCTTTTGAGCTTCTAATATAGCCCCGTTTTTGGAACGATTATTATAGGGTAAACGTAATTGGCTCCGCGCTGTAACCCCCGCTCGCCGGAGGCGTGTGCGCTTAGGGTGGCATATATGTTTGGTTTTTTGAAAAAAAATGTTTACCCGGTCGGTGTCGATATCAGTAATGATGCCGTCAGGGTCGCTCGGCTTAAAGAAGATCGCGATGGCCTTGTGCTCGTCTCTGCCGCCGGCGATGAGTGTCCATCACATATTCAGCCGGGAAGCAGCGATTGGCAGAAATGGGTCATCGAGACTTTGCAGTTACTTGCTGCGAAACATAAATTCATCAATAGAGATATCATTGCTTCCATACCGGCCGCCGATGTTTTTATCGACCATGTTAAACTGCACAAAAGCGAAGGACGAAATTTAGATGATGTTATTCTTTCAAAGGTAAAACAAAGATTACCGTTTTCTCCCGACCAGGCATTGGTTAAATATATCACTGCTGAAGATGATAACGTCGTCGTCATTGCTACTGAAAGAGAAAAGATAAACAGGCATCTGGCTATATATGAAAAGGCCAACCTTAAGATAAAAACTTTGGGCGTCTGGCCCGTTGCCCTTACAAACAGTTACAGCCGTTTCTTTGGAAGACGCCAGTCGGACCTTAAGGCTATCGTTATGCTAATTGACCTCAACAGTAATATAACAAATGTCGTTATTTGTAGACACAAGAATCTGCTGTTCGCCCGCTCAATTCGGATAGGAGTAAAACAGTTGCAAAAAAGTGAGGATTTTTCGAGGCTGGCTCTTGAGCTTGAGGCGTGCAAAAAACAATTTGGCTCTATGTACAGAAAAGCGGTGATAGAAAGACTGGTTTTCATTTCAGGAGCGGCCGTCGAGAGGGAGGTATATCAGAAAATTGCAAAAAAGATTCATATTGCAGCTCACGTTGGCGATTGTTTGTCTGCTGTCAAGGTGTTGAACAAGGGGCAGATGGAAGTCGATAGGAGAAATTGTCAGATAAACTGGGCTACAGCCTTTGGCCTTAGCCTTTCTTGAGAAATGAGGCCGAATTATGATTAATATAAATTTTGTTCCTGATGATTATGTGCGGAATAACGAGTCAAAAAGAACGAATGTAATTTACATTTTCCTTTTTGTTGTTGTGATGGTAGCTCTTTCAGGTTCCTTTTTTACCATCAAATACCGTAAGAAAATGCTCAATGACAGGGAAAAAATTGTTGACAGCGAGCTCGCTCAAAGAAAGGGGGAAATGGAAAAAGTTCAGCAGCTTCAGGACAAGAGAAATCAGATGTGGAGCAGGGCTCTTATAACCGCAGAGCTGATTGAGCCGGTCTCAAAGAGTCTGTTGCTTGCGTCTCTGACAAATAATCTGCCGAATGGCGTATCCCTTCTGAAGTTGAACCTTATCCAGAAGGAATCTAAGGACCCCTCTCGAGTTGGAGCCTCAACTGCTACGACAAAGTATCAGTCTCTCAAGAACTCAGGTGCAAAAGCTTCTGTCGAAACTCAGTCCTTTGAGAAAGGATTGGAAACACATATAGATATTGAAGGTATCGCACCGAGTGACCTCGAAGTTGCTGCTTACATCGAGCGGCTCGGAAACTCAATGCTTATTACGAATGTCACTCTTGTCGAGTCAAGGGAATTTGAGGCTAAAAACTCGAAATCAAAAAGCCCCCAGAAGTTCAGGCATTTTAAGCTCACAGCTATGCTGAATAATAATGTCGAACTTACGAGCGAAGATATAAAATTACTCTCTGATAGTGGTGTTTGATATCAGTTTTGAGGATATTCTGTGAAGGGATAAGTTATGTCAAGCGGTTTAAGAAAATTTCTTTTTTTCCTGATTGTTGTCGGTGTCACTTGTCTTGCTTACCGGTATATGATTAAGCCGGCAAATAAAGCTCTCTCGGACCAGAAGTCTCGGCTTGAGTCAAAAGCTGCGAAGCTTGCTGAATTAAAACAGGCCGTCGCTGCGGCAAAAGACCTCAACGAGCAGCTCCGGATGCTTCAGGAGGCCGTCGAATTCTTCGAAAGCAAAATCCCGCCGACCAGTCAGATACATAGAGTCCTCGAGCAGGTAACAGTCATAGCTCAGAAACAGGGGCTTGAACCGAAAACTATTCGTACTCTCGCTAAAAAAAATAATAGCGGTTATATCGAGCAGCCGTTACAAATGCAGCTCGTCGGTAATTTCAATTCCTTTTACTCTTTTCTGCTTGAGCTCGAGAGGCTGCCGAGAATTATGAAAATCAGAAAACTTGAACTGAAAAAACAAAAGGTCGGTGAAGGGCAAATCGTTGCCGATTTTATTGTCAGTATTTTTTTTCAGCCAGCGGTTTAGTTGTATTTATCCTTTAAGGAGAATGTAAAAAGTAAATTTTTGGAGTTGTGATTATGTTGGATTTCTTACATGACCAGCAGAACGATGATGTGAAAGACCAAAAGTCTAAAGACACGGTCGAAGAATCCACTGCGGGAGACGATAAAGAGCAAAAGCAGGATGAATATTTCACCGTCAAAACCCAAGGCAAAAAGCTGCAAAAAAGCACAATTTTGCTTGCTGTGCTTTTTGTAGCAGGTCTGCTGTCATTGTGGTTTATGATAAAAAAGGGAACTCCGCAAACATCTGAAGCAGTAACGCCGGACGCTGAGCAGGCGAAAATTGACGTTCTTATTGCTCGTCTCGGCGGTGTCAGAACAGAGATGTCTACTAAAATGGATAAAATAATAAAAAAATTCTATGAATTCAGCAACACTGCTCAGGTTCCTGTAGGCCAGCTTATTAAGAATCCCTTTGAATTCGATAAGTTCTGGCAGGGCTTGGAACAGGGTAACGAAGACTTGCACTCCTTAATTAGTAACTACAACATCGATAATATGCAGTTGTTCAGCATAATGAGCTCTGGAAAAGAAGATGCAAGATGGTGCTGTATGATTGATGATAAAATCCTTTACGAAGGTGATTCCATAAGGGGCTTCAAGGTGTGTGAAATCACCGAAGATTACGTCAAACTCGAATCAGACGGAACTGAACTGGTGCTCAGATTGGCTAATTATTAACAACATCTTTGTTTTGAAAAAGAAACGGATAAATGAAGCTATCTTTTAGAAAAAATACGCGAAGTCATAATAGATCAACTGTAGTCGATGAGTACGAATCTATTCCGGGGCTTAGTGAGTTGTATTTCCCTGATGATTCTCCGGAGAAGAATGCACCTTCGGAGGTTAATGATATAATCGATGCACTGCTGAACATCGGAATCATTAATGCTGAGCAGCACAAGGATATAAGGCACACTGTCGGCCGAAATGTGGGCGCCGCAGCTCAAGACCCGGAAGAGATGCTCTTAAAGATGGGCCTCGTTACTGCTGAAGATATCTTAAAGGCCAAGGCCTCTATGTATGGAATGGAATTCCGGCGAATCATTCCGGAAAAGGTGAACAAGCTCGCATTTGAAAAGCTTGAACTTGATTTCATCAAAAACAACAATGTTGTCCCCGTCGACATCGAGCAAGACTGCCTCTTAATCGCTACCTCTGAGCCGGCTAACGTCTTTGTCCTCGAGGATGTAAAAAGACAGACAAATATGGACATTAAAACCATTGTCTGCACTCCGGAAGATATTGAGAACGTCTGCAGCTTTTTCATCGAGACCGGAAGAGTTGATTACAATGTTGATGAACTCATCAGCGATATGGGAGAGGTCGAGCTGGTGCGGGAAGAGGAAGGTCAATTTGAAGACCTCGAAAAAATGGCAGGCCAATCTCCCGTTATTAAATTCGTTAACTATCTTATCAGCAACGCCATCCATGGAGGCGCAAGTGACATACATATCGAGCCGAAGGCAAAATTCACTAAAATCCGTTACCGTATAGACGGCGTACTCTTCGAGACAATGCAGTCGCCTCTGCAGATGCATCCGGCTATAGTCTCCCGTATAAAAATTATGTCAAATCTCGACATATCCGAAAGGAGACTGCCACAGGATGGTAAAATCTCTGTCATCATCGGCGGGGAAAATGTGGACCTGCGTGTCTCTGTTCTGCCGACGAGTATGGGTGAGAAAGTTGTTATACGTATCCTCGAAAGCAAGTCTATTATGAGAGGCCTCGAAAAGTTGGGTATGGAGCCCAACACAATGGAGACATTCAAAAAACAGATTGCTATGCCTCACGGAATCTTTCTTGTCACAGGCCCAACGGGCTCCGGTAAAAGCACAACACTGTACTCGGCTTTGAACCAGATGGATGGAAACAGCCTTAACATCTCGACCGTCGAGGACCCCGTCGAATATAAGCTTGATTTCTGCAATCAGGTTCAGGCAAACGAAAAAATCGGCCTGACCTTCGCTTCGGCGCTGCGAAGCCTGCTGAGACAGGACCCTGATATCATTATGGTCGGTGAAATCCGGGACAATGAGACCGCAAGAATCGCAGTCCAGGCTGCTCTAACCGGCCACCTCGTCCTCTCTACTCTGCATACTAATGATGCACCCAGCAGCATTACGAGATTGGTCGATATCGGTATTGAGGCATATTTGATTTCCGCTTCCTTGAATGGCGTTCTTGCTCAGAGACTTGTTAGAAAGATTTGCCCGCATTGCAAGCAGCCTTGTCAGGTAACTGGACAGATGAAAACTTATGTGGAGAAAGCAGGCATTGAACCACAACAGCTTTTTCACGGTGAAGGCTGTGATAAATGTAGAGGTTCAGGCTACCTCGGACGTATCGGCATCTATGAAATGCTTGTCATCGATGAAAACTACAGGAACATCATAAGCAAAGACCCTTCTGTAAACGGTATGCGTCGTGCCTTTTGTCAAAATAACGGCATTACGCTGTTTGACGACGGTATTAACAAAGTAAAAAAAGGAATAACAACTATGGAAGAGGTCATCCGTGTCACCGAAGTATATGGAAAAAGTAAAGATGAGGTGTTCGTGGAAAATATGTCGTAGAAATAAAGAAAGTTAAATCGTCAGAAATGAAGAGGTGAGATTATGAACATTAAAGATATTTTGGCAAAGGCTATTGAGCAGGGCGCAAGTGACGTGCACATCAATGTCGGCATGCAGCCTGTTCTGCGCAGGAATACGGAGTTATTTGAGATGAACTTCGACCGTGTAACTGATAAGGATGTGAAACAGATGATGCTTGATATGGTTGGGCCGGATAGATTCGAGGACCTTGAGCGGAGAAAAGACCTCGACTTCTCAACTTTCCTTGATGATGGACATCGTTTCAGGGTCAATGCACATTACCAGTGTGATACTATCGCCATCGCCTTCAGGGTTATTCCCAATCAGGTTCCACTTATCGGAGATTTGAACCTGCCGCCAATTGTCTCTGAGCTCGTCGACCTGCCGAGAGGCCTTGTCCTTGTAACCGGCCATACCGGTTCAGGAAAAAGCACATCGCTTGCTTCTATGATTGGTGCCATAAATACAAAGTACAGAAAAAGGGTTGTCACTCTCGAAGACCCGATTGAGTATCTGTTGGAGAACAAAATGTGTATGATAGAGCAGCGGGAAATCGGTTCTGACTGCCCCGATTTTGCATCCGGCTTGAGACACGTTCTCAGGCAGGACCCCGACATCATTATGGTCGGTGAGATGCGGGACCTCGAGACTACAAGCTCGACAATTACAGCCGCCGAAACTGGTCACCTCGTCTTCAGTACCCTGCACACCGTCAACGCTCCTCAGACAATTGAGCGTATCGTGGACATTTACCCCCCCACGCAGCAAAACCAGATTCGTACTATGCTCGCAAATACTCTGCAGGCTGTTATCTCGCAGACCCTGTTTAGAAGAATCGATGAACCCGGTATGGTTCCGGGTGCCGAGATTCTACTTTGTACCTCCGCTGTTAGAAACTGTATCCGTGAGAACCGTATTTACGAAATACCCAATGTCATTGAAACCTCGAGAAGAATCGGTATGCAATCTATGGATTACAGCATAGCTACACTCTTCTTCAAGGGCTACATAGACAGGGAGGAAGCCATCGCAAGGTCGACAAATCCTGTAAAGATGAATAAGGTTTTTAACGAGGGCCCGGGAGGTATTGATGGTACTAAAAAAAAGGTTTTGGCAAAATCTTAGCGGAATAGGGAGCCCTAACTGATGTCTTGACCTTTTTGTGGGAGAAAGGGCTTATGGAAACTGTGGTAAGCAGGTTACGCCAGTTCAGGGTCGAGTTGGGCCCGAGCAGAAAAGATATCCTGAACTTTACAAATCAGCTCTCCGTTATGGTACGGGCTGGTATCAGCATTCAGGATTCGCTCGAAGCAATTGCAAAGCAGGAAAAGAATCGGAAATTCGCCGCTATTATAGTCGACCTGAAGAATAGAATTGAAGGTGGTGACAGTTTTTCGCGGGCCCTGGCGGCTCACTCGGAGGTTTTCAGCAACCTTTACATTAATATGGTAGCCGCCGCTGAAATCTCCGGCTCTTTGAGTCAAATGCTGGAAAAGCTCGCCGGCTATCTCGACCAGGAAAACGAGACCCGCTCTCAGGTCAAAGGCGCTATGATTTATCCCATTATCATTGCCGCTATGGCGATAGTCGTCACCATTTTCCTGCTCTGTTTTGTCCTGCCGAGATTCATATCTATCTTTGCCGGAAACGAGCACCTCCTGCCAGCTCCAACAAAGATTCTTATGGCGAGCAGCGCTTTTCTGAGAAATTTCTGGTACCTTCTGATTCCGGCCTTGGCCGGCTTTTGCATTGCCTTCTTCTACTTTATTAATACTCATAAAGGACGGCTCTGGTGGGACAAAACAAAGCTCATATTGCCTATTGTAAAGACCCTCTGCAGAAGTCTGTATATTACAAGGTCGCTGCACACTATGGGGGTTCTCACGAACGCCGGTGTCCCTATCCTCGATACTATCTCAATTACAGCCCATATTTCTGGAAACTCTATTTATAAGGATATGTGGCTCGGCGTTCAGAACGAGGTCAGACAGGGTGGAAAAGTCGCATCAAGTTTGAACAGATACCGTTTAATGCCGTCGAATGTCGTCCAGATGATAAGAAGCGGCGAAGATTCGGGTACTATGGGTGAGGTGCTCAGGGACATTGCCGATTTTTATGCAAGGGAGCTCAAAACTGTTATCAAAGCCGTTACTTCTATGATTGAGCCCATTATGATTGTTGTTATGGGTTTGCTGGTCGGATTTATCGCGATGAGTATCATTTTACCGATTTTTAAAATGTCGGCCCTCGTCTCGCAGTAAATCTTTTGTTTGATGAGGATTATGTATGAAAAGCGCTGCTTTCACTCTTATTGAAGTCCTGGTCGCCATACTTCTGGTTGGCCTTGCCGTCACCGCTTTGCTTGTGACAAACAGAGCCCTGACACAGTCGAATAGCGCAGGACTCGAAATCTCAACGGCGGAGTTTCTGATTGAGCAGATAAAAGAGCTTACCGCGCTGTTAGCCGTCATTGACCCTGAGGACGGTTTCACTCGATTCGGCCCGGAAGAGGCATCGCTTGCCGATTATGACGACCTTGATGATTTCGACGGCGCCTCTTTCTCACCGCCCATCAATGCAGACAGACAAACGCTAAACAATTTCTCAGCTTATCGCCAGCAGGTTACCGTTCAGAATGTGAGCACCTCGAATTTCTCGCTGCCTGTTGCTGACCATACCAGCGACGTCGTCAGAGTCACCGTCCAGGTTTATCTTAACTCAAGACTTATCAGCGAAGAAAACTGGATTCGGGCAAGGTACTAAAAAATGAAAAATATAAAAAGTAAAAGTTCAGTTTGTAAGTGCAGGCACCTTGCAGGTTTCACACTCGTTGAGATTTTAGTTTCTCTGCTGGTTACCGCTATGCTCATTACCGCTGTTGCCGTCGCCTTTAACGCCTCTGTCAAGAACTACAATATGAACAAGGACGTCTTCAATGCCGTCAACAAGGCTCGCCAGACCCTGACAATGATTACGACTAAACTGAGAACCGCCCGGGCTGTCCAAACCGACTCGCCTTCAAATGAGTGTACATTTTACGATGCTGTCGGTGACCACATCACCTATCGGTTCAACTCGTCACAGAACAAGCTGTATGTTATAAAGGACACCGGCACTTATCTGCTTTGCGATGGTGTTAACGCTATGACTTTTACACGGAATCTCGGTGATGGAGGCTTGTACGTTGAGAGTGTTCAGATTTCTATGACCGTTACTTCCGGCGATGTCCCGAAAACGTTCTCGGCCGCTGTCGTTATCCGCAAAAACCTCCAGTAGTTATTTTACGTAACGCTTATTTCTTCTCCCGATGCTCCCCGTCCAGCACCAAATATGCAAATCGATACACTCGTTCTTTATCTATTTGTTGACTTGCAGCCGTGATGGTAATAAAATCGCTGTTTCGGCTTGAGGATTAAGCGTAAAATGATTATTTAGCGAAAGGACATAATGGCTGCTATAAACGAAAATTTCCTGAAGCTGCAGGCCGGCTACCTCTTCCCGGAAATCGCAAGAAGGATTAAGGTCTTCAAAGCCAAAAATCCAAAAGCCGACGTAATCAGTATGGGTATCGGCGATGTTACTCAGCCGCTACCGCCTGCAGTTATTGATGTTATGCACAGGGCCGTTGACGAAATGGCGACTCTCGAAACCCTAAAAGGTTACGGCCCTGACCACGGTTATGATTTTCTTATCGATGCCGTTATTAAAAACGATTTTAACAGCAGGGATGTTGAGATTGACAAGGATGAAATCTTCATCAGTGACGGAGCAAAATGTGACACCGGCAATATGCAGGAAATCTTCGATACATATAATACTGTTGCCGTTACCGACCCAGTCTATCCCGTTTACGTTGACGCAAATGTAATGGCCGGAAGGACCGGCTCCGCGGATGATAAAGGCCGGTATGAAAAAATTGTTTATATGCCCTGCACAGCTGAGAACGGTTTCATCCCGGCTCTGCCTGACAAAAAGGTCGATTTAATCTACCTGTGCTTTCCGAACAATCCAACAGGCGCCGTCGCAGGCAAAGGGAAGCTCAAGGAATGGGTCAACTATGCAAAAGTAAACAAGGCAGTTATCTTTTTTGACGCAGCCTACGAGGCCTATATTACTGACCCTGCCATCCCCCACTCGATTTATGAAATTGATGGTGCAAAAGAAGTCGCAATCGAATTTCGTAGCTTCTCGAAGACGGCGGGTTTTACCGGCGTGAGGTGTGCCTTTACCGTCGTACCGAAACAGTTGAAGGCTTATAAACGGGACGGCAGGGCGGTGGACGTAAATCCAGTCTGGCACAGGAGGCACGCGACGAAATTCAACGGCGCCTCTTATATCTCGCAGGCTGCCGCTGCTGCCGTTTATACCGAGCAGGGAAAAAAGCAAACGAAAAAAATAATTGACTTATATATGAAGAATGCAGAGCTAATCAGGACCTCTCTGACAAAGCTCGGCTACAAGGTTTATGGCGGAATAAACGCTCCGTATATCTGGCTGAAGACCCCGAACAGCGTCGGCTCGTGGCAGTTTTTTGATTATCTGTTGAATCAGGCCCACGTCGTCGGTACGCCCGGTGCTGGGTTTGGTCCTTCGGGCGAGGGATATTTAAGGCTCACTGCCTTTGCTCAGCCGGAAAATGTCAGCCAGGCTATGGAACGCTTTGCAAAGGTGAAAATCTAAAAATGACTGACGCAAGGACAGTGTATATCGGCTTAGGCAGCAATCTCGGTGATAGAAAGCAGAACATCGATAAAGTCCTGAAAATACTTGCTGAGACCGATAATATCCAGCTTATCCGTTCATCCGAAGTGGTGGAGACAGTTCCTCTTGCCGGCGACGACCAGCCGAACTACCTCAATACCGTCGCTGAAATAAAGACTTCACTTTCCGCTCAGCAGCTTCACTCGAAAACTTTAGCTATCGAAGCCGGTCTCGGCCGAACAAGAAACGTAAAATGGTCACCGAGAACAATTGATTTAGACATCCTTTTTTTCGGTGACGAAATCGTCAATCAGCCGAGCCTGACAATCCCTCATCCTCAGTTGCACCTCCGCTCATTTGTTCTTAAAGGACTGAGCGAATTGAATCCGGCTCTTGAGCATCCGGTTATGAAGGTCTCTATACAGCAGCTTCTCAGCAGGCTTAACGGCTGTGATTTTATTCCGGACGCAGATTCTCCTAAGCTAATCAGCATAGCCGGCATTATTGGTGTCGGCAAGACAACCCTCGCACAAAGGCTCGCCTCTTTAATCGATGGTACACTCCTGCTCGAGCCTTACGATACAAATCCCTTTATGCCCGACGTCTATGCCGGCAAAACCGATTTAGCACTCGATTCACAGCTTTTCTTTCTCACTCACAGAATCGAACAGTTAGCCCACGATGCTTTGAGGAACAAAAAAACTTATATCACCGATTATATCTTTGACAAGGAGCTTATCTACGCTAACCGTCAGCTAAGCCAAATCCAGCTCGGATTATACTACAGAATTTACGATTCTTTGTTCTCGAAGATAACTGCACCTATGCTCGTAATTTACCTGACAGATACAGTTCAAAATTGCCTTGACCGCATCCATCAGCGGAACCGTCGTTATGAGCAGGGCCTTGAGCTTTTTTTCCTTGACGCACTTGACAGTGATTACCAGCAACTCTTCTCGGAATGGAAAACGTCACCTGTCATTCGAATCGACGCCTTGCAGCTTGATTATGAAAACGACTTTTACTTTGAACAATTAACTGAGCAGATAAAATGCTATATCGATGTAAAAGCAACGCCTCAGCCGTTAAGTACTGTAAAGGCTTGAGAGATGAATGTCGCCAAGACAATCGCATTAGTTAGAAGGCAAATCGCTGCCGCGCGCGGGGTCGGTAAAAGAATCGGCCTGGTCCCGACTATGGGTGCTCTGCATCAAGGCCACATCTCTCTCATAAAGGCTGCGAGAAGAAAAGCCGATTTTGTTGTCGTAAGCATCTTTGTAAATCCCACTCAGTTCGGCCCCAAAGAAGACTTCAGAAAATACCCAAGGCCGCTGAAGAGCGACCTGCGAATCTGCAAAGCGAACAGCGTTGACCTTGTCTTCAATCCTACTGTAAAACAGATGTACCATTCCGAGAATCTGACCTTGGTGAATGTTGAAAGAATAACCGAACCGCTTTGCGGCCAGTCTCGTTCAGGTCATTTCAGGGGTGTTACTACCGTTTGCGCAAAGTTGTTTAACATTGTTCAGCCGGACATCGCGTTTTTCGGCCGAAAGGACGCACAGCAGGCCGTCGTTGTGAAACAGATGGTTACAGACCTTGATATGCCGCTGAAAATTGTCATCTGCCCGACGGTTCGCGAGCCTGATGGCTTAGCCATATCGAGCAGAAACAAATACCTCAATGCCAAACAGAGAAAGCAGGCACTCTGTCTTTACGAATCTCTGCAAAAGGCAAAAAAAATGGTCAAAGGCGGTGTTACTGACCCTGCAAAAGTTACCAGGCAAATGAAAGAGATTATCCAAAAATCCGGCCCTGCAAAAATCGATTATGTGGAAATCGTCGATGCAAGAACGCTCGAGGAGGTTCAAAAAATTGACCGAAAAGTCCTCATCGCCCTCGCCGTCAGAATCGGTCCCGCAAGACTCATAGATAATATAGTGTTATAATTTTGAGTATGGAAAATTGATTAGTTAAAAAGACGATGAATATTAAGCAGAATCAAAATCATAGTATATATATTAAGGCACTCAGGGCCCTTACACCTGAGCAGCGGCTCAAAAGGGCGTTTGATTTATCCGACTTTACAAAAAAACTTTTTATAAACGGCTTAAGAAAGAGGTGGCCTGACCTCGGTAAAGAAGAGTTCAAACAAAAACTTTTTGAAAGACTCGAAAAGTGTCACAACAGAAATTATTAAAGAAGACGATATCAATCCTTGATAATGCTCAGATTGATTATATGCTGACTGGCTCGATTGTTTCGAGTATGCAGGGCGAGCCCCGCTCAACTCATGATATTGATATTATTATTTCTATCGGCCCCTCACAGGTGGATAAGTTGATTAAAGCTTTTGAAGGTACGGATTTTTTCATCAGTGAGCAGGCTGTAATTGAGGCGATTAAGCAAAAACAAATGTTTAATGTGATAGATACAAACTCAGCGCAAAAGGTCGATTTTTGGATACTCACTGATGAGCCTTTCGATAAATCACGTTTTGAACGGAAGATAGTCGAAGAGTTTGAGCGGATAAGACTGAAAGTGTCAAAACCGGAAGATACAATTCTTGCAAAGCTTAGGTGGGCTAAATTATCCGGAGGTAGTGAAAAGCAGTATATCGATGCCTTGCGTGTTTATGAGGTCCAGTGTGGCAATATGGATTTCGATTATATACAGAAGTGGGCCAAAATTCTTGATGTCACGGATTTGTGGTCAAAGATGCAAACCGAGGCTAAACCGATTTAATAACTTTTTATTTACAATCACCTTCTTTTTTTATAGAATTTTCCTTTGATTGATTATTCGTGATTATGATAGGCTGATAATATGTTGGTAAAATTGTTAAAAAGTAAGATTCACTGTGCTAAAGTCACGGAGACAAAGCTGCATTATCCCGGCAGCCTCGCCGTTGACTCAAGGCTTCTCGATGCCGCGGGCCTCTTGCCGTACGAGTCTGTCATCGTAGCCGATATTGACAATGGAAACAGGCTCGAGACTTACCTCGTCCCTGCCGAGCCCGGCTCAAAAAAAATTGTTGTCCTCGGCGCCGCAGCACATCTGATAAAGAAAAATGACACCGTCATCATTTTATGCTTCGGTTTCTACAGCCCTGATGAGGCAAGAACTCATAAATCAAAGGTCATTGTCCTCGACGAAAATAACGATATAATCAATCGAATCTGAGATTTTATTCACGGCTGGTTATAACTTAAATTTTAGAGCGGCGAAGATATGCATCCGGAACTCTTCACAATACCTTTTACGAATTTGACCTTGAAAAGTTACGGCCTGATGATAGTCATCGGCTTGGTGGCGGCTATCTGGTTGATAAGAAGGCTCAACCGTCATATCACTCCCGATCCCAATCTGGTCACAAATGGTGCACTCTACGCACTTATTGGCGGTGTCGCTGGTGCACGGTTATTTTATGTGATTCACTATTTTGACCGATTCAGTGACAATCTGCTTTCTGTATTTGCTATCTGGCAGGGCGGACTTGAACTGCTCGGCGGCTTTATCATTGCTATTACCGTTATCATACTTTTTCTCCGCTATCACAAGCTGAGTATCCTGCAGCATCTTGATATCCTCGCAATCGCATTTATGCTCGCACTTGCTTTTGGAAGAATCGGTTGTTTCTTAAGCGGCTGCTGTTTCGGCAAACCAACGAATTTGCCCTGGGCTGTTACGTTTCCTTACGGCTCAGATTCATTCCTGAGTCAGATTGAGCCGAATCTGGAACGAAACCGCCCCGAAGCTTATATCAATCCGCCGCCGCCTGATTTCTACGGCTATACCGACGAAAAGGGACAATATTATCCCGGCCTGAAACCTTATGATAAACTTACAGCCGAGCAAAAAGCTCTTGTCGATAACGGCTCGTTAAAAGCCCTGCCCGTCCATCCAACCCAGTTGTATTCTTCTGCAAATGCAGCCCTAATCTCACTAATCCTTTATCTTTTCTGGAGAAGAACCCAGAAAAACCTCAAATCCCCTGACCCCAAAAAGCTCTTTGCCAAGCCGGGCTGCACCTTCGCTTTGCTGTTTATCCTTTATACCGTCACCCGTTCCCTGATTGAGTTCGTGCGTGACGATAATCCCTTTGAATACCGCTGGTGGTGTATTTATAAAGGCGGCACAATCTCACAAAACCTTGCTATCTATCTGTTTTTCTTTGGCATTGCTATGATGTTCTTTTTCCAGAAATTGAAACTAAAAACCAAAGCTGTTTCGAAAAAATGACACCAGTTTTCCAAATATTCCCATCCTGTGCGAAACTTTTCTTGAACATTTTGCTTTTTTGACGATACTATAAGTTTGTTGGTTTTTATTTCGAATTTCGATATTTATATTTCGGATTTCTTAAGGATGGGTCTTTACGATAGAGATTACACTCGGGATGGTTACCAGCAGCGCTACCAGTACGCTCCCCGGGTGCGTATAGGTTTTCCGAGGATTACTCCTGTCGTAAAATGGCTTCTTATTATAAACGGTGTCGTCTTTATTCTTACAGCCATGAACCGTACCCTCGGCATTTTAGCTATTGAATGGTTCTCGGTATTTCCTGAAACTATTGCTAAAACTTTACAGTTATGGAGACTGATAACTTACCAGTTTTTGCATGACCCTACTGGTTTCGGACATATTCTTATTAATATGCTCTGGTTGTTTTTCTTTGGTCCGATGCTAGAAAGGATGTGGGGCAGCAGAAAATTCCTGGCTTTTTATCTTATTTGCGGCGCTGCGGGTGGAATCCTGTATCCTTTCCTTACTCTTGTCGGCTGGCTGCCTGTCGGTCCTTTGATTGGTGCATCGGGAGCTATCCTTGGTATTATCGCCGCTTGTGCTTTACTCTTTCCGTCAATGAGGGTTTTTGTCTTCGGAATCTTTCCTGTCCCTATGGTAGTACTGGCAATTGTCTTTGCTCTTATCAGCATTCTCACACTGCTCAATCCTGACAGTTTTGCAAATGCAGGCGGCGAAGCCGCCCACCTCGCAGGTATGGTGGTTGGTGCCGCTTACGTTTTATCGAAACCTCTCAGAGCCAAATGGCTGATGAAAGCAAGAGCTAAAAAATGGAATAGGCAGAGAGACCTGGAGCAGCAAATTCAACTGGACCTTGACCGTATCCTTGAGAAAGTGCATAATAGTGGAATTCACAGCTTGTCCGCAAAGGAAAAGAAAATCTTGAAAAAAGCAACCCATCTCGAACAAACCAAAAACAGATTTTGAAAATATTTCTGCCTTCTATTTCTCAATTTTACATTCTGCATTTGTCTGGCTTTAGACGGATTCTTCGTGTGACTTATCCCTTGTATTTTCAGCATTTTTATGCTATCATAATATTTTCGTATTTTTTTAAGGTAGCTTTATGACAGAGCAGCAGTCGCTTCCCGAAAGCGTCACTAAAATCAATCTTGATGGAAAGGATATTTTTCTCGTCGGTACCGCTCACGTCTCGAAGGAAAGTGTCGAAGACGTTAAAAAAACAATCCAGGCCGTAAAACCGGATTCTGTCTGTATTGAGCTTTGTGAGCCGCGATATAGGGTTATGACCGACCGTGACACCTGGAAAAAGATGAACATCTTCAAAATTATCCGCGAGAAAAAATCGACACTCCTTCTGGCACAGCTTATCCTCGGCGCCTTTTATCGTCAGCTCGGCGAAAAACTCGGAATTCAGCCCGGTGCCGAAATGCTCGAAGCCGTAAACCAGGCTGGCAGGGTCAAAGCAAAGGTTATCCTTGCCGACAGGGAAATCGAAATCACATTGAAGCGAGTCTTCAGATACCTGTCCTTCTGGAATAAGATTAAAATACTCAGCCATTTTCTTGCAGGACTCATCGCCGGCGAGGAAATCGATGAGAAACTAATCGAACAGCTGAAAACAAAAGACCAGCTCGAAACCGCTCTTTCCGAATTCGCCGAAAAATTGCCGGAGGTTAAACATCGTCTCCTTGACGAGCGTGACATCTATCTTGCGCAGAAAATCCGACATGCTGACGGTCCCAGAGTCGTCGCCGTCGTCGGTGCAGGCCATATCGCTGGAATAAAAAAGAGCATCAAAAAAGAGCAGTCGATTGACGAGCTTATAAAGATACCGCCTAAATCATTCTGGCCGACAATCCTCAAATGGGCGATACCTGCTGCCGTTATCGCCCTTATTACTTACAGCTTTTTCGCAAAGGGAACCGAGGCTTTGCTGCAGAATATCTATATCTGGCTGTTCGTTAACGGCGTGCTTTCAGCTCTTGGTGCCGCTATTGCTTTTGCCCATCCGGTGACCATCCTTTCTGCCTTTATCGCTGCTCCTTTTACGAGTTTAAATCCCGCACTCGCTGCCGGCTGGGTCGCAGGTCTCGTCGAAGCCTGGATTAGAAAGCCGACCGTGAACGATTTTGAGCGCTTGCCGATAGATACTTCTACGGTTAAAGGTTTCTGGAAAAATCCGGTCACCAGGATTTTACTCGTTGTTGCTTTTGCTAATATCGGCAGTATCCTTGGTACCTGGATTGCCGGCATCTGGATCGGCAAAAAAAGCGTAACCTGAAAGATTTCTTCCCCTCTGTGGCTAAATTTCTCTTTGCTTTTTAATTTTTGCTTTGCGATCTTGGTGTTATCAGCGGTTCACGTGTATCGAGTATCCAATATAGGGCATCTTAAATTTTTAGTTAATTGTTCTTGATTTTTATTTCGCTTTGGGCGATACTTATCAAAAAGCAGGGCGGTTAGCTCAGTTGGCTAGAGCACCAGCTCGACACGCTGGGGGTCACTGGTTCAAGTCCAGTACCGCCCATTAATACCCCCCCGTTATCTACTTTTCGATTTTGACCTCTGACTTGAGATTTTTGACGGCAAACAGTAAAAAAATATTCAAGGTCATTAGAGCTTATGCTATAAATTTTGTATCTATTATGTCTGGCATTGTATTTATGACTGTTTTCGGTATTCCGTAAATTAACAAAAACGTTAATGCTTTTGGCCTTCCGCCCAGTGCCATTCTATTTAGAAGCTCAGGCTCTGTGCAGCCGATTTGCAGCTACGCAAGGGGAATTATAAAGACCCCTCACTTTGGCTTATGACAGGCAAAGTTTTACCAATTGTTTAAAAAAATTTTATTACTCTTGAACAAAATTTCGGTTGTTTAGTATATTACAATATTACGATATGTTAATATTATTTGAAAGGTTTTATTATGTTGATTAAAATATTAGCCGGTTTGCTGATAGGCGCAGGTATTGGAGCAGTTGTTGGTTATTGGGGACAGTGCTCAACAGGAACCTGCCCGTTGACAGCCAATCCGTTTCGTGGTGCAATTTACGGAGCGGTTCTGGGCGGTATCATTGCGGTGATGTCCGGCACATCACATGATTTTATGAAGGAAAGTACAAAAACAAATTCTATGGAGAATACGAAAATGCAAATCAATATCGGCAGTGAAGCAGCGTTTGAAAAAATAATGCAGTCAAAGGGAGTTTGCCTTCTTGACTTCTATGGAGAGTGGTGCTCTCCGTGTAAGGTCCTTGAGCCGGTGATTGAAGCGGTTGCTAAAAAGTTTGAGGGAAGAGCAACAATATGCAAAGTTAATGTGAAGGAGTTGTCAAATAAGGCGGCTGAGTTTAAGATTGAAGGAATTCCCACGGTTTTAATTATTAAAGATGGCCGGGAGGTTGAAAGGCTGGTAGGGGTGCGGCAGCAGGAACAATACGAACAGGCGCTTGAAAAAGCTATTGCAGAAGGCGAGAGTTGAGAATGAACGCGAAACAGGCAGAGCATATAGCCGAAGTCTTAAAAGCAACGGCTCATCCTGTCCGGCTGCAGATTGTCGAGATACTGGAAAAGGGCGAAAGATGCGTCAGTGAAATCGTCAAGGCTGTAGGCGGCAAACAATCAATAACAAGTCAGCAGTTAAATATGATGAAGGACAAGGGAGTGCTGGCCTGCAGAAAAGACGGCGCTAAGGTCTATTACAGGATAGATAATAAAAATGTCATCAAGCTTTTACATTGTATGTATGAGCATCGCGAAAATAAGGAAAAATAGATATGCTCGAGCAGAACTTCAAAAAGAAAAAAACTAAGGCGATTGTGGTTGCAGCTATAACAGCTTTTGTTTGTGGAGTTGTTATCAGTATGTTGTTAATGGTTGCTGTGATGCCGTCAATGATGTTGATTACTGCAGAAAGCAAAGCCGATTTTGATAGTACAGTCGAAGCGATACAGCAAAGGATAGAAGAAAACGGCTGGGTTGTGTCTTCAGTGTTGGATATGAATAAGTCTTTGTCCAGGCATTCGGTTGAATTCGTACCGAGAGTAAAACTTATTAAGCTTTGTCATCCGCAATATGCTAAAAGTGTTCTCGAAAGCGACCGTTATATTTCGGCTATGATGCCCTGTACCTTCAGTGTCTGGGAAGATGATGAAGGAAAAGTTTTTGTCACGAAGATGAATATGAAGCTGATGGCCAAAATGTTCGGCGGAAATATAGCAAAAGTGATGGGCGGCGATGTGGCCAGAGATGAAGAGGCTATTCTTGAAGGATTACTGAAGGATTGAGGTTCCTCGCTGGAAGGGATTTTATGGTGAGAATCAAAAGCGCAATTACCGATTTCGCAACGAGCCGTTACAGGCTCGTTACAATCCTGATGGTACTTTTTACCGTTGGCCTTGGTGCGTTTATCCCGCTGATTAAGGTCGATACCGACCCCGAAAATATGCTCTCGGAAACGGAAGCGGTCAGGATTTTTCATAATGAAACAAAAGACAAATTTAATTTGAATGACATTGTGGTTGTCGGCATAGTTAATGATAAGGATGCGAACGGTGTTTTTAATCCTTCGTCGTTATCCAGAATCTATGAATTAACTGAATTTGCCAAGACGCTTCGCTGGCCTGATAAAGATGACCCTGAAAAGCTCATTGGTGTTGTCGAGGTCGATTTGATGGCCCCATCGACGGTTGATGACATAACACAGGCAGGTCTCGGCCAGATTAGCCTTGATTGGTTGATGCAGTCCGCTCCGAAGACGCAGGCCGAAGCCGCGGAAGTTAGAAAAAAGGCAATGGCCAATCCATTGTTTGTAGGTTCTCTTGTCTCGGAGGATGAGCAGGCGGTGTGTTTGTATCTGCCTTTGACAAGCAAGGATTTGAGCTACAGGGTGTATAAAGAACTAAGAGAGAAGATTAGCGGGTTCGAAGGTGATGAAAAATATTACATTACGGGCCTGCCGGTTGCGGAGGATACTTTCGGAGTTGAGATGTTCGTGCAAATGGCTGTCTCTGCTCCGCTGGCGATGGTGGTGATTTTTCTGCTGATGCTGGTTTTCTTTCGCAAGCTGGTTTTGATTATTTCGCCGATGATTATCGCGCTCGTTTCGGTGATTTCCACGATGGGGCTTTTAATCGGCTTTGGTTTCCCTGTGCATATTATGAGCTCGATGATACCGATTTTTCTTATGCCGATTGCAGTGGTGGATTCAATTCATATCTTGTCCGAATTTTTCGACCTTTACACGAAAGATAAAGGCCGCAAAGAGACAATACTTGAGGTTATGGGGCATTTGTTTACTCCGATGCTTTATACATCCCTTACCTCGGCTGCGGGTTTTGCCTCACTTGCACTGACACCGATTCCGCCAGTACAGGTTTTCGGAATATTTGTAGCTGTCGGTATAATGATTGCCTGGATTTTTACGGTTACTTTTGTGCCGGCTTACGTGATGCTGATGAGTGAAAAGTCGCTTGAGAATTTCGGCAGAAAAGCCGTCCACGAGGAAAAACAATCCTGGCTGACGAAGATATTGCGCAGGGCGGGATTGTTTACTTATGCCAAAGCCAAGCCGATTCTGGCAGGTTTAGCGATAATTATTGTGGCGGCTGTTTACGGTATTACAAGAATCAACATAAACGATAATCCCGTCAAGTGGTTCTCGAAAAGTCATCCCATTCGCCAGGCTGATAGGGTATTGAACAGTCATTTCGGCGGCACTTATATGGCTTATCTTGTTATCGAACCGCAAGAGTCGAGCGGTGACAATATAACCGAGTATATTCATCAGGTTCGAAGCGAGCTGCTCGATATGGCAGTCGAGCTCGAGCCTAAATTTCCAAATGCACTTGAAGTTGTAGATAAGATGGACGGGCAGCTTCGAGCTGAAGATGTAAGATTTGAAACGAGGGCAAAGTTTATTGAGAAAATGACGGGCATTGCTGACAAGAATTTAGCGAAGGCTGAAGATAAGGAATTGGACCTCTGGTATGAGATTTCAACTTTTTGTGAGCTGCAGGCTGAGAAGCTCAAGGTTTTCAAACAGCCCGAGGTTCTAGAATATATTTCAGGGCTGCAGGGATATTTGCAGAGTACAGGCCTTGTCGGCAAAAGCACATCAGTAGCTGATATTGTTAAAAAGGTACACCAGGAGCTTACCGACGGCCGAAAGGAAAATTACAAAATACCCGATTCGCAAAAGGTAATCGGTGAATGTCTGTTTCAGTTTCAGGGCGGGCATAAGCCGTGGTATCTGTGGCATTTTGTCAGCTATGATTATATGCACACCAATATCTGGCTGCAGCTTACGAGCGGTGACAACAGGGATATGCAGAAAGTTGTGAGGCAGGTTGATAAGTTTTTTGCGGAAAATAAAACACCGGTACCGCTTGGATATAACTGGGCGGGTCTTACTTATATAAATGTGGAATGGCAGGAAAAGATGGTCTGGGGTATGCTGCAGAGCTTTCTCGGCAGTTTTATAATTGTTTTTATTATGATGGCAATTCTGTTTCGCTCGGCTCTTTGGGGTATTGTTTGTATGGTGCCCCTGTCACTTACCATACTTGTGATTTACGGGATAATCGGTATTCTGGGAAAGGATTACGATATGCCTGTAGCGGTGCTGAGCGCGCTGACGCTGGGTATGGCTGTAGATTTTGCGATACATTTTCTGGAAAGGGCACGGGAAAGTTACAAGAAATTTGGCTCCTGGAAGGAAAGTGCGTCTGTTATGTTTGGCGGCCCCGCCAGGGCGATTAGCAGAAATGTCCTGGTTATCGCTATCGGCTTTTTGCCTTTGCTGGCTGCACCGCTTGTGCCGTATAAGACAGTAGGGATATTTTTGTGTGCGATAATGGCATTGAGCGGGCTGGTGACATTGCTTGTATTGGCTGCGTTGTTAAGGCTTTTCGAAAGGCGGCTTTTCGCACCTGAGGCTGAGCCTGTATCGCCTGCCTGTAATTGCGGCTTGTGTTTGATTATCTCAGCTGTTGCGGTTGTGCTTATTGCCTTGAATCTGCATCAGTACTGGCATCTCGGCTTCGGCAAATTGGCTTTGTTCAGCATAATAATAGTGCCCTTGATGGCTCTTGTATGCGGGATAATGTCACGCAGAAAGGCATGTAAGATAACAGGGAAAAAAGAAAGTGAGGTGTAATATGAGAGCTGTTACTGCTATTTTGGTCATCTTGACTTTAAGCGTTGTTCTGAATGCGAATGATGCTAATAAGCCTGAACAGACAAAAGAGGTTTCTGAAGCAATTACGGATGTTGATGTTATTGTCAATAAGGCCAATATTGTTGCCTACTATCAGGGCAAAGACGGCAAGGCTAAGGTTAATATGACCATTACCGATTCGAAGGGACAAAAGCGAAACAGGGAATTTATTATTCTCAGGTCGGATGTAAATGACGGCGGCGACCAGAAGTATTTCGTTTATTTTATCAAGCCGGTCGATGTCCGCAAGATGGTTTATCTTGTACATAAGCACGCGCCGCCGGATAAAGACGACGACCGATGGCTGTATCTGCCTGCTCTTGACCTTGTAAAAAGAATCGCCGCCAGTGACAAAAGGACCAGCTTTGTCGGCTCGGACTTTTTGTATGAGGATGTTTCGGGAAGAAGTCTTGCCGATGACACACATCAGCTTATAGAGACCACCGACGAATATTACATCGTACGAAACGTGCCGAAGAAACCCGATACTGTGGAGTTTAACTATTATGATGCGTCGATTTGCCGCAAGAGCTTTGTGCCGATGAAAATGGAATTCTTCAACAAAAATGATAAGCTCTACCGCGTAATAGAATCTGAGAAGGTCGAGACAATTCAGAATTACCCGACTGTCGTTAAATCCGTCGTCAAGAATCTCGATACAGGCGGAAAGACTGAGATGGAGTTCAGCGAAGTAAAGTATGATATTGAGCTGAAAGATATTTTCACCGAGCGTTACCTTCGTCGCCCGCCCAGAGAGGCAATAAGATGAACAAACCTGACAGAAAAGTAATTTCACTTGTTGTTTTGGTTTTTTTACCTGTGTCACTATGCACCGCTGGTGAGTCGGACTCTTTTTTACCCAATTTGGATATAGAGATGCACGGGTTTTATGAGATGCGGGCCGGATACAGGC
>CAZBMW010000022.1:0-28979 GCA_964493425.1 uncultured Pirellulales bacterium
ATTTCAAGGCTTATATCATCGGCTGATAAATCGAGGCTGTGCTCGATTATTTTTCCTTTCCTGGATGGGTCGGGGACAAGACTTTTCATAACGCCCGGCCTTGCAGTCGCCATCTGAGCTTTCGAATCCTTTGTGCAGATAGTAGCCATAACGTTTCCGCCGAGAGCAGGTCTGGTCTGTAAAAGGATTCCGATTTGCTCTTTACGGGAACTGTCCCTTATATCAAGGCCGGTACAATCAGCGGTCAGGCCGCAACGCAGCCTGTAAGAAACCATCGGTGCAAGTAATCTGCCCTGCGGCGTGGCGGCAAAAAGGACGATTTGCGGCTGATATTTTTTAATACAATCGGCAACGGCCTTTCTGAAAACAGCGGGGTCAAATTCGGCGAGAAACTTATCGGCGATAATGTATATGCTGTCAGCACCTGCGGCGATTAAATCATCAGCCATAGCTTTGACGTTGTCACCGGGCAGGCAAACGCCGACTTTGGTTTCGAGAGAGTCGGCGAGGCTGCGAGCTTTGCCGATAAGCTCAAATGTTGCCGGATGAACTTTTCCGTCGTGGTGCTCGGCGACGACCCAGACCTCGCCCTGGTATGACGAAGCTGTCAATTTCAAACCCGCTAACATATCCTCAAGAGCTTTTACGTGAAAATGTTCACCAGCGATATCAAGGATTTGTTTTTTCGTATATTCGTCTATCTGCTCTATTCTTTCGATGCCGAGCTGTTTTAACTTGTCGGCAAGTATTTTAAAATCTTCATTCTCGTTATCCGTCGCTTCAAAACCTCTATCATAGAAAATTTTGCGTCTTTCAGGGAGCACATAGCAGCCGGCACCTTGTTCATCCTGTCGCTGCTGTTGTGAATCTTCTTCGAGGCTTCGGGCTAAAGCGATAGCTAATTTTTTTACATCATCTATCCGTTGACAGCTCCTTTCGCTTTTGCCGGGTGGGAAGACGCGTATTACCCTGGTTTTCGAGCCCGCAACGCCGATGTTTTGCGCGTTTATATCATCGGCTGACCATTGTATAATTTTTAAGGCGTTCGCCCGACGAGCCGCAGCGAATGTGGCAAAAACAGGATATTCATATTTGGCGACGGTTACTACGGCAGGGGCTGACTTTGCAGCGACGAGCTGGTTTCCGCCGCTTATAATACGTGTGAACTCGAAACGATTATTTTTAAATTCGGCGTCAGTAACATAGGCTATACAAGGCAGTGACAGCTCTTCTGCGATTTGCGCAGGGACCTGCGCGGTGTCACCGTCAAGTGACTGCATACCTGTTATGATGTAATAATCGCCAGCGGAATTCAGGAGTTGTTTAACTATTTTTCTGACGGCGAAAGCAAGAGGATTGGCCGTTGCGAAGGTGTCGGCTCCACCGAGCGCCTTGTCGGTGAGCAGGACAGCGATATCGGCACAACGGCTGAGACAATATCGCAGGACGTCCTCGGCCATAGGCGGACCCATAGTCAGAACAATGATTTTACCTTCTTTATCAGAGCTTATCTGCTTCATATAGCTTGCAAAGGCAAGCGCGTAGGTGTCGAGCTCGTTTATAACTGAAGGCAAACGAGTACGAATAAGTGTACCAGTTTCCAGGTCAAAGGCATTATCGGTAATCTGCTTTACATCAGGTACCTGTTTTACAAGAACTATGAAATCTGCCATAATTAGTTTCTTATTTTGACTATGAACAATAGAAACAGTCTATTTCAGGACCACAGAGCATAAACAAAACAGCTGATTTTTGCAAATATTTGTTTGGCCTGCTCGAGACGTGAATGGTTATCTTCGGAAGTAAAAAATTGAATTTAGACTTGCTTTTTACGGAAAAATAATATATTAGATTTTCTTTCGTAAATTAAAATTTGCTCAAACTTCGGATAATACTTTTAATAAGGCAGAGTAACTATGGCGGATTTACAGGCACTAAGTGAAGCGGTTTTCAGAGGTGACCAGCAAAGCTGTATTGAACTTACAAAAGCGGCTGTCGAAGAAGGCGTAGCGGCCGATAAAATCCTCAATGAGGGCATGATTTCGGCGATGGACAGGATTGGAGAGGGTTTCAGCAAAAACGAGATATATATACCAGAGATGCTGATAGCAGCGAGAGCGATGAAATCGGCGATGGAGATATTAGAACCTGAGCTCGTCAAGGCCGGCGTCGAGCCGATAGGAAAACTAATAATAGGAACGGCAACAGGTGACCTTCACGACATAGGCAAGAACCTCGTAGCGATGATGCTGAAAGGCGCCGGCTTCGATGTTATCGACCTAGGCGTGGATGTCTCTGTCGAGAAATTTATCGAGCAGGCCAAAAGCACCGGAGCCCAAATTGTCGGAATGAGCGCACTTTTAACGACGACAATGCCTTCAATGGAAGAGGTGGTGAAAGCTCTCAAACAGGCGGGGATACGAGCCAAGGTTATAATAGGCGGAGCGCCGGTGACACAGGCGTACGCGGATAAAATCGGCGCTGACGGGTACGCCGCCGACGCAGCAGAGGCGGTGACAGTAGCAAAAGGCCTTGTAGCATAAAAGGTAGATGAGTATATCGGTGTATCAGTATACCAGTTCGAAATGAGCACCTCTGTAAAACGGGAGATTGAATATTTCAAATCAAAAATCCCTGCTCCGCAAAACAAATAAATTTTCTCCTACCCATCAAAAAAATTTTTTTTGTGATACTTTTTCGGCCGATTATTATTAAAATGGACACTTGGTGAAAATGGGAAAGACCGGATGCAGATATGCGTAAGATACAAAGTGAGAATCTGGCGCAACTTCTTAATCAGCTTAGGTTTACGCCGCTAAAAAAACGCCGCAAGCAACTTGCCGAGGCGGAAAAGCTTCTGGAAACCGTCAAGCCGGACAAGGAATACCCGTTCGCATTCGTATGCTATCGAATCACGGGATTTCAGCTAAGACAGACGAAATTATCGGAAGTTATCAAGGGCGAGCAGCTCGCGGAAGACCTTAGAATATTCATCTCCAAGCTGAGCGGGCGGATAGCAGAGCCGGTCGAGCTTTCCAAAGAAAAGGTATATACCGTCGAACAATTAGCTGAAGAGCTTTCCGTCAGCACGAAAACAATCAGACGCTGGCAAAAAAAAGGCCTGGCCGGTCGAAAATATATCTTCGAGGACGGGAAAAAACGTTTCGGCTTCAAGGAATCAGCAGTAGAAAAATTTTTGAAGTCCAATAGCGAGCTTTCATCAAAGGCCGGCCAATTCGAGCGAATGACAAACAAGGACAGACGAAAGATAATCAAGGCGGCGAACGATTTAGCAAGTAAAACAAATTTGAGCCGATACCAGATTATCGAGAAGATATCAGAAAAGGTCGGCAGATGTCACGAGACAGTCAGATATACACTTCTAAAATATGAAAAGTCGCATCCCGACAAACAGATATTCAAGAAAGACTGGGGAGTTGTAAATTCCGAGCAGGCTGCGGAACTTTACAGGCTATATAAACAGGGAGTCGAAGTAACAGAATTAATGAGACGGTTCGACAGAAGTAAAAGCTCAATATACCGCATCATCAATAGACGAAGAGCGAGGGCACTATTGAGCCATAAAATTGAGTATATTATCAGCGATGAATTTTTGGAAGACGATGCGAAGGGCAAGATTCTCGGCGAGCCCTTGAGCATAACGAGCAAAACCGCGCTGAAACCAACAGGCAGCAATCTGACAAAATATCTCAGAGACCTGCAAAGCACACCCGTTTTCAACCGTGAGCAGGAAGTTGAACTTTTCCGCAGATACAATTATCTGAAATACTTAGTGTGTATAAACCGGACAAGTATGAAGATAGAGAAAACTTCGAGCAGAAGTCTCGATACGATGGAAAAATATTTAGAAGAGGCGGAGTCAATAAAAAAGACGCTTATTCAGGCGAATCTCAGGCTGGTAGTGAATATCGCAAGAAAACATACAAGAAATGAGACGGTCCTGACGGATTTAATAAGCGACGGGAATGTCTCGTTGATGAAGGCGGTCGAGAAATTCGATTACACCAAGGGTTTCCGGTTCAGCACTTATGCGACCTGGGTCATTGCCAAAAACTTTGCAAGAAAAATACCGGCAGAAAAGCTGCGGGCAGCCAAGACAAAAGAGCTCGCCGGCAAAGACGTCGAGAGGGATATGCGAATCGAAGAAGCAGCAGATTTTGCCGCAATAGAGCGGGCAAGAAGCAGCCTTGTTGAGGTTATTAAAAACGACCTTAACGAGCGGGAACAGTACATTATTTTTAATCATTACGGGCTTTTAGGCACATCGATAAAAAAGAAGAAAAAGACGCTGCAACAAATCGGTGAAGATTTGAATCTGAGCAAGGAAAGAGTTCGTCAAATAGAGCTGCTCGCGCTTCAAAAATTGAGGCAGCTTTTGAGCATAGAACAATTCGAGCTTCTGACCGAGGAATAAACGGACAAAAACAAATGCAACAGAGAAATAAAAGAAACCTTGAGTAAGAAGGAGGAGTGTGATAAATTGAACAAAAGCAACAAGTCGTAATGCATTAAAAGAGGAGTAAAAATCGGGGAGCTTATAGAATAGAATCAGGAGATTGGAAATGAAAGTATTATTAATCGGCAGCGGCGGGCGGGAACACGCGATAGCGTGGAAGCTGGCACAATCAAAGGAACTAGACAAGCTTTACATTGCACCGGGCAACTGTGGTACTGCTGATTGCGGAGAAAATATCGATATCAAAACAGATGAGAGTGATAAACTGCTTGAATTCGCGCGTGAGAAAAAAATTGAACTGTTAGTAGTCGGGCCTGAAAGCCCTTTGGCAGCAGGAATCGTTGATAAATTCGAGTCGGCGGGCATAATGGCATTCGGTCCAAGCGGGGCGGCGGCCCAGCTCGAGGGAGATAAGGTATTCTCCAAACACTTGATGCGGTCGGCCTCAATCTCCACGGCAGAAGCCAAAATATTCGATAATTTTAATAGTGCCAAGGTCTATATTGCAAGCAGAGATGAGCCTGTGGTTGTCAAGGCAGCAGGACTTGCACAAGGCAAAGGAGTATTTGTTTGCGATGACCCATCAGACGGTATCCTTGCGGCAGAGAAGATAATGGTCGACAGGGTTTTCGGCGAGGCAGGTGACAGGATTGTCGTGGAAGATAAGCTGCTCGGTGAGGAGGCATCAATACTTACATTCGTTGACGGTCATAATATATATGTGATGGAATCGTCTCAGGACCATAAGCCTATAGGCGAAAACGATACGGGCCCGAATACAGGCGGAATGGGAGCATACAGCCCTGCACCACTCGTTACAGATAAGATGATGAACCAGATTACACGTGAGATTCTTGTTCCGATAGTCGATGCGATGAGCCGCAACGGCACATCATATAAAGGAGTATTGTACGCGGGTCTCATGATTACTGCGGGTGGTCCCCGTGTGCTTGAATTTAACGTTCGGTTCGGCGACCCGGAAACTCAGCCAATACTTATGCGTATGAGAAGTGATTTACTGGAAGTTCTGGTGGCGGTCTGCGAGGGCCGGCTCGAAGAGATAAATATCGAATGGGATCCGAGGCCGGCAGTCTGTGTTGTAATGGCTTCGGGAGGCTATCCGAACGAATACGAGAAGGGCAAAAAAATAACAGGATTAGAAGAAGTGAAACAGATCGAAGATGTAATCGTATTCCACGCAGGAACATCCAAAAAAGACGGCGATATCTTCACCAACGGCGGAAGAGTACTTAGCGTAACGGCCCTCGGCCAGACAATACCCGAAGCCAAAGCAAAGGCATACGAAGGGGTGGAAAAAATTCATTTCGACGGGGCTTACTACAGAGGCGATATAGCAGACAAGGCAATAAAGGTGAAAAAGTGAACAGAGCTGCGAGGTTATGCAAACAATTTCAGCTTAAATTCGTAAGAAAAGGAATCGGCAGAGACAGGATTTTTTCGCAATATAAAGCTTTTTGATAATACCAAAGGTGATTTGGTGAAAAGCAAAATAACTACGAGCTTTCTTAAGTTTACTAAAAAGAAAAGCAGAACCATCATTCGCATATCGATTAAAGTATTAGTTGCGGCTGCTGTGCTGGCGAGTTTGTTTATATTAGCCAGTCTAAAACTGAGCGAAATAGCACTTAAACAAATTGGTGAATTAACAAATACAAAATTAACAACAGATACACTTAAACTCAGCCTGAACGGCTCGGTTGCCATCAGGAATCTTGTAATAAGACCCAATGAGTCGGCCGATTACGACAATACGATACTGAGAGCAAAGAAGGTACGAGCATACTTTAAGACGAGAAGTATCCTGCTGTTTCGCCCGCGTCTTAAGCGGATAATTATAAGCGAATTCGATTTTAATATTGTATATGACAGCCGGAACGACCAATGGAACTTAGGTGGTCTTAAAAAGATAAGGCCGAAAAGCGGCTCAGGCAAGGTCCCGAAAATATTTCTCAACGAGGGGACACTTTTATACACCAAAATCTCAGAAGAACGGTCTAAAAGGATTGCTGAAATAGGTTTCAATCTGAGATTACTTCCAGCACTATTTATAGACAAGCCTATGGAGGAAGCCGGACAAGACGAGAGTGAGAAAGTTTACAACTTTGGAATACATACAAGTCAATGGTCAAAGTTCGGTAAAATCAACCTGTACGGACAGTGGTATCCCGGCAGAATCAAACTTGTCGGTGAAATGGAACCGGCTGAGGAAACAAAACCGGATGTTCTATCGGCCAGGAAGATTAAAGCGAGTCTCGATTACAGTGAAAATAAAGAATATTCTTTGAGGCTTGATATAAGTGACTTCGAAAGTAAAAAGGAAGCGGTTGACGAGCATTTCAAGATTCTGCGGTCTTTATTTCCTATGAAGCTTGGAGCATTCGAGACGCTGCAGGATATATTCGACCGCTTCCGGCCAGGAGGACTAATCGACCTTGCAATCGAGTTCAGCGGTAACCTAGGCAGTCTAAACGAGAGTCAACTAACAGGTAAGGTTTACTGCAAAGACGTATGGCTCTGCGATAAAAAGTTCAATTACCCGGTAAGCAAACTAATAGGCAGGATAGACGTCAGCGAAAAAGGAGCGACACTGCATAACCTGCGGGGCCGACATGGTGATGTCGAGCTTTGCTTTAACGGATGGACAAAAAAAAGCAACGGAGAGCAACTACACGACTTCGAGATTACCAGTAACAATATGATACTGGATGAAGACCTGTATAAGGCGCTGAAAGCACAGCAGCAAAAGGTGTGGGACGACTTTTCGCCGGCAGGAATGGTGACAATCAAGCAAAACGTCAAAAAAGTACCTGGCAGAAGGTCAAGCGTTCTTACAATCGGACTTCTTAATACAAGTGCACGCTGGAGTCATTTTCCTTATCCGCTTAAAAACCTCAGCGGAGAGTTGTTTTTCGACAGCAACAAAATAACCTTTACCGACGTCGTTTCAAAGTCAGATAAAGAGAGAATTATAATCAATGGAAAGGTAATTTCATACAACAGCAGCAATCCTTTGTATGACATTAAAATCGAGGCTGAAGAAGTTGACCCGGTTTTCATCCAGACAGAGGAGTACACAAAACACATCGAGGTATTAATGCCGGATTACGTTTTAAAGACTATCAACGAGCTTCAGATAACCGGTAACGTAAACTTCACGGCACATATGGAAAACAAGGCAGGAAAAGGCAGCCTTGATTATGATATTGATATTGAATGCCTCGGCAACTATATAGATTATGCACCAATTTCCTATCCTCTCAGAGATGTTACGGGCAGAATGAAGCTAACAAATGAAGCCATCCAGCTCAAGGACGTAAAGGGCAGGCCAGCAGAAGGTATTCAGATAACAGAGTCAAGGTCCAATATAAAAATAGACGGCCAAATAGGGATGAAAAATAATCGTTTCAGCAATGCGGTACTTAGAATCAGGGCGGAAAGAATCAACCTTGATGAAGGATTGGGCGCCGCTCTCCCCAAACAGCTAAGCAAAATTTACTTCGATACGTCACCTACCGGTCTGTGTGATGTGAATTTCAGTAAGGTAAGGATTTTCACAACTTCGGACGACTCAAAATATATCGGCTTTGAGGGTTCGATAGAGTTCGACGGGTGCAATTTCAATATATCACCGGCTATTACGGAATTAAACGGCACATTACAAATAGAAGGACTCTATAAAAGCGGATACGGTTTCCTCGAGGGACACTCGGAGCTTAAGGGCTTCAGCGGGCGGATTAAAGATAAGCTGCTGACGAAATTGAAGGCTAATGTGGTTTACGACAACAAGCTGAAGCTATGGCAAAGTACGCAAATGACGTGCAGATGCTATGATGGAACAGTAGCCGGCAGATTTGCACTTAGAACTGAGCCAGGCGGCGCATACTACGTGCTGGATGCCGGTTTCTACGATATCAATCTCAAACAATTTCTTTCAGACCCTTACCGCTATCAGGGACAGGGTGAAACCGCAGGACAGATAACCGGCAAAGGAAAACCCGACTACAGCCAGGGAAATATGGACGGGTCTTTAAGTATTAAAAGCACGATAGGCAGCGAGGGTGAACGTACAGGCAGATGCAGACTGGCAATAACAGACATGCGGGTGGGTAAACTTTCGCCGATAGCCAAGCTTCTTTACGTTCTGAAGCCGACCGAGGCCAAAGATTTCGCCTTCGAGCAGATGGCGGTTGATTCATACATCAGAAACAATAATCTGTTTCTGAAAAAGGTGGATATATCGGGCGAGGCAATTGCATTCAACGGCTTGGGCCACCTTGACCTGGAGGAGCTTAATATAGATTTAATTCTCACAGCACGGGGGCGGCGTCTTGCCGGTGCCAAGCCCGGCGTGCTTCAATCCCTCACTGAAGGTCTCGGCCAGGGAATTGTTCGTATGGACGTAACCGGTAATATATACGACCCAAAAGTAATAACCGAGACCCTGCCGGTAATAAAAGGGGCGCTTCATCTGCTCGGCACCAAAAAAGACAAAAGTCACTAACTTATCGTGCCGACACTTTCCGAAAAGATAGATTCTTGTTTCTACTTTTCTAAAGAGAGAAGGTCTCGCACAAAAGGCAGAGACTCTTTTAAGGAGGAGAAAACTTTACAGGCCAAACAGGCGACCTCGGGCGCCGGTTGTTTTACATCGGGCACCATAATTACAGTCATACCGGCGGCATGCGCGGCACGGACGCCGTTTTCCGAATCCTCGAAAACCAAACAATCCTGCGGCTGCACTTTAAGGTGCTCCGCGGCATCGAAAAAGATGTCCGGAGCGGGTTTTCCATTTTGTATCTGGTCGCCGCAAACCAGATAGTCAAATCTGTCCAGCAAAGCTGTGACTGTAAGCTTGCGCTTTGCGGATTCGGCGCTCGAGGACGTAGCAACGGCTTTCAGCATTTCTGCTTTATCGAGGAAATCAAGTATCTCGCAAAGACCGGGCTTGACTTTAATACCGTGCGAATCGATATGGTCGTAAATATAGCTGAGCCTGTTTCGACAAATCTTTTCGAGGGGGAAATTGGCGCCGAAAGCGTCGTAAAACACCTGCTGCATATCAGGAACATGTAGGCCGATAATTTTATGATAAGTGGAGTCGTCAAGACAATAGCCGAAATCGGCCATCGCTTTTTTCCATCCGAAGAAAGAGATGGTTTCGGTATCGAGGACAAGACCATCGAGGTCAAAAATCGCAGCTTTGAAATTCGAATTCCTTTTCACAATCAATAGTCTCCATACATATCCCAGTTGAATCTAATCCCATAAGAAGGTTACTGTGCACCTTTGTCAAAGCCGCCGATACAGAAAGAGACAGCCTCTTTTCAAGAATTAAAAGGCGCCCCAGCTCTGCTTGCCGGGGATGTAATAACTCGGGCAGATGAATCTGAAGATATTCGTTACCTTCCGCACCGCTGCAGCTTTAGCTTCATCTTTTGCTACCATTTCTTCGAGCTGGTCACCAAAAAGCTCTGAGAAATACTCTTCAGCGGCTTTTTCTCTTTCCTGCTCGGTTTTGAATAAGGAGCGTATTTTAGCAAGCTCACCCGCGTCGAGCCAGATTCCGCCGCAACCGGGGCATTCATCGACCTCGACCTGCTTTTTAACGCTGAAAAAGTGTCTCATCATCACGATATTATCACATTTCGGACACTTAAGACGCTGGTTATGGTCAACAACAACGCTGTTGTCGCGTTCGATGTCCAGGAGGACCTGGCCTTCGGATTCGTGAGGCTCATCGAATTTTTTGATTTCAAAATTATCAAACCAGATGCCGCCGCAACCTCCCTTGCAGACATCGACGGTAACATCGCCGGCTTTTACCTGCTGAAGCAGGTTCTTACAAGCTGGACAGTTCATAATCAGTTAACCTCCAAAAACATTTTGAACTAATCATTAATCTTTTACATTTATAAGCCACTGAAAAATTCGTTTTTTAGAATACCTGAAAAGTTAGCCTCCGTCAAATCATTTTAAGAAAGCTTTCTTTATATAAATTTACTCAGCGAGAAGTTTTTAGAATAAATTTACGGCCCGGACAAATTAAAAGAGTCCGGGCCGGTCTATCTTCCTCCGCTACCTCCAAAGACAGCGGTTAATTTTCTTTCTTGCTTTCTTCTTTTTCTTTCTCGGCTTTTGACATGATGGGTACCGGCCCTTCGAATTCCGTCACTTCATACTGCTCCTGCTCCTTCGGTGTTAAAACCGGCTCCTCGATAATTCTCGGTGTTATAAAGACGACAAGCTCACTTACGATTGTTTCCTCGCCTTCGAATCTGAACAGATTACCAAGTAAAGGCAAATCACCGAGGAAAGGCACCTTGTCTATCTGCAAAGTGGCATCCTTTTTTCTCAGACCGCCAAGAACAACAGTCTGGCCGTCTCCGACTAAAAGAGTTGTAATAGCTTCGCGTTCGTCAATAACAGGCTGAGGATAATTTTCACCCGAGCTGCCGACGTTTACCTCTCCGGTCTGCACACTGAACTTCGGCTTTAACAACAGCCTGACCATTCCGTCTCGCGTCAGGTGCGGAATGACATTAAGAGTAACTCCAACTTCCCTAAATTCCGTAGTTCCAAAAGCGACAGTAGAACCACCTCCCTGATTGAGCTGCTGGTAAGGTATCTGTTCAACGATTTTTATTTCAGCCTCCTCGTTATCGAGAACGAGAATTCTCGGATTTGCGAGCAGCTTTGCATCGACATTTTCCTTCTGCGCCTTTATCAGCATATCGATATCAATTGAAGAATTCAGCCAGCCGAACCTCAGCGCAGCAGTAGTATCTTCGGTATTCGCGGTTGTACCATCAAAAATTCCCGATAAGAAAGGCCTCGTAGCACCTGACGTTGGGTTCGTACCGATACCCGTCAACAGGCCGGTGTTATCTGTAGTACTTGCTGTTCCTGCGCCGTACACGGTATCCCTGCCTACCTGCCATTCGACACCCAGGTCAAGACGGTCTTTGCTTTTTATGTCATAAATTCTGGCCTCGACGAGAATCTGGGGGGTCTTGCGGTCAATTTCCTGAATGAAGGTATCGATAGCTTTTATCTTACTCTCTGTATCGGTAACGATGACGTTGCTCGTGCCCGGATTCGAGGACAAAGAACCACTTTCAGAGATAAACTTTTTCAGGGCCTTTTCTACTTCAATAACATCGGCATAGTTAATCCGATAGATTTTGCTGACGTATCTTTCCGGCCTAGCGGCAAGCTGCTCAGCCGGAGCTATTCTTATCATATTCTCAGAGGCGATATAACCATAGCCGTGAGCAGCAAGGATATTATCGAGAGCTTCCTTAAGCGGGACATCAGTTAACTTTGCGGTAACATTTCCGACAACATCCGGACTCTTGATAACATCGATATTTGCCTGCTCAGCAAGTGTTCTTATTACATCATCTATCGGCGTATCCAGGAAATCAACACTTACCCTCGTCTGCAGTTTTAATTCGATTTCCGACAAGATCTCTTTAGTCAGTTGAGCCTCGTCGTCATTATCTAAGGCACCAGCAGTATAAGGAGCCCAACAAAACGCAATAATAAACACAAGAGCCCATATTCGCAGTTTCTTAAGCTTTATCATAATCTTTCCTTTCCTAAATCCATGATTTATTATTGCTTATCCAAATCACGATAATACAGATTTTATACTCAATCAGATAAAAGCCAGGATTGACCGACTTTCAGAATTTTCTTCTGGCCTTTTCTTTCAAACTCGACACTGCTTTTGTTTATCTTCACGACAGTTATATCTCCTATTTTGTCCCCCTCCTGGACTATCTGCATTCCTACAATAGCGTTAGCCTTATCTTTGCCGTGCACAATACCTTTAAGAACTATCTCTCCTTCATTTAAAAGCCAGGCATCGGAGCCTGCGTTTGAGCCAGCAGACCATTGAGATGCTGATGTCCCTCTTTTCATAGGGTCCCGAAGCTGAGCTGAATACGGCTGTGGTAACCGCCAGTTTATTGTGCGTGAGCTGCTTGTGGTACTCGACGATGCTGTTACTTTCGTCGTTCGTCCTCTCCCCGCTGAATCAGAACCTAAAACCCATACCAGGACAAAAATCAGAACAATGGAAAGCATTGGAATCAATATAATTGAAGCTATCTGCCTGGTAGGATTGACGCCCGGTTCTGAAGGTAATAATCTCTCCTTGAGGGACTGATACAGGCGTAAGCATCGGGCTTTGAAGCTATTATTGGGTTCGGCAAATGTTTTAATCTGCTTTTCCGCGGTATCTTTGTAGGGTTTCTTAACAGGCTCGTGCATCTGTGTCTTTTGTTTTTGACTGCGCATTGTTTGTGCCTGGTCTTGTTTTACAGGTGGCGGCTGCGCACCCACTTCATCAGGGCCGCGGTTTTGAGCCTGCAACGGCACTCCATCAAAAATGGATGAAACTTTCTTATGCAATCCGGGTTTGTACCTTGACATTTTTTGTCCTCCGAGCTGAAGTCCTCGATCTTGCTATCTCCCTAGCCAGGCAGCAATATTCTTTAGCACCCCTGGAATCTGGTGCATAAACGACGATAGGCTGTCCGGCACTCGGTGACTCAGCAAACCTTACCGTCTTGTGAATAACAGTTTTAAAAACAAGATTACCAAAATAGTCCCTCATCTGACTTTGAATTTGTTTGGAAAGTGTTGTATTGCTTTCTATGAATGTGAGCAGGATTCCGAGAGTTCTGAGCTTCGGATTAAATCGCTCTTTGACGACATCTATGGTCCCGAGCAGCTCTTTAAGCCCTTCAAGAGCATAATAATGAGCCTGGACAGGTATTATGACTTCGCTGCTTGCGACGATAGCATTAAGAGTCAACAGGCTTAGTGAAGGCGAGCAGTCAATAATACATAAATCATAATCGCTGCTTATTCCAGCCAGACTCTTTTTAAGAGCGAACTCTCTGCCATAACGAATAGCCAGTTCAAACTCAAGACCCGAAAGCAGAATATTACTCGGTGCCAAGCGGAGTTTATTAACACCGGTATCAATTATCACATCTTTAACAGGTGTGTTGGTATCTTTAAAAGTATCATAAATGGTTCTATCCAGCCGGTTAGGATCAATTCCGAGCCCCATAGTTGTATGTCCCTGCGGATCGAAATCCACAATAAGCACTCTTTTCCTGGCCTTCGCCCAGGCAGCAGCAAGATTAACAGCAGTAGTGGTTTTGCCACAACCGCCCTTTTGATTTGCTATTGCTATTGTTCTCATTTTTCAGACACACACATCGATATATTTCAATTAGCTAATCAACCACTATTTCTCGAAATATTTTCTCGCTTAGTGGCAAAGACAGACAGTGTCATACTAACATCATTTTTGGAATAATTATTGTTCGAGCGAGTTACAGCAAACTTTTCTATAAAAACAACAGGACGGTGCCTTTCAAGCTCATTGAGCAACGCAAAAAACTGATTAAAAGCTGCATCAAAACTGATATAAATCTGATTCTCGGATATATGTTCGCAATCAGGTATCGGGCGATTGCCCTTTGATTTAATACTGAGCGCCGTCACTCTCAATCTGTCAGCAATCTGGCTGATATCAAATGTCAAATTGGCAGAGTCTTCAAAATTGATTACAAAGTCACCGGTACTTTCGCGTAACTCATCAATCCTCTTTTTCAAATTTCGCTGATTCTGAACCTGCGATGCCTGTTGTGCATCAGTAAATTCCTTTTTCATCTTATCGAGTCGCGTTTGTATTCGCTTCTTTGTTTTATTCTGCGGCGCCAAAACGATGAGGTACACGAATAGAAACAGGATAAAGCATCCTGACCAAATCAAGAGCATATTTGTCAGATATTTTTTATGAATCTGTTTCATAGCACCACCATCACATTGTCGGTTTAAAAACCAGATACATTTCATAAGAAACAACGTCCCTGTCATTTACTTCATCAAATTCCTGTGCCACTCTTATTTCTTCGAGCTTCGGGCCGAGTAACTCATCACACAGCAGACTGTCCCGAAAATCACGGACTTCTTTGTCGTAATTACTCTGCAGGTCACCTATCAGAGACATATGGAGAATTCTTACAGGGATAGTGACCGTAGTCATTGTTTCGGGGTCATCTTTTTTGGCTCTTTTAACCTTTCTGCTTTCATCTTTGACCTCTATTCGCGTCATTACCATAGAAAGTGGCATATTTTTAACGATTGTCTCCAGGATAGTTGTCCATTGAGTACGGCTTCCGATGATAGAAGCGACTTCAGAGATGCTATCCTGCAAGTCCTGCTCCTGCTGTTTAAGTAATTTTGCCACCCTTAAGGCGTGCTCAATCTCATAGCTGTTGATTTTTTTCTCGAAGCCGGCAACATTATTTTTTCCCACTGCTATAACAATCTTATTATTGAGAAAGCTACCCAGCATTGCTATTGCGAGCCCCAAGGGTACCATTATAGTAATAGCCGCAAAGGCCACTCCTGTGGGACCGCTTTTAACTGGAATACCACGTCCTTTTAGTAAGTCTATGGTGAACATCACTTTTTCCTTATCAAATCGTCCTCATAGCAAGGCCGGCAGCAACTACCATTGCAGGACCCTTTTGGTGCAGGATTTTTTCACACCGCGCGCCTGCCAGACAGGGGATTTTTTCGAACGGATTCCACAAAGTTACTTCTGCTTTGATTTTGCTGTTCAACAAGTGGGTAAAATCTTTAACCAAGGTAAAGCCGCCACAGACATAGATTCGTTCAACTTCATTTTTCTGGTTAGCAGCGTAATATCTTAGTGTTTCAGAGACATTATCAATCAGCTCCCGACCGGCTTGCTCCAGGCTATTGTGAATTCGTGATTTTCCTTTCCCTTTGCTTTCAGGTTTGAATAATTTTTGGCTCACGAGTTCTGGTTTGATACCTTCTTCAGCGGCAATTTTTTGAATAATATTATTCCCTGCATAAGCAATATCCCTGATGAACGGCAGGTTATCATTGCCAAGGATAGCAAGTGTTGTATAAGAACTGCCAATATTCAGGACTGCGAGCGTTTTTCCTATCTGGTCCTTTTCGTATTCTTCGAGGCAATTAAGAATTGCAAGCCCATCCACATCCATTAAAACGCTTTTCAGCGAAGCCTGCTCGGCCAGCACAGTCTTTCTATTTATAAGTTTTTCCGTGGCTGCCACCAAAATGCCCTGGACACAATTTTGACCGTTAGGCACCAGATGGTAATCCACAACACTTTCATTAACATTAAAGGGACAAACCTGTGAAGCCTCGAGCATGACTGCGCCCAGGACTTCTTCAGCCGGCAAGTACGGAAATTTGAAAGCTCGAACTGCAACTTCGGGGCCACAAACACCGCAAACAGCCAGATGCACACCCGCAGAAGCTGTATGAATACAATTGCGTATGGCTCTTACAGTATTTATGTCTCCACTTGTTGTTCCTGACAGGCTGTTTTCAATATCAGCCATCGCGGCACTGATAACAGAATATCCAGTCTCGTCTTTACGCATCTGCACCATCTTTACCGAGGACGAACCAATATCCAGCCCCAACATTTCCTCGTAACGCTTTTCAAAAAAACGTTTAAATCGCAACTTTCAAAGCCCCATTACAAGACAAAAATTGCAGTTAGTTAGAAAACACATATGCATAATTAAGACTGCACTTATATAATCTTTAATAAGCTTTATCGACTCAAATAAATGGGGTCATCTTAATAAATTGTCGTTAAAGAAGTGGCTTTGTGATAAAGAACAAACGGCCTGATTGTGTCTTATAAAATGCCGTTTTTTCCTTGTTTATGAGCAATTTTTCCTGAATATTATCCGCTTGAATGACTTGTTTTTTATTGGACATAACAAAAAAAAGAGGTGAGTCTATCAGGTATCAAACAACTGACCGATAATGCTACAAAGTCCTCTATTTATCAATGTCCTTGAATGATGAAGTTGCATAACAGGTAATGTTGCTTATGATAAGCTTATAGCTGCTAAGCGTCGTAAAATCTGCGAAAGCTACCGGTCCGTCGCCGGCAGTAATCGCCAACGAATCTGAGCCGAGATAAGCGACGGGGTCATAAGTTAAGGAGCCGTTTGCTCCTCCCTAGCTTTCGCAAAGCATTAGTGCAACTTTGGCGGTGGTAGCGTTGATATTTACCCTTTGGCCATCGAGAGAGGAAGAATAATAACGATACTAAACGCCCCCGATAACTGCGATTGATACGACAGCCGCAGCAAGCATTGCCTCAATTAAAGACGAACCCGCAAGACGCTTAAATTTTATCATCCTATCAATATACTCTGCTAATACGTAGTTCTATAGTCAGACCAGCCTGCAGGTGCAGGTAAAAACTTTCCTCTCAACCACATATCGCCGGGCAGGATACCTTCGAGAAACCTCTCATCAAAGTAATAATGTTTCAAGTATCCATCAGTGTTCACCACACCCACGACGCCGCGAATTGCCTCGGTGATGGTACCTCTGAGAACGAGGTCATCCTGATTACCGTATAGCTCCTTTCTGTCCCCATAGCCCCAGCGCTTTAATACATTTTCAGCACCCCAGCCGCCTCCGCCAACGGTAACTGCAGCCTCGATAACCATCGGGTCCGGCAAATATCTCGAATTCGTCTCAGACCCACCTCCACCGCCGCGGCCTCTACGCCGGCCTCCACCCCAGCCGCCACCGCCCCCGCTTTCGTCGAGAATGCCAATCGGCACATATTCCGAGCCCGAAGGCTCATCTGGCGAGCCACCATCAATATAAGAATATTCGCTCATCCCCGGGTCAACAACCTTTATAACACCCTGCGCAATGAGACCAAGAGCATTAGGATTATCTTCTGAGGGCATACCATCGGCGTCATGAGAGCCGTCAACTGTGATAGAATCGGCAATCCATATATTACCGGTGGCAACAACGGTAATTTTTCCACTCACAACCTGGCATCCGCCATAGTCTGTCAGGTCGCCGCCGATAACTACATTTCCATCGACAAATATCTGGCCGCCGGGTTCCGACTCAATCGAGCCTATAGTTTGAGTGACATAAGTACTCTCAATATTCTGTACGAATCTGTCACCGACTCCTACTGCATCCTCGTCCATAAGATGATATGCGTAAATGTAATATCTCTCAAATACCTCCCCATCGGAGCCCGGACGGATTTTAAAATCCCAGGTTTTGCTATCACTGTTCTGCATAAATCCCCGGACGGTGCAATTATTGGTAATTCTCACTTTTCCGACGCCGTCATCCACAAAAAATTCAAGCTGAACAGCCGGCTGCGGATTGGAAACCGAAGCCTTTGTGACGGGACTGAATGTATAAGCCGCTTTGGTAAATTCTCTGAACCGCTCAACCTTCATGCCTACCGAGTCTTCGTCTGTGATTCTGTTTTTGGGCTGGTCAAATTGAATGCCGTCTTCAAAAAGACCCATTACACCTATGTACTTATCTGTCCCGAAGGAATTGTATCTGGACTCACCCATACTGGCTTCTCTCAAAAATTGCGGTCTGCCGGTAATGAATATATCCTTCACATCAGGTCTGTCGTCAGCCTTATTGATGTGAATAGGCATATCAATAACTTCGCCATCGGCAAAATAAACCTCTTCAGTGCTGGTACCTCCTTTCGGTATCTTGCACAAACCCATATCCCATCCACCGATTGCCTGCAGGACAATTACATCGACCGTTCTTGAGAACCTTCCGCAAGTACCTTCTGAAACGATACGAAAAGCCGGTCTCGAGCCGAGGTAAGAATACAGTGAAATGTCATAGTTACAATAGCTGTTCGGTAAGGTCAACGAATCGGAGATAGAGCCGCCGCTCTTCAACACATAAGCCATATCCATCTGCTGTCCCATCCAAAAGACGGCTTTTTCATAACCGGCTTCTGCGGCAAGCATCGCAATAGACTCATTTTTTAGTCTCGAGGCGTGCAACCTGACACCAAAAGAGACCGTCAGAAGTCCCAAACCAAGAATCGTTAATATTACCATAGAGATTATGGTCAAAAGGAGCACGGAACTGCGTTTTTTAATATGTTTTTTCTTTTTAAGGAACATCTTCTCGTTCCTTTCAAAAAACTTATAGTTATCATTTAGGCCACACATTTCTCATCATCGTCGCAGTCATTACCTCTATTTGCTCACCATCATCAGGGTCAACGAGGACAATATTAATCCTGACGCATCCTTTTCCGACACCGCTTTCGACTGTATGACTAAAGGCGTCAATACTGCCGTCGGTTGATACATTCTCAGCAAGAACACTGGTAACAATACCAGAGGTATTCCTTGCGCCGCCCCCCTCAGGCACAGCGCCAGGCGGATACGGCCCATAGTCCACCATCAGACGGTCGCCATCGAGATAAAAAAGTGCATAAGCGGTTGCTGTTTTCGAGGTATCAACAAGGTTGTGGCTGTCATGGACGTCAAGTTCAACGTCCCAATATCTGAATTCGACGGCATTACCGGAGACCACCTCAACGGTATCCATCTCCTCGGGCAAGGCAGGAGAAAAAGATGACCCGTCTTTCTTATAAATCCTATAATCAATGCGATTAGACTTTCTTCCAACTTTTCCGAAAGTCATCATAACAGCCTGAGCATCCTGCTTTATTTTTTTATTAACCGAATGGTAGGTTTGATGCCAGACGCGATGACCGGCAACTAAAAGGACACCGGCAGCTAAAGTCACAATCAAAGCCATAACGAGGGAGACTATCATCTCAATCAGGGTCAGGCCGGGCAGAGACCTTTTAAAGGCTGCTTTCCCTGAGCTTATATAGGGAATAACCTGCTTAAAGCGTACGGACGAATTCGTATCGTTACAAAAACACATTGCCGCTCTCCTAAAAGTTTTAACCGCCGGCTGCGTCATTTCTGACATAAGTTGTCATAACAATATACGGGTCATCCTCGCCGGGTGCATTGTCTCTATAATCTCTTCGCCAACTGACCTTTACATCCAGTTTTCGAAGTATCACTCCGCCATCTTCATCGTAATCGATATCTGAACCGTTCAGGGTTATAAACATAGGCAAAGTATCAACAAAACAATAATAATCAGCTTCTTCCGAGGTGGTAATAAAGCCCAGCTCAAGAGTTGTAGGGTCATAATAAGACGAGCCTCCGTTATTTTTCCAATCTTCGAGCAATAACTGAGCGGTACGGGTGGCCGTAAGATTAGACCGAGCTATGCGGCTATGTACAACTGCATGATACTGATAGCTGAGGGCACCCAAAACAATTATAAAAAGAGTGCCAGCTGCAACAATCACCTCCATTAGTGAGAATGCCTTATAACGTTTTTTCAGTTTTAGAACTTTCATGATTTTTCCCAAGCCTGCTTTTGACAAACTAAAGTAACTGCTCTTTCCACCAACTTGACATCAAATATTACATCGGACCGATCAAATCGGCGCTTACCGCTGGCGAAATACGAGTGAAGTGAGCTGCACTTTTCAATAATAAAGCTTTTTTAAAAACAAGACACCTGTAAGTTTAATTTTACGGTCTCTGAGTCCAGGTCAAATCGCCATTTTCATCGGCTGTCAAAGTTACGGAGACAGGATTCTCAGGTCTGTCGGACTGGTCGGTCGGCGTACAGGTGATAGTAAACTGCGGCGGATTAACAGCCGTTACGTTGATGACGGTAAAGTCGGAATCAGAAAAGTAGTTTCCGGTGCAATCGCCAGTCGAAAACCCGAGATCTGCAAGAGTACTCGGCTTCGGCCCCGAATAATCAGGGCCTCGCTCAGCACACCAAGCTCTTATGGCAGTAGCTATAGTGCCCATTATTGCTTTGCCCTCGGACCACTTCGCAGCGTCAACCCGTGCTCGATAAATTGGGACTGCAACCGCCGCAAGAATAGCTGCAATAAGTATAACCACCATCAATTCAACCAAAGTAAAAGCAGAAAAAATTTTTCGGCTATTCTCTTTCACCTTTCGCCATCCTGCATAGGTTATAAAAACCGAGACGCAGTGACCGAATAATCCACCCCCGTAAGCGCATACGGGGGCAAGGATTACCCTGCCCCCTTCACAAAGTATCAAGCTTTATACTTTTACGAACCAGCAGTCCACTCGCCATCCTGATCAAGTTGCCAACTCGGTGGAGTCGACGGACGGTCTTCATCGCCGCCTGCAGTGCAGGTAATCGTAAAGGTAAGCGGCTCCATATCGAGATCGCTCATCGAGAAATCACTTGAAGTAAAATATGTACCCGTCAGGTCAGCAGCAGTAAAACCTAAGTCAGTGTCACCACTACCAACAATAGATGTAGGCTCAGGCCCCGTCGGACCCTTCTCGGCATGATAGGCGCGTATTGCGGTAGCAATAGTACCCATCATAGCCTTACCTTCCGACCACTTGGCGGCGTCGATTCGGCCTCTGAGAATCGGTATTGCGACTGCAGCCAGGATGGACACAATCAAAATCACAACCATCAGCTCGACCAGTGTAAAGCCTTTCATCTTTCTCATTTTCAATTCTCCTAAAAACAAAAAATTAAATTTTTAATTAATTAAATTTTCGCTTCGTTCTACACTCATATTCACACAACCATTTTTCTCAAAAAACATCCATCACCAGGTATTGATATCTCTCATCGGCGGCGATTTTTGCCGGCTATAATCATTTTGCAATATCCGAAATCGTGAAAATCGGCAGATATAAGGCCAGAACCACAACTAACACAATCGCTCCGATAGTCACAATCATTACAGGTTCAACCAAAGACATTAAAGTAGCTATGGTACTCTCGACCCTTCTTTCATAATAATTGGCTGTCTTATCGAGGATATTCGGCATAGAACCGCTTTCCTCCCCGACCTGAGTCATTTTAATTACCATATTTGGGAAAAAGCTGGCACCGGACATACTGGCAGAGATGCTCTGTCCTTCTACAATCTGATCTCTCGTTCGAGCCACAGCATCTTTCATAATGTCATTTCGTGCCATATCGCTGAGTATGTCAAATACCTCAAGAATAGAGACACCGGCAGCAAGCAGTGTAGCCATTGTCCTGCAAAACACAGAGACAAAGGCATGGCTGAAAAGCTTTCCGAGCAAGGGTAGCTTAAGTGAAATGACACTAAAGAAGCGATGCCCCTTCTTAGTCCTTGTGTAAGAAAATATTGCAATAATGATAAATAAAAATATCGAGCCCAGGATATAAACAACATTCTGACAAACCACATCGTAGATTTTCATAAAACCAACAGTAAACTTGGGCAGTTTTCCGCCAATCTGGTCAAATATGACGCGAAAGCGTGGTATAATAAAGGTCATTATCACTATGATAATCAGGATAATAAAGCTGAACACAAAAATTGGATAAGCGGTAGCGCCTTTTACTCTTTTAGCAAGCTTATCGCGATTTTCATAATACTCGGCGAGCCTTCGCATCGATACCGCCAGGCTTCCCCCTGCTTCTCCGGCTAAAATCACCGCCCTCGCCAGCTTGTTAAAAACATTAGGAAATTCAGAGACACTTGCGACAAAACTTTCGCCTTTGCTGATTTTTTCCGCGACTTTCCGCAAAATCCCCCCAAAATGCTGATTCTCCAAATCATCAGCGATTGTTTGAAGTGCAGTTGTGATACCGATACCTCCTTCAATCATGGTGCTGAACTGCCAGCAAAAAGTCGCAAGGTCACAGGCCTTAATTCTTCCGCGTCGACTATATTTCCTGATAGGCCTCTTTGTTTTCTCAGTTACCTGCTCTATAGAAACAGGGATATATCCCTGCTCGCGCAAATAAGCGAGTACATCATTCGAAGAATTCGCCTGCCTGATGCCAACTTTCTTGTCGCCCGAAGAGTCCCTTGCAGCATACTTATAGGTCTTCATCTGTTAGTATTTCCTTACACTTTAACCACAATAGCAAAGGCAGCTACAGTTCGGCTGCTCTTGTTTAACGGATAAACTATCGGTATCTTAAGCACTCAAGTTCAGGAAAAAGTAATCCACACACTAAAAAGACAGGCGATTTCGTTGCCGAGTACGACATAAGGTCCCAGAAAAATTCCCCCTACAATCTTTGTTATCAGGACTGCACATCCTCCATAAAAGCAACACCGAAGACCTCCTCAGCTGTCGTTACGCCTTCGAGAACCTTACCCACACCGCTTTCAAACAAGCCCCCATAACCCTTTTGACGCGCCATAGCTCTTAATTGCGATTCAGTGGCTTTGGAAGTAAGTTTGTCGCGCATCTCACTGTCAAGCACGAAAAACTCAAAGATCGGCAATCTGCCTGAATAACCTGTCCCTCTACAGTTTTTACAACCCTTACCATGATAAAATGTAGCCTTCTTTAACTGCCCAGACGCGATTTTCATGCGTTTCAAAACGTCGTCACTCAACTTAATCGGCTCCTTGCAATGCTCACATATTCTTCTTACCAGCCGCTGAGCTATGACCAAATTAAGGGTAGACGCAAGCAAATAAGGCTCAACGCCCATATACATAAGCCTGCTAAGGGCACTTGGAGCATCATTTGTGTGGAAAGTACTCAGGACAAGATGACCGGTCAAAGAGGCCTTGATGGCAATATCGACAGTCTCTTTATCACGTATCTCACCAATCAGAACGATATCCGGGTCCTGCCTTAAGATGGACCTCAGACAGGTTGCAAAGTCGAGATTTATTTCAGGCTTGACCTGAATCTGGTTGATGCTCGCAAGACGATATTCAACAGGGTCTTCCACCGTCGTAATATTTTTCCTGGGGTCCTTTAGATAATTCAGCGCCGAGTACAAAGTGGTACTTTTACCGCTTCCGGTCGGCCCGGTGACAATTATAATACCGTGCGGCTGGGACAAAATATCCTTAAACTTTTTGAGAAGTTCCGGCTCGAAACCGATCTGGTCGAGATTGTGATTGACCGCTGCAGTATCGAGTATTCTCATAACCACTTTTTCGCCGTATATCGTTGGTATTGTGGAAACACGAACATCGATAGCTCTGTCTGCTGCCTTGATTTTGAATCTACCGTCCTGCGGCAATCTTCTTTCAGCGATATCCATTTTTGATAGAATCTTCACTCTTGTAACCACCGCAGACTGCATTTTTCTGGCAGGCGGCACCATATCCTGCAGAACACCGTCAATCCTCATACGAACCGACATTGATTTTTCCTGCGGCTCGATATGAATATCGCTTGCCCGGCTTTTAACCGCCTGGCTCAGGAGAAGGTCAACAAACCTAATCACCGGTGCTCTTGTAGCAGCAACCTCACTGCTGCTTATATTGGCCTCTTCAAGGTTTTTGTCCAACTCCGGTGTCTCTGCCTTGCCCACCTCACATTCTACAACAAGGTCGCGCAGGCTCTGTTCCTCGACATCGGAACCGTGATAAATTACCTCAATGGCCTGATTGATTTCATTGACCGAACCAACCACCACCTTAACCTTTTGACCGAGCTTTAGCGCGATTGTGTCTATTGCCACGACATTAAGAGGGTCAGACATCGCAACAACAACCTGGTCACCCTCCTGACCAATAGCAACAAGACCAAATCTTTTCGCAATCGCCTCCGGAAGCACTCTGGCGATACTCATATCTATCCGAGAAATATCGTCGAGGCCGACACACTCAACCGAAAGATATTCAGCCAGAGCGCTGGCAACGTCCTTTTCGCTCAGCATCTTGAGCCTGAGCAATACCTCACCGAGCCTGCCGCTACTGTTGCGCTGTTCATCCAAGGCCTTTGTCAACTGCTTCTGGTTCAAAAGGCCCTTGGAGACAAGGAATTCTCCGAAAAGAAGCGTGGATTCTGTTTGGGTAGGATTGTTAAGATTTTGTTCAGTTTTCATCATTCTCTTCTCATCACCATTATCGATTTAATAGAGTTTCATCGCGCTTCTAAACCCATAGGGACCAACATTATCTCATTCGAAAGTATAAGAAATAAAAAAGCAGAAGAAAAAAATTATAAAAAATTTCTATACCCTACCGGTAATGCGGCGCGAACACCCGATAATTACCTCTGTATAAATAAATACCTCTATATCAACCAAGGTTGAGGGAAATACGGGGGTGGAAATTCTTTAAAAATTTGCGGGATAACAAAAAGAAAAGCAGCCCTAAAGTACAGGCTCAATATACCAAAAATTACTGACTCTGGGCTGTCGCTACTGAGCAGTCTGCAGTGAGACTTGCAGAGAAAGGCTGATAAAAACGGTCAAAAAGACATTAGAAAAACCAAAAGCGGGCGATGGGATTCGAACCCACGGCTTTCAGCTTGGGAAGCTGACATTCTACCACTGAATTACGCCCGCATAAGTATTCAAGATCCAAGCCTGCCTATAATCGATAATTACGGCTCTCAACTTCTAAGTCCGAATTATATTACAAAGGTATTTGACTTTCCAGTATTTCCTTCTGTTATCATTTTCCGTTTTAGTCAAGCTTTAATCTTTCCGATTTCTGTTCTCAAGAGATAACCTTATCCGACTAAAAACCGCCCTTAAGAGAGTACGAAAGGCCGCATAAAAGTATGGACAGAAAACTGTTACAAGAAGAAAAAAACTTGATTATATCGGCCTTTTATGTTAGTTTGCATGTCTCGCTTGAAATATAAAATCCTGGAGGCAGGTAACAGATGAAAAGATTTCACCTAATTTGCATATTACTTACGTGCTTTTCAAGTAGTTTTGCAGATAATTTATACGTCCCTACCCTTGATTATCCCAAGATACAAACGGCTATTGACAAGGCCAGCAGCGGCGATACGGTAATTGTCCTACCCGGCAGACATAAAGAAAATATCAACTTTTCAAACAAGGCTATTACTATAACATCGACAAACCCCAACGACCCCAATGTTGTGGCTGCAACCATAATCGACGGCAATGAGCCGGCTGATGTCAATTTTGCATCAGTAGTAACCTTCAATTCCGGTGAAGATAACAATTCTGTTCTTACCGGCTTTACAATAACAGGCGGTACAGGCACGTGGCTGCTGGATTCCCGGGAGTTTCAGGGATTGAGCTGGAACCGCTGCGGCGGCGGAGTAGTATGCTATAATATGTCGGCACCTAAAATTCTAAAAAACTACTTTACAAACAACATTGCCGGTCATGGAGGCGGTATATACATCTATGGCGACCCAGTCGATCCCGATAATCCATCTAACCCACCAATACACATCAAACCAATTATAAACAATAATGCCTTCGTCGGCAATGTAGCCTACGTCAGCCACGGTTTTTCACCGCCGGATACCAATTATCCCTGTAATGACCATGGAGATGGCGGCGCCATCGCCAGCTTTCAGGGATGCGATGCAATCATTACTGACAATGTTTTCTATAATAACGAAGCTGATGGATACGGCGGTGCAATTCACCTGCAGCAATGGTGCGACGGCATTATATTGGGAAATTCTTTCTCTAACAACAGCTCACAAATCGGCGCAGCTATATGCTTGACTCATTCATCATCTCCTTATGTTATCGGCAGTTACGTTGAATCCAACCACAGCGGCGGCGCAATTTATGTTCATTACCTGTCAGAACCTGTTATCAACTATAACATAATAACATCGAACAGCTCCTCAAATGAAATTATAGGTTTTCACTACAACAGCGGCGGCGAGTTAAAAAATAATATAATTGAAAGCAACACTGAAGGAGCATCTATCATATTGACGGACTCATCGCCCGTTGTATGCCACAATACGATATATGACAACGAGAAATGCGGTATTCAATGCAACGGCACTGCAAGTCCCGAAATTGAGAACAACATTATTGTGGGGACTAAGGACGGTTATGGAATAGTAGCAAGTCCTAACGCACTACCCGCCATAAGATATAACAATGTATGGAACAATGAACTGGGCAATTACGACCCAAACGTTCAAGATTTAACCGGCATAGAGGGCAATATTTCTGCCAATCCGCAGTTTATGAGTGATTCAGGCCCATTTTTTCACCTGGACTATACTTCGCCCTGCATACATGCAGGGGACCCCAATTTCACCCCCGAAGCCGGTGAAGCCGATATTTACGGCCGTGCTCGCGTTATAAACGGGCGAACGGATATCGGGGCAGAAGAAGCTCTTCCGGTCTGGAATATTACCGCAAAAAAGCAATATTCAAAAATTCAGAATGCAATAGACGACTCAAATGACAATGAAACTATTATCGCTTGCAAAGGCCGCTATTTAGAAATTATAGATTTCAACGAGCACCAGATCGTTCTCAGCTCAGTCGATGCAAATGACTGGAACTGTGTTGAAAATACGATAATCGACGCCAATAAAAATGGCTCTGCGGTTGCGATCATCGGAAACCAGGATGCAAATACGATTCTCAGAGGTTTCACGATAACAGGTGGTAGCAGTGGCCAAGGTGGCGGGATCTATTGTTCCGCTTCACCGAGAATAGAACGCAATATAATCTGCAATAATAAGGGGTATACAGGCGGCGGAATATTTTTCTACAGATCCAGTGCGATAGTAAACGATAACCGGATAATGAATAACTCATCCGATTTCGGCGGCGGAGCGGACCTCCATACAGACAGCATGGTAACGCTAACAAATAACGAAATAACCAACAATAATGCCACATACGTAGGAGGCGGCATTTGCTGTGAGTACTATTCCGGCCAAAGCTGGATTACAAATAATCAAATCATCGCAAACAATTCCTGGATAGGCGCCGGCATAGCTACGCAAACACCGGGAAATAATATAAATGTTTACGGAAACTTTATTTGCGGCAATTATGCTTACGTCAGGGGTGGGGCCATTTTAGCAAGGTACGGCGACCCTAATATAATCAATAATTCAATTGTAAATAATCGCGGCACGACAGGCTCAGGAATACTTATCGAAGAAGGCGGTTCACCGCTAATCGTAAACAATATCGTCACCTTCAACCAGCTCGGCCACGGAATATATTGTTCAGGTTCAGAGCCTTACCCCATAGATATTAACAGCAATGATGTCTATGGTAATGAATCGGGCAATTACGGCGGAATTCTTACAGACCAGACAGGCATAAACAACAATATTAGTGTTGACCCAAACCTTGTAAATATTGGTTATTGGCAGGACTCGAGTACACCTGTCTATCTCGATGACGACGTATTTATCGGCGGCAATTTCCATTTGTTTCCCATTTCAGCCTGTATAAATGCAGCCGACGGAAATTGCCTGCCGGCTCAATTGCAAATGGATATCGACGGAGAGCAAAGAACTTTCAGCGACATCCTCGATATTGGAGCTGATGAAGTCGTTACCAATCCGTACGATTTAAACACCGACGGAATTGTAGATTATTATGAGCTGAACCTTCTAAAGGGCGAATGGCTCACAACAGGATTTGATTTGCAAACCGATTTTTATGACGATGACTTCATTAACTTTCTCGACCTGGATGTGTTGGCAGAACAATGGTTCTGGCAGGGAAAATGGCGTAACTAACAGTCATCCCAAAACCTCACCCCTCTTAAAATAATCCCTCATCTTTGCTCCGAAGTTTCCGGCCTGCAAAACCACCCCGAAACAATCGATAACAATAAAAAAAGAGGCAGGTCGTCACCTGCCTCTTAACCTTCTACCAAGTTTTTATTCTTGGCTATGGCCTTATCTTTTCCTTCTTCGCAATGCAATCAGGCCGCCCAAACTGAGCAGAGTGATTGTCATTGGCTCAGGAATAATATGCACGCCGGTGATGTCTGTTGCAACCGCCTCAAGGTTACCATAATTATTGGCTATAGTAAAACTTGAACCGGCACCATAAGTATAGGTTTTTCCTACCTCAAGTGGAGAAACCCAGTAGTCAGTAGTGCCATCCCAGCTGTCGCTGATCTTGTACTCAAGGGTCAAAATCACTTCGCCAACTGGTATCACAGGTATAGCACTAGCGCCAAGTACACTGTATAAGCCACCTTGATAGTTGTCTATGTAACCGACGTCACTACCGATGACACTAAGGCCGCTATTAAGTGTAACAGAAAGAAGCTGACCGCCCATATCAATCTGAGCTGAAGAGATAGAACCATCACCTTCGACTATGCCATCAATGATGACTCCACTGCAGTTAGTGTCTGCAATCAGCTCAATATTAACAATGTCTCCAGCTGATCCAGCATATTCCTGCGAGCCGTCAATGTATAAGCCAATCACACCAGCTTGCGAATAGGAGGCTAAGCCAAGAATTAACATTAACAACACAAACTTTTTCATTACGTCCTCCTTAAATCAAAGTCTAAAACTTTGCACTTCAAAAAACTAAGCTAATACTTTTTCAACAAGTTCTAACAAATTACTATCCATTTATAGCCCATAAGAATGTGGACACATAATCGTCGTCTTCCTGCCTATAATCACGCCGTAGGTGTTGAGCCAGCCCGCGATTGTAACCACGTCATCACTCCTTATCATGTCATCGCCATTCACATCTGCGCACGGATCATAATGTTCGGTGTCTGAACTTGGAATAGTTGTCTTCCTGCCTATAATCACGCCGTAGGTGTTGAGCCAGCCCGCGATTGTAACCA
>CAZBMW010000022.1:29079-36330 GCA_964493425.1 uncultured Pirellulales bacterium
CGTCATCACTCCTTACCATGCCATCGCCGGTAACCTCACCTAAGCAAGGACAACCGCAGATAACATCAAGTGGGTCGGGCAAAACGAGAGTAACCGCCGCATTGGGGTCTTCCAGAACTACACCGCCGCGTTCGCCGTTTTCACCGGTGATAGTAACTAATACGCTTTCACGGTCATTGCAGTCAACGGCGAAAGTGCATAAATCGCCGCTCGCTGCGGGCGCTGCAGGATGATTGGGGTCACTTGCCGCATAAAGCGAAGCTATCTCCAGAACACCACCATTGGCATCCTCTTCGGCAATCGGACTGCCGAAATCAGAGATCCAAGTAACACCACCGTCATTCACATCAAACCCCATACTGCCGGGACAAACGTAGTAGTCAAGGACATTGGGGTCACCAGGAAAACCTGCCGAACCAATAACATATGCGCCGTCATTAACATCGATATTCAGCGCAAATGCCCTGACCATTTCACCCTCGTTACAGTCGTAACCAATTGTCACCACGTTTGCATCATTCTCCAGAGTAATGGTTACTTTACCCATAGCTGGGATAGTAACTGCGAGAACAATTATAGCCAAAGCTATATTCCTCATAACATAACCTTCCTTTCTTCGTCTTTTCTTCGCCGAGCCACACACTCAGCATTTTTGGTTTCTTTCCCGCCTAATAATCCTTAACAGTATTTGCTCATCAGGCCCGGTACTAAGACCAAATGGACAGAGATTTCGGCCGACAGGAGAACCGAAAAGCAACATTTGCTACCCTCCAACCTCCTTTCTCGCCAACAGGCGCAAACGCGTACGCAACTGAGTGCTCACGAATTATTGCGCACAACTGTTAACAACACTGGCAAAGGTTACCATTAAATTACCACAAACCTGCCGATAAATCAAGAAAAAATTTAAAAAATCCAAGAAAAAGGCGAAAAAATTACAATTCCAGTAAAAAACAGTCCTTCGGGCAATTACGCCATATAAAAAGGGCTTTTTTCGCTGTTCCGCCGGCATAAAAAGCCATTTTCTGCTTTTTTTTTAAGCATATGTCTGGCTTTAAGGGCCCTTTTTATCCCCCCTCCCCAAAAAAAATTGCTAATATTTTACGTGCTGCTTTGAAAAACAGTCTTTTTTTGCTATTTTGCTGTATTTATGGACAATATTTTAACAGGACGCCTGATAACTGTCAGAGCCATACTGCTCACTACCGCTGCTGTGCTGATTGCCGCCGGCATCATAACCATCTACACAATCGGTCACTCCGCAGAGCCGAGCCCAGCAAGCAACTCCGAGCAGCTTACTAATCTCTGGAAAAAACAGCTCGTCTTTGCCTTTATTGGAGCCGCTGCATTTATCATCATCAATATAATTCACTACCGCCTGCTCGGAAGACTGAGCTATTGGATATACGCCGTTGTTCTTTTGCTGCTGGCACTGTTAATAATCGATAAATACATAACAGATATCCCTGATTCACTTATTGCCGAGCGCAACAGCGCTTACCGATGGATACGAATACCGATTCTCGGCCTGAACATACAACCTTCAGAAATATGCAAGCTCGCATACATACTGGCACTTGCCTGGTATCTTCGGTATAGAAGCAACTACCGAAACTTCACTTCGCTTATCGGGCCGTTTGCATTGACACTGCTTCCGATGATTTTGATTCTGCTCGAGCCGGACCTGGGCACTGTTATGCTTATGATGCCGATATTTTTTACTATGCTTTTTCTTGCAGGCGCACGCGTAAAACATCTTTTAATAATAATTTTACTGGCGGCTCTGGTAAGCCCCCTGCTTTGGCTCAATATGAAAAATTATCAGCGAACAAGGATAAGCAGCATCCTTTTGCAGTACAGCTGGTTCCGTGAAAAAGCAGAGCAGAACCCGAAGCTTGCCAACATACTCGTTGACAGCAACTTCAGCACGCGCAAATGGGAAAACGACTGGGGCTATCACCTGATACGCTCCAAATACTCCGTAGCCTCCGGCAGAATGAAAGGATACGGCTTCGCAAAAGGACCTTTCGTAAAGTATGATTTCCTTCCCGAAAGACACAACGACTTTATTTTCGCGATCATTGCTCACCAATGGGGTTTCTTCGGGGCTGTTTTTATATTAGTTGTTTATGTAATTTTCACAATCTGCGGACTGGAAATTGCAACCAGTAATACCGAGCCGTTCGCCAAACTCGCAGCCGCAGGTATTGTCGCTATGTTCGTTGTTGAGGTTCTCGTAAATGTCGGGATGACAGTGGGATTAATGCCTATCACAGGTCTGACTCTGCCGCTTGTAAGTTACGGAGGCTCGAGCCTGCTGGTCAGTATGACCGCTGTCGGCGTACTGAATAACATAGGCAGACGAAGGCCTTTCAGCGTGGCACCGAAACTGCCAAAATGAAATTATGATTAAAGGTTTTAAACCAATTATTTCTCTTACGGCGCTCAGCGGGGTCTTCGGTATGCTACAGGGTATGAACAATGATTAAAGGTTTTAGACAAATTGCATCTCTTACGGCGCTCAGCAGGGTCTTCGGTATGCTGAGGGATATGAGCTTCGCATATTTTCTCGGAGCAAGCGGCTTGATGGACGGCTGGGTAATTGCATTTAAGATTCCTAATCTTGCCCGCAGACTCTTTGGGGAAGGCGCCGCCGGCTCGTCACTAATACCTATCTACAGCGAGCAATTACACAAAGACCCTGCCCAGGCGAAGGCTCTCGCCAACACGACAGTAACCGTAATATTTATACTCCTGACCCTAATAGTGTTGGCAGGTGAAGCATTCATCTGGATTTACTACAAATTTTTTGCTCCGTTCGAAAGTACCAAACAGATGTTTGCACTTGCAGGCATTATGCTCCCATATATGCTGCTGATTTGTGAAGTTGCGATTATCGCAGGAATACTAAACGCCCATCGCCACTTTGCAGCGCCTGCGGCAGCTCCAATTCTGCTCAATATCTTTTTGATAGGCAGCCTCTGTATCAGCGGATGGATTTTTAGTATCGAGCCGCAAAAGCAAATCTTTATCGTCGCAGCAGCGGTCATCATCGCCGGTCTCGCCCAGCTTGCAATCCAGTTGCCTGCCCTGCGGGCCAATGGCATCTCAATCAGGCCGAAATGGGCTGTTAAAACCGAAGCTTTCAAAAAAACTCTTCTCCTAATGGGACCTATGATTTTAGGCCTTACAGTAACACAATTTAATACGCTGATTGATGATATCATTGCCAAATGGCTTTCAGGTTCTCTCGATAAGGGCCAGTTTTTCACGCTGTTCGCAAGACAGATAAGCTACCCGCTTAAAGAAGGCGCGGTCTCGCATCTATTCTATGCACAGCGGCTTTATCAGTTTCCACTTGGTGTGCTGGGCATTGCACTGGCGACGGCAGTCTTTCCGGTTATGAGCTCACAGGCGGCAAAAAAGGATTTTCACGCCCTGAGCAGGACAATTTCACTGGGCTTGAGGATAGCAGTCTTTGTCGCTCTGCCGGCAACTGTAGGATTATTACTTGTTCGCAATCAAATCGTAGCTGTCCTCTTCGAACGCGGAAAATTCACCGAAACCGATACAATGTCTACAGCAATAGTACTCTGCTTTTACGCTCTTGGATTATGCGGTTATTTTCTGCAGCAGATTCTCACTCGCGCGTTTTACTCTATGCAGGATTCCAAAATACCTGCCAAAAGCGCGCTGGCAGCGGTTGTTATCAATATTGTTCTCAACCTGAGTCTCGTCTGGCCCATGGGAACAGCCGGTCTGGCGCTTTCGACCGCTATATGCTCATACATTCAGGTCATAATTTTGATTGTCGCCATTCAGAAAAGTCTCGGAGGCACATTATTGGACCAGCTTGCAATAACAATACTAAAAACAGCTGCGGCAACAGCTATTATGTCTGTGGTGGGCGGCGGGCTCCTATATCTTTTCAGAAACTTGCCTGACAGCACAAAAGTTGATATTCTAAGACTTATAGTTGTCGTACCTGCTGCAGCAGGTGCTTATCTGCTGGCAGCACAGCTTTTAAGGATAAAGGAAATCGCCATTTTAGGCTCGGGCAGATATGAAAGTCCTAAAAGCAAAAGCTGATAAGAATACTCAATCTATGCGAGTTTTATACTTAAAGCGAATGTCTAAAACGCCCGACATATAACTACAGGACCGTACTCTGACAGTACATCTGCCTAAAATTATCGGGCCCGCCTCGTGGCGAGGCCGCGGGCAGAGCCGAATGGAAACGCACCGGTTGAAGAATCGGAGAGATAAATGTCAAACGAAAATATTCGGAAAAAACATCAAGACTATGTAAACACCACCGTATTAAAGCTGACAAAACTTTTTGTCTTCTTTTTCTTGTTTTGCACACTGCCGGCAGCAGCGCAGCCGGCTTCGGAGTTCGAACAGCTCTCTTCCGAATCCTGCAGTCTTGCATTTTATAATTTAGCCTGCGATATCATCCACAGCGAAGATATAAACCAGCTCGAGGCCGAACAGGCGATAATCTTGTTAAAGGCTGCGAAAGATTTAGGCAATAACGCAGACTATGTCGTTCGTGACCTGATTCAACTTAGCTGGCGCTATTCCGAACGCAATCGTTCAGATTTAATATACGGGCTTCTTATAAATTACCTGGATGAAAAGGCAGACCGCCAAGCTTTAAAAATGGCGGCTTCTTATCTGCTGGACAAAACAAACAATCGCAACGAGCGCGAACAGCTCATCGGCGAACTGGTACAAATCATAAGAGGCAAAAACAGTTATCTCAATAGCGAACTGCTTACCTCGCTCGGCTTTTTAAGGTATGAGCTGTCAGACCCGAACGCCGGCCGGTATTTCATCAATGCATATAATACCAATAAATACAATAGGCTGGCATTTGCAAAACTGCTCGAACTTATGCCAGACGAGGTAAATCCCCTCGCATATCTTGAACATCTCAGACTTATCTTCGGAGAAAATCCTCTCGATATCGATGCCGCGGTAAATTTCGCCGAATACGCAAGACAACTACAGATGTATCAGGCCGCCGCGGATGCATACGAATACTGCTCAAAGTTATACAATTATCTTTATCCATCACAGAAACTACCTTCCTATATTTATCTGCCGTGGTCAATCAGCGCATATAACTCAGAAAGAAGCCAGTATAAATGCCTGCAAATCGACAACGAAGTTGAGAAAGAAGGCGGCTTTGATTTAGTCCTCAAAGCAATTACTGCAAAAGCATCTATGAAAATGGATAACACAGAGCAGGCGGAGAAAATACTTGAAGACGCTGAGAAAAAGGCAAAAGAAAATTACTTCACCGATACAGGCAAACAATCACAGCAGTCGAAAATCGAGACCTGCAGCAGCCTTGCCTGGTTCTATTGTTTCGCCAAAGAGGATGCAAACCAGGCTCTGGAGTGGGCAGCGAAGGCTCATGCAATCGAGCCAAATTCGCCGACAACAAACGGTCTTCTGGCTTATTCACTCGTAATGAACGAACAGACAAAACAAGCCGAAGAAATTGCACAAAAATTTCAGCTAAACCAAATAGCCAATCTGGCACTGGCACAGATCCAGATTTTACAAGGCCAAAGACAAGAGGCAATCCAAACTCTAAAAGAGGCAATCGAAAAAGATGCCGGCTCACTTGAAGCTGAACTTGCCAAACAAAAACTGTTTGAGCAGGGAGAAAAATACACGCCGCAGTTTAATGTCAGGGCGGTTGAGACAGTGCTGGCAAACAGCCTTAATCGCCCGCTCGTTCCTGAATTTATGCCGCCCGATAAGATACTATCCGTTCAGGTAAATCTTCGCGGTACCAGGTTTACCTATGGCAAAGATTTTGAAGCGTCGCTGACAATTACAAATAATTCCACCGAACCCATCATCATCTCAGATGACGGTCTATTCAGCGGCACTATTAGAGTCGACGCCAAAATCAGAGGCGATATAAATAAAGATATACCGAACCTGCTCTCTTTCAAATATCAGCCCACCACACAGATTCAGTCGAAAAAAAGTCTGCAGATTCCGCTAAACCTTAACACCGGCGAGCTGCGACAAATACTTAACAACCATCCACAGGCATCATTAGGAATATTGTTCACATTTTATGTTGACCCTGTCATAACGGAAAATAACAAAGTTGAAAACAGACTCGCAGATATAAAACCGATAGTGTACAGGGCTACCAGAACAGATGAGAAGATATCCTCTTCATATCTGCGGCATCAAATAAACTCCCTCTCAAGAGGAAACCAGGGGCAAAAAGTCAGAACAGCAAAGCTTTTTGCCGCTCTGCTGGCCGAGCAACAGGATATGCACAAACGAAGAATTAACTATCAACTTATGTACGCAGACTGGATGCCGAATGTATTAAAATCTGTCTTGCGGAAATGCCTAAAGGATGAGGACTGGAACGTAAAAACACAAACGATGGCGGCGATGGCCTACCTGACGCTGGACAGCAAACTAACAAACGATGTTGCCGAAAACCTGAACGACTCCAAATGGCCTGTCCGCCTGATGGCACTGTATCTGCTCGCAAAAAATGGACACAACCTAGGCAAAGTCCTCGACTGGACAGCCAGATACGATTCAAACCCGCTTCTCAGAGAAATGGCTGTTGCTCTCGGCGGCACGGCACCTGAACCGGAGCCCGAACTTGAGCCTGTTATACCAGCCGATCTCATCGAGCCAAATCAGACAAGCAACGAATTCGAGCCCAATCAGTTAAACACTAACATTACAAAATAAACGACTGTTGGCAAACAACAGCAAAAACCAAGAACTTCGAACATTTTATAGAATTCATCCCAAAACCTCATTAAAATACTACTTTTAACATTGAAAGCAAGAAAAATAAGCGTTTAGAGACGAACTATAAGTATCATCAGAATTCCCGGAAAATTAGTATTGTAAAATAATGATAATTTTGTAGAATTTTGAGCTTCGCCTGTGAATTTTAAGTTATTTTTGAAAGGGAATAATAGATGCCAGCAAAAGTAGATAAGGAAAAATGTACCGGCTGTGAATCGTGCGTGCCTGAATGTCCCAGCGATGCAATAAAGATGGAAAACGGAAAGGCAGTGGTTGATAAGGAGCTGTGCATCGATTGCGGCGTTTGTGTCGATGCCTGTCCGGTTGAGGCAATTAGTCTCGAATAGTTATTAACTAAAAACTAAACACAAAAAACTAAACACTAACATTGGCCCCATCGTCTAGGCAGGTCTAGGACACCGGGTTTTCAACCCGGCAACAGGG
>CAZBMW010000023.1:0-34766 GCA_964493425.1 uncultured Pirellulales bacterium
ACACCGCTGTCGTCGACTTCGTTAGCCCAGCTTGAAAGCGGCCCAGGTGGAAGATCAGCAGCACTCAGATTGATTATCGGGTTCGGTAATGTCGGCATCTCACCGGGGAAGTTGTATGTGAAAATCTCGAGGTCTGCGTTGGTGACCGTGCAGTCATCATCAAAATCTCCTGCAACGCTATCGGGAAAACATATACCCGTAGACGACAGCTGAATATCATCAAAGAATACTAATCCGGTGCCGCCCGGCTGCTGGTCGTCTTTTATACCGAAACCAATATATATCTTGGCAATATTCTCTGTGTCAAGATCGGTGTCCTTGTCAGTAAAATCACTCAGCTTTATGTACCAGTCCTGCCACTGCTGAACTTTCACATGCGGGTCAGGATGCTGTATGGCAACTAAAGTGCCGTCACCGTCCTCAAGGCCGACATACATAGGTTCTGCATCATTATCATTGTTCGGGTCGCCAAAAAATGACAGCTGCAGTACCTTATAACCGCTCCAGTCACGCATCAAATCCAGACTGTCAAGATCGGGGTCAGTCTGCGCCGCATCATCTATAGCTGCGTACGCCTCGGAAAGATACGCGTCAGGAACCGGAACATAGGAGTAAATATCCGGCGGGGAACCGTTGTACAAATCGACCAGCCAGCTGACATAGCCGTCATTGTCATAATAGAACTTCATCGATTGAGCACCGGATTGGGCAAAATCACCGGGCTGATAATGTTTGTACGTATCTGGAAGAATACCGTCGTGAGTATCTGTGTTGAGCTGGACAAGTGAGCCGGATGTGCCAGGTACTGTCGGCGGGCCAATCTCAAATGCGTAGTTGCCGTCAACCCAGACACTCTTCAAAGTGCCTTCCGGCGGCGGCGAAGACTTGCCCGTACCACTATAACCATCAAAGTCGTCAATAGACGAGTAATCTTTAATCGTAAACTGCCAGACATTACCCAGCCATATCTTGTCGGGATGAGAGTCATTTACCTCGTCTACGGCCCAATATACAACCTGAAACGACTCATATGGAGCATTCGGGCCGGGAATAGTATAGGTCGGACTGGTCAGGACAACAGGGTCACCAACGCGATTTTCTACATCTTCAAGGTTGGTGCTGTAGTACAGCTCGTGCCCATCTACATCGGCAGCATATCTTCCCGGCTGCCACGACAAAACAGGATAACGATCCGCTCCTGTCGAATAATCAGCCGGCTCTGGCAACGTGGCTATTTTAGAAGCCATTACCGTCTTAAGGTCCTCCTCTGTCATTGCGAAATCGTAGATGCGGAAATCATCCAATGTCCCGACGAAGTATGCATCATCAGGGTACTGTGATCTGCCGAGCCAGTTGTTAACAGTAACACCAAGCTCGCTTGGAAGCACATCTGTGTACTGGTTATCCACAGCCGCACCATCAACAAATAAGGTCATATCACTGAAATCTGCATCTATCGATACAGCCACATGATGCCAGCCGGTTGGTAGCGTATAAGGAGCCTCGACTATAAACTCGCCAGGGTCACCGTCCCAACTGGTCAAAGTGATAGCAAAACGCAATACACCATCCGAGCCAAGGCGGGGCGTCATGAACATGTATACCTGCGGATTTTCTTCTGGCGAAGGCGGCCCATTTCCGAAATCGAAGATCCGCTGCCAGGCCCCGCCGGTATTCGAAAAGTTTACCCACGTAGCTACGGTTATGCTGTCTAGCGTAGATATAGTATTTCCGATAGGCAAATCCACATATTGTTCTGAGCCGTTAAAATTCACAGCGCCTCCCTCATAGCCTTCCACCGATGTTGCACCGTGGACAGTACCGTGCTGGTCAAGACCTGACCAGTCAATCGCATTTTCAGGGCCTTCATCAAACTGCCACCAGCCGACAAGATGGGGGTCGGTAACTTCAATCTCGGGTATCGTTGTAAAGTGCCATACATCGCCTTCCCAGGTACAGGGGTCGTTGACCTCATCGACTCGCCAATAATAATCCTGGTTTTTGACAAGGCCAGACTTTTGATAACTATATCGCTCCTCATCGTTATGTGTTACTGTTGTCTCCGGTAACAGGGAACCTGGGCTGGTACCAAAGTACACCTTGCTTTCAGCTGCCTCACCACCGGCGTCCCAGCTGAGGATTACCGTTGGATCTAAAACACAAATCTTACCATCATAGGGTGAAGGTGCCGAGGCCTTGAGCCGCGAAACCGTAAAGCTCCATATATAATGGGCTGGATATATCTCGGAATTGGCATCGTTGACCTCGTCGATACGCCAGTAATAAATCGTGTCCGGGAATAGACCGGAGACAGAATAGCTGTTGGGTTCCTGGTTCGGACTGACCAGTACGTCAAGGGGATTATCTCTGTTGGCATCGGATACATCGTTATAATCAGTACCGAAATATACATCGTGTCTGTCGGCATAAACTCCTGGTTTCCAGCGAAGAACTACGGTTCGTGGCACATCCTCCGACTTATCGGGTGGAATCGGCTCAGTAGCATAAGTTTTAGGTCCTGTAGTTGCGGTTAGCTCCAGAACAGGACGCCAGTCCTCAGTGGCATTCTCTTTGGTACAAAGCCCGTATCCTCTATCATTATCATCATCGTTGCCTATAATGAACGTGACCAAACCGTCGTAATCAACTCGACTCTGAATAAAGGCGACAAGCGTCTCTCCTGTAATGGTGATAGTAGTCCCTGCGGCCCAGACTCCTTCGGGAGCGCTAACTATGGTTTCGGTAATTCCATCAACGTCTTCCATATCCAGATCGGTAACTCTCCCGCCCGTCAGGTCTAGCGGGACAGTACCGTTCCACTCATCCCCGGGAGGATTGGTGCCTGTTTCGCTCAAGGTAGCTTCATCCCAGTCCTGAGGTGTATTACCTGCAACGTCATTCAGGCCATATAAAGCAAAACGGCCGGTGACGAGGTTATCGTTGCGCGACGCACTCCCTGACACCGTCAGCGTTAAGTTTGCGTCTTGGATGGTTAGAATATTGAGCTCGGAAAGGTCGAAACGTAGATAACCGGCAAAGTCTACGCCTCCGCCCCTAATGTCCATAAATTCATAATCGCCACGATTTACGTCGTCGCGCATATAAGTGTCGGCATCACTACCCATTATAATCGTTTCTGCCTGAGCATTGCCGACTATGCCCAGCAACAAGATAAAAGAAATTAGACAAATCAATTTTCTGCACATTATAATTACCTCCTAATAATAAATGAAGTGTACCGAGTTCTCTCCTTGAGGGTACCTTAAAGAGAACTTGTTTTTCTTTCTCCTAAGAACAATTACCCCTCCAGTGCATAGAGGTAAAAGCATCACAGGTTACGAGATGGTAATATCATCAGGAACAATCTGAACTTTTCACCAGTCGCCACCTACGTAGCAAAAAGCCGCTGCTAACACTCCCCACCCCACAAGATAACACTCCTCTATAGGCAAGCTGTATAGACTCAAAATATTAGCAAACCAGTCAGGATTAAAGAGTTTAGCTACCATCATTTATACTAAATTAGGCGCATTTTTGTCAACTGAATTTTTCATGCAACTGAACCATTTCTGTAAAAAAGAACCAGTGAAAACGCATTTTTAGCTGAAAAGAGCATTTGAACTGTGACGTGCACATAGTAAACCTCTGAAACGCTCAAAATGACAGAAAACTCCGACCAGCCGAAATTGCTGGTGGGCAAGAGGCACTCTTGTACGACTCTTTCTTATCTCATCCGGGCAATTATGATTTATGCTTCAAAAAACTATTCTAATAGATTATCATTTAGGCTGATAGATGAATTATTTTAGCTTTATTTAGGAACTCGTTTTTTGAGAGTTACGCTTGGACAATTTAATGCGACTGTTGGCGACCTGAATGGTAACGCAGAAAAGATGCGCCGTATGTATTCAAAAGCCGCGGCGCTGGGCGCCGACTTAGTGGTATTTCCCGAACTGGCCCTCTGCGGATACCCTCCCGAGGATTTACTGCTCAAAAAGCATTTTCTCGAAAATAACCGCCGAGCACTCGAAACCCTCGCTGCTACTTGCACTCACGCCCCTGCAATAGTTGGTTTTGCCGAGGCCGATGCCGGACGGCTGTTTAATTCAGCCGCAATTTTGCAAAACGGCTCCGTAAAAAATGTTTATCGAAAAGCAAATCTGCCTAACTATGGCGTCTTTGATGAGCACAGGTATTTCAAAACCGGTTCGAAGCCTTTGATTCTTAACATCAAAGGGCTGACGGTTGCGGTGACAATTTGCCGTGACATTTGGGAGCCCGATTGGTTAAAAAGATTTCTTGGGAAAAGCAAACCATTTCACTTATTAGTGAATTTATCAGCTTCGCCTTTCTATCTCGGCAAGACTTCTAAAAGAGAAAAGATTATCAGCGACTGCGCTAAATCCTTTAACTGCGCTGTCTGTTATTGCAATCTTGTCGGCGGACAGGATGAGCTTATTTTTGACGGCCGTAGTGTTTTCGCCGACCCCGAAGGCACAATCGTCACAAAGGCTAAAGCATTTGATGAGGATTTGTTCACCGCCGATATTGTCATCGAAAATAGCAAGCTCAAAGTTGTGCCAGCACAGCCACTTTCACCTCAGCCGGCTGGCCAGGCAGATGAAATTTATCAGGCCCTTGTTTTGGGAACAAGGGATTATACTCGAAAGAACGGATTTGATTCTGTCTTGCTTGGCCTTTCCGGCGGCATAGACTCTTCTGTCGTCGCCGCTATCGCCGCCGCCGCTCTTGCACCTGAAAACGTAACCGGCATTACAATGCCTTCGAAGTTTAATAGCCCTCAGACAATCGCTTCTGCCCGCAAGGTAGCTGAAAATCTCGGGATACGATTCCTGACGATACCCATCGCCCCTGTTCTTGACCAGTTTGATGAATCTCTGCAGATAGCAGCCGGCTGGAACAACAAGACAATCGCCTACGAGAATCTGCAGGCCAGAATTCGAGGCACAATTTTGATGTCACTGAGCAATCAATTCGGCTCTCTGGTGCTCACCAGCAGCAATAAAAGTGAAACCGCCGTCGGCTATGCCACACTTTATGGCGATACTGCTGGCGGCTTCGCCGTAATTAAGGATGTCCCCAAAACCTTGGTTTATAGACTGGCTGAACATATCAACAGAATAAATGACCGACAGGTTATACCTGCTGATGTTATAAGCCGCCCGCCAACCGCGGAGCTCAGAGAAGGTCAGAAGGATATCGACTCGTTGCCACCCTATGATTTACTCGATAAAATCCTCGAAGGTTATGTCGAGCAGGACAAATCCGCACGACAGCTTGTTGAAAGCGGTCTGCCTGAAGATGTGGTTTTTCGCGTAATTAATATGGTTGACCGCAACGAATATAAAAGAAGGCAATCTCCTCCCGGCGTGAAAATCACGCCCAAAGCTTTCGGCAAGGACCGCCGCCTGCCAATCACAAATCGCTACCGGGCCCGCAAGTGACATTGATTAAAAAACGGGCTCTTCCTGTACCGGTGCCTGCGGTACAAGTTGTGTCATTGCCGTCATTACTAGCTCAATAAGATGCTCTTTCGGCAGTGCAACATCCACTGTCAACTTGTTTTTGTCGAATTTGACTGCAAAGGCGAGGCTGCTCGTGGCCTGTGGTATCATCGCCTGCTTGCCTGTCCCCGTCATTGCTGAAGCTGCCTCTAACAATTTCATTAAATTAAACGTTCCCACAAAATCCGCTTGTTCCGCAGTTGGTATAAGAGCTGTTATGCTCGCCATCTCATCACCTGCATCTGCCGGTTTTTTGGCTCCCGTTAGCTCGATGAATTCTAATGTCGTAGGCGAATCTGCGGCAAATTTACCGGCAGCTTCGCTACCTTCCATAGCTGCAACGTTTAAATTGATATTCAATACATTCGGTTTTGGATTTGCAGCTATGCTTATAAATCGTAGTTCCTTCAATTTCTCTGTTATGCTGACATCTTTACTGATAGGTACCATCCCGCCGCTCATCATTGTTGCCGCCGCCATTTGTTCCGAGAGCTTATCATCAAAGTCTTCTGGAATCGCCTGTGTATTTACGAATATCCAAAGCGGCTCTGTCATCGCCTTTTGTATTTGCTCAGCTTCAAGGTTAGCAGCTATTGTCGTCTTGCTCTTATCTGTGATTGCCTCGGCGGTCTTGATAAATTTGTCGCTGTTCTGACCCGGGCTTATTAACGCAAAGTCACCTGCCTGTTTGACTAAAAGCGGAGGTTTATCTGCTAATGTTATCTTGGAAATACCTTCCGAATCCGTTTCGCCGATGTTTGTATTGCCGCTGACAAAAAGCGCGTAATCAGTCACCGGAACAAGCACAAACGAAGGAGACTCCCCCGTTGCTTCAGGACTTGACGGTAATGCAAAAACCGCAAAGCTGCCGCTTATATCAACTCCCTTCAAATCAGGCGAGCCTAATATTGTCGCAAGGTTATTTCGAATAAGCATTGAAGGCCCGAAAGGCATCGGAAGCGCGCCTGCCAAAAACTGGTCAAGCTGGTTAAGACTGGATGAAAAACTGTTTGCGCGAACCACAAAAAGACTCTCCGCCGGTATCATTGAAAGCACTTCATCAACAGCTATTGTTGCTACTGGTTCTATGGTTGCCGTTTCTTCGATCACAATGGTCGGTTCAGTTGTTTCTTCGGTGACAATTTCTTCTTCAGCTTCTATTTCAATCTCTTCCGCAATGGTCGGCTCTTCTTCTTCAATAATTTCTATCGGCTCTGCAACTTTTTCAACGGCCTCTTGTTTCGGTTCCATTTCCGATATGCGGTTCTCGTAAGCCGGCTTTGCACTTCGACCCTGAAGTTCCCGTATCATCTTGAGTAGTTCTCGGCCGGCAAGGGGCTTGGCCTGTTCTGCCCACGCACCCCCAGCTAATAAAAATACCAACAGAAATCCTGTCAAAATATTTCGTAAGTCTTTTAATTTCAACATCTTAACTCTCCTAAGATAATTTATCCCGATTTGGCCATATTATCTATTTTAACATATTTTTTTATTTTGGCAAATTGAATTATTCTTTATTTTTCTTCGAGAGCCTTAACAATTGTTTGTCCGAATCTCGTCGCCGCCGCTGGTCCGTTGCCGGTTATTATCAATCCGTCACGTTCTACTCCTGAGCCGGTATATACTGCCTTTGCTTTTCGAATGTTACCTGCTTCGGATGCGAAGCTCGTAGCCTTTTTACCCTCCAGTACGCCTGCATTGGCAAGAACCGATGGTGCTATGCAAATGGCTGCAAGAACCTTTTTCTTCTCAGCAGCCTGCCGGGCGATTTGCAGTGCGGTCTTATTATTAAAATATTCTTTTGCGCCGCTTCCACCGATAAAAATTATAGCATCATAATTATCAACATTTATCTCTTCCAAACCGATTGTTGCCTCGGCGCTTCCGCCTAACATTCCTGTCACCGCTCCTGTCTTTGAGCTTGCAATGATACTTTTTACTCCCGCCTCATCTAGTACCTGCTTGGTGTCGAAAAGCTCTTCATCTCTGAAGTTTTTGCTGGCGACTATCAAAACTGCTTTTTTCCCTTTTTCAGCTTCCATTTTTTTAGTCCTTTCTTGCTGTTTTTCTTTTTCTCTTCTTACGGGTTGTCCGACGGAAATTATATAAAGGCTCTCTAAATCTTTTGGCAGTTTGCAGATTTTGTTAACGTCTTCAGCGTTAAATGCGCCGATTGGAACAGCCCCTAAGTCCAGGCTTACCGCCTGCAGCAGTATATTTTGTCCGATGTGGCCGGCCTCCAGCAACATATAGACATTCGCTTTTCCGCCGTATTTTGCGGCAAGCTTTTTTTCAGAACCTGCGATTATAAAATCCGCCCCTGCATCGCCGACCCATCTCTGCCCGAAACTTGCTTGAGCTAGCTTTGAACGTACATCGGAATCAACAACTTTCTCGAGACTATGATTGACAGGATGATAAACGAAAAGTCCTTCTGGTATCGCCACGTAAAGCTCAATCGGATAAATTGCTCCCGCCGATGGCGCCGTCCGAAATCCTTTTTGTTTCTCCGTGATTCCCTGACCTGACCAGGCAAGCTGTGAAATCTGCTCAATCGTAAATCCCTGCCCCGTGAATCTGCGTACGCTTCTTCTTTTCTCCAATGCCTGCTCTAGTGTGAGTTTACCCTTTAGCTTTGGCTCAGCCAGCTTAATCATCTTTGTTTCGGACGATGGTCCAGCCTCAGCGATTGAATCAGCCTGCAAAACTACGAAAATTGCCGATAGACCAGCCGCTATGATAAGCATTAAAGTATTTGTTTTTGTAATTGTTTGCTTTTTCATTTCTTATACCTCCGAACTATTGAATTGTTAAAGGTTTGTGCCATTATTAATTCAAACATTATATCTATTATTACCGCAAATTTAAAGTAAGTTATTTTGCGCCATTACATGTCTTGAGGCATAATAATGAAAAACTTCTTTGTGTTTGCAGATTGCTGTTTTTGTTGGATACTCTCTAATTAAAACTGTTACAGTTTTCGGGGGTCGGGTTAGATTGACGTTATATGTTAATAAAACCTTTTATCTTCTCAACTACGTGCTCTATCTGTTCGGGGGTTAGCTCAGGAAACATAGGCAATGAGAGCAACTGTTCGGCACATTTTTCTGTTATTGGAAAACTACCCTTTTTATATCCTAAGGAGCTGTAAGCATCTTGTAAATGCAATGGCACAGGATAATGAATTCCACAAAATACATCATTTTCAGCCAAGGCTGTCAGTAGCTTGTCGCGTTTTGGTGCACGGATCACATAAAGATGGTACACATGTTTAGCATAGTCTGCTTCGGTTGGCGTAATTATGCCATTGATATTTGCCAGAAGATCATTATAACGTTTAGCATTTTTCCTGCGTGCTTTGTTCCATTCATCAAGATATTTTAGTTTCACACTCAATACCGCTCCCTGAAAGCCATCCATACGAGCATTCCAGCCTATCATAGAGTGATAGTATTTTTTCATCTGGCCATGATCACGGAACATCTGTATCTTTTCCTTTAGCCGAGCATTATTTGTCGCAACAATGCCTGCTTCACCATAGGCTCCAAGATTCTTGCCCGGGTAGAAGCTAAAGCACCCAGCATCTCCAATAGACCCCGACCGTTGGTTCTTGTATTCAGCACCATGAGCCTGGCACGCGTCTTCAATGACATATAATCCATGTGCTTTAGCGATTTCCATAATTGGGTCCATATCGGCGGTTTGGCCGTAGAGATGTACGGGAATAATAGCTTTAGTTTTTGGGGTAATAGCATCTTCCAGCAACTGGGGATTCATATTGTATGTTTGCTCATCGATGTCAACAAATACCGGCTTGGCACCGGAAAAACTGATAGCTTCGGCTGTAGCGATAAAAGTGTTTGGTGTAGTTATTACCTCATCGCTTTCACCGATTCCTAATCCTTGGATAGCTGCCCAAAGTGCTGCAGTTCCACTGCCAAGACCTATGGCGAAATCGGTTTGACAAAATGAAGCGAATTCCTTCTCGAACTGCTTAACAAATGGCCCCCCAGCAAAAGCTGTGTTGTCTAAAACCTGTTGCAAACAACTTGAAATCTCGTCACGGATGGACGCATATTGAGCTTTTAAATCAAGAAACGGAACTTTCATTCATGCTTACTTCCTTATCATCGTTGATTTTTCGTATTACTTTTGCCGGATTTCCAGCAACAATTGTATTCTCCGGCACATCTTTAGTTATAACACTTCCTGCTCCGATTATGGCATTAGAGCCCACCGTAATCCCACATAAAAGCGTTGCGCTGGAACCAATTGACGCCCCTTTTTTTACAAGTGTTGGTATACAAACCCAGTCATCTTCCGTTTGCAAATTTCCTTGGTTCGTGGTAGCACGTGGATAAAGGTCGTTGATAAAGGTGACATTGTGGCCAACAAAAACATTGTCTTCTATAACAACGCCCTCGCAGATAAATGTATGGCTGGAAATCTTGCAATTTTTACCAATTTTTGAACCTTTTTGTATTTCTACGAAAGTGCCTATTTTGCTATTGTCTCCGATCTGGCAACCGTACAAGTTTACAAAATCGCACACTTTGACATTCTTGCCCAATTCTACATCAGGTGCAATTTTCTTTGTCATCACGTTTTCTTCCTATATTGACCACGGCCTTTAATCAGAAATCATAACTTTTGCACCGCTGTTTTTCAGTGATTGAGAAGCCAGCTCAAGGATTCTAACTACTTCTAATCCTTCTTTGCCACTTGAGAGAGATTTTGTGTTATTTTTAATGCAATCGATGAAATGCTGGCATTCAACCTTTAAAGGCTCTACCGACTTTAAATATGGGGTATTAATGTCCCCGTAATGATATGAATATTGAAATTCAGCGAAAGTATCGTAGTGAGGGGGAATCTCTACATGTTTATCATAAATTCTGATTTTTTCATTTGGTTCAATGTCATTATAGATCAACATTTTTTTACTCCCAACAAACGTCATCTCGCGAATTTTGTTGGGATCCAGCCAGCTGACTTGAATCGTAGCAAAACCATTGTTTGCAAAATTCAAAGTCATATTGGCTACATCTTCTATTTCAGGATTTATATGAGCTTTGCCCTGACAATTAACAGATTCAAGTTTTTCATTCATGATGTAGAGAATTATAGATATGTCATGAGGTGCCAAGTCCCACGCCACATTGATATCTTTTTGGAAAAGCCCGAGATTTAATCTTCGTGAGCTAATGTACTGAAGTTTGCCTAATTGTCCGGTATCAATAATTTCTTTTATTTTTCGCACAGGGGTCGAATAAATAAAGGTATGTCCGACCATAAGTGTGAGATTCTTCTTTTCAGCTATCTCTATCAACTCCTTACATTCAGCCACGGAGGAAGCCATTGGTTTTTCAATAAGAGTATGTTTGGAAGCCTGCAAACTTTTTTTAGCCATTTCAAAGTGAAATCGCACGGGTGTAGCTATTGCTATCGCATCAATGTCCGAATCATTAATTACGTCGTCAAATTCAGATGAAGTCTGCAGCCCCGGATACATTGATGCAAGATGCGATAATCTTTCCGCATTAAGATCGCAGACTTTTTTAACATTGCTCTCCGGAAGAGAGTTGAAATTTCGTACGAGATTTGGGCCCCAATAGCCACAACCAACTACAGCAATGTTAAGCATTCTACTACCCAATCTTTCATTGACAGTTATAAGAACGCTCAATCATAACATAGGATTTGTAAAAAACAACAGAATTCTATTGTGGATTTCGTTGTACAGAACTATATATCCCCGTTGTTTCAAGGGTTATATTATGGGGGGTGCTATGGTATTGGCCATAACAGTATGATTTAACCTTGGGACATTTAATCCGAACCTCAAGAAATATGGATTTTCTCGCTGAAATTCGGAGATAAGCAAATCTGGCCCCCTTGTGTCACCTATCCAAACTCGACAATTTGCTCTCAAAATAAATCTTAAGATAGTAAAAAATCGTGCAAAAATAGTCAATGACTGAGAGAATATAAATCCTTGCTACCATTTGAATTAAGCTGCAAAATCAGGTTATTAAGAAGCTTGCAAAAGAAGGCAATTCGAACCCCGACCTTTCCATTGGCTTTTGGCCAACAAAGCGATAGAGGATTAGAAAGGTTGAACAGTTGATTTGACATCAAGGCAATATTTGGTGAGGATTTAGTTAGCTGTTTTTTCGGTCTGTAGTGTGTAAGCTTGCTCTGTCGAAATCGGTGTTAACTTTACGTTCTGCACAATTTTTGTGCAAAAGTCTGCAAACTCATTTTCAATTTTATCAAAATCAGTTGCTACATACTGCCTGAACAAATCAGTACCCGCAGCTTGGTTCCAGCCGACAGTCAATGGAATCCGCCTGTCAGAAGCAATCATTGCATTCGTTACATCCAAAGCCCATTCGCCCTGCAACGCATCATTGAGCATCTTTTTGAGGCTGTCCCTATACTTAGCGTTACAGCCCTGCTTGAGGAAACGCACGAGAGCGTACGATTGGCTGTAGAAAGCCGAGACAAAAATAGTTCCCTGTTCAAAGACCTGTCCGGGGTTGGCGGCAATCAGGTCCTGCAAGGCGATTTTGTAGTCTGCATCGAGAGTTTTTTTAAGCGAGCCCAAACGATATAAATTACGTTCCGGCTCAAAATAAAAAAGGCCGTTCTCATACCTGTGGGCCTCGAACTGCATAGCCATCCCTTCATTCAGCCAGCTTGGCAGCCTGTATTTAAATAGCCTGTCTGCAAACTGATGCCAGCATTCGTGTCCGAGAACCCGAAAAGTTCTTTGTCTGCCGATATTGTAGGCAATGCAGGAGCCGTTATGATAGTAGGCGCCGGCTTTGATTTGAGTGTACTCAGGTGCTTGTTCGGCTGCGAAGAATACGGTGTAAATTTCCCATTGTATGCGATTCGAAAAAAGATAAACGGAAAATTTTGTTTCCGTCTCGACGGGTTTGGGAAGCTGTTTTTGATAGCTGTGGTAGCAGGTCTCCATAAAGGCAGGGATATCACGAAGCATAAGCGGATCAAAAAGAGTGGTGTAAATTTCATAATGAGCGGTTGTAAGTTTCAGGCCCTCAGTGAACCAACCTTGCCAGAGCTCTACGGATTGCAGGGCCGGTAGATTCTGCTGATTAAGATATTCAATCAGACCAGCCGGTGTATTAATTTTATTATCATTGCCGCAACAGCCTTTTATATCCCAGCTGTAATTATTTTCGGGATGCTTTTCGAGACAGCCGGCCGATAATAAAGTGATTGTAACTATCAAAATTAATACCAATTTTCGTCTCATAGATTCCTATATTCGACAAAACTTCCGATTCGGTTTACGTAATTTAAAACTGAAATTTCATATCTCGAAAAATGAACCTTGGATTAGAAGATGTCAAAAAGATTCCAAACTTGACCTCGATGAGTATCGGGATAGATGAGAGGGTCAAATATTTTTAAAAGGTGCACTGAAGATTTCTGCGGTGAAGAGGTGGACTTCGGTGTTTTTGTCTTTCCAGGCGTCAGGAGCGAGGCCTGCTTTGTGGGCACAACAGTAAGAGAGAAATTCTTCTTTAGACCAGCCGGTCTCGGTGGCGACCTGTGGCAGGAAACAGCCGCTGAAACCGCCCCTCTTGATATAAATTCCATCGATACCCAGTCTCAAACTCAAAGGGTCATCGGTTTTTTTCAACGGCGAAAGTACTGAGATTTCAATATCGAGCTGTTCAAGCTCTTCAGTGGTTATGGGGTCGGCGAAGAAACGCGGGTCGCCGGTTGCCGAAGATTTGGCCATAGCTGAAACCATCTCGATAAGAGGCCTGTCAGCTACGAACTGTCCGATACAGCCCCTGAGCTGCTCGTTATTTTTTAAGGTGACAAAGCAGCCGCAATGTTCATTCAGAACGGGGTCGTCCGAATGCAGCTCAGGTAAGGTTCCGGCGGTGATTACGGCCTGGACAGTATCGCGGGCAACCTTCAGGAGGGTTTTTTTCTGGTCATCGTTCATTGTGTCGTATCTCGTATTGCGTTAAAAAAGCCGGCCTAACAGTTTCATTAAATAAACGAGAATCATTAATAATATGATAACAACAATGGTAGCGATATTGAAATATTTTTCTATTACACGGCGAGCCTTTTGGCCCAGAAAATAAAAGATTAGGGCTTCGCCGCCGAAGCGCATTGTACGAAAAACAGCACTAATTGCAATGAACTCCTTAAGATTAACACCTTCGGCCATTCCTCCGAGCCAACTGAACATCATATATGGTACGGGGGTGAGAGCTGATATGGCGATTGCCCAAAACTTATAATCTGCGTATAATCTGAATGCCTGTTCGACCTTATGACCGAGGTGAAAGAAATTGAACGCATTCACAACGCTTGTCTGCCCAATCGCAATACCGAGACAAAATGCAATGGTTCCTCCGAGTACCGAAAAGAATGCACAGGTCAAGCCGTAATGTATCGACTTTTTTGGTTTGCCGAGGCTAAGACCTATGACCAGACAATCGGCTGGTATGGGGACACAAATCGGCTCGGTTACAGCAAGGATAATAAGCGCTAAAAAACCGAATTTTGTGTCAGCCCAGTGAATGACCCAGTTATAAAGCCTGCGGTGGATGTGCCAGGATTTTATTTGCTGTTCGTCGCCAGTTGCTCTTATCTCGTTGTTTTTATTCTCGTCGTTCATATTTTTGAGTCTATAATTTTTGTTCAAAGAATACGTGCAGGAGATTATAATGTCAATGAGTAAATTAGGGCTTTGGGAGCTTATTAAAAAGGTTATGGAACACAGAGAGCAAATTACCAAAGTAGAGAACGGATTGTTGGTTTTGGCTCCTGCGAAGATTAATCTGAGCCTTCTCGTGGACGGTGTTCGTGACGACGGCTTTCACAAGATACATACGGTAATCTGCAAGGTTAACTTTTATGATGAGCTGCTGATTGAGGAGGGAGCAAAAAAGGGGATTGAACTTATATGCAAAGGCCCGCGGTGGGCACCGCAGGCGCGAGACAACCTGGTATACCGTGCGTGCGAAGAGCTTTTCGAGTACTGCGGTATCAAGGCAGATATAAAGATAACACTTTTCAAAAATATACCTGCAGGCAGCGGGCTCGGCTCGGCGAGCAGCGATGTGGCGGCGGCGCTTACAGGAGTTAATCGACTGTTGGGCCTCGGTGTAAAGTGGAAAGAGCTTGTTGAAATAGGCAACCGTCTTGGCAGTGATGTAGCCTTCTTTTTTGGCGGGCCTTTGTCGCTCTGCACGGGTCGTGGAGAGAAAGTGAAAAAAATTAGTGAAATTTTTAATTTTTTGGCTGTTTTAGTGTTGCCTGATGTAAACATTTGTACTAAAATGGCTTACGAAAACTACGAGCCTGATGAGGAACATTTTGAGCAACTTAGCAGAGAAATAAACAAATATGTTGAAAAAAACAGGATTGATTTCGTTGCCAAAATGTGCACAAATATGCTGGAGAAAAGTTGCTTTTTAATAAATAAAGGGCTTTCAGAGCTGAAGAGAAGATTAGAAAGAGATATTAGCAGGCCTTGGTGCCTTAGCGGTAGCGGTTCAAGTATGTATTGCATTTTTGAACATGGGGACAATAAAAAAGCATCTGAATGCAAAAAACAAATCTCCGAAAGAATCGGATGCGAGAGCATCATCGTTAATAACAATAGATGGTAGACTTTTTAGCGAGGCAAAAAAATGGAAATCACTGAAGTAAGAATCAAACTGATAAATAACAAAGATGAAAGATTGAAGGCTTTTTGTTCGGTGACCTTTGATAATGAGTTTGTTGTTCGTGACATTAAGATCATCGAAGGTGCAAAGGGTATATTTGTTGCGATGCCTTCGCGTAAGATGAGCGACCATTGTGAGAAATGCGGTGGTAAGAATCATCTTCGAGCTAGGTTCTGCAATAACTGTGGGACGGCACTTGGCGAGAATCGTGCAAGAAAAGACGCACAGGGCAGGATGAAGCTTCATGCAGATATTGCCCATCCGATTAACGCTGACTGCAGGCGTAAGATTCAGGAGAAAGTTTCAGCCGCTTTTAAAGAAGAAATGGAAAAATCGAAAGAGCCCGGCTATAAACCGGTCGATATGGATGAGCCGGATGATGACGTACCTGAAATAGTTTAAATGAAAAAAATATATGTGGGTAGGTGCCCGGTGATTGCATTTGGTCGGGCTTACATTACGAGGTCTTCAAGCACCTTATCAAGAGCAATATCAAGACGTTTATTAATATCATATTGTCCCTCTGTGAGTTGATGTCTAACACTAAGAACTTTTTCTTTTCTCACTTCAGGCAGCGAAGCAATCTTTTTTAGTACTTGACCGATAGGTGTGTTGTTAATGTTTTCAAGGATTTTTTCCATAATCAAATCTTCATTTTCCGACAGTTTTTCATCCGCTGAATCCTGTGGCCTTTCTTGTTGCTCAAAGTTATTGTAACTGCAATCCGCCATTTTCATTACCTTGTTTTAAGGGCGTATATCGGCTGTCGTCATCCATGATTGCCCTTAGGGCCGATAACCACTATATATTGTGTGTCTCCTGAATCCCTTCGGAGTCCATAATAACTTTATAAAGTTGATATCGACAGAGCAGTAAAGAAAACTTTAGAAAAGTTTAGTTTTTAGTTAACTGCAGTAATAACACTGCCTTACAACAATTCATAATTAGAGCCCCCCTTTCGATGCCGAAAACCATTATCTAATTCAATCATTTTTTTCAGTGAGGAAACCAACTCGAGCTTATCTGGGTAAGATAGGTAATACACAATATATAGTATAAAGGGGGGAAATTTTTATGGATTAAAAAACAGGCTTTTGCAGCAGATTGTCAATAATTATCAGACTTCAGGCCGGATACTTTATTTAGTAGTAATATTTGAACTTGAGAGTTACTTTCCAAGTGTCAACGAGGCCTTTTTGTCTATCTATATCGATTGATTCGCATTCGAGATTGGCCCATCTGCGCTGGATAGATGAGAGGAAGCTTGCAAACTTTGTGATGTCAACTCTTTGCAAGATTATAGTTGCAGTTCTCGTTTTTCTATCGCCGCTGGGCCTCGGCTGCTGCGAATCGATAGTATAGCTTGTTGAAGAGATGCCGACCGAGCTTGCGATTTGTCCGACAGCCGTTGCGTAATCAAATTCTTTTGCTTTTGCCTTGTCACTATCGGCGTCGAGTCTGCCAGGGTCAAGATCAAGGATCTGTTCCATATAAAGGTTCGCCTCCCGATGTTGCTGGGATTCTATTGCAGCAATACTCCTGGTATTCGGTAAATAAACAAGAGCAATTACCAGTGGCCACAGACCAGCTACAGATGGTACGAGAATGTAATAAAGAACAGGATTTTTATAAAAGTCTTTCATGATTTTTTCTCAACTATTCAGCATTCAAAGTTATACTGAAGTTATGTCTTCCGCCTTTTGAAAAGAGCTCTTCTTTTAAGATCTCAAGGTCGGATTCGGTCAGGGCCTTTCTTAACTCCATAGAACTATTGTAGCTTGAAGTACTGCCGGTAAGACGTATGTACTTGCTTGTTATGTTAATTGAGTCTATCTGCAGGTCGGTTTTTTTGGCGCATTTATTAAATGCTTCGAGCGTCATTGTAAGCTTGGCAGATGTTGTTTTTTCACCTTCGGCATTGACTCGCCCCTTTTCATATCTTTCCAGGCGGTCTTTTTCCTTTTTAAGTTTTCTGAGTGCCTCGGAGAATTTTGCGGGCAATTGTTTTGAACCTGGCAGGACGGCGATATAGTCGCTTTGGAAAACAGTGCGTATTTCTTTTCGTGGTTTATTTGCATCGAACAGCTTCTTTTGAAAAAAGGCTCCGAGAGCGAACAGGCAGATGGTCGCACAAACACCAACTACTTTGATGTTTTGTTGCATTTTCTGCTTCTTGCCCTGAAAGGGGTTAAAATCAGCTCTGAAATCGACGACATCGGTTTTATCAGTTAACGAGACTGCGGCACCGGCTGCTGCTGCAAAGGCGACTTTATCGGTAGAATCGGACAGCACATTTGGTTCTGCAGGGATTAGGGCGGTTAAGTCTATATTTTCGACCCGACAGCGGAGCTTTTGAGAAAGATTCTGGGGGTTTACTTTGCCCGCGGCATCAAAGACTTTGAGCAGGAGGTTTTGATTTTTATCGTTCATTGCGGCAGTTGTAAGAGCGATTTGCCTCGCAAGCAAATTGTTTCTATCCTGCGTAGAGCTAATCAGAAATGCCCTTTTAACGGCAGTGCTATCAGGGACAGAAGACGGGATAATAAAATAGCCGTTTCTACCAGAAAGAACAGCATAGACGGTAGTCTGGTTTTGGGATGGGGGCAAATGTCTGGTAATAAATCTTGACAGACAGTTAATATCCGGCTCAATGGTTATAGGTTCAATGCTGTGTTTGTTGAAAGCTGCGAGGATATCAACCAGAAATTTTTTCTGTGCGGTAAAGACGCCGAGCTCTGTTCCGGCCCGGCTTTTTGAATAGACTTCGAAAGCGAGAGCAGCGTTGCTTATATCAGTAGCAGCGGTTTCCTCGGTGTCGAAGCGGACGGTCTGCGCGATTTGTCGCGGGTCAGTGAATTCGCTGTGGATCTTATGCTGCATATACATTGAACAACCGAGGGCAACGGCGATCTGGCAATCCTGATATACAAGCGCTTTTTTAGCACATTGGTCTGCTATAAGATTCACCAGTTCGACGGTATCTTGCGTTTGGTCGCCCTTTTCATCGACCGTGACAGAAAAGCAGTCAACCACTTTGAACTCTTTTATCGTTTGAGCAAGAGATACAACGGATGCCGAGTGCCGTTCTATATAAACTCCCAAATATTTTTTACCATCCATTGTGCGTCCACCTTCAAATCTTATCGTAATCAGGTTGAAATAACAGCAATACGCGTTGTTTTATTTCCCTGCTTTTTTATGGCAATAACGGTTGATGTTTCGGCTGTACCGCATACAGCGGTTATTTTTATTGTGAAAAGAGTGCTTTCAGTAGTAATAAACCTTTTGCACTTTTCAATTGAGTCAGAATACGCAAAGAGCTGTTTTTTTAAGTCGTCTATATTTTTAAAGGGCTCTATTCGTCTTCTTAGTATAACCTCGTCAGCGATTTTGACTTCGTTTCCGCCGAAAATAAAGGCGGCCTCAAGAACGTGCCTGGGTGCGGTGTTAATATTAACCTTAGTCGAGGCCCAGGTTGCGATATATTTCAGAGCCGATTCATTTCTTTTCTCGCTTTCGACAGTAGGTCTTGCGAGCAACTCGCTATCGAGCATAGAGCTGTGGAAGAATTTTGCGAAGTCCACGCTCTGTGCGTTTTCCTGCTGAGAGGCAGAGATTGTTTTTCTGACAGTTCTTGTTCTCGTTGTTCTTCTTGTTCTTGATGTTCTTGTCCTGGCGGTTGGGACGCCCCTTCTTTCGAGTTTCGTTATATTAGAGAATTTGATTTTAAAAGGCTTTACTTCGCCAATTTCTTTGAGTTGCTCTCTTACTTTCTCGATGTCTTCTACGACCATGTCGATATTATTTACGTCGCTCCACATCCATTCGAGGAAATTCTCAAAACCAGCTGCGACTTCCCTCTCAATACTTTCGTCATTGAGCAGAGCCCAGCCGATGGGGTATTTGGCGTTTTCATCCTCGATTTCGATTCTGACCTTTGCCTCTGCCATTTCAAACTCTATCGGCGCGGCCACAAGAGGCCAAGGCGGCCCATAGGGTCCCCGAATGGCCGGCTCATTCGGCTCGTTAAGGTCATTATAAAGAAATTTAAAGTCTGCAAGGGTGTTAAAGTCATTAACGCTATTGACGTCTCTGGAAGAAGTTGCATCGGCAATTGTTTTTTCAAAGCTATCTTTTATTTGCAACTGGTTTTGCTCTGCCCATTCGGTGAGGAACTCTTCGTATTGGGCCTCGGTGAGATGGAAAAGGTCGGAAAAATCGGGTTCATTCGGTCTCTCTATCAAACGAGGTTCTATCTCATCGAGCGTTGCAATTGCGTATTTTACTGCGGAATCACAAGCATAGCGGGCTTTTGTATAATCAATAATATAGACATTTCGGCTACGTCGAGACTGCAGACGAGAGCTTAATATATAAGCTAATGTCGAAAATACTACAAGCAGGACAAGTGTTAATAGTAGAACGAAACCACTATAGTTTCCCGTTTTGCTTTTATTTAGTCTCTCTGCTTCCATAAACTTCTCAGTTCAAATCGTTAATGTCATTCATATCTGCGGAATCTTCAAGTTCATTTGCGTCGATAAGTTCAATGTCCATATCATATTCTTGTTTTACTATTTCGAACTTGATTTTTCTTGTTCTGTCGATGGCAATGGTTCTGGTAATTTTTTCCGAATCCGGGACTTCCCACTGTCCTGCCAAGGTTTCTACCGGCTGAGCGAAAGAGATAGTAACAATAAGATTTCTCGGCAGATTAGAGCTTGTCCATTTGTCCATAGGCCTTGTTTTGGTTGCAGCCTGGAGCTGAAAAAAAGTAACGCCGGAACAAACCGGAACGAAAAGCCCCCTTTGCCACTCTTCCTTCAGTTCATCGAGCAATTTATCTTCGAGAACCAAGCCTGAGTGGCTTCTGTAAAGGACAAGCCCGTCGGTAAACGATTCATAGTCGTAGGCAGTTTGCCAGATGATTTCTTCAAAATCCCGGGCGCTGTTATTCTTATCGTTATAGGTTCTGATTATCTTGAGTTGAGCGGAGTGGTAGCCGTCCTTTTGCTTTTTATTTTGGAAGGTGATTTTTACATCCGCGCTATCGGTTATTATCCTGTCGAGGTCTTCGGCGATGAACTGTAGAACTTCTCGCGGCAGTCGGGAATCATCAAGTTTACCTACGACAGCATTTGCGGAGCTTTCGAGCCGGCTGTAGACAGCAAGCACGGCGATGAGAATCATCGAGCCTATAACCAAAGCAGCGAGCATCTCTGCCAGTGAGAAAGCCGGCTGGAGTTTTAATTTTATATGATTGATGTCTTCCATCATTTTTATTTAATGCATTCTCTGATAAAACGCATTAGTTCGTCCATAGTGATATCCTGATTAGAACGAGCCTTACATATAATACTGTCACAGAACGGAAGCGCGGAGCAGTCAACTTTCGGTTCATCGGTTTTTGGTTTCGGCTCATCGGTTTTTGGTTTCGGCTCATCGGTTTTTGGTTCCGGCCCCTCTCCGTCTTCCTGGTCTGATACTATTTCGTCAAATGTTTCTCCGGTCTGCTCAATCTGTGCTACAGACGGATTGCCATTACTGTTTTTATATAAATCGAGGTAGATTTTTATAAAGTAGCCGTCTTCGGTAACAGGCATACCGTTTTCAGCCCATTTTTCGATTGTTTCTTCGTCGACTCCCGCGTATTCTGCTGCCTCTTCCAGAGTTTCTATAAGCTGGTCGATTAATTCAAGGTAATCCTGTTGTTTTCCCTTTTCCTTAAGTAATTCGAGAATCTGTTTTTTTGTCAAGTCTGTGAGCCAGTGTGTTAATTCGACTTTTTTTAATTCACCTTTAGTATCTGTATATTCGGCGGCGCAAATAGCTTGTATCCAGAGGCGGTCGGTGATAGGCTCATAAAATGATTCGACAGTAGTCTGCCACTGGATTTGAGGGTATTCTTCGTTGTATCCGAAGTCTGTGTGTTCCTTTACGGACTCTGTTGAAATCAGCTGTTCCATATTCTCGCGTGCAATCTCAAATGCCTGCATCTGAAGGGCAGCATCGGCGGCAGATTCCATAGAGCGATTTATAAAGACAAGTACACTGGAACAGATAAAGGCCAGTATTATGATAGCGGCTGCCGCTTCAGCAAGCGTAAAGCCTTTATTATTCAGAGGCAGCGGTGCCTTTTTTTCAGAACGATACTTCAGTTTTTGTTTTTGGCAATAAGATTTCAACATCGCCTTCCTGCAAATAAACAATTCTATTCAAGCGGTTAACGACAACAGAATAAGGATTGTCATTTTCATTAAGTAGGACAATTTTCCCTCCATTTTGCCAGCCTGCGTGTCCTGCCCGGAACTTTGCAATCTGGTGCTCGGCGTCGGTTGCAACAAGGTCATCAAAGATGACGTATTCGAAGGCGCAATTGCTGTTGAAGTATTTTTCGAGGATAATTTCCTCATCAAGAACTTCAGTCAAATCGGGGAAGGTAATTTCCCTGAGGATATATTTTTGTTCAGTGATATCGATTATAACTTCGTATCTTCTGTCGCTTTGGGCGGCCGCATTTGCCGCGAGTTGCATAGCATCGATAAACTCCTGAGCCTGCACTTTAAATGTGTTTTTTCTGAAAATGTTGAAAGTATTTATCTGTACGACTAACGCCGAGAGAGCGATAATGACAATAACGACAACAACCTCGGCCATTGTGTAAGCGAGCCTGCAGCACGTCAGGCTCTTTAATCTGCATTTTTTTATTTTCAGCATTTTAGTATTCCAGTTTTTGCAGGACTGAAAAGCCGCATTATTTTTTTCTTAGCCTGCATCCGTGCTGAGCATATCGTCTTCGGTGTATTCTTCGCCGTCTGGTCCGGCACTTCTAATGACAAATGGTTTTCCGCTTTCTGGATTTAGCTCAAAGATAAACTCATGCTTCCAGCCATCTTTTGGGACTTCGGATTCTTCCAGAAAGCCGCCATCCGGCCAATCTTCGACATCGGCAGGCTGTTCCAGCAGTGCGAAGAGTCCTTCTTCCTCTGTTGGAAGTCTTCCTGTGTTCATTCTGAAATGGATGACAGCGTTATGAAGAATTTTTAAGTTTGCCCTTGTAGTTGTTTTTTGCGCTTCTCTGATTCTACCGATGACATGAGTTGCTGCGAGAGTTGCAAGCAGACCGATGATAACGAGAACGGCCATAAGCTCAACCAATGTAAAGGCTTTTTTGCTTGTTTTTCTTTTCATAATTTTTAAGGCTCCATAGTAAAATGTCTGACAGATAATTTTAAAATTTTACTGCTGAAATTTTAAGTATTGGTAATATCGTCGCATATGCGATAACCCCAACTATTGTAGCCATAATTATAATTATAAGCGGTTCGACGGCTGCACTAAGTCTTTCGATAACAATATCGGTGGAAGCCTCGAGGTTTTCGCTGATATTTTTCAGCATAGTTTCGAGCTCACCGCTCTTCTCACCGACAGTTACCATATGAGCGATAGCGGGGTCGATGACGCCGCTGTCTCGCAAAGGCGTCGCGATATCGGCGCCAGCAAGGATTCTTTCGCGAGCCTTCTGTACGGCATTTTTCATAATGCTGTTGCCGGTAACCTCTGCGACGACTCGAAGGGATTCGGCCATACTCAGGCCGGAACTGAGAAGGGTAGAGAGTGTGGAAGCGAAACGCGCAACAACCCTCTGCTTTATCAGCGGCCCAAAGACAGGCAAAGATAACAGGAATTTATCCTTTAAGAATGCTCCGCGTTCTGTTTTTACGAATTTTTTTACCGCCAAGATGATTGTTACAATTACAGCTATTACAAGCAGCAGCCAGTAACTTGTCAGGACATATCCTACATTCATTAGCTGCTTTGTAATCCAGGGCAGCTGCTGACCTGCTTCCTGGATTTGCTTGCCTATTTTCGGGATAACAAATGTTGTAAGGACAATAACGGCAACTGTGCAAAAGATAATTAAGACAACCGGATAAATCATTGCGGTTATGACTTTGGATTCGACTTTCTGCTTTTTTTCCATAAAGTTTCCGATGATAGAGAAACTATCCGCCAGCGTACCGGTAACTTCGCCGACATGAACCATACTTATATAGATGATGTCAAAATAATCGGTATAATCCCTGATGGCATCGGCAAAAGACTCGCCAGTAACAACACGGTCACGTATATCGACAAGAGCGCTTTTGAATCTTTGGTCTGAGGTCTGCAGAGTAAGAACAGATAGAGCTTCAGTGAGCTTGATACCAGAATTGAGCAAGGTGGCCATTTGCTTGGTGAAATCAATAATTTGAGTTTTGCTTGTTCTCGACAAAAATGAGAGTATCGTTGCCTTAGCTTCATCTTTCGAGCCAAGCTCTGTTATGTTGGTGGGGTGTATGCCACGAACTCTGAGTTGCTTTCTTGCAGCGTAAGAGCTCTCGGCTGTAATGGTACCTTTGTTTTTTCTACCACCTGCTGCTATAGCTGTATAGTGGTATCTTGGCATAACTTATGTTCCGTAATATTTTCTGGTTTTATTTGCGGTTACCTGTCACATAATATCAGTTTGGGTCACCCTGAGGACTTCCGATACCGTGGTAATACCCTCAAGGACTTTTCTGGCACCATCCATTCTCAATGTTTTCAGCCCTGCATCGAGTGCGGTTCTCTTTATTACTCCGGCACTCTGCCTTTTATAGATTAGCCCCTGGATTTCTTCGTCGATTAACATTAGCTCGTAAACGCCGGTTCTGCCTCGATAGCCGGTCTGAAAACATTTATCACATCCCGTCCCGGCAACAAAATTAGCTTTTTGCTCCGGCTGGATATCTCCAAGGCCAAGCTCTCTTAGCTGGTGTTCAGCAGGTTCGACTCGTTGTTTGCAGTCCGGGCAGACTCTTCTGACAAGACGCTGAGCCAGGACAGCTATCAGTGAAGAGCTGACGAGGTAAGGCTCGACACCCAAATCGAGCAATCGAGTTATTGCGCCGGCGGAATCATTGGTGTGAAGTGTGCTGAATACAAGATGGCCAGTGAGCGAGGACTGGATTGCCATGCGCGCGGTTTCGACGTCGCGGACCTCACCAACCATTATGACGTCAGGGTCCTGCCGGAGAACGTGCCTTAACGAGTTTGCGAAATTCATACCTTTTTTTGCTGAGACCTGCATCTGGCTGATACCTTCGAGCTGATACTCGATGGGGTCTTCGATTGTCATAACATTTTTTTCAGCGGAGTTTATCCTGTTAAGGCAGGCGTAGAGGGTAGTGCTTTTTCCGCTTCCCGTCGGCCCGGTGACAAAGATGACGCCGTGAGACCTGTTCAGCAGAGAGTCGAATTTCTCGAGGTCTTCGTTTCCGAGGCCGAGCTCGTTTAAACCGAGCAGGCCTGTACTTTTGTCAAGCAGTCGCAGGACGCTTCTTTCCCCATAGCTGGTCGGTACGGTGCTGACTCTCAAGTCGACCTCTCTCTGGCCGAGACGAACGCTGCATCGGCCGTCCTGAGGCATTCTCCGCTCGGCAATATCCATACCAGCCATAACCTTGATACGCGAGACAATCAATGGGAGGACATTCCTGTTCAGGCTGAGAGTATCGTAAAGAATGCCGTCGATACGGTAACGAATCTGGATTTTCCCCTCGTATGGATGGACGTGGATGTCACTGGCTCTTAGCTGTAAGGCCCTGAAGAGAATATCGTTTACGAGCCTGATGACTGGCGGTCGATTAACAACATCAAGTAAATCGTCGGAGGCGGCCGCTTCGTCTGCGAGCTGGTCTATATTCTGGGAATCGAGCTCTTCTGCAACCTCTTCGATGACGGTGGTTCTCTGCTCGTATGCGATGTCGATTGCGGAGGTGATTGCTGCACGGGTTGCGACGGCGGCTCTGACGGGCATATTCGTCATCTTCGAGACGTTGTCGAGAGCGTCCGTATCGAGCGGTCTCGACAGGACAACGGTAAGCTCATCGGTGTTTTGTGCATCATAGCCGGGACCATCAGTTTTTATACCGATAAGATAATGGTGCTGGGCGTAAGTAGCCGGTACGGATTCTATGAATTCAGGCGGGACAGCCTTTGGAGGAACTTCATCAAGATACTGCTGGTCAAGTGCGACGGCAAAGAGTTTTAAGATTGATTCTTCTGTGAAATAAGGGCAGGTAAGCAGGAACTGGTCTATCGGCTGGTCGCTCTCGTTATTTTTGAGAAAGTCGGCCAGTTTTCCGGCGTCGAGCAGGCCGGTCTCTCTTGCTGTTTTTATAAGCAGGTTTTTCATAATCCATCAATTTTTCCCCGGCAACAGCTTCTTTTTCTAACATCTGTTCAGTTTTTACCAACAAGCCAGCCAAAGAATAGCCCATTTTGCATTTCATTGCAAGACGGCAAACGCTGCAATTTTGCTTTTCTATCAGAATTTACCTGTTCAAGAGCTATTTGTTCAATCTTCTTCGAGGATTTTAACAGGGTCCAAAGGTTTCGGTTTTATACCCGGCCAGTCCTCATATTCCTGCATCTCTTTCTCATATTTCTCAAACTCTGACCTATTTTTTTTGGATATTCTTACGATATCAGACTCGTCTGTCGTTACGCCTTCAGGCCTTAAAATGTTTGCTTTTATGAAAACGTACAGCCTACTTTGAGCATCGACATTTGAGGTTTTTCTAAAAAGGCCGCCAACAATAGGTACGTCTCCGAGTATGGGAACTTTCGAGCCTCCCTTTATTTGAGATAGTCTCTCCAATCCACCCAATATTATCGTCCTTCTGTCAGGTACCGTAATTACAGTCTTCACATCGCTTGTCAAGAGGTCCGGAGGTGTTGGACCGGTTAATTTATCTTCTCCTAATTCCAACTTGTATGGGTCTTGCGGCCTGAAATCTGTTCTTGTCATACCTATTTCCAGTCGTAATAAGTCGCCTTCACTGATATGCGGAGTAATGTCAAGCCTGATTTCAGCTGTATAATCTGTAATTGCTACATCTACAGTTGCGGTAGGATTAGTTGTGCCTGAACCAGGAATCACAGTCGTTTTCGGAGATACGATTGCTGTTGTCTCCGTTGTACTAATTGTCCCTTGTTCATTATCATTTACAAGCAATTTAGGTTTGGCTAATACCCTTCCGTAATCTTTTGTCTGCATTACCTTGAGAAGGACTTCTATTTTCTCATCAGCATAGAATGCCTGTGAAGTTCCACTCGGGGTTGACTTTGCTTCCCAAAGTCTTCTTGTGGGGTGGTTCTTATCCTCTAATAAATCAGCTAAATATCCGAGTTCTCCAACTTTCGTAAAACTGGGATATTTTGTCAAGAGTTCTAAATCTAATGTAAAGTCGTCGTTTTTAGTTACCTCAACAAGAGTGACATCGATTAGTACCTGTGGTCTTCTCTTATCGAGCTGACGGATAAGGCTTTCAATCCACTGCTGGTTCTTTTTGCTGGCGTAAACGATTATCGAGAAGGTGTTTTTGTCGGCGAGGATTGTAATATCCTCCTCGGTTTTGCTAGTGGTTTCTGTGCTCACTACTTTGCCGGTCGGGTCTCTTCTCTCTATGGTCTGCTCGATAAGCTGATTTAGGATTCCAGCAAGCTCTTCAGGGTCCTGGTTTTCGAGAGGATAGACAACATAATTAATAGCCGCCTCTTCAGGCTGGGAATCAACGAAGCCGATTATCATAGCAATCTGTGCGTGCTGCTCGGCAGTGGCATTAACGAGCAAAGAATTAGTTGATTCGATTATTACGACCTGGGGCTCTTCTATCAGCGGCTCCTGCTCGGAAGGAGCACCGGATACCTCAGCCGTAATCCTACCGCTTGGAGTTGTGCCAGCGGGGGGTGTCCTGCCGGTAGCTGTTCTGCCGGTGGTCGTTTGCGTGGTACGAATCGTTCTTGTTCGGCCTGCAGCGGGAGCTGAACTGATAATACCGAGTTCCTGCAATTTGCCTGTTACCTCGGCTGCGTCTACGTTCTGAATTTCGTAGAGCCGCAGTGAGCGGACATCCTGCTGCTGAACATCAAGCGTATCAATAAGGCCTTCGACGGTGTCAAGCTGTTCTGGAAGGCCAATCATAAGAATACGGTTTGTTCTTTCGTCAACATCAAGAAAGACGGATTCAGGTTCGGCGGCGGTCGTGGTAGTAGGTGTGGTAGTCGTGCGTCTCGCCCGGGCTTCGCGGGCTTGTCGTGCTCTGTAGGCAGCAGCCGACTCGCCCCTTCTCCTCGGGCTTGGGGCAGTCGGCGGCGCCGCGGTAGCTCCTACAGTAATCGATATAGTCCCAAGCTGATCTGCGAGCGTTTTTATTTTATCCTTAAGTGTAGCAGCCATTGTATATTTTAACTGCCTGAATCGAAATTCTTTTAGCGGACCCGGCACGTCAACTAAACTAAGCAGCTGCTCGATACGAGGCATTCTGTGAGCGTAACCAGTAACTATAAGGAATCCTGCTTTAGAAGCAGAGGTGTTGATATCTTCGCCGAGATTCATGCCGACCAGCAGGTTTTTAGCACTCTCGGCGTCGATGTAATTGAGCTCAAAGATACGTGTTACGATAACGTCGCCGATACGGACCTGTCCCTTTTCAGCCTCGATAATTGCAGGGTCAATGTCCTTTGCTTGGGCCTTTGGGGCTATAATGACAAGATTATTTTCGGTTCGGGTCATTACGAGGCCTTTGTATTTAAGGACGGACTCGACGAGGGGATACAATTCTTTAACCTGAATCTGGCCTCTGTTTTTTCCGCGAAGTTTGAGGGTTATTTCGCCCTGGACCTGGGTCGGGTCATACATGTAGTTAATATTTAAGTATTCACCGGCGAGTCCAAGCAGGTCGACGATTTTCAGCTTTTCAGGCACTTCTATGGTGAGCTGCTCATTGCTGTCGATTACAGGCTCCGGCCGGTAGGAGGGGACTTTAGCTATTTGTTCGGCATCCAAAGACTGAGGCTCATTTAAGTCCGGGATTTTTTGTTCTACCGCAGTCGCAGTTTTTTCAGGCTGCTGCGGTTTTTCCAGCCTTTGGATTATTTGTTCTTTTCCTTCAATAGCCGTTTTATTGGGCTCATTTACTTCGGCTGCGATGGAGGTTTGCTGCTGCAAATCGGCAGGTAGCCGGGTTTCGGGAACCTTCGTTTCGCCGAGAGAGGTAACAAGCCTGTCGAGGACTTCAACCAGGTTGCTTTCATTTACATCTAGTTTTGGAAGCTCATTAGCATAAATTCTTTCTATTTTATTTGCATCGGCGATCTTTGCGAAGTCATTTCTATCAGGGATTTTCAGGTCGTTGGAATCAGGTTGTTTCATCTTATTAGCATCAGTGTACATGCTACGTTCCAGCTTTTCCGGTTGGTTTGTATCGGCGGGCAGATTAACATCGATTTGAGATTCTTGTACAGGCATGAGAGCATCGGTTATGATTTTTTCTATCAGGCTGAATCTACCAGCAGGAGCTATAATCACCAGCTTTTCTTCCAGCCGGTCGATAATAGCTTTGGGACCAACTCCGGCAGGAGGCTCAGAAAAACTACCTATCAGAATACCACCTATTTGGGAAGCTATTTCTTCGTTCGCGGGCACATCATTAAAATCCGAAGGTATTGAGATTGATTTAATAATAAACTTACTTTCGGCGTCGACGAGCTTAATTACTTGGCTTGCTTTTACGAGCTCCGGTCGCAGGCCGGTTATAGAAAACATATCTTCTCTAAGAATCTGGACTTCGACATTCACGCCGGTTAAATCGAGATATTTTTTTGTCTGTTCAGCGGATATATGTTTCAGGTTAAAAACTCTGTATCTTGGAGGTTCCGGGAGGGGTTCTTCCGCTGAGGTACGTTCGTTTGCGATACTGATATTGCCATCTAAAAAAAGCGTAAAGAAGGCAATGATAACAACCACAATCTTTAGTAAAAGCGAGCTGTGGAGGCTGCATTTATCTTTTTTATTTGAAATCATAGATGACTCCATAAGCTACTTACAGAGCGCATAACTATTAAGTACCGCTCTATGTTTGCATTTATCGGGCATCTCGGCCTGCAACTGTTATAGAACCAATTTCCTATATATTCAAAGCTCGTTTTCATATGGTGCTCCAAAGTGTCAGTAAAGGGGAAATCACCTATATCTATAAGACATAAAAAACGCCAAAAAGTTCCCATTTTTCGGTCAAAAACGGCCGATAAAGCGACACAGAAACAACAAAAGTACAAGCATTATAAACACTTAGGTTTTGAAAAGATTTTGTCTGGAGCTCTTGGTAAAAGAGCAGGATTTGCACTTATATTGATTACCTTAGGATAGGTGGTCTTCTTCTTGAGCTTGCGGGTGCTTTATCTACCTTCGGCTGATTTGGGTCCTTTTTCTCACTGTCCAGCTTCTTACCGAGGTCATCAAGCTTTTGTGCTTCTTTTCCACTTACCCTCGTAGTATTCTCGATATCCGAGAAAAGTCTTTTAATCATTTCATCAGCTTGTTCCGCACTTCGTTCTCTTGCGGCTTTATCGTCTGATTCGGTGGCGAGACTGCCGAGCTCCTCAATAAACTTGTCAAAAAGTTTTTGTTCTTCAGGGCTTCTTATCGGCGTCGGCCTCTGCTGGTTTTGAATGGCCTCTGCAGGACGTTTTGTAGCAGGGGTTTGTTTTTCGATTAAATTGGTTTTGTCAAGTCCAATATTGTCGAGTAGAATAGGTGGTAGTTCGGTTTGGAATTTTGAATCATCTGCGGCAGATTTTCCAACGACAAGAGAGGTTTCGACAGGCCTCTCGGCCATAGTAAGTGGATAAGTTCTTGTACCATCGTTAATAATAACAGAACCTTCCTTTATTTCTTTTATAATCAGGTGGCCTACGACATCAGACTGCCTGACCCATCTGCGGTCCCGGCCGGGTTCATCAATCAGAGCGACCGATAGGGACGGATTCGATTCGTGGACACAGGTAGCAATAAGATTAAATTTAGCGGTTCTGGATATGGATTGAACGGGAGGTAAGGCTATATCTTTTTTCTCAACCGGAGGTTTTACTCTTTCTCTTTTGACTTTCGGTTTTGGAGGATTTAGGTAAAGGGCGAAGTCTTCGGCCTCTTTTACGAGCGGAGGTTTTTGGTCAGTATCTTTTTTTGCTCTGTCGCCTCGTGTCTTCTTAAAACTTTCCACGACGCTTTGAATCTCTGAAGGCTTTTTGGTTTTTATATTGTCAGTATTTGCCCCCAAGACTACAGGCAGGGTGATAATAACAACCAGCAGAGCTATTAGAGAACTTGCTATTCTTACTGTTTTTGTCATTTTTTCGACTCATTAACAAATGGGCAGGTTCATATCAAAGAAAAGCTTACTAACCTCAAAAGCTAATATACTAAAACGGTCTCTAATATTAAGACGTTATCGGCAATATTTTGTTCCCTCCCAACAGATATTTTTTCAAAATAATTTGTGACATCAGAGGCTGTTGTGCGAATAGTTAAGGCTTTTTGCGTCCTAATTATTCCTCCAAGATAATAATGATTCAGTGTTTATATAACAGCTTATTGTCGTGCAAATTTGCGTAGTACCGATAACAGCTGTTTTTACACAGTTAGCCCCAGACTAATGCAGGTTTCGAACCACTATTTCTATGAAACGGTAATACATTTTCTAGCTTCCTGCATAGAAGCCACTACAGCTAATTTTTAGCTGCTTGCCGCCTTTAATTTTAACAAGCAAGTTATCCTTAAAAGACTTTGCATTTCTTCCTAAGTTTGGGGGATTTATCTGCAATTTAAGTTTATAATTACCTTTATCTATTTTTTCGCTGTTGAGGACTTTTACAAAACCTTTTTCTGAGGAAATTGACTCGATATCGAAATCCTCATCATAGTTATTCTTCACCCAGACGTTTTCTTTTATCGTTGGTTTTCCTGGTTGAGCCTTGAAAACATAAACAGCAGCCGGTCGGCTTGAGAATTCTGCCGGCGCGCTATATCTGATAGTAATCAAACTGTAACTGGGGTGGTCGAGATAAATCCGAACGTAGCCACTCAAGTCTTTTTCGAGCTTCTTCATATCTACGCGCGGCTTGAGAACGAATTCAGTTGCTTTTTGATTCGGGTCGAAGTCAGCAGTTATGCCGTCAGGGCTTGATTTAAATTGTGTTATAGAGAATCTTTTCCCATCAAGACTTCGAAGCTTGATTTCAGGGCACCCGGCATTTTCTTTTTTAAGTGACAGGTTGAGTGTTTCCGGTTTGTGCTCGACTATTTTTGCGACAGAGGCCTGTATCGTAAGTGCAACGCTCGGGTGCTTTTTATCATTACTCAAGACATGTATGCGTTTTTGTACGGGGGCTGTTCCGACACCGGCTTTGAAACTGACCTCAATTTCGCCGCTTTTGCCCGGAGCATACTTTTTTTTGGTCAGTTTGGCTACGGTACAACCGCAGGTAGTTTTGACATTTTTTATTTCGAGGACATCACCGCCAACGTTCGTAAATTTAAATCCGCATTTACTATTCGACTTTGGAGAAACCTGTCCAAAATTGTGCTTGGTAGATTCGAATTTGATTTCCGGTCCTGAGTTTTTGGAGCTGGTTTGAAATGTTTTCTCAGGTTTTTTTGCTAATGTATTTTCCGGCGTTTTGTCAACAGATGTTTTACCCTCAGGGGTGACCTTTTGAACTTCCAACAATTTTGCTGCATCTGGTTTTTTCCCGGTTGTTTTTTGTAGTGAGCCCTGCTCATCGCAGCCGATGAAGACAAAAACGAAGGAAAAAACAACTAAAATGCACAAAGCAAGACATAAGCGTTTCATACTGCTAACTCCTATTTTATCAAATCAATCTTCTTTTCGGTTAAACACGTGATTATAACAAAAAATTCCTTTTAAGCAACATTTTTTGTTTCAGCACGAACCCCTTTTTTGCGGTGGTGATAGCAACTTTATTCAAATGTAGAAGGTATATTTTGTTATACTTGGCTGAAAGATTAAATGTTTTACAAAAAAAATTTACTTACCTGCTGTCAACCATCTGGCTACTATAGACGTCTAAAGAATTGACTGGAGCAGACAGCTTTAATGGAACTTACAGACAACAGCTTGATAGAAGCCCATAATCTGGGAGACGGTTATGCCTTCGAGAAAATCGTACGCCGATATGGTCCGGCTCTGTTAGGATATATCATCAAGATGAGTGGCAGCAGAGAAAAGGCAGAAGATTATTTTCAGCAGACATTTATGAAAGTGTATGAAAAGGCTAACACGTTTCGGCAGGGAAATTTCAAGTCGTGGCTTTTTACTATAGCAACAAATGTTGTTATGGACGGTTTTCGACGTCAAAAAATAGAGCCAGCTTTATCGCTAAACGAAATGATTGAAACGAAAAATTCCAACGGTGGAGAATTGGGAGCTATTGTTACTGCAGATAACTCGAATAATCCTTCTGAAAAGGCGGCAAAGGCTGAGATGGCTGAAAAGCTGCGAGAAGCCATAGTCTCGCTGCCAGCAGGTCAGAGAGCGGCCCTTGTGCTGAGCTATTATCAGCAGATGAGTTATTCACAAGTTGCCAAGGTGCTGGGCTGCTCGATTGGAACCATCAAGAAACAAATGTATAGAGCATTAAAAACACTGGCCGATAAACTACCAGAGCAGCGGAAAATTTTATGAAGAAAAATCATCTTACAGAAAAAGACCTTATTGAGTACCAATTTAAGCTCGCCTCGCAAGAGCAGATTGAAAAGGCTGCGAAGCATCTCAGGGAGTGCGAAAAGTGCCGGCGACTCAATGAAAGACTGGAAGCTAAATTTTCCTCGCTGGAGCTATTGCGAGAAGAACCACAGCTAAACGAAGAGCTTGTTTCCAGAGTTCTTGTAGATATCAAGACATCTCGCCGGGCGAAGCTGAAGTCAAGAAAGTTCAAGACTTCTGCCTGGATGGGTGCGGCTGCTGCGCTTTTATTAGTGGCATCGCTGCTTGTGATTTCAGAAATTAAGGAACAGGGAAGAAGCAAACTTAAAGAGGGTCTGAGAATAGATAGGCCCCAGAGAACAGAAAAATATGCTTATGACGATGAAAAAATCAAGGCTGAACGTGGTGACGACATCAGGCGGGATTCAAGACAGCTCGGACGCGATTTCACAGCTGGCGACCGAATAGTATCGAATACAGAAGATGAGAAGCTGCCGTTTGCACTGGCCAGTGCGATTGCACCGGTAGTGCGGCCGAGCCGCGAAAATGTGCGATTTACGATTCACCACTCTGTGGATTTTACTCTGGCTCGGAAAGAAGGAAGCTTCGCTTCAAAAAAGGGATGGAAACTGGCAGATCAGGATGGAAACTGGCGAACCAACCTGAATAACGGCTGGCAGATGAAATAGGTCCTGACTAACCGGCTAAGGCTCTTTGTAATTTTACGGCTGCTCAGGACAGGCGAAATAGCGATGGTGTGAGAATAATACTTTCAGAACGCTTTTTTAAGGAGGTTAAAATGGTGCAAAAACGCGTTTTTTTGTTGGCTGTAATTTTGTTTTCGACGTCTCTGCTCTCTGCGGAAACAAAAATTTATGACCAGCCGGAAAAGGTAAGTAAGCTGCTGATACTAGCCGATGAGGGCAGACAGAAAATCAATCGGGATATTTACGGGCACTTTGCCGAACATTTGGGTCGCTGTGTCTACGAAGGATTCTGGGTCGGGCCGGATTCGACCATCCCGAATACCCACGGAATTCGCAAAGATGTCGTTGAGGCGCTTCGTAAATTGGATATCCCCGTACTTCGCTGGCCTGGCGGATGCTTCGCTGATGAATATCACTGGATGGACGGCATCGGGCCGCGAGAAAAACGACCCCCTCAGATGAACACACACTGGGGAATGGTTAAGGAAGACAACGCATTTGGTACGCACGAATTTATGGAGTTGTGTGAACTGCTGGGATGCCAGGCATATATCGCCGGAAACGTCGGTACCGGAACGCCCCAAGAAATGAAGGACTGGGTGGAATATCTGACCTGCGGCGGTGATACAGCGATGACAAGGTTACGTAAGGAAAACGGACGAGAAAAACCCTGGACTGTCAAGTATTTCGGTGTGGGCAATGAAAACTGGGGCTGCGGCGGGGAAATGACCCCCGAATATTATGCCGACCTCTACAGGCGGTATCAGAAATTCGTCTGGAGGTACCCGGGTAGCAATCTGATGAGGGTCGCCTGCGGTCCCGGCAGCGACAATATCTACTGGACGGAGGTTGTTTTCGAACGGGCGCATCGCTTTATGGACGCCTTCAGTCTCCATCACTACGTATTTTCAGGCCCAAGGTGGGGACGGTGGGGAAGCGCCACGCAATTCAACGAACAGGAATGGTTTAAAGTATTAAAACAAGCCTTGTTTGCCGATGAGCTTATCCGGAAAAACAAAGAGGTGATGGACAAGTTCGACCCCCGCAGGAGGGTCGCACTGGCAGTCGATGAATGGGGAACATGGTGGAACGTGGAGCCGGGGGAAAATCCTGGCTTCTTATATCAGCAAAATACCCTTCGTGACGCTGTCGTAGCTGGAGTATTTCTGAACATTTTTAACAACCACTGCGACCGTGTGCGGATGGCCTGCATTGCTC
>CAZBMW010000024.1:0-12793 GCA_964493425.1 uncultured Pirellulales bacterium
AATATGATACCTCTGCCGCAGGGACCGGCGCAGAAAAGGCCGGGAACGAAATACGTGGCCGAATTGAACGACTCGTCGGCAAAAGGGCGTATCATACCCTTCGAGTATTCAACCGAGCAGGGGTATATCCTTTTATTCGAGAACCAGCAGATAAGATTCTTTACCGACAAAGCGGAGGTGACAGGGGCAAGCGGCTATGAAGATATATCTGCTCTTGACAACATAGTAGCTCACTATCTTCTTAATGATAACGCTGCGAGTACAACCGTATTAGATGATGACGGCAATACTCACGACGGCACGTCTTCAATAAATACAGAAAACCTGCACGTTATTGGCAAGGTGGGATCTGGATGCTTTAGTTTTGATGATATTCATTATGTGACTATTGCAGACCACTCAGATTTCGATTTCGCTGGGGGTGCAGCAGATAAAATATCCGTTTTAGCGTGGGTTTATGTAATGGCATCCGGCTCAGAAGAAACTATTTTATCGAAATATGATGATTCTGTTGACCAGAGAGGTTGGCGGTTTTATATAGGTACTGGTGAACGGCCTCGATTATATTTATATGATGAGACGAATAATTCGTATTATGGTGCGTATGGAGATGACCCGCTTGATGATGGCTGGCATTTTCTATGTTTTTATGCAGATACAGATGAAGCCCCTCCTGCCGAAGATGATATAAAGATATATGTCGATGGAGCAATAGTGGCAGATACTACTTTTACGGGAGGTGGATATGTTCAAGTGAGAGCAGTAACGGCGGATGTGATAATAGGCGCCGATGACCAAGGAGCAGGTGTTGAGAATATATACAATAGTTATATAGATGAAGTAACGATTACAAGTGACGAAGTAACAGCCAGCGAGGTAGCCGCCTTATATTCAAGCACTTACGAAATATCCTCTCCTTATCTGACTGCGGATTTATTTGAATTGAAATATGAGCAATCGGCGGACGTTCTTTATATTACCCACCCAGATTATGAACCCGCAAAAATATCAAGGATGGCGGACGACTGGTGGGCGCATGAGCATATAGCGATAGAAACAGGGCCGTTTCAAGATGAAAATGCAAATGAAAACAAAACAATAACGCCATCAGCTATAACCGGCTCAATAACATTAACTGCTACGAATTTTACACCGTTTATTTCCGGTACTACCGCAGGGCATTTACCATCTGGTGCGGTTGCTACATCGAAATCACAAACAGGCGCACTATTCAAGATAGTCCAGCCTCTTGCTACCGGCGCTTACGAGGAAACGCTGTCGGACAATTACACGCACGACCAGACCGAGAACGTTTCCTGGCTTGACTGCGGTTCTATCGCCAAAGGTGTGACGTGGTATCTTACGACTTTAAATACGTGGACGGGAACTCTTGAGGTGCAGCGAAGCTATGTATTAGGCGCTACTTCATCGGCTACGAGCTGGGAAACCGTCTTTACATACCAGTCTAACGACGACAGGAACGTGACAACCAATTCCGAGGAGTCCGTTGACGAGGCCGATTACAGGGTTATCTTAACGGACTCAGGGGACGCCGCCGAGAACTGTGATGTATATTTCAGAATAAGTGATATTGACCATATCGGAATTGTAGAGATTACAGGAGTATCAAGCCCTACTTCTGCGACGGCTACGGTTCTAAAGACACTTGCCGATACCTCGGCAACTCACAGATGGTCGGAAGGCGCATGGAGCAACTACAGGGGATGGCCGAGAACGGTTGCTTTCTTCGAGGACAGGCTGACATTCGGCGGCAATGCAAATCAGCCCGATACGGTCTGGGGCTCCGCCACTTCCGATTACGAGAACTTCCTGCCCGGGACGGACGATGACGACCCTGTGAACTTCACGCTATCTTCAAGACAGGTAAATGTTATCGAATGGCTGATAGGAAAAGACAAGCTGTTAATAGGAACGAGTGGTGCGGAATGGACTTTAGCCGGTGGCGCAGACGAGCCTTTAACGCCCTCTAATGTCAAGGCCGAACAGCATTCCAATTACGGCAGTGCAGACCTTCAGGCGGTACTTGCAAACGAAAGCGTCCTGTTTTTCCAGCGCGGCGCTGAGAAGATGAGAGAGCTTGCCTATAACTGGGAGCTTGACTCTTATGTTGCTCCTGATATGACACTTCTCGCCGAGCATATCACGGGTGACGGCATTACGGAAATGGACTATCAGAAAACACCGAACTCGATTCTATACTGCGTAAGGGACGATGGGCAGATGCCTATATTCGTTTACGACCGCAATGAACTTATTACCTCGTGGGCAAGGTTCATTACTGACGGCTCTTTCGAGTCTGTGGCGGTAATAAGCGGCGACCCTGAAGATCAGGTCTGGGTTATAGCCAACAGGACGATAAATTCATCCACTGTCAGATATGTGGAATATTTCGAGGACAGGGACTTCGGCACGGACGTTGACGATGCCTATTTTGTCGATTCGGGCATTACTTACGATTCTACGGCCACAACTACAATAACGGGACTCGACCATCTTGAGGCCGAGACGGTAGCGGTACTCGGTGACGGAGCTATTCAGACAAGTCAGACGGTATCAAGCGGACAGATTACCATCACCAGTGCCTCTACCGTTCAGGCCGGTATGCCTTTTACGGTTCAGATGAAAACAATGCCGCTTTCTATGGCCGCCGAGGGAGCGGCCGTTTTCGGCAGGATGAACAGAATAACGCGGGTCATACCGCGATACTATAATTCAGGCGATTTTTATGTAGGCAGGGACGCCACAGATAAAGAGTTGCTGAGTATTTCCGGAATGGATACATCCGATACCGATACGGACGACAGGGTGACGATGCCGCCCGGATTTGACAGGTTCGGGCGGGTGTTCATATATCAGCAAAGTCCTGAGCCGTTAACACTGCTGTCATTACTTATGGAATTTAGCGTAAATTGAATAACAAAACCGTGCCAATAAAGTAAAAAAATATGAAATGTGGGCTAAAGTTGTAAAGATGATATACGTCCGGCCATTCAAAAAAGAAGATTTATCCGCTTTCGAGCCGATCGAGCAGGGAATCAGAAGATTCAACGATGAGCTGGCTCAGGCGATAGAGGACTCCGGTTTGTCGGTAACAGGCGTCAGGAACGGAGTTGTTGTCGGATGCGGCGGGGTTCATCCGCAAGGCGAGCAGGGCGAATTATGGCTTCGGCTTAGTAAAGACTGTCTTGAATTCAGGCTTGATACGCTTCGATGGCTCAGGGAAGGGCTTGCTGTAATCGAGAAAACATTCCCGTTCAGGCAGTTGAACGCGGTTATCAGGTGCGGCTTTGACCGGAGCATTAAACTGGTGAATTTTCTGGGATTCCAGCAGACGCAGATATTAACTTATGAAGGTCAGAGCTGGAATATATATAGTAAGCGGGTAAAAGAATGACGGGTGCAGAAATACCTTTATTAATAGCGGCTACAGCAACTGCAGGATATAGTGCCTATCGGCAGGGCAAGACCGCCGCCGCCACTGCCAAGGCAGATGCTGCCTGGCACGCCTACAACGCCAAGGTGGCCGAAAGAGAAGCCCAGGCCGAAAGAAAGGCCGCCGAGGATGAAGCTATTCAGCACAAAAGGCAGGCGGACAAACTTCTTGCCCGTCAAAGAGCGTTAGTGGGTAAAAGCGGTGTTACCGCCGAGGGTTCGCCACTTCTGGTTATGGAGGATACAGCCGCACAACTGGCTCTGGAAAACGCCAATATCAGGGAAAGCGGATTGAGGCGGGCAAGTGCGTACAGGTCGCAGTCGATACTCGATTTCACCAAGGCGCGGACAGTAAGTAAATCCGCTTCGGGTTATGCAAAGGCCGGACTATTAAGCGCAGGAAACTCATTATTGCAGGGAGGCGCCGGAGTGGCTTATATGAGAAGTCAAGGCTCTCCATGGTTCCCGAAATTAGGTGGCAATACATTAACAAAATCACAAAGAATAAGCAGAGCGACACAATTAAAATATTAAAATGAAGCTACCCATATACACAGCTACAGCACCGCCGGCAAGAGGTTCAGGGCTTGCCTGGGCGCAGGACATAGGCTCATTGACGGCAAGCTCTAATCAGGCGCTGTATTCGGGACTCGGCGCATTCGGGCGGGGACTGAATGTCGCAGCGGACACGGCTTTTCGGGCTACGCTTCAAAGACAGGCCATCGACGATGATATTGAGTTCGGTTCGGCCACACAGCGGGTATTAAGCGACGTAAGGCAGGCGGCTGACGCAGCAAGCAGGCTTGACGTAAGTATTGATATGCCGTTGCCGGACGATCCGAAATACTCCGAAACTTTGACTGCGTTTTCAACTGAAAAAAGAGACAACCTCATAAGTGAAGCGTTAAAAGACATTGAGAAAAACAAAGGCAAATATACAAAGGGATTCCACCGGCCGGAAAATCAGGCCAAATTCGAGCAGTGGTTTGAAGATAGATACGGGGCGTTCGAATATCAGCTTAAATCGATGTATGGTAGAAAACTGGACGATTATCAACGGGGGGAATTGTCCAGGCTCAGTGAGGACGCGGCAAAGAACGGCGACGTGGAAACGGCCAATAAATATGTCGGCCTGATGGACGCACACGAGCTCGTAACGCACGAAAAGGCCGAAGCCCTGAAAAAAGACAACGAAATCATTGCACAGACCAACACGCTCTACGATGAATCAAAACTTATTCTGGACGTAGAGGGTTACGAATCGGCGCGTGATTTTATAATGTCTCAAAAGATAGACACCGACATCAAAAAGAACGTATTGTCCGATATTAACTTTGAGGCTTCACAGCTTAAAATAGCTGCCGAAAAGAGGCAAGAGCAAAAAAATGTCGAATACCTGCTTGCTTTAAGGCAGAATAAATTAACCGAAAAACAAATAAGTTCAGATCTTTCCGCAGGAATTATAGATAGTGATTTAGCCAAGGAATATTTTAGATATATTGATTCTCAGGCAGAGGAAATAATTAAAGGCCAGAAGATTCAAACCAATCAAATAATCAAAGGCGATCTCGAAACAATGGCTTACGGCATACACGACGGCTCGGTTACTATGCCGAAATTTCTGAAAAGATTAAAAGAGGAGCGGTACGATAAGCAGTCCATCGACGACTCGGCCTACGACTCACTTTTAACTATCGCACAGGGTAAATATGAGACTTATCAGGCCAAGGAAATGGCATCGAGAATTGCGCACGCAAAGACTCAGCTTGTAACTTATGGCGATGAGCTTGGATTTATGGCTAAGCTGCAGAAAGCAACTTCTACAGAGGCCGAACAATTAACTTCCGACAGGCAATTACAGCTTGATAATCTCGACCAATACCGCAGGTCGCTATATGACTGGTTCGAGACGCAAAGAGAGCAGAAAAAATACCCAATGGTTGATGAGATATATGCTGAGGGACGCAGAATTTTATCTCATTACAGAAAACCGATTGAGCAGTTAAGAGAAGAATATGCAAATCGGCAGGTTGACGATCAGGCCAGAGACAAGCTGAGGACGGCTATTCGTGAGCACGGGCAGGAAGAGCTCAAAAAAGCAAAAGAGCTGATGAGTGATAAATATAAAGAGCAACTTGATATTCTCAGGCTTCAATTCAATCTTAATAACGAGGAGCTGGATTCTGCCAAGAAATATCTTAATGAAGGCGCGACACTTGATGATCTGGTTAAATATTTGCAGGGGAAGTGATGGTAAACAGACTGAAAGATTTTGGGCGTCGCAACCGACTATCCGGCTTTAGCATATCAGATCCAAATGCAGCCCCTGAACACGCAGATTTTAATATCTCAGCCCCCGCCGCCGTTCTTGAACCTGAAATTGCCGATCCGGATGATTTTACTCTCGACAAGGAAATCAAGCTCACACTGGATATGGGTTTGGGCTTGGAAATACCGCTCACTGACATAGAAAATAACTTCAGGCAATTAACCAGAAAGCCACAGCCGCTGATTCCCGGCACTATAGAGCCCCCCGGACTCGCCCAAGGCAGGGAAACGATAAGCACTGCGCCCGAGCGGTCTAAATGGAAGAAATTCAAGGGGTTTTTTGTCGGCAAAAGAAATCCTCTTCCGCCGGATGCGGACAGGATTGAAAGATTATCGAGGGCTTTCGATATAGGTGTTTCGATGCCTTTGAGGACTTTTCTGAAATTCGGCAAGGGAATGACCTTAAACGCCCCTGATATGGTGTGGGCTTTAATCAAGAGAATTACCCCTGATGACGTATGGGACGAAGAGGTAAAGAATATGACGCTCGATGAGGCTATGGACTGGGCTGGCGGTTACACTCCATCGGGATTTCAGAAAGGCGTTGGCGAACTTGCCGAGTTTATGGGCAGGCTGAAAACAGTCGCTCCGATAGCACAGAAAATCGGGGTTATAGGAAATACTCCGAAGAGCATAACCGCACTTGAAGAGGCATTTGAGACCGCAAAGCTATTCGGGGCGGCGGCAGTAGCACAGCAGGTATCGGCGGGGGCATCGGACGTTATCGACCCGACCGAGGCAGAGTATGGCTTTGAGGGGCCGAAGGCCGTTTTGAGAGATATGGCTATCGGAGCGATTCTGAGTCTGGCACATTCGGGGGCTAAAGGTTTATGGTCTAAATTAACACCATCGGAAGAAGCAAGGGCATTGAAGATATTGGGATTAAAAGAGGGCGCTTCGCAGGAAGAAATAACGAGGGCGGCGAACAGCTTGGCACGCCAATATCACCCGGATAAGGCCAAAGGCTATATAGAAGAATTTAAGAAAGTTATTAAGGCCAGAGACTTATTAAGGCAAGGCGAACCACAGGACATCGTCTTTCGAGGCCAGAAAGTTACTATTAAGCCCAAACTGCTGCCTGAAACACCCGCCACAGCAGGGCAAGCAGGCACGCAGGCTACGCTCAGCAGGCAAACGCCTGTAAATGTAAGCAAAAGTATGCAGAAGCCAGAAAAAATCGCTCAGGGGGCGGCTTCAGGTAAATTCAATCAAATTCAGTCCGAACAATTCGCAGGGCCTATAGGTGCGAAAATGAGGGCTGAAGAATTAGCGAAACAGAAGCCAGCCGAGGCAGAAATAACGCCTACAGAGAAACAACCATGGCAAATGACGAGGGAAGAATATGATAATGCTGTAAAAGAGCAAAATATATCACAAAATGATAAATTAATAAAACACATATCAAAATATCAAGAAAAATTAAACGAGCAGGCTGAAGACATACCTGCTTATATAGGGTTACGATTTGCGGACAAGAAATGGAATAAAGGTGATATAATCGATATAGAATCCAAATTAATGGGTGACGATAGATTAGAATATGCCGAGTATGGTACAAAAGAATATGAAGAAGCAGAATCAATGGGAGGGGTAAGTACTTGGGATTTAGAATATTTTGATTTAGACAAAGCAAAGGATAAAGGTGAGTTTGCGTTTGACACAATAGGAAGAAAATATGCTTATATACTGGGTTCTGACAGTACAATTTCACATCCATACGCAGACCAGAGCGAAGCAATTTTAGACAAACCTGTAGTCCTTGAACGCATTGATTTGGGAACATTGGGAGGGTATCATTCAGAAATAATTGAAAAAGCTCTTTCCGAAGGCAAGCCCGTTCCCCCTGAAGTATTAGCCGAATACCCAGACCTTAAACCCTCTTCACTTGCCAAAGAACCTGCAAAGACTACTACAGAGAAAGTAGAGCCTATCACAAAAGAAGAAAAGAATCAGCTTCGCTCAATGGGCTATTCCGTTCCTGATATCCTGAAAATGGACAGGACGCAGGCCAGAAAGAAAATCACAGACAACTACATCAAGCACATCGACAATCCCAAGCACGAAGCCGGATTCGTCAAAGTACCCATCCCTGAATCGGTTCAGGAAGCGGCTCAAAGGTCCGCCGAACGAGCCAAAATTGCCGCCAAGAACGCTAAAGAGGACATCGACAAATTCCGCTTTTATCCTAATGCCCCGCCGGAGTTCAGGAATGATGTTAGAAAAGACTTAATCGGGGGGCTCAACAAGGCATCGAAGAACGTCTATGAAATCGCCCAAGACGCCATCTGGGGCGGGATGGACAAGGCTGAAATCGAAAAATCGGTCGAAATACTGTATGCACGCGACCAGCTATCGAGGACAAAGCTCGGCAAGGGCAATCCTGAAATCGACCTTGAGCAGTCTCAGGAAATACTTGATACTGTGATGAAAGATGCCTCGCCTGAAGCCATAGCCGCAGCCGACAGGTACAGGGCAATCGTAGATAAATATACGCAGAAGCTGATTGACAGGGGGGTTCTCGAAGAAGGCCGGCAGATACAGGACTACGTCCGGCACTATGTCGAGGACTACACGCCGGCATGGGCGCCCTATGCGAATATCCCGACAAGGCTCAAGCGGCCGTTCAGGGGTTATACGAAGAAAGCTACGGGAACGACTAAGGCGTATCGGCAGGATCAGGAGTCGCTTCTTGCCTCGATGATGGAAATGGAATATCACAATCTCATCGAGGACTTTGTCGAAACTCAGGTAAAGAAGTTCGATATCAAGCCGAAGATGTCGAAAGAATTGAGGCGGGAGCTATTTGGCACTGACGCCAGAGGTTACGCCAAAACCCCGCGACCCGGACGCATCTACATTGTCGATGGCAAGCGGTACAGGGCATATACACCCGATATTCCATTTTCACGCGCAATCTATATGACGGAAAACGGTGAGGCGGCAATCGGCTCTTTCAAGAACGTGGCACTTATTCCAGAGGAAATATACAATACCTTCCGGGATTTCAGCGAAAGAGGTTCGAGAGGAATCTACCTGGTAAACAGGGCGACCGGCTACTGGAAGTCGATGGCGATTTTATCTCACTTCCCATCTTTCAACGTCAATAATATGGTCGGTGATACTTGGATGGCGGCAATGCAGCATCCGAATCCGTTATCATTGATTTCCGAGCTTGATACATCTATCAGATACTTAACCGGAAAACTTGAGCCAAAATATGCGAAACAGTTAGATGATTTCATTTCAAAGCATGACATTAAGCAGACTTTCTTCCGCACTGAGATAATGGCCGCGAGAAACTCGAAGAATCCCCTGAACCGGCTATTGACCAAAGCAAGGGACGTATCCGATTTCAGGGAATCCATAATGCGAGTTGCCTACGCCTCGTCTCTATTGAAGGCTCAGCAAAGAGGCCAAGGCGTTCAGATGGTCGAGGCTCATAACTGGATTGATACCGAGGGATTGAACGAAGAAGATGCACTCGGTAAGATTGCAAGAGAAGTGCTTGTCGATTATGCAGCCCAGTCGAAAACATTCAGGCGTTTTGTTCGCGGCGGTGTTGCCCCGTTCGGGACGTGGTATTTCAAGGCATCGAGATTAATCTGGAACTGGTTCAGCAAGCATCCATTGAAAGCAACTCTATCCTTTATGTCATTGCCGATAGCGGCGGCGGCTTATAATAATCGTAATGAGAAAACGCAAAAGCTCGAATCTCAGTTGCCGGACTTCATAAGGAACCGTACACATTTCGTATTAGGCGAAAATGCCGATGGTACAGTCAGAACATTATCCCTGCAACTCCCGCAGGATGTACTTATCGGCACAAAGATATTTTCTATTGCTACAGATTACGGAAATCGTGTTATTAATGGCGAAATGACTGCCGAGGAAGCGGCGAAAGAAACTCTAAAAACATGGGGCATAAGGGAATATGAAGGCGCTAAATATCTTCTGACGCCGTTTATCAGGCTGTATGCAGGTCTGAAAACCGGAAAAGACCCTTACGACAAAGCCCCTGTCTATCGCCGAGAATATGAACGGCTGACGGCGGGAGAAAAGGCCAGAGATATAGCAGCTTATATTGTCAAGACCTCCGTACCATTTCTTGGCGCTACGATACAGACTTACGAAAAAGGGCTGCCGCAGGACGTGGCTATTAGGAAATTGATGGATCAATTAGCAGGCAAGGGCGCCCTTGGAATATACGATTTTAATAAGAAAGGCCAGATTGTTATCGACGGCAAGGATGGGAAGAAAACAACTATTGAATTCGCTGATGTTGAGAAAATACGAAAACTTGCGATTCAGGAGTATAAGTATCTCGGCCAGATAGAGGACGCCTGGGTAGCGAGCGATCTGGAAATCGAGGATTTTGCCAGGTCCGAAATGCTTACAGAGCCTTTGGCGAAATTATATGACCAGTACGCAAAGCGAATAGACCTTGATACCACTATCGATAATGTGAGAAAAGCGCGAATAATCAGCGATGTTTTAGAGGACAGGCTTATAAACAGGCTGACATTGCCCCGCATAAAACAAAAAAGACTTCAGGTGCAATTATCAAGGGCAAAAACCAAAGAACAAAAACAGAAGCTCGCCGAAGAATATAAAAAAGTGCAGCAGGAGCGACTTGAGGAAATCATCAAGGCTCAGCCATCTTCGGCAAGAGATATTGAATTAACGAAGAAAATCAGGGAATTTCTGAAATAAATAAAAACGACCCGATAACCCCCTATCGAGCCGCTTATATATAAGGCGTTTCTCGTGACGAAAATGTTGATTAAAAAAATTAAGGGGATGATAAATGCTGGCACAGACGAGTAATACGGAATTAATATTTGGACTCATAACTATTGTGTTTGCCGTGAACAGTGGAGCGGTTGGAGTTATGTTTTATTTAAGAACAAATGACAAAAAACAGTTTGAAGGATTAAAGAAAACAGTACGATACAAAGATACTTGCGAGGAAGTCGTTAAAAGAATAGATCAAAGCGCACAAGACCGGCATCAGGAAGTTAAAGAAGCCCTTACAAGAATAGAAGGATTAATTAAAAATAATGGAAATCAAAAACCCAGAGTTCAAACTTAGTCTGGAAGAACAAAGAGAAAATGTTCGAGAAGCCATGGCCAGAGCCACAAGCAGGAAAGATTACGAGGAAGCTGAGCGGCTCGAAGATCATTTAATGGAATTGGAAGAATAGATAAGGAGTAAATAATATGGAATGGGTACAGCAAAATATAGTTTCCATCTTTGCTATTGTCGGTGGGATTTATACCGTAGCCAGAACGGTAGTGGCTTTAACCCCTACGCCTAAAGATGATGAAGCCCTGAAGAAAGTCGGCGTCCTACTCAAAGTAATAGCCAAAACCGCAGGACTTGACTTAAAACAGGGAATTGAAAGAAAGTAAAAAATAAATTCTTGACAACGCCTTGAAGATGTTGTATAATACGCCTTGATAGATAACCAAAGGCATTATTTCGCATACGTCCCATCCTCTCCTCGTTATCTATCAGATGGGGCGTAAATTGAAAGGAAAAACCAATGAAACGAATCGTATTACTAACAGCAGTCGTATTGTGCCTGCTTGTTGCAGGGTGTGGAGAAAGCAACCTCTCGGTATATGGGAATCCCGACGCCGATGGCGCATTCGGCCTTCGAGCCGGAACGAATGTAGCAAAGAATCTCGAAGTAGGTGCAAGTGCTTATTATGTACCAGGAAGTGACGCAAAAGATGTTCTGGTCTGGTCGGGCAAGCATTGGAAAAGAAAAGGCCGTATTGTTCATATAGATAAAGTACCTGACTGGAATTACGGCGCTCATGTTATTCTGCACTTGCCGAATGATTCAGATATCGAGCCTTATGTCGGCGCACAGTCTAATATAGGTGACGGTTCCTGGGACTTGCTTAAAACAATCCAGCCCATAGGAGGGTTGAATCTGAAAGTGACAGAGAGCATATCGACCTTCGCCGAGTATCAGCAGGAAGCACTCAACGGCGAGGATAAAAAGGTCTTATTTGGTATCAGATTGAGGTTCTAATATGAAAAAGATAATACTAATCTCAATGTTAATTTTAATCTGTGGCTGTGCAACTAACGACATTAAAATATCACCTGCGATTGAAGGCTTTCCAGTTTCACAGGATGGTTACAATGTCGGGCCTGAGTTATATGTTCGCAAGGGAGAACCAGCTAAAGTTACCGGTGCTGTAATCTACATCAAGGGAACTGAGCCGGAAGTATTGACCGATGATGGCCGAATGATAAAGAAATGACATAACCCCCCCCCTCCGATGCCCCTGTCTCACACACAGGGCGGGGGCTTTTTTATCATTCATTTCTTCCTCAGTCTCGATAATTTATTAAGTGCAGATTTCTTGAATAATCTTTCGGCGGTATCGTGAGGTCGTCTTTCTTCTATCTTTGCAATCTCACAAATCGCTTTTACAGTCGCCGGGTTTTTGATTGTTAGTGCTTTAACCATAAGAAATTTCCTATATAATATAAAAAATAATCATCATTTTTAGCTCAATAATACAGATTATAGTACTTTTTTCAAGAAAAGCAAGAAAAAAATAAAGATTTATTTGACAATGCCCGATGAATAGTGTAGTTTGTAATTAAGTTAGTTAATTGACAATTTTAATAGGGACGTGAAAATGCTTGCACGAAAATCCAAATCAATTTATCGGGGGCAACGGTATCGTCCCTCATCCGGTCGTGTAAGCAACCCGCGCCCCCGTCCCTTTTTGATAGTCGTTGCCGGTGTTTTGCTTTTAGTCGGTTGCCAGGGTATGCAATGGAACTGGAGTGATCATAGAAAAAATATCAAGCCAGGCCTGGACAGTAACATCGATATAAGTTCCGAGCAATGGAATGAAATCGCAACACTGCTTTTTATGGAATGGAAGTTAAAGCAGGACCAGGCCGCTATTGAGGAATATCTGAAAATATATGAATTCGGCAACGTGGCGGAAATATCGAAAAAGTGAGTCACTCAAATCTGCCCGC
>CAZBMW010000024.1:12893-33967 GCA_964493425.1 uncultured Pirellulales bacterium
GAATTCGGCAACGTGGCGGAAATATCGAAAAAGTGAGTCACTCAAATCTGCCCGCAAAGCCACATACTGCCTGCCCAACTTTGAAAACTTAACTCTTTTTTGAGAAAGGATATGGATATGAAGAAATTATTTTGTGATTTTTGCACAAAAGAAATAGCGAGCATAGATGAAGCAAGCAAAAATGAGTCTTTTAGCAGAATTGAGTCGCCGGTATATAAAAATATAAGAGTGTCATTTTCATTTAATATAAGTCCTTACGTGCAAAAAAGTGAGACAAAAAGAAGTTTTGAGCATATATGTACGGAATGTGGTTGGAACATAATAAAGATGTATTTTAACAAAGAATGATAACCTTTAGCGAGAGCGGAGAAAAAGGAAAGGTGGAATTATGTTTGAAGATTTGAATTACGCAGAACTGGACGAATGGAGAGACATTTTGTTACTGGAAGCGGCGGGCAAGCAACAGACGCCCCGGTTTTTTCAAGCCACACTCTGGGCAGGTTCAGCGGCATCCTCCAATCAGCAAAGCCTCTATTCCACAGCGCTGCCCGCCCTTCAATTTGAACCTTTAACTGAAAGGAATATGGATATGAGTAGGCAACATCACGAAATAAAATGTGAAACTGAATACTATCAAGATGTAGAGCGCGGTATTAAGAAATTTGAATTGCGGCTAAATGACCGACATTATTTAGCCGGAGACATGGTAACTCTTGTTGAGGTTGTTAATGGCACAAAAACGGGCAGATACTTACCTCCTGTTGAAATTAAGTATGTTATTAGTGGTAGTTTATATGGCCTAAAGAAAGGCTGGTGTGTATTTAACTGGTAAATGATAACCTGAGAGCGGAGAAAAAGAAAGAGAGGAAACTATGTTTGAAGAACTAAGTTATTACGAACTGGAAGAATGGAGAGACGAATTATTATTGGAGGTGGCTGGCAAGCAGGACGCCGAGATTGAATTGGAATGGATTGAGTCGATAAGTCAGGAAATGGATCGGCGGGAATCTGTGGCGGCTACGAGATTAAGATTCCTTGTAGTGGCCGTCAATTTGATGGTGTTGGCATTTATCCTGAGTAGCTGTACCACTACCATACGAGGCACAGGACAGATGATAAGCGGTATCGGGCAGGGTACAGGGACGATAGTTAAGGGCGTAGGCGATTACCTACAGGAAGAAATGGAAGGCAAATAGAAAGGAAATAGGAAAATGAACAGACGTGAAGCATTAAAAGCAATGACTTATGGAGCAAATGGTTTATTGATATGTGGCAAGCCGGACTCTGATAAACTTGCTAAGCTAAAGGTTACTCAAGTGTCGGTTATGGCGGCCAGAACATTCAATCATCCTCATGAGGCATATAGCAATTTTCGGCCAAGCGTAACTATGACAGCAGAATTACTTCAAGGGCAAAAGGCCGAGGAAGTACTTTATGATTTACAGCAGGCAGCAGAGAGAATCATCGAGAACCACAAACAGCGAATATTGCTTGAGTGCAAAGATACGTTTGAAAAAGAAGTAGAAGATTTCGGAAATAATCTACCATTTTGAGTACGGAAGGGCGGCAGTGAACGCAATGGAAGCGAAAGGAAGAATATACTTAAAGAAGCTGAACACGGACAAGTAGAAAGGAAATAAGGAAAATGGATACAGAATGTAGTGAACCTAAAAAAGAATCACCAATAGAAAAGGCTATTGATGTTTTAAGCAAGACAATCAATAGGGCGGGCGATGCCACAGAAGGTTTAATCAATGATTTACATAATGTCTTATCGCCAGCACAACCTGTAAATGAAGCAGAGAAAACACAAAGAGCAACTGCTTGTGGCCTTGAAGCACAGATTTACACAATGGCTGAATTAATCGGCAAAGTTGCCGACAGAATTCAAGATACTCGAAAAAGAGTCCAATTATAAGCCTTGCGCGGCGATGGTGTCCTGGTAGGAGGCCAGAACAATTAAGAAAAGAACGGACGCGCCATCGCCTTTTAATTGAGGTGAAAAATGAAAACGACTTTAATGAAATGTGGACATACTGCTCAAGCGATAGTTTCTAAAACAAAAGAACCGGTATGTTTAATATGTCACGGAAATCCTGAAGCGGCGGTTCCGGTAAAAATGCTTCCCGACTTATCAGGAAGACTGGCAAAATGTACTATGTGCGGAAGGAAAGAAAAATCTTCTATTGATTTACCTTTTTTTGAATATCGCGGGTTAGGCTCTCGCACATCAGAAAATCAATGTCATATCTGTGGTTATTTTACGAAAGGAAAACCATTAAAAAATGGCAAGTTTTGCTATCATAATTCAGACAAGCCAATACCCAATGTATGTATAAACAAAGGCAAGGAATGTAAATATGGTATATTTGAATATGACTTATATTATTGTGGTTGTAGAGGATGGGATTAGAAACGACGATGATTAACAAGGGGCAGCCTTGAAACGAGTACAAAAGGACAGGTCAAATGTACCGCAAATGGAAACTGGTAAAAAATAAGGTTAGAAATGCAAGAAGTGGTGCGTTTTTCTTATACAGCCCCTCCGGCCCGAAACTGATAAGCGAGCCACTTTCAGCGGCTTTGGCCTGTCTTATTTTGGAGAAGCTATGATTTACATCATCCTGTTACTAATGATTTGCAGAGGTTATCGGAACCTTGAAAGGTGGGAAAAATGAAAGAGATTAAATTACGGGCTTGGAACAAGAAATTGAAAACAATGGGAAGTGCGCTTCCATTGCGTGTATGGGCTGATGATATTGCCAACAGACCTGAATATTATCGTGAAAATATAGATGACCTTATCATTATGCAATCGACCGGCCTCAAGGACAAAAACGGCAAAGAGATATTCGGGGGGGATATTTGTAAAATAAGTCACGTAGGGATAATTGACCATTCTGACCCAGACCCATATACCCGCATTATTAAATGGAACGCCAACAAAGGTGGTTTTGACCATTACAGAATTGATGGGAAAGAAGGTGGCTCAGGTTGGTCTTTTATTCAAAGCGCTCTTAGTGAATATTATGAAATCATCGGCAACATTCACGAAAACCCAGAGATATTGAAAGGATAAAAAATGCGCGTAACTATTAAAAATCTGAATATCGAGTATTTCAAGGGAATCCAAAAGAAGGAGTTCGCTTTTAACGGCCTGAACGCCGTACTTACAGGCGAGAACGAGACAAAAAAAACAACGGTGAAGGACGCCTTTCACTGGCTGTTCTACGGCAAGGACAGCGCAGGCAGGACAGACAGTGGCAAGGGCAGCTTCGCGGTTAGGCCGCACTACGAGAACGGCGATCCGATAGAGGGCGTAACTGTGATGGTCGAGGCTGAAATGAACGCCGAAGGCGAGATTCACACACTTCGCAAAGAGCAGGCCGAGAATAAGATAAAGGGCAAAATAACCGGATATACGAATCAGTTTTTCGTTGACGGCGGCCTGCTTCTCAAAAAAGACTTCGATAAATTCATAGCCGAACACTACGCCGCCGAGGATGTCTGCAAGCTGCTGACCGACGTATTCTACTTCTGCGGGGAGCTGCATCACCTGAAGCGCAGGGCAATCCTCGTGGAACTGGCCGGAGAAGTGAAGCGGCCGGAAGGCTTCGATGATATGCACGAAAGGGCAAACGGTCAGGAACTTGAGGCTTACAGGAAAGCCCTTGTTTTCAAACGGGACGGCGACAAAAACCACGACGGCTACAAGAAAGAGCAGGAGAAGATACCGACCCGCATGGAGGAAATACTCAAAGGCATGGAGCAGCCGGAAGGAAGCCTTGAGGCAACGAGCAAGAGCAGGGATGAGGCAAAGAAAAAGCTGGAATCCCTGAAAACCGTCAGGTCAGGAGTGCTTGCCGCTGAATCCGATCGCCAGAAGCTAATCGGCGAAAAGAACCGACTCACGGTAGAAATTAAAAAGCGGGAGATTGACCTGCAGAACGATCCCGCCCGAACACAGGCCATCACCGACGAAAAGGCCAAGATAACCGCAAGACTGTCTCAGATGGGAAATGTCATAACCGAGCGCGAGGGCAAGCTGTCTCAGGCAAAGACGAAGAAGCAGTCTATCGAAAGCCGGATAAAAATAAAGCAGAACGCCCTGGAAAGTGTTCGCAGAGAGCAGAAGCATGTCGAGTCCGAGCCGTCACCAGACATTTGTTACGCCTGCAAGCAGGAGCTTCCTGAAGCGATGAAGGCTCAGGTCGCTAAAGAGCGTGCGGCCAAGATAGCCGATATTCAAGCCCTCGGCAACGAGGCTCAGAAAGAGATTGACGACTGGACGGTGGAGATTGAAATCCTTGACGACTCAATTCTGAATCTGAAAAAGGTAATTGACACCGCCAAAGAAAGCCTCGAAGCCGAGCGGGACAGCGCCGCAAATCGGATTAAGGTACTTGATGCACAGATGAAGAAACTGCCGCCTGTCGTGCCGGAGCAGGACCAGGTTTACTTCAATCTCTTAACCGAATTAAGAGAGCTTGAGGCCGAAATCGGCGAGCCCGCGGCAGAGCAGCTTGAAAAACTCAACAGGCAGATAGAGGTCTGCGAGGGAGAGCTTAACACGCTTAACGGCATCCTGAATAAGTACGACCGTATCGAAAGTGACAGGGCAAGAATCATCGAACTGAAAGACAGGGAGAAGGAGCTTGCACAACTCATCGCCGACATCGACAAGGAAATCGATTTGATTAAGCAGTACAACCTTGCCTATAGCAGACTTGTCGAGGAAGCGGTCAATGATAAATTCGAGCATACGACATTCAAATTGTTTGACTTTCAGATTAACGGCGAGATTGACGACAGGGTGTGCGAGGCGATGAACAAGGGCTCGAAGTGGGTGGACATGAGCACAGGCCAGAAGATATTCGTCGGTACTGACGTTATCAATACGCTCAGTGAGCATTACGGAATCGTCCCGCCGCTGTTTATCGACCATGCCGGTGAAATCACCTTGCCCATCGTAACCAAGGCTCAGACCATCAAACTCAAGGCTGTGGACGGCGTCAAGCAATTAACCCTGACAACGGAAGCGAAAGAGAAAGCGAAGGTGGCGTAATGGAAAAGATATGTCCAATAATGAGTAGGCCGCTATGCCCTGAAGATGGCGATAGTTTTATGGAATGGATTAAATGCCAAGAAGAAAAATGCCAAATGTGGACAACCGTTTATACAACAGAGAACAAAACTATTCAGGGTTGTTCTTTGGAAATGAAAACACACATGAATAACGGACAATACGAAGTTTAGTTCATAAAAACAAGAAAGGAAACCTATAACTATGAGCGAAAATGAAGAAAAACAAATTAACGAAACCAACAATAACGAAGTAGACAAGCCGCTTGTGCCGGCAGGACCGAAACCTCAACTATCGATGACTGCCGCAGGATTTGTGCCGACAAATATGGACGAGGCGTGGCGTTTTGCAAATGCTTTGTCAAGGACGAATATGGTCCCGCAGAACTACAGGGACAAGCCGGATGAATGTTTAATCGTGCTGGACCTGGCGGCAAGACTCAAGACGAACTGGCTTGCGGTAATGCAGCACACATACGATATTCACGGCAGACTCGGGTTCGAGGCCAAGTTTGTCTTGGCGCTTATCAACCGCTCTGGACTTTACGTTGATCCGCTGGAGTATGAGGTCAAAGGTGAAAATGCCGACGACGATGATTATGCAGTCAGGGCCTACGCGACGAGCAGGAAAACGAAGAAGATTCTTTACGGTCCCTGGATAACCTGGAAGCTCGTAAAAGCGGAGAAATGGAGCAGCAAGAAAGAATCGAAATGGCTGACAATGCCGGAGCAGATGTTTCATTACAGAGCGGCTTCGTGGTTCAAGAACCGCCACTGCCCGGAAGTGACGATAGGCATACAGACAATCGAGGACATCGAGGACGCCCCCGAGCGCAAACCTGTGGAGTCGCTGACCTATGGAGAAACAGAACAGCAGACACAGGAACAAATCGAAGCCGAGCAGGGTTCGCAGCCTGTCGAAGCCGAGTTCGAGCAGCCCGCCGCCGAAGAAGAAAAACCGCAGGAGAAGCCCGCCAAAAAGACAAGGAAGAAGCCCGCAAAGAAAAATGAAGGAGACTTCGAGTGGACGTGCCTTGCGTGCAAGGCCAAGGGCAGGGACAGCGGCTTTAACAAGCCGGCCTGGTCGGGCCCGAAAGAGGATGTGCCTATCTGCCCGAATCCCAAATGCCTCTCGGCGGACATCGTAAGAACAGAGGAAGCGGTTCCCATGAAAGAGGATGAAGCGGCGTAAGTATTATCCTCAATATTGTTACGATTGTGGCTGTAGCTTCTTATCAAAAAAAAGACATTCAAGATGCTGGAGCTGCAAAAGTGAAAATACAGTAAATTGTTATAGGGAAAAATATAGCAAGGATGCTGGAAGTTAATAAGATAATCTGCGGTTCTGCGTTGGAAGTATTGAAAGCTATGCCTTCAAAGAGTATATCCTGCTGTAAAAAAAGACTTGACGCAACAACACATAATGGTATAATAAAATAAAAAAAGGAATTATTATGCCTAAGAGAAAATTACCCTCGAATGAAACTGTTATAAAAGAATATCGAGAAGGGTACTCAACTGGAGAAATAGCCGAAAAATATAATGTTGTGCCATCTGCTGTAGTGTCTTGTTTGCGTAGGGCTGGGGAACCAAGGCGCAATAATACTGAAGCTCAAGCGTTAGCGATTAAAAACAAAAGAAATAAGCCTCCGTTCTACTGGAAAGGTAAAAGGCAGCCGAAGGAATTAGTTGAAAAACGTTCTGCCAAAATACGTGGGAAAAATCATTATTTGTGGAAAGGCGGAAAATCAAGGCGCAACTATAGAAACGTTATTAAGAAAGTAAACTGTGAATCGTGTGGCATCAGAAACAATTTAGGTATTCATCATAAGAATTTTGACCATTACGATAATAAGGCTGATAACCTTCAAGTATTGTGTGTTTCTTGCCATATATCACTACACAAAAAAGAGTATTGGAAAGCTGTAAAAAGCGGAAAAACCCCGAAGCGAAGTAATGGCCCAATCGGATGGGAATATGAAAAACATTAAGGATATAACCAATACGGTTGTGTGCGGCGATGCTTTAACTGTACTAAAGTCTATGCCAGACGAATGTATCAGTATGTGTTGTAGCTCACCACCGTATTGGTAGCGTGGGCCTTACGTGACTACGGCGTCAACGGCCAGCTTGGCCTCGAAAAGACCTTCGAGGAATTTATCGACAAGCTCTGCACTATCTACGACGAGGTGCGCCGCGTTTTACGCAAGGACGGGACTTGCTTTGTTAATTTAGGCGACACATACGCTGGTGGTGGTCGTGGATATGAATATTGGCAGCCTGGGGATAAACAAAGCACAAACCCAGGCTCTGCGGTCAAATGCCCAAAGGTAAATGTCCCGGATAAATCCCTCTGCCTAATCCCGCAACGCTTCGCAATCGAGATGTGCAGACAAAGGGGGAAATATGTTAAAAGCCGAGACAATCAGATATGGCTTGCAGCTTTGGTTGATGGTGAAGGATGTATCGCTATCCACAGAAGAACAGCAGGCAGGAAGAATCCGACTTATGGAGCTACTTTAAGCGTATATAATAGCTGTAAGGAGTTAATAGATAAAGCTCAGGCGGTAGCGGGCGGAATTGGCAGCAGACGACAAAAAACCCTTGATACAAAAAGAAACGCCCCTGTTTATGAATGGCGGTTAATGACAAATAATGCCAAAGATGTATTACGAGATATTTACCCTTACCTTATAGCAAAACAATATCAAGCCAGGGCCGCTATATTTTGTCCGAGTAGCGGTAAAGACGCTGAGGAATGTTGGCTGAACATAAAGGCTAAAAATTCTTTCAGGCCACTAACAAGAGAATATCCTGAGCCAAGACTTGGCAGCACAGACCCTTGGATTTTGAGGAATGTTATCATTTGGAAAAAACCGAATCCGATGCCCTCAAGTGCAAAGGACAGGTTCACCTGCGATTTCGAGTATGTGTATTTTTTTGTTAAGTCTAAGAAGTATTGGTTCGAGCCGCAGTATGAGCCTATGTTAGATGCAAGCATTGAGAGGCAAAAGTCAGGGCTTAATGCTAATAGCCCCAATGATATGTACGTTGCCAATGCCGCTTATAATAGAACAGAACCTTATAATCCTAATCCTCTTGGCCGCAATACTCGTTGTGTCTGGACGATACCGACACAAGCATTCCCAGAAGCCCACTTCGCAACCTACCCTGAGAAGTTAGTCGAGCCTATGATAAAGGCTGGATGCCCTGAGTTTATCTGCTCAAAGTGCGGCAAGGCGAGAGAGAAGATATATGAGACTGATCTTAAATATTGTAGCGGATCCGGCAAGGCAGGAAATATTCCTAATGGTAAATATGCGGGATCAGAACAAGCATTAAGTGGTACTTATGATATTAGAATGGGGCCAAATATTGATAAAACTCTTGTCGGCTACACAGACTGCGGATGCGGGGCTGAATTTACAAGCGGTGTAGTGCTTGACCCCTTTGCCGGAAGCGGTACGACTTTGCAGGTGGCCGCGCGGTTTAACAGAAATTACATAGGAATCGAATTGAAGCCGGAGTATGTCGAGATGGCAGAGAAGCGGGTAATGCAGGGCGAAACAGGAATATCAGTTAAAGAGCAGGAAGCGGGACAAGGGGCATTATTTTGAAATTCATCCAACACTTTAGCAGCAGTAGCGCCAATCTCTACGAGGTCGTTGCCTCCGGCGGGAAGAGACTGCTCTTGGAGTGCGGGCTGCCGTGGTCGAAGCTCAAAAAAGCCCTGGAATATAGACTATCCGGCATTGAGGCGTGCTTAATAACGCACGAGCATTTTTGACCATTCGAAGGCCATCAAGGACGTTATGAAAGCGGGTATTGACGTTTACGCAAGCAAGGGGACGTTCGAGGTGCTAAAGCTGTCCGGGCACAGGGCAGTGTCCATCCAGAACAATATATTCAATATCGGCAGGACGTTCGGCGTATTGGCCTTTAAGATTAACCACGATGCCGCGGATCCGCTCGGCTTTCTTATCCGCGAGCACGCCACAAACGAGTATCTTCTGTTCTGCCCGGATTCGAGCCACCTTGTGCAGAGATTTTATTTCAAGCTGACGATAGCCGCCATGGAGTGCAGCTACGACCCGGAGATTCTACGAAAGCGGGTAGCCGACGGCGGCATTAACGAGGAAGTGGCAAAGCGTATCGTTCAGAGCCACGCCGGCAGGGACACGACTCTCAATTACCTGCTGAACTGCTGCGATCTGTCAAGATGCCTGCAAATACACCTGCTTCACTGCTCGGGCGCTAATCTGGACAAGGCAAAGACTGTCGAAGAGTTCGAGCGAAAACTGCATATAAAAACAATTATTAAAGGGATAAGATGAATAAAAAACATTATTGGGTAACTCCCCCTGATTTAATGAAAACGCTTTCTAAACGTTTTCGATTTGATTTTGACCCCTGTCCATTTCCATGCCCTGATGGATTTGATGGATTAGCGGTATCGTGGGGGAAAATGAATTGGGTAAATCCGCCTTTTACCGGCGGGGTTATGAAGTGGATAAGAAAAGCGATTTCCGAAAGAAAGCAAGGCAATTCATCAGTAATACTTATGCCATTATATCAAAATCGTGCAATCTCGGTATTGATGGACGCTGAAGTAGATATTGAATTTTTTGGCAAGCCACGATTTTTAGCAATGGAAGATTTAAGCCCTAATCCAGCAAAGTCAGGGGATTTGATACCTTGTGTTTTGTGTATCTTAAAAGCATAAACAGTAATTATTAAAGGAGTAAAATTATGACTGAAGAACAAATGGATTTGATTGATGTTGCGCCCAAGAATATGAAAGAAATCAAACCAGCGGCGCAAATTTATCAAAAGGCAAAAGAAGCTCGTCAAAGGGCGACCGACAAAGAAGTTGATGCCAAGACAAAACTGCTGAATCTTGTAAAAGCGGCGAAACTGAAACCCCTGGAAGGAGGAGTTATCCGGTTTCGTTGTGATGGTCTGCTTATCAGCATTACGCCCCGGGACGAGCTCATCAAAGTTAAAAAAGATGACGAGTAGTTACGCCGTGACGGTGGGGCGGTTCTATCGCTTCAAGCTTGCCGCCCTGCCGCATTTTTGACTTGTCAAGGAATACTTGACAACTGAAAACGCTGAACGGCACAGCCGAAGGAGTACCGGCAAGTACCGGGCATGTCGTGACGCCTTGGAGAGACTGGCGCTACGCAAGGGAAAGGGCCTTGCTCCTTGACACCGAAGGACTAAGCCTGGTGCAGGGGGCGGCTGTAATGGTCGCCCCAACTTTAACACAGAAAGGAATGGTGAAATGAACGAAGAAAAATTACAAGAAGCAATAGAGTTGCTGGAAAAGGCAAACGGGTTGGTATATAACGGTCAACACCCTATGCCTAAAGCAGAGATTACCAGTTTGATATCTAAAGCCCTTGCCCTGCTCAAGTCCTCAGACAAAAAGACATTCCGTTCCGCCCGTGCAATATTTAAGGAATATACACCAAACAGCGTTGACAATTCCCGCCCCGACTGCAAGCCAGAGCCACAGGACGAGTTAGACGAGTTAAAGGATTGGGATATTGAAACGGAGCTATTTGAATGTTGTAAGATTTGTCCTGAATGTTCCTTTAAGTTACAGGGTTTTAAGGATTATGCTTGCGACCGGCTCGCACAGGCCGGGGCAGATAGAAAAGCATTACAGGCGGCTCTTGTGGATATGCAACAATTAACCGAAAAACTAACTAATGATTTAGCTCTTTTGCACGAAAGCGATATAAAAGTAGCCCAAGAATATGAGCAACTCCAACAGCAGCTTGCCGAGGCAAAGAAGGAAGCGGCTATATTCAAGGAATTGGCAAATCGATAGGAGAAATCCGATGAACAAAAGCGGAATTGAATGGACTGAATATACCTGGAATCCTATTGTCGGATGCACGAAGTGTTCGCCCGGCTGCGATAACTGCTACGCCGAGCGGATGGCTTGTAGATTGAATCAGATATTTGCCGCTAATGATGATGTCGATAATTGGTCGGCTTATTCGTCTGTGCTTAAATTTGACTATTCTGAGGACGAGGCCGGAAAGCCTATCGGTTGGAATAATGATGTATGCCTCATGCACAGCAGGTTAAATAAACCCCTGCGATGGAAGAAGCCCCGCAGGATATTCGTCTGCTCCATGAGCGATCTGTTTCACGAGTCGGTGCCGGAAGAGTTTATCGATAAAGTCTTTCAAACCACGCTACAATGTCACCAACATACATTTCAGATACTCACAAAGAGGATTAAAAGGGCAGCAAAGTATCAACCATGCAAACTGGGTTGGCCTAAACATATTCACTTAGGCGTTTCCGTCAGCACACAGGCCGAAGCAGACGAGAAAATCCCGATACTCCTGAAGATACCGGCGGCGGTAAGGTTCGTTTCTATTGAGCCGATGCTGGAAGAGATAGACTTAACAGGCTTCAAGCCTTGGTATGGAACTTTTGCAGACAATCAAAAAGATGGAGGTATTCGTTGGATAATTGTCGGCTGTGAATCCGGACCGAAACGCAGACCGTGTAAGAAAGAATGGATAGGCTCGATAGTTGCCCGGTGCAGGGCGGCAGAAGTGCCGGTGTTCGTTAAGCAGGTAAGTGTTGACGGCAAAATATACAAGATGCCGCCGCAGTATCCGCAGGAGTGGCCTCAATGCTGATACTTTCGATAACAGAAGGATCGCCGGAGATTGTTTGTGAAGTTGACGGCAGGGAGATTTTGAGAGTCAAGCTGCTGTGGAACAGAAAAAAACGTCCTGGCGGCGGGACGATGATTGTCAAGCGTGTCGGCTTTATAGCCGGTGACGAAGTGAAGATACGAAGAGAAAAGCCGAAAGAAAGGAAGTAAAATGACAAGAAGAATGTTTATGAAACTAATGAGTATTTTGGGGGCTTTTGGTATTAAGCCAAAAAGAAGTATGGCAAGCATGAGAATTGATAAATCCAAACTTGTTAGACTCTGGTACGAAAACGAGAAAGGAGAAAAATTCATACCTCCACCAAATATGTTGCCAGACATGGAATTTTTGCCCGAAGGATTTATTTATCAGCGCAGTCAATTCCCGACGCAACTTACCGATAACTGCCTGCGTTGTGATGATGGTAAAAGCACACAAGTCTTTCGTGGCGAAAAAGGATGGTCGTCAGACTTGGCCTTGGCAATGACTAACAGTGGTGATTATGAATTATGGCAGGCTATTCTCATAGGTGCAAATAGCTGTGAACGCTGTATGAACGCCTTGGCCTATCACTATGGATTGAAATGGGGATATCCTGAATACTCAGAGCAATGGCAGCGGTGTAGTACATCTTGTGATTATTGCAATCCCGAAAGTTAAACCAGGAGAAACGAAGTGGCAGGGAAGCCGAAAATAAAATACATACAGCTTGAGCCGGGGGCGTACCCGTCAGACTCGGATTGGGTGATGATGAAGCCTGCAGATCGGGGCATTTACCACACACTTATCATCTACATTTTGTGTAACGGCGGAAGCCTTGAATTCTATCCTGTCAAGCTGGCAAAGCTGTGTAACGCCACCAAAAAACAATTTGACACTTTTTGGCAAAACTATCGCCGCAAGTTCATAGCTAAAAGTTGCAAACCTGTTCCGGAAATTTACCACAAACGCGCCACAAAAGAACTCAACCGTGCCCGGAAGATACTACAAACCCAGCGAGAAGCAGGACTTAAGGGAGCAAAAAAGCGATGGGGTCGCTATAACGACCCTAATGGGGTCGAGATAGCCAACGAAAACGAAACGAAACGAAGTGAAATAAAGAATATTAATACGAAACGTAATACTATATCGGGTACACTAATGCCGGAAAAAGAACTTGACCATCCCTCTTCGGCTTCGGTTAAAAAATTCAAGATAGATTCGCTTCGATTCGCTGAGGCCCTGGAAAAGATTATCACTCCGAGATCCAAGAACGACGTAGTAGCTTTCAGGAATATGTTCGAATGGCTGGCGGTGGGATTCGCAGAGGGAAAGTTCGATGGGGATATTCATAAACGTATCCTGAAATTCGCTCAGGAGGCTAAGTCGGGACGAAAGCCGATAGCGGTGTTCTTCGCGACACTCAAACGGGAACTCGGTTACGAGGGCAAAGGATAATGTGCAGAGGACTTGCGAAAGAAAATGAAATGCTTAAACTCAGGAAGATGGTTGTTGAACTGTGCAGCAATATGAATAAGATAATATCTACATCTGACCGGAGGTTTGTGGATGGGTGCGTCCGTGCCAAAAGAAGATTTACAAACGCAGAGGCGAACCTTATCGCTTCTCTGCATCATAACCTGAAGAATCCACAAAGGAGAAAAACAAAATGAAAACTTTTGAAATGTTCGTCCCAGGCATAGCGAGAACATCAGGCTCGCACGTTGCTTTCAAGGGCAGAATAACTCACGCCGGCAAGTACACGAAAGCCTGGATGGACAAGATAGGCTGGTTCGCACTGCAGCAGTACGGCGAAAGGCGGATACTTCATACGGGAATGGTTCATCTTGAAATGCACTTTTATCTACCGAGGCCACAGGGACATTTCGGCACAGGAAGTAACGAAGGCTTGCTGAAACCATCTGCACCAAAAGAGCATACGAAAAAGCCAGACGTAACAAAGCTGGCAAGAGCCGCCGAAGATGCTCTGACGAATATTGTTTACAAAGACGACTCACAGGTGACGCTGGTAAATGCCGCAAAATATTATGCCGACGGTTGGCAAAAGCCAGGTGTTAAAATAATCGTGAGGATGAACTGAAATGCCAATGACGGCCGATGAAAATTGTTTATGTGGATTGGGAAGTTATGAGTTGGCTGTGTGAGTGGTGCGCAATCTTCGGGATATTCCCGCCGGATAAAGCCTGGAAGCCGGACAGTGAAGTGCCTGTCATCACCAGGGACGGTGAGAAGATATGCGGCAAATGTGCAACGAACTGGACGAGAGCAAAAGCAGAGGCGGACAGTGAAAAAGCGAAAAAAAAAGATATATCCGATTGCTAAATCCGATATGAGTATGAGAAAAAGGCCAAAAAAGCCAAGGGCTATATCAGTTAGGGCAAGCAGAATTGATATGACAGCCGAACGCTACATCCCCAAAGTCGGCGAGAATTTTATCGCGGTCCTGCGAAGGTACAATACCCAGTCGAGGGCGGGAATTTGCAGGTGCAGCAGGCGCTGGCTTGTTAGAAAAAAATACGTGCAGATGGTCGAGGGCATTGACGCAGACGGTGATTTGTGGCAGTTCAGAACTGAGGATTTCATATTTGAGCAAAAAAACCAGCCCCCGCCAACGTAGGCAAGGGGCTGGTTAAAAAATGCTTATTAAATGTTCTGGGGATAGTTGCCTTTTTGCGTCCCAGTTTTGCCACCATCGTCAGAGATGTAATATATATCACCAGTTTCAATCCGCCCCTCACCATGATTATCGTAATCTATGCGCGCAACGTGCTCTCCGCAGCAACAATCACTCATGCCGCAAACAGCTTTATTGAGTCGCTTAGCGACTTGGCGAGTAACGGAGATAAAAAAGACAGGACTTTTGACTCCATCCCAGGGATTGTTTTGGTCGCCGCTTTTGGGCTGTGTTGGGCGACCGAAAAAACTAACAGTTTTGTATCCATGGAAACCATTGTGTGTGATTGTAATTTTCATTTTTTAACCCTTTCAAAAATTGTTATTAACTTGTTAATTACTAATAATATTATATCGCCAACGTAGGCAAGGGGCCGGATCGAAAAATACTTAAGCATCAGCAACAGCCTTACCCTTCCACAATAATTTAGGCTTTACTTGTGGGCCGGTAAAGATGACCGGCCTGAAGTGACTTACATATTTGGCTATTGCAAAAGTCTCATTGTAATCACCTCGGAGGCTACAATCAAAAAACGGATTGTTGCCGTTCGCAATACCAAAGAAACATATATCTTTGAGTACTCTTTTTATTTCTTTGATTTGATATTTATAGAGTTTTTCTGACATTAAACAACTTGCAATATACATTTTTTGATTCTCTGTGACTGTCATTTTTCAACCCTTTCAGTTAAAAAGCCCCGCAGCGCCGGTATGAGCCAACGACCAAGAAGGCAGGGACGACGCGCGGGACTTTTGGTAATTGAATGTTTTTGATCGTTGCTCATACTGTAATTATTTTCGACTATTTTCGCGAATTTGTCCAGATAAATATGTCAAGGAAATGAAAAAAAGTGCCAAAAACAGCGTTATTTAAGCGAAAACGCGGAAAATATTTTGTTTTAATACAAATTTTTGTTGACAAATCTCATGCAAAAGTAATATTTTGTAAGTTGATATGGCGAAAGGAAATAAATTATGACAAGAACAAAAGATCCAATAAACGACACAAAGCGAATAGCACAGAAGCGGGATATGACGATCCAGGGCAGGGCGGGCAGAGTCGCAAAGCAGCTTGCCCCCTTGCCGCCGGCAATCATCCCTGGAAAAGTACCAGTTCCAATATTATTCCCGGATGGCAGTAAAATAGAAGATTTTTCAATTAAAGAATTGAGGGACTTCGCTAAGTGCAATCATATTGATATTAAAGGACTCAAAAAGAAAGCTGATATCGTCCACGCAATTAAATATCAATAACAAAGAAACGCAAAGCAAAGAAATAAATGGCAAAAAGGCAGTTTACAATCAAGCAGCAGAAGCTCATCGACTGTTATGTTGGCGATATTAAAGAGGCTGCTGAGAAGGCAGAAATCTCCTATGGCTATGCACGAAGGTTAGTCACAAAAAGTCACATTCTCGAGGCCATCCGGAATCGACAGGAAACAGAGATAAGGCCGAAGGATATTGCCGATAGGCAGGAGCGACAACAATTCTGGACGGAAGTAATGCAGGATAAAACTGTAGAAATGAAGGACAGACTTAAAGCATCTGAGTTGTTAGGCAAAAGTGAGGCAGATTTCGCTGATAATATATTACACAGCTTCCCTGAAAACTGTGGAGTAATGCTTGTTCGGGGGCAAACTGATCCGAATAAATGGAAAAAACAGTCAGAAACACTCCATCATGGTAGCAACAGAAGTAAAACCAAAGGTTATTTGGAAGCCCCATCCGGGCAGCCAGACTCTATTCCTGAGTAGCCCGATTTACGAAACCTTGTACGAAGGCACGCGGGGGCCAGGCAAGACGGATGCTCTGTTGATGGATTTTGCTCAGTTTGTCGGCAGGGGTTTCCAAACGGAATGGAAAGGCATATTGTTCCGGCGCGAGTACAAGGAATTTGATGACATTGTGGGGAAATCACGGAAATGGTATCCGAAAATATTTCCGGGGGCAAAATTCATAGGCTCAAAGGGTGATTATAAATGGATATTCCCGGAGGGAGAAAAGCTGTTTTTCCGAACAGCCAAGAAGATAAGCGATTACGACAGCTATCACGGCCATGGCTACCCCTGGATCGGATGGGAAGAACTGACGAGCTGGCCAAGTGAGGATTTGTATATTACAATGCTATCTATTTGTCGCTCTGCTCATCCAGGTATGCCTCGACACTATCGGGCAACATGCAATCCATGGGGGGTTGGGCATCACTGGGTTAAGGCAAGATTCATTTCGCCCATGCCGCGAGGCGTAGTCATCGAGGATGAACAGGGCAGAGAGCGCGTGGCTATCCATGGCTCGGTATGGGAAAACACACATCTTCTCGAAAACGATCCGGAGTATTTGAAGAACCTGAAGGCCCAGACAGGGGCAAAGCGTCAGGCATGGCTTTTCGGTGATTGGGATATTATAGCAGGTGGCATGTTCGGCGATGTATGGAATCCAAAGAGTCATATCGTGCAGCCGTTCGACGTGCCGCGTACATGGAGAATAGACAGGTCATTCGACTGGGGTTCCGCACGGCCTTATTCTGTTGGCTGGTGGGCCGAGTCCGATGGTTGTGACATAAAATTACCTGACGGAAGCACAAAGAGTACACAGCGGGGCGATCTGCACCGCATAGCGGAACTCTACGGCTGGACCGGAAAACCTAACGAGGGTACGAGAGAATTGGCGGTCGAGGTAGCCCGGAAAATTAAGACAGTTGAAGCAAACATGGAACGCAAAGTATGGCCGGGGCCTGCCGATTCTATGATATATGATACAGAGAATGGCAAGTGTATCGCTGATGATATGGCAAATATAGGCGTCAGTTGGATAAGAGCCGATAAAAGACCAGGCAGCCGGATAAATGGCTGGGAGATATTGCGAGAGAAAATGAAGAACACCCTCAGCGGGGAAGGTCCAGGGTTATATGTATTCGATACTTGCCGTCAGTTTATCCGCACTGTGCCGATATTGCCGAGGGATGAGGATAAGCCCGATGATATAGATACCGAGGCCGAGGATCATGTTGCCGATGAGGTAAGATATCGAGTGCTGGCCAAAGGCAATCAATACTTCAGTGAGAGTGATTTATCATAAAGGAGAAAGTTAATGCTTATTGGAATACTGATGTTAGTAGTTGTTGCTATTATCATGTTTGCGGCAGTAGCAGTAGATGTCGGCATTAAGGGAGCTATTGCTGTATTTAGCGGAACGGCGTTAGCGGTGGCGTGGATAGTAGTTGCATGTAGTTTAATAGCAAGTTAATCAATGACAATGAACCAGGTAAATTTCGACCAGATAAACGCACTACCGCTGGGGACGGTCTATGAGAACCTATGCCCGACTCCCGACAGGCGTTACATCTACGGCGGACTTGCATGGCCGGGCAAGCGCCCAGGTTACGCGGTTATCGTTTTGATGGACTCGGAGAGGTATCTGGACGGCCACAAGATATGCCTGCTCACAGAGTACGAGTCTTTCAGCACGAGGGAGCTTGTGCGTCAGATAGGAGTGCTGGACGATGTATTCATGCCCGACAGGTGGATAGGTGACAACAGGCACGACGCCGCCGACAAGTTCGTCAAGGAGTTGTGTCAGGACGGCGACAGGGACAGAAGGCGCTCCAAGCTGATGTTCGTCTATACGTCAATGCTCGAAATGGACAATTTCTATCAGTACGCTCTGGATGAGATTAAGCGGCTTCTCGATGAGAAGCGCAGGATGCTTTACCTGAAAGAGTCGATGGTCAAGAACTACCTGTCTGTAATCGAGGCGGAAGAAATATGCGAGCTCAAGCAGGGCGACTATCCGGCAATAGAAGCCCTGACATATGCGGTCGTAACGATAAGCAAGAACAAGATTCGAGAGAATGCACAGCGGAGAGTTCCTATCGTTCAGGACAGGTCTTATAAGCTGGGTCAAATGAACAAGCGGCAATATACAGTGGGGGCAAGACAATGACAGGGGGCAGCGAACCTAAATTCCATCAGCCAAAAAGCGATCCTGCTCCGTCACCGGCGGCGGTGGAGGAGATAACAGGAGCCAAGGACGCCGCCAAGCGCAGGGCTCAGAAGAGGGGCAGAGGCTCGACCGTGTTCGCAGGTGCGTTAAACAGGCGGGTACTCAATTTCGGCAAATCAAGAGTTGGAGAATAAAAATGAGACAGCAATTAAGTGAAAGTTACTTACAGCACAAGCGATGGATAACACACGGGCAGCAGGTAAATGGTCATCCTGAATATGGAAATGGTTATGTTTACAATGGGACGATTACTACTCAGTGTGACGCCGGTGATTATGATAAGGACAATAGGGGTAATACCGAGGTCGAAGCACTTGCTACTGCCAAGAAGGTTATTTTTTACGTCCCTCAAGGATGGGTAGCTTACGAGATGCGCTTCAGGTTCAACGGTACGGCGGGCGACCAGCACGTTCTTCAGTGTTTTGCATCGGCGGGAAAGGACTATTACGACCGGTTCGCTACACTTACGATTGATACGGGCGATATGCAGCACACGGCTGGCGCTGCCGGTACGGGGATAATCTTCATTGACACAATCGTTCCGAGCGTCGAGAGATGGCTGACTACCCAGACGGAATTAACATCCACAGCCGACGATATAGGCCGGTACACGATGAACCTTCACGGCTACGACAGGATATGGATAGTTGCTTCGACCCTTGATACGGCCAATAGCGGAACGACTTTATACGTGGACTTTAAGCAGTTATAGGAGTATTTATGATAGCTAATACACAGGCCGAAATAGTAGTATCGAGCGGTCTAAGGGCGATAAGAGACCTTGGCCGTGACCAGGGTACTGTACTTAATAACCGCTACAATACGGTCAAGACTTACGTTTTGAACAATACGTCTCTTTTTGACTCAGGTGATGTCGCCAAACTGAACAGCTTGCAGATCCAGATTAACGCCGCACTTACCGCTCTTGATACATTAGAGACCACGATAGATACTGATTTTCCAGGTTTATAAATGGCACTTACCGATAATCTCGTTTCATACTGGAATCTGGATGAGTCTTCAGGCAATGCCATAGACGCTCACGACAGTAATGACGGTACTGTCACTGGTGCTACTCAGGGAGCGTCTGGTTTAATCAATGATGCTTATTCCTTCGGCGGTGCAGGTGATTATGTTGCTATCGGCAATCCGGCCAACCTTCAGCTTACTTCTGCTATGAGCGTTTCTTTATGGTGTAATACTTCCAGTAATACCCGAAGTATTATCACAAAAGGCACATCCAGAGGTAACGCCAATGAGCGGGACTGGGACATATTTGGCAACGGAACGAATCTTATATTCGTAATCTCGAACGGCTCTACTTACTTTGTAAATGCTACTGCGGCATGGCCGGATATGAGCAGCGGCTTTCATCATATTGTATGTACTTGGAGCGGTTCTGCGGCTGCCGTGTATGTTGATGGTAGTCCATTTGCTACAGACGCAACCGGAAGTGGCACTCCTTCAACTGCCAATATTCTGTACCTCGGCGGCAAACACTCAAGTCAGCCTTACGAATTTTTAGGTACGCTCGATGAGGTCGGTATTTGGTCAAGGGAGTTGACTTCGGGCGAGGTAACGTCTTTATATAATTCCGGTGCAGGTTTGGCTTATCCGTTTAGTGCCGGTACGAAGATACCGATATTCATGTACCATTATATGCACCATTGTAAACTAACTCCGTTGGCAATACCGTATATGTGGTCTAAACAGGGCAATGTAACGAGAAGGGAATTTTTGAGGAATACCGCCGCTTGTATAGGTGCTATATGAAAAGAGTATTGATAATTCTGTTACTTTTGTCCGGTACGGCACAGGCCGGATTCATTGGTTATGTAAAGGCTGATACCGAGACTATTATAGTTGTCGGGCCGTTTGTTGATGTATCGAATGGTTATGTCCCCGAAACAGGAATTACTTTAGGGGCTGCCGACGAGACTGCCCTTTTGAAAGCTGCTACTACTACTGTTACGGACATATCAGGCGCTACGTGGGCGGCTATAACGAGCATGGACGGCTATTACGCCCTTACCCTTCAAAGTGGTTGGGCTGACACCGAAGGTCTTGCCACTATAGCTATTCAGGACGATGACGTATGCCTTCCTGTAAAATGTACTTTTATGGTAATGAACGACAACTCTTACGAGGCTTTCTTTGAAAATGCCTCTGAGATTCTTACTGTGAATGTTACTCAGGTAGGCGGTACTTCTCAGACGGCTAATGACAATGGCGCGGATATTAACGCAATTCTTACAGATACTGCTGAAATAGGAGCGGCGGGAGCGGGATTAACCGCTGTTCCCTGGAATGCTGCATGGGACGCAGAGGTGGAATCCGAGGTCGAGGATGCGGTAGGCGCAGATGTAACTTCAATTCTTGCCGATACGGGCACTGATGGAGTTATAGTAGCATCCGTCAACGCAGATGCAATCGAGGCGGGTGATTTCAAAACAGATGCCATTGACGCCGATGCGCTTAATACCGACGCAGTAGCAGAAATATGGGCAAAGGCATTGAGTGATTTGGCGGCGGGAGTGCCGAGCGCAACGGCCTCGGTACTGACCGCGATTAATTATCTTTACGAGGCATGGCGGAATAAGACGGTAACTGATGGAACTAACAGTGAAGTCGTGA
>CAZBMW010000025.1:0-29936 GCA_964493425.1 uncultured Pirellulales bacterium
CTTTAGAGCCGCTTTTGGAAGATGTCGGCCGTTTGGATTTAAGGGAGATTGACTGGGTCATTGTTGGAGGTGAGTCCGGCCCCAAGGCAAGGCCGATAAAAGCAAGTTGGGTTCGCAGTATAAAAAGGCAATGTCAAGAACAGGATATTCCTTTCTTTTTCAAACAGTGGGGTGGGGTTAACAAGAAAAAGAATGGCCGTCTTCTTGATGGGCAAACATACGATGAAATACCGAAAGGAATTTCTAATCTGGTATATGCATTATAGATTTTATTTGTCAAGGCACCATATTTAGTTTTCTTTTCTCCTATTTTTCATCTTATGGCTTTTTGTAGCTATAAATAATCTGAGAAATTAGCGTCAATTTCATTTCGCGGGGTGTGTTTAATTGTTTTCTTGCGAACAGTATCGAAATCTATATAATGAGCAATAAAGGTTTGCTATTTAAAAAATTAAGGAAAAGCTTAGTGGCTGAAAAAATGAATACTAAACGGCTTCCAAAAGCAGGCTCAATCGAGGTTGTACCGTCGATACTGAGCGCAGACTTTGCACATCTGGCAGATGAGATATCGGCTGTGGAATCAGCAGGCGTAAAGGTAGTACACCTTGATATAATGGACGGCCATTTCGTGCCGAATATTACTATCGGCCCGCCGGTAGTCGAGAAGCTGCGCAAATACAGCAGCCTTGTCTTCGACAGCCACCTTATGATAAGCGAGCCTGCACGATATGCCGAAACCTTCATCGAGGCCGGCGTTAATCATATAACCTTTCACATCGAGGCCGAAAAACAGCCCGGTAAATTAATCGAAAAGATACATTCGTACGGTGTAACGGCAGGTTTGTGTCTTAATCCTGAGACGCCGGCTGAGACAATAAAAGAATTCGGGCCGCTATGCGAAATGATACTGGTAATGACCGTACATCCGGGATTTGGCGCGCAGGACTTTATGCACGAGGTTGCGAAAAAGGTCATAGAGGTCAGGGAAATTGTCGGCCCTGATATAAGAGTAGAAGTTGACGGAGGGATAAATCCGCAAACAGCTCCAATAGTTGTCTCCTACGGAGCGGATACACTGGTAGCCGGAAACGCGATATTCACCAAACGCGATAAAGCAGCCGCGATAGAGGCAATTCGAAAGGCGTGCACGTAATGTTATAGCCAAACAAATCGTTTTATGGTACAATTCAAAATTGCGGTTAGATAAAGATATGGTTATGGCCAAAAAAGCAAAAAAAGACTGGAACGGCTTTTCGCTGAAGCCGCGAAAAGAGATGCCGGACGGATTGTGGATGCGGTGTCCCGGCTGTGAGCATATGCTCTATAAAAGTGCGGTCGAGGAGAACCTTAACGTCTGCCCGGAATGCAATCACCATTTTCGAATCAGCGCAGATACGAGGATTGAATACCTTACCGATGAGCAGACCTTCCAGCAGGTTTTAGGTGATATGAACAGTAATGACCCGCTGAACTTCAAGTACAAAGGCACGACATATAAGAGCCGGCTCAAAGCAGATGAGAAAAAAAGCGGCTCAGCAGAGGCGATAAAGATAGGCAAGGCATTTATCAGGGGCAGAGAAGTTGTGCTGGCGGTGATGGAGCCGAATTTTCTGATGGGCTCTATGGGATACGTTGTCGGTGAGAAGCTTACAGCAGCGGCAGAGATGGCGACCGAGCTTTCCCTGCCTTTCGTAGCGGTATGCTGCTCGGGCGGAGCAAGAATGCACGAGGGGGTGGTTTCTTTAGGCCAGATGGCCAAGACCAGTGCGGCACTGGCCAGGTACAGCGAAGCGGGCGGCCTTTACATTCCAATTCTCACCGACCCGACGACGGGCGGTGTCACGGCGAGCTTTGCGATGTTAGGCGATGTTATTATAGCTGAGCCGGGAGCTCTGATTGGTTTCGCCGGGCCGAGAACAATAGCGGAGACCATCAAGGTGGAGCTGCCGGAAGGTTTTCAGCGCTCGGAGTTTTTACTTGAGCACGGCTTTATAGATATGATTGTCCACCGCAAAGACCTCCGCAGCGAAGTTGCCCGGCTGATAGATTACTGCAAAAAGTGAATCTTACACCATCGTGCTTTTTATAAATAGTTGCAAAATCTTCCCTTTAATTTTCATCTAAAGATTCGTATAATTCTTATGATTTTTAGTTCAAGGCGAATTTATGGGCTATTTTCGTGAGAATATTGAAAGGGCGGAGGGTTATCGGCCTGGATTTCAGCCGAAAGCGGCTGACGTGGTGAAGCTCAATACCAATGAAAATCCCTATCCGCCCTCGCCTGAAGTAATCAAAGCAATAGCGCAAATGAAGGCTGAACAGCTACGCAGATACCCCGACCCGGCGGCTGATATGTTCAGAAAAGCCGCGGCAGAGCTGCACGGAGTGAAAATCGAAAACATTATGGCCTGTAACGGCGGGGACGAACTATTGAGTACGGCGATACGAGCGTTTTGTGATGAGAAGCGGCCCGTAGCGTACCCGGTGCCGACGTACTCACTTTACCCGGTGCTTGCAAATCTGCAGAACTGCAGGGCAATCGAGGTACCGTTCGACGATGAGTTTAATCTGCCGGCAGGGCTTGTTAAAAGCAAGGCTGCGCTGACGATTGTATGTAATCCCAATGCGCCGACGGGCAGCTTTATAAGCGCCAGCGAGCTGGCATCGGCGGCGGACGAGATAAAAGCAGTTTTGCTGATTGACGAGGCCTACGTCGATTTCGCTGAGGAGAATTGTATTAGCCTGATTAAAAAATTCGATAACGTGGTAATCCTTCGCTCGCTGAGCAAAGGCTATTCTCTTGCGGGGCTTCGATTCGGATATGCGATGGCAGATGAGGGATTGATAAAGGGTTTGATGAAGCTTAAGGACTCGTATAACGTCGATGCAGTTGCTATTGCGGCGGCGACGGCAGCTATCAAAGACCAGCAATACTTTAGGAGCAATGTCGAAAAGATTAAAACAGAGCGGCAATTTTTGACAGAGCAGCTTGGTGAACTCGGCTTTGTAGTGCCGAGAAGCTACGCGAATTTTATACTTGTCGAAAGCAAAAAAATTACGGCCAATATTCTATTTGAGAAATTAGAGAAGCGAAATATCTATGTGCGGTACTGGAAAGTACCCCTGCTTGAAGATAAGCTGAGAATAACGGTAGGGACAAGAGAGCAGAATGAAAAATTGCTTTCGGCAATTAAGAAAATTTTATCGGGATAAGGGGCTTTTTATGGCAAAGAGAAGCGCACAGATTCAAAGAAAAACAAAAGAGACGCAGGTTTCTGTCGAGCTTGATTTGGACGGCGTCGGCAAATACGAGATAGACACAGGTATCGGTTTTCTCGACCATATGCTTACTCACCTGAGCAAGCACGGCAAAATCGATTTGATTGTGAAAGCCAAAGGTGACCTGAACGTCGATGCACACCACACAATAGAGGATATTGCGATATGTCTCGGCCAAGGATTGACAAAGGCGCTAGGCGACAAAAAAGGGATAGCGAGATACGGGCACAGCTCGGTGCCGATGGAGGATGCGCTGGCGAACGTGAGTGTCGATTTGTCCGGCAGGGCCAACTTCGTATATAACGCCGACTTCAGGACGGAAAAAATAGGCGACTTCGACGTCGAGTGCCTGGAAGAGCTGCTGCGCAGCTTTGCCAATAACGGTGCGTTTAATCTGCACGTAAATGTCCCTTACGGTACGAACAGCCATCATATCGCCGAGGCGATTTTCAAGGGACTGGGCCAGTCGCTGGCGGCGGCGGTTAAGATTATCGGAGACGACATACCGAGCACAAAAGGAATCCTTTAATAAGTAAAAGGTAAAAAGGAAAAAGTAAAAGCAATGGTTGAAGAGCATGACCACGAGTACAAAATAGGTATCGGCAGCGATATACATAAGCTTGCCGACGGCAGACGGCTGATGCTGGGCGGCGTTCATATACCATACCCGCAGGGTCTCTTAGGACACAGTGACGGTGACGTCGCGCTGCATTCAATAATAGACGCTATGCTGGGAGCTGCAGGGATGGGTGATATAGGGACATTATTTCCAGAAACGGACGAAAAATTCAAAGATATTGACAGTAAGCGGCTCGCTCTCGATGTAAGAGACAAGCTCCTCGAGCAGCGGTGGCTGATAGCTAATGTAGATGTGATAATCCATATTGAAAAACCGAGACTCGAGAAATTCAAAGGACAGATTAAAAGATGTATCGCATCACTTCTGGGAATAGACTTCAACGCAGTAAATGTAAAGGCCAAAACGAACGAGGGGCTCGGGCCTGTAGGCGAAGGCGAGGCAATAGCGGCAACAGCGGTAGTGCTCATAAAAAGAAAATACAAAAGAACTTTGTAATATGACGAGGTGATTTTGATGGCATTGATGCTTTATAACAGTTTGACCAGAAAGAAGGAGGAATTCAAGCCTTTACAAAAGGGCAAAGTGGGCATTTACGTCTGCGGACCGACAGTTTACGGCCATGCACATTTAGGACACGCAAAGAGCTATGTCAGCTTTGATGTCCTCGTGCGGTACCTGCGATATCTCGGTTACGCAGTTACCTATGTTCAAAACATTACCGATGTCGGCCATCTTACCGACGATGCGGACGAGGGAGAGGACAAGGTAACCGAAGCCGCCAAGAAGGAAAAAAAGCATCCGATGGCGCTGGCAGAATTCTATACGCGCAGCTACTTCGAGGATATGGATAAGCTCAACTGTGTTCGTCCCGATATAAGTCCCCGGGCAAGCGGCCATATCATCGAACAGATCGAGCTGGTTAAGAAATTACTCGAGAAAGGCTATGCTTATGAGGTTAACGGGTCGGTGTATTTTGACGTATCGAAGTTTGCCGATTACGGCAAATTGTCCGGCAGGAACATCGAGGAGATGAAAGCAGGCGTTCGCGTAGAGGTCTCACCGGATAAAAAGAACGCTGTTGATTTCGCATTGTGGAAAAAGGCGGAGCCGAATCATATTATGCAGTGGCCGAGCCCGTGGGGTATGGGTTATCCGGGCTGGCACCTAGAATGCTCGGTGATGAGTATGAAATATCTCGGAGCGACAATCGATATTCACGGCGGCGGTATAGAAAATCAGTTCCCGCATCACGATTGTGAGATAGCGCAATCGGAGGCTGCCAACGGTGTGCGGTTTGTACGGTACTGGCTGCACAACAATATGGTGACGGTTGACGGACAGAAAATGGGTAAGAGCCTGGATAATTTTATCACACTCAAGCAGGCGTTTTCAGGCGCACATGAAAGACTTACCAGAAATTACGAGCCGCTTGCAGTCAGGCAGTTAATACTGAACAGTCACTATCGCAGCCCGCTCGATTTTTCCAATGCTGCGTTATTCGCAGCCCAAAGCGGCTACGATAAAATAACAAAAACAGTCAAGGGGTTGCGAAAGGCAATTGAATCGGCAGCCGACGGGGAAGCTGACAAAGAAATCGAACAGCAGCTTGCAGAACTAAAGGAAAAATTCGAAGCCGCGATGAATGACGATTTGAATACCTCGGTTGCTCTTTCGGTGATTTTCGAACTTGTTCGCCTGACAAATCCTCTGCTCGAAAAGACTGATGTCACGAAAGCAACGCTCAGCGCGATTGATGATTTATTTACAAAGCTCGGCGGTGACGTCTTAGGGGTAGTAAAAGAAGAATATGCACAAGCCGGCGGCGAAGAGCTGACCGACAAGCTGATTAAGATCTTAATTGAGCAGCGTAACAATGCAAGAAAAAACAAGGATTTTGAACTTTCGGATACTATACGAGCCGAACTGGAAAAAAACGGGATAGAGCTGAAAGATTCATCGGAGGGAACTGTGTGGAGAATAAAATGAAGATACTGGGTATCGACCCGGGACTGCAGTGCTGCGGATATGCCTGTATAGAAACAGATTCCGAGAGGGGAAATCTCATCGAGGCGGGAGTTCTACGGACCGACGAGAAAGACTCGATTGAGATAAGGCTTAACAGGATAGCGGAGGACATAGGGCTTTTACTGGGGAATTTTCAGCCTGATGTGGTGGCGGTTGAAGAGCTTTATTCACATTATGCACATCCACGGACTGCGATATTGATGGGACACGCAAGAGGTGTTATACTACAAAAATGTGCCGAGGCTGGCATCGAGGTAAAAAGTTTTTCAGCAACGCGAATAAAAAAATCGATAACCGGCAACGGCAGAGCCAAAAAAGAGCAGATTCAGCGAAGCATCCAGAGAACTCTCGGCTTGCAGCAGGTGCCGGAGCCGGACGACGTTGCTGACGCAATTGCAACGGCTTTGTGCTGTGCAAATACGAAAGTCAGTATTACTTAAAAGAAGTATTTTATGATAGCAGGAATTGAAGGCAGATTGTTAAGCTTAGGCAGCGAGAATTGTCTTGTAGAGGTTGGGCCGGTCACCTATGAATTGATGCTGCCGGCTTATTGCGTAAACGCGCTGTCGGACAAAATCGGCAGCGAAATAAGGCTGTGCACGATGGAATACTTCGAAGGGACACCGGGAGGCGGCTCTTTTGTGCCGAGGATGATTGGCTTTTTAAGTGCAGGCGAAAAGGAGTTTTTCACAAGATTCATCAGCGTAAAAGGTATAGGAATAAAAAAGGGTCTTCGCTGCTTAACCTTGCCGATAGCAACCGTCGCAGCGGCAATCGAGGATGGAGACGAAAAAATAATAACGTCACTTCCCACGCTTGGCAGAAGGATGGCACAGCATATTATCGCCGAGCTTAAGGGAAAACTCAAAAGCTTCGCTGCAGGCGCCGAAATCGCAGCGGGCAGAGAGAGAAAGTTCAAGCCTTTCCAGGCCCAGACGCTGGAAATTTTAATCGCCTGGGGCGAAAAGAGAAACGAGGCGATGGAGCTTATCGAGCTGGCGTGCGAAAGGCACCCTGATGTAAAAACAGCGGAAGAACTCGTGCCGCTGGTCTATAGGTTAAAACAAGGCGTGGAAGTGTGAGAAAGGCAGAACACAGAATACAGAACGCAGAATTCTGAAATTTAATTTTTTAACGATTAAATTATGGCTATAGATAGAGTGATAAGCAGGCAGCCGATAAATGAGCAGGAAGAGAGCTTTAATGCGTCGCTTCGGCCGAGATTCCTTAACGAATGCGTGGGACAAAATAACGTTAAGGAAAAACTTTCGATAGCGATGACCGCGGCAAAAAAACGCTCAGAACCCCTCGAACATATATTACTCTACGGTCCGCCCGGGCTCGGCAAAACTACGCTGGCGAACGTCGTTGCAAACGAGATGGGCGCAAGGATTCGGTGCACTTCCGGGCCTGCAATGGTCAAGGCCGGCGACGTGATGGGTATGTTGAGCAATATTAATACAGGTGACATTTTATTCGTAGATGAAATACACCGGCTGAGCACGCCGGTCGAAGAGTTCATATATCCCGCGATGGAGGAATTCAGGGTGGACTTTACCGTCGACAGCGGCCTGCACGCAAAAACAATAAACTTTCCCCTGAAAAGGTTTACGCTGATAGGTGCCACAACAAGAGCCGGGCTTTTAAGTGCGCCGCTTCGCGGCCGATTCGGAATGCTGTATCATCTTAATTTTTACAGCCCGGAAGAATTAACAGACATATTAAAAAGGTCAGCAAATCTATTGAGTCTGCAAACAGAGGACGGGACTCTGGAACTGATAGCAGCGCGTTCGCGTGGAACGCCGAGGATTGCAAACCGGCTGCTCAAGCGAGTCCGCGATTATGCACAGGTGAAAGGCAAAGGCCTGCTAAGCACGGAGATAGTTGAAAACGCCCTGAAGATGGAGCGAATTGATAGTCTGGGGCTCGATGAACTTGACCGCTCATTTCTGCAGGCACTTGCAAAGGTCTATGACGGCGGGCCAGCAGGTATCGAGGCGATTGCTGCGACACTGGGCGAAGAAAAAGATACGCTCGAAGACGTGGTCGAGCCGTTTCTTCTACAAACAGGATTCCTGCGAAGGACAAGACGCGGCAGAGAGATTACTGTGAAGGGACGTGAACACCTTGGTTTAAAATGTCAAAAAGACAAACAAGCCGATACAAAAGCCGGTCTTTTCGACGAAGAGGAGCAGTAAGGCCGAAAAAAAATACGGTCAGCAAAAAAAATATGAAAATACTCTTTGGCGTTTTTGACTGGGGGCTGGGACACGCAACAAGGGACATACCTCTGATTAAAGAGCTATGTAAAAAAAACGACGTATATTTACTATCAACGGGCACCGCTTTGAAAATTTTGAAAGATTATTTTAAGGATAAATGCTTTTATTACGATGTTCCGAGCCTGTACCCGCCCTATACAAAAACGGCGTTTTTTCGTTTGAAGTTTGTTCTAAGCTGTCCCTGGATGCTCAAGACCCTCCGGCAGGCAAGAAAGCAAACCGAGCAGATAATCAAAAGGGAAAAGTTCGATACAGTAATTTCAGACTGCAGGTACGATGTATATGACAGTGCTGAAAACTCCTATCTGATAAATCATCAATTGAGGTTCAAAACACCTCCCGGCGCCGAATGGGCTTTCGAGCTATGGCTGGCATCGAGAATGAAAAAGTACAGGTGCGTGCTTGTTCCCGACTTCAATGAGCAGAATCTTTCAGGACATCTTTCGCATAATCTAAGGTACATAAGCGAAGACAAAATTAAATATATCGGCATACTGTCTCATTTGCGCAAACTGGACAAAGAACAGGACATCGAGTATTTCGTTTCCCTTTCGGGGCCTGAGCCTCAAAGAGTGGTATTAGAGAAGAAAATCATTTCACAGTTAAATCAATTAAAGGGTAAGGTTGTAATTGCAGGAGGTAATCCGGAGGGGCAGGAAAAAAACCTGCCCGGCGACGCTGAATTTTACAGCTTTCTAAAAACAGAACAGCAGCAGGACATTATGAGCCGCTCAAAGTTTGTGATAACACGCTCAGGATATACGACGATTATGGAGCTTGCAGAGCTGGACAAGAAAAAGGCGCTGCTTTTGCCTACACCGAATCAAACGGAGCAGGAATACTTAGCAGATTACTACGAAGAGAAAAAATACTTCCATCATGTCAGCCAGTATAAACTGCAGCTTGACAGAGACACGGAAGAATCAAGACGATTTGAAGGTTTTACTGCGCCCTGGAAAACCGAAGAGTCGGTAAGAAATTTTATGAGGATTATCAGCAGCTAATAATTAACATCCGTTTTTCTCAACAGAAATCTGCCCATCCAATAAGAGCAATAGGTTATAAAATACGCGGAGAAGACGTCTATGCTATAGTGTAAATGCATTACGAGAACCGTAATCGCCATCAATATCGAACCTATAAGAAAGAAAAATCTTATTTTGCTTTTTCTAAACAATAGAAAACCTAAAAATGGTATCGCCGTATGTCCTGAAAAAAACATATCATTTTCAAAACTCAATTCCTTAAAAATCCAGGGGAAATGGATCGGTATAGCATCCAGAGGGCTCTGAAGATGAGTAAAAATCATAAAAAGCGCCCTGAGTATAACAAGCAGGCTAAATTGACTGATTACAATATGAAGCATTCTTATGTGAAGTATCAAGGGATATAAAAACAGTGCGAAAACAAGGATTAGATAACCGTGGACAAAAAGAAAACTCATATCGACCGGGCCGATATGGTCCAGAATCAAATCGGGGACATCGGCGACATTTGTGGTAGATACATAAACTCCGGAGTAATAATCGAGAAATGCGGCGATTGCAACAATAATCAATGACAGCAGAATGACGTATTTATATTCAAAAAGCTCATTTTTCCATTCCTGGAATCCCTTTCTGAAGTATTCTTTTATAGCTGATAATTTTTGTGATAACATACTCAAGCAATCAATAAAAATTAATCTGCGGTTTGCGGTTATTTGTATTTTACCTTACGTTCTCAGGTTTTCAATATATACTTTGCCATTTTTGGCGGCCTGCCGAGAACTTCGGTGAAGTGATAAACCAAAATCCTCTCGATTTCGTCAAGGACTTTGGGATTAGAGGAGAGCTTCAATTTCGGACCGGCGAGGGCATTTGCGGCAGGTTTGCTTATTCGGATTTTATCGGGAAAGCCTTCTTCGCAGTCCCTGCAGATAAGACCATTTTCCGAACTGCTGAAATAGACCTCAGGCCAGCTACCGCTGAAATTATTCTTACAGTTAACACAATTTTTCAGTACCGGCTGCAAGCCGATTTCCTTAAGCAGAGACAACTGAAAAAGTATTAAGCCTGCCATTAAAGCAGCTTTGTCCTTTGCCTGCGATGCGTTTTTTAAGAACCGCAGGAAGGATTCGAAAAGACGCGGATGGGGGTCATAGTCGTCAGTGAGCAGGCTTATAAGCTCGGCTGAAAATAAAGCAGAATTCATAGCAGAATAGTTTTCAGCAAGGCCTTTAAGGAAAGACTTTTGCTCGAACTCGGTGACAGTTGCAAGCTTTTCTCTCGAAGATTCGGCAAAGACGATATCACCGCAAGAGAAGATTTCAACAGGACCGCCGAAGGTTGTTTTAGGCCGCTTCGAGCCCTTCGCAATAGCCCTGACTTTGCCGTTTGCTTTGGTAAAAAAAGTCAGTATCTGTGAGGTCTCGGAGAAATCGGCAGTATGAATACAGATAGCCAAATCTTTATTGAGCATTTTTGTTTTTGCCGGTCTTAGCGATTCGAAGGATTTTTACCCTTCGAGCTTCAGCCGAGCATATCGTAAATTTCAGGTCTTCATAATCGAACTTTACGCCGGTTTTAGGGATGTAACCGAGGTAAGAAAGGACGAAACCGCCTATAGTGTCGTAGTCCTCGTCTTCCGGAATGCCAAGCTCAAACTCGTCATTAAGGTCGTCAACATAGGTTCTGGCGTCCACTTCGATGGTATTAGTATCTATTTTTTTTATAGGCTCCGGTGGTTTTTTTTCATATTCATCGGTTATCTCTCCCACGAGCTCCTCGATAATATCCTCGAGTGTAACGATGCCGGCAGTGCCTCCGTATTCGTCAAGGACAATGGATATATGCAGCTTTTGATTCTGGAACTCGTGGAGCAGCTCCCTGATGGACTTTGTCTCAGGAACGAAGTAAGCCTGTCTGATTTTTTCACGTAACTTAAAATCCGCTTTGGATTTGTCTATATCACCGAGAAGGTCTTTGGCGTAGACAAGCCCGACGATTCTGTCTATATTTTCCTCGTAAACAGGCAGTCTTGAATGACCCGCGGCATTTACGGTTTCCAGAACGGTCTTTCGGTCGCTACTGACCTCGACAGCAATGATATCGGTTCTCGGCGTCATAATTTCACCTGCGGTTGTCTCGCTCAGCTCGAGTACTTTTTCGATCATCAGCTGCTCCTCTTCATCGACAACGCCTTCCATTTTACGTTGTTCAAGGCCGTCAAGAAATTCCTCCTGTTTTTCTTCGATGTGCTCCTGTGGCGTTGTTTCGATGACACCTGCCAGACGACGGATTAGAGTATCGGTGAATCCGTAAAGAAAAATTACCGGCCAGATAATCTTAGCCAGAAACATCTGAAGCCCATACGTATGCCTAATAACCTTTTCGCCCGCATACTTGGCCCAGGCGTGAGGAAGCGCAAGGCTGAAGAATGTAAATATCAACAAAGCAATAACAAAAACGATAAAATAATCCAGGACAGATAAACTGCCCTGCCTGAGTTTGAAAGCGATAATCAGCAAAAAAAGCAATGTGAGTGCATTGCATATAAGAGAATACAAGCTGCTGGATAAGATAAGAATTTCTCTTTTTGCCACAAGTCTTTTTATAATGGCGTTTTTGTCATCCGAGCCGAAGGCCTGCTGTAATTTGGCATAAGAAAATGTTCTGAAGGTGAAAGCACATACGGAGAAAAAGAGGTTGCAGCCTGCCAATAAACAAATCAGCAGCACTAACGAGATATAATTCACTTATGCTCCTTTCAATTACTGCAAAGACAAAAAGAACACAGGCAAAATAAGCCTGACCCTGTTATTTTCCGGCCCTTTTATTATATACTAAACCGTAGCCGAGCTGTTGTAAAATCTCATCTTCGGTTTCATGCATTCTCTGCACCTTTTTTTTACCTCTGTCGTCAAAGCCAAAACAGTGCAGCAGAGAATGGATTATATAAAGTGCCAGCTCGGCTTCGACAGGGTGTCGGCGTTTTTTTGCCTGCCTTTCAGCCATTTGAGCATTGATTACAAGCTGATAAACCTTCGATGGATAGCCGCTGTCATCTGAGAGGTTAAAACTGAGACAATCGGTAATGTTGCTGCGATTCAGAAACTTTTTGTTCAATTTTCGGATTTCACCGTCGCCGACGACTTCTATATCGACAGCGGCATTGGCAACGCCGAAGCGTTTGCAAACAGTCTTTACAAGTCTTTGCATTCTTTTTTCGTCAAGACTGACTTTCTGAAATTTTTTTGAGACCTGAACAGTTATGGCCATGATAGTTGATTCCGAATTATTTATCTGTTTGCTGCGGTACCGGCTCATCGGACTGCTTGGGATATGCGATTCTGCTGTGATAATGCGCGGCAAGGGTCTTCGACATACTCGCCTCTATCTGGTTCAACTCGCGCAGGGAAAGGTCACATTCGTCAAATTGTCCGTCCTGCAGCCGCTTCATTGCCATATTATGGATAACAGTTTCGATTTTTGTGGGAGTTATATCCGGCAGCGACCTGACAGCACCTTCGACAGCATCGGCGAGCATTACAATTGCCGCTTCTTTTGTTCTTGGCTTCGGACCTGTGTATCTGAATTCACTTTCGGAAGGCTCGGTCTTTTTATCGCCTTTTTTCTTTTTTGCCTCATTATAGAAAAATTCGACAAGAGTCGTTCCGTGATGCGTTTCGATAAACTGCCTGAGAACAGCCGGCAGAGCATATTCCTTGGCTATCTCTGTTCCGTCTTTGACGTGACCTATGATAATAAGCTGGCTCATAGCAGGTGAAAGCTCCTTGTGTCTGCTGGCTGAGCCCATTTCATTTTCAACAAAATATCCGGGCTTGTTGATTTTCCCGATATCGTGGTAATAAGCGCCGACTCTGCATAAAAGGCCGTTGCGCCCGATTGCTTCAGCGGCGGCTTCGGCGATAGCGCCAACCAGCAGGCTGTGGCTGAAGGTGCCGGGAGCCTCCATAGCAAGCCTTTTTAATAACGGCTGATTGGCGTCACTATAATCGAGCAGAGTCATACTGGTCGCTATGCGGAAATTCTTTTCAATAATAGGAAGCAGACTTTGTATCAACATTCCGACAAGAAAAGCAGCGGCTGCATGATACGCTGAGCTTTCAAAAACAGAGCCGATACTCCCTTTACGGTCAATAAAAAGTAAAGCCAGAGCCGTGACGAAAACGACGACGGCAGCGAGAGCGCCGACCTCAAGAAGCTTTATTCTGGTACGAATCTCCCTGAGTGAAAAACAGCAGGTCAAAGCCCCAGCCGTCGATATAACGAATAAATTCATATTCGGCTGGGCCGGATATATAAATGACGCCAAAAGGCAATAAAACAGGCTGACACCGATAGCGAACCGCCGGTCATAAGCAATCGAGAGAATAATCGCTGCGGCGATAGCGGTGCCTGTTGCCCAGGAGGTATGGGAAGTGAGGACAAAACCGAGCTTGGCGATAAACAAGAGAAAAATAAAAACCGCTGCGAGCATAGCGATTCTAAGATGATTTTTTATGACGCGTCTCTGATAGTTATATATGTACAGGACCACTGCAAACGATGCCAGCAAAACAACCACGGCCAGTGACACGAAGTTAGAGTAGTGTTGTTCGAGCATTATCTCTGATGCCGAATCCGTCGTGGTGCTCACCTGAAAGGAAAGAACAGGCATGCAGATAAGTACAAAAACAAGCCATATCAATATTGAAATAATAATATCGATATCAGCAACCCGCTTTAAAAAGGCGAATCTATCAGCAGCTATCCTTTTTTTCAGCTGGGTGCGTCTTGCACTCTTCTTTCTTAACAAACCCATTCAACAGCCCCGAAAAAAGCAACTTTTATCTCAATTCAGCAGAGAGCAACATCAAGCTTCGCCGCTTATCTTTCCAATTCAACCTGTCTTACCTGCTGCTTTCAGATTTTCGTTTTCTGCTATTATCCTTTTTATAAGCCCGTACGATATTCTGAACAAGCCGGTGCCTTACGATATCGCGACGAGTCAATTCTGCGTAACCAATACCCTTTATTCTTCTCAGTCTTTCGATGGCTTCAATCATACCGCTTTTTTTACCGGTTTCGAGGTCTATCTGTGTTATATCACCTGTAACAATCATTTTCGAGCTATGGCCGAGTCTGGTCAACACCATAAGCATCTGCATAGGCGAAGTATTCTGGGCTTCGTCACAGATTATAGCTGCATCGTTCAATGTTCTGCCTCTCATAAAAGCAAGTGGAATAATCTCAATTATATCGAGCTCCATAAATTTTTTCATTTGTGCGAAATCCATCATATCGCCGAGGGCGTCAAAAAGAGGCCTCAGGTAAGGATTGACCTTTGCCTGGATGTCACCGGGCAGAAATCCAAGTTTTTCTCCGGCTTCTACGGCGGGCCGGGCCAGAACTATTCTCCTGATCTGCTTTTTTTTGAGCATAGAGACGGCGACTGCAACCGCAAGGTAAGTCTTTCCCGTACCTGCAGGGCCTATACAAAACGTAATATCATTGGCGAGCATTGTTTCAATGTACTTTAGCTGGCCTTTCGTCGAGGGCTCGATAACTTTCTTGCTGGAATAAACGGTGACCGCCCGGCTTGTTCGCTCAGCTAAGGGAGAACTTTCATCGACAAGAAATCTTTTGATATCGGCTTCGGTGATAGTGCCTCGCTTAATAAGTCTTTTCTGCATCCTGTCTATGACTTCAACTGCTTTATTCACGTTTTTTTCTTTTCCGGTGATAACCAGATTCGACTGTCGAGCGGCCATCTGGACGTCAAGGGATTTGCGCAATAATCTCAGATAGCTGTCGGCAGGCCCGAACAGCTCAAGATGATTATGAATTGAATCTAATTGTATATTTACTTCCAACTTTTCAATCCATTGTGCTTTTGGACAAACACAATTCAAACATTAAAAACATACAAAAAACCGGCTTCCATAGTAACTTTCTTAATTCAGCGAATAATTGCAAAAAATAAATATGCAAACACAGCTGACGCCAAAGGCGAGTCAATCACATCGAGTATTCCGCCGAAACCGGGCACACCCAGACTCTCTGGAACAACCGAATCTTTCTGCTCGGCGCTACGCTTTATCAAAGATTCTGCCAAATCGCCAAATTGGCCGATAAAAGCGAAACAGATGCCAAAGAGCACCGCGAGCGGCCAACTCATTATACAACAATCCGCAAAAAAAACAGCTACAATTACAGCGGCTATAACGGCGCCTGCCATTCCTTCCCAGGTCTTCCTCGGGCTTATATTTGGAGAAAAGCTGTGTTTGCCAAAAAGGCTGCCGGCAGTGTAAGCACCTATATCAGCGGATTTTACGACAAAAACGAACATAAGCAAAGGCCAGGGGCCGAAATCGATTCTTATCGCCGCTGCGAAAGAGCTTAACAGGCCGATATAAATAATTGAAAAGACGTTGGCACCACAATTTGCAACTACCGCGGAGATGCCATATCGGAAGTATTGATAAAAAAACAGGGCAAAAAAACTAAAAGCCAACACAAAAAGTATATAAGCTGAGAGGGAAACTTTGAAAATTTGCGGCCAATACCAGCTCGTAGCCAGCAGAATCGAGGCGGGTATAACAACAGGTTTGAAAATCCTTAAATTCTTTTTTTCTATAAGTTTCGATAACTCGATTTGAGAGGCCACCGCAAGAAAAACAATAAGTATGCAAAATAAAGTCCCCTGAACAGTTTTATTTTGAATCGACGAAGACAGTGAGCCGTCCAGCCAGCCATCGAAAACGACAACGGCTGTTAAAAGAACAGTCATTAGCGTGCCAAAAATCAATCTATATTTCAGCATTTTTTCCATTCACAAAGGCAAGCTTTTATTCAAGAGAATTGCTAAGCTATCGGCTTTATATCCCCGAAGCGCCGCTCTCTCTTGGCATAATCTCTTATCGCTTCTTCGAGGTCATTTTCGGTGAAATCAGGCCACAATGCTTTCGCAACATAGAACTCACTGTAAGAAACCTGCCATAGCAAAAAGTTGCTGATTCTTCTTTCATTAGCAGAGCGAATCAAAAGGTCAGGGCCGGCAAGTGAAGGTGCATAGAGATGTTGTGAAATACATCCTTCATCAATATCATCGACACCAAGCTCTCTATTCCTGCATTTTTGTGCGATTTTCCTCGCTGCATCTGTTAACTCGGCTCTTCCACTATAATTCAGTGCGAGGGCAAGTACCATTCCTGAATTATCAGCGGTCAATTTTATAGTTTCGAGCAGCTCGTTCCGAACATCTTCCGGCAACTGCTGCAGGCGGCCGAGATGCATCAGCCTTACATTGTTTTTCATTAAAGTAGAACGAATTTTAACCAGGTATTGTGTATAAAGAGACATCAGCGCATTGATTTCTGAGGCGGGTCTCTTCCAGTTTTCAATACTGAAGGAATACAGAGTAAGAGATTCTATTCCGAGATTCACACAATGAGTTGCAATTCTCTCGACCGCTTCACCGCCCTCGCGGTGTCCTGCAACTCTGGGTAGATTTTTCCGGCGAGCCCATCGGCCGTTACCATCCATAATTATGGCGATATGCCGGGGCAGCTTTTCGATAGAGATGCCCAGGCGCTCAGCTGTGTTTTTTTGTTTTTCTTCGAAGCTATCCATTAAGACAAACAAATCAGGGCCGAAAACAAATGAAATTTGACTTAAATAATGCCTCTACCCGGTGCTTTTAATTTTTTTACCTGAATATCATCTGATTTCGTTTCGGCCCTACTCCAACTATCGTAATCGGTCTGGTGGTTGCCTGCTCAATCAATGTGATATAGTTTTTGGCATTTGACGGCAAATCATTAAAATCAGTTATACTGCCTATATCTTCGTTCCAGCCGTCAACGGTTTCATAAACGCATTCTACACGTGATAATTTATCCAAATTCGAGGGGAAGAAGCTCACATCTCTTCCGGCAATCTTATAGCCGGTGCATACACTAAGCTTCTCAAGGCCGGTCAGTGTATCAAGATGCATCAAGGCGATAGTATCGATAGAGCCTATGGTGATGGCATAAGAGACAGCGACGGCATCAAACCAGCCGCACCGCCTGGGCCTGCCGGTAGTCGTGCCGTACTCATTTCCTTCATCTCTTATATACCGGCCGATTTCGTTATCCTGTTCGGTTGGAAACGGACCAGAACCGACCCTTGTGGTGTAAGCCTTCGCAACGCCGATAAATTTATCAACCATACCAGAGGGAACGCCGCTGCCGGCCGGCATACCGAGTGAACTTGCATTTGAGCTGGTAACAAAGGGAAACGTGCCGTGGTCGAGGTCCAGAAGAGCACCCTGAGCCCCCTCAAAAAGGACCGATTTGCCGGCTGAAATGGATTTATGCAGAAATTCAGTGGTATTCGCAGCAAACGGGAGAAGGTGGTCGGCATGCATCCTGCATTTTTCATAGATTTTTTCCGCATCGAGACCCTGAGCGTTATAAACGGCTGAGAATAATTTGTTTTTGTATTCAACAATAGCGCGGAGTTTGTACTTTAGCTTTGCCAGGTCTCTCAAATCGGCCACTTGAAGCGCATAAGACCTTCCAACCTTATCTGCGTAACAGGGCCCGATGCCCCGAATTGTCGTGCCGATTTTCGCACCTCCGAGAGCCTGCTCCCGGAGCTTGTCTTCTACTTTATGATAATCCAGAACGATATGCGCATTTTCACTTATCAACAGTCTTCCATCCAGATGAACGTTCTTTTCAGCGAGAGAAGCGATTTCTTCAATCAAAGTTTGAGGGTCAACTACGACGCCGTTTGAAATTACGCACTTGACATTCGGGCGAACCGAGCCGCTGGGCAAAAGATGTAATGCAAATCTATCGTCACCAACAACGACGGTATGTCCCGCATTTGCCCCCCCGCCGTATCTTACAACGATGTCACTTTTCTCCGCAAGGATGTCGACGACCTTGCCCTTTCCCTCATCGCCCCACTGTAAACCGGTTACGCAAACGTTCATTTTATCTTTTCTCTGAAAAAAACTTACAAACATAAACCGCAATTGCTAACAAAGAGAGCACATTGCGGTTGAAAACCGAACTTTAGTATTTATTTTGACGAAATCAACTGATTTCATCGACGACCTTTTCGAGGACAGCCGTTAAGTTATCATACCTTCTGTTGCTTAACCTTAACTGTTTTTCAGTGTTGTTTTCGTCCTTATAAGTTATAAGGAAAAAACCTTTCGAATCAAATCTTGTCTTATCCACCTTTTCGATGGAATGATAAAGTATCCCGGTTTTTCCATCGATGGTTAACTTTTCCTCATCGGCGATGATTTTTTTGTTTCTGACGGCTCCGAGGTAACAGGCCAGGCCCACAACAAGAGCTGCAAAGAAAAAAGGCGCTATACGATGAAACATCATAGTATCGTCGGGCTTACCTTCTTTTACGTGCTTGTTGTAGAAGCCCTGCCGATATGACCAGGGATATTTGCTAAGGTAACCGTCGTAAGCGAATATAACAGCAAAGACAATGCAAGCGCCGATATAAATTTTCAGATTGGTTTTTTTAAATTTGCTTATCGGAGCTTCGATAACCATCTTTATTTCCTGAAATCTATATCATTCTTTTTTGAGCAATAACATTTATCAAAGGCTGAACGAACTTAGGCACAATTTTTTCCGCCATCAGCTCTTCGGCAATTTGGCATTGTTTGTCGAAGGACTTAACCGCATCAAATTTCCCATCGGTTGCAGGAAACTGCCTTACGGTAACCAAAAGGCTTATTGCTTTGTCGGTTGCCTTGTCCTTGTCATTCGGTTCAAGAATGCTTGTTTTTGATTCCACGCTTATCCTTGCCTGGGTTCGACAATCTTCTGATATGGCAACGACGATAGCCGGTGAAAAATCAATAGGCCTTAAAGGAATATCCAAAAGAGAGCTGAATGAGCCTGAGCCGAGCAGTGCCTCTGCAATTACCTCGTCGTGGCTGCCGTTATAGTCAAAATCCATTCCAAATGTGACATCGAGTGAATCGATATCAAGATGACTTACAGCAAGCATAAAAGGGGCAAGCTCAAGAATAAGTTTGTGCTGGTCATAAGCATCGGCAAGTTTTACCGGATTAACCAGGCCTGAGCCTATGCGGTCCTGCTCGAGCACAATCCAGCGGTATCGTCCTGCAGAAGAGTCCTCTTCGAGATAATAATTATTATTGCGCCGGTAGAAATTTCCCATAGAAGGATACTGCTTTTGTATTCTCTCAAAAAAAGCCAGGACGGTATCCCTCTGGGTCGGCAGGTCAAGTTCCGTGTTTACGAACATATCCACGAAAAAATCGTCACATAAAAGATTATAATTATTCATAGCCATAGGTTACAATTCCATCGCCGGGTCACAAAAACTCCGAAGAGTGCAACTGACTGTCACAAATAACCGGCCGAATCGAGTATTATACATTCAAATATTCAGATTCCCAGATTTTTTCAGTCAAATCCTTCAACCGCCGGTCATAATTTATCATAATCTCAAAATATTCATCAGATTCGAGGGCTTCTTGGGCCTTTTCGTCTTCGAAATTAACTTTCTTCGGCAAAACTGATCTTCGAAAGATTTCATAATGGTCCCTTATCGAGCAGGGCATAAGCCAGTTTTTCGGCTTCTTCCAGTTGTTCAGGCCGTATTCTTTCTGCCATTTTCTGCCATTTTTCATAAAGTCGGAAAACAGGGCATCCGAGAGGGTTCTTCCATTATCATACAAATCATAGATGTTGTCGACATAGTAGGGAATGAAAGCACAGGGAGTTACATTACCGTGCCAGTCGATGTAAGCGTAGCCTCCGCTTCGCCCATAAGCAATGCAGCCTCTGGAAAGAACACCGCTGTTCCAGAAGTCAGCCAAACAGTACTTCTTCTCGCTTATAAGTCTCTCCCATTTTCTATAAAGAGCCAGCCTTTGCTCAGGATTAACCATTAAAGCCATTTCGTCTTTGCCCCTCCCGATAGGCATCAGCTGAAACTGCCACATATAACAGGCACCCTGCTTACCAAAATAAAAGTCATAAAACTCATCAGTCAGTAAAACATCCGTGTTTTTGTTCGTAGATGTTACAGAGATACCGAAAGGCACGCCCACTTGCCTTAGATTCTCAAAGGCAGCAAGGATTTTATCAAAAACGCCAGCCCCCCTCCTCTGGTCGGTCTCTTTTTGGAAACCTTCAACGGAAATCGCAGGCGTTGCATTCGATAAATCCGCGAGTCGGCGGCAAACGTCCTCATTCAAGAGTGTCCCGTTTGTATACACGAGAAAGAACATATCGTCGTATTTTTCAAAAACATCAAGCAGGGTTTTACCCTCGCTTCTATACATAAAAGGCTCGCCCCCGCTGATTGTTACAAACCTGCATCCCCATCTGTCATGGATTTCTGTCATTACCTTGTCTACGTAGCTATATGGAATTGTAGCGGGTTTATTCGCCGCCGAATTTGCATAACAGCCGATACAATTAAGATTACATACCTGTGTCGGCGAAAACACTATAAAAGTGGGCGGCTGCTCACCATACTGCCGTTCGAAACTTTCAACCGCCCTCGTATACTCAGTGTCCCCTCGAATCAAATTATTCTGAACAAGAACATTAACAATTCTCTTGATGATATCAGCGGACACATAACCTTTATCCATACTTTTTATAACGCAGCCGAGCATAGCCGAGAGGAACTGATATCTGCGCAATTTTACTTTTTCCAAATCTCCATTGGCCTCATTAACAATCTTCTGATAAAGATAATTGTCAATCTTTCTGGAGAAAATTTTTCTGAGATGCTTGTGGTTTATCATCTTGATAAGCGTCGGTGAAATTCCTTCCGTTTTCATTTCGACTCTCCTTACTGCCAAAACAATAAACAAGAAGTTGTTTATCAGACACTAATTTTCTCATCTTTCAAGATTATTTCAAGTGATAAAATAGTACAAGAAAAGCTAAAAAATAGCAGTAGAAGGCAAAAAATTTAAATTTCGCCCTTCTGGAAACGGTAATCAACAGTTTCAGTGCTAAAACACCGCTAAGAGCAGCCACAACCAATCCGACTAAGACAGGGCCGACCGACAAAGCCTGGTCAATCTGATTTAGATTTTTCACTATTTGTACCGCTGTTGCACCTAATATGGCTGGTATTGCCAAAAGGAAGCTAAACTCGACAGCCCATCTCCGGTGCAGGCCTATGAGAATAGCCGTACAAATCGTGGCACCGCTTCGCGATATACCCGGCATAATAGCTGCTGCCTGAGCGAGTCCCACGGCAACTGCTGCGATAATACTAAACTGGCGCAGTCCGATGCGTGTCTTTTTTCGCCAGTCGGTAACCATCAATAATGTGCCTGTGACAAGCCACATCACGGCTACCGTTAATAAACTACCACGGGCACGGACAAAAAAGCCCTTAAAAGAAAAGGCGAGAAAGGCGGTAACTACAGTAGCGACAATAGCCAAAACAAGAAAGTGAAAGGCCGGACTTCTTTTATACACATCAATAAGGCTTCTGCCATACCTGCCGGGCTTAACAAGATTCTTTAAAAAGGCAGCTATCGATTTGTAAAAGACGATAAAGATTGCAATTACAGTGCCGGTATGAACAGCGAGGTCAAATAAAATCATCTGGCTGCTTTCCGCGTCAAAGCCAAAGAAGTGCTCAAGCAGCACAAGATGACCGCTGGAAGATACGGGCAGAAACTCAGTCAGCCCCTGCACAATTCCCAGTACGCCGGCGGTGAACATATTTAAACGGGCAGGTTCAAATTTCAGGTTCTGGGAAAGGAATTCGATAATGTTTAAATGAATAAGGATGAGCAAAAATACACCTGCATAAACGGCAGCCAGTAAATCGTCAGCAAGGATTCCCCAGCCTTTAGGCAGTCTCTCGGCCCTTCCGACGGGAAAGGGCTTTGCGATATCGAATAACCTGAAGAGCAAAAAACCCGATATGGCAACAGACCATATTTGCTGAGCCGCAAGGACCCTTCCAATCAAAGGACAAGCTATTAAAAACGTAAGCGCCTGGCCTGCAAGCTCGTCGGCAACAACTTCACGAGGGTCATCTCTGCCGGTCCTGCTGATTATATCCGGAGCAAGCTTTACACAAATAATCGAGCCAACCACAACCATAGAAGCCATTATGATTGAGAGCAAAAGCACCGAATCATTGAAGTAAGCCAGCAGGACAAAACTAAACATCGGCACAAGCGAGGCCCAGCTGCCGGGCGCAAAAGGAAAAAGCCCCAGGCCAAAACAAGATGTCAGAAATCGTCTCATTTTTTCGAAACCTTTACACCAGTTTCCGCCCCGATTCAATGTCAAAAATCGAAGAAGATTAAATTTGGTCAATCATTTTCTGCCAGAATCCGTCCGTCATACCGGCGATATAGTCACAGACGGTTCTTTGCAGCCCTTCCTCGGCTATCAGATGCTGATAATAAGCCGGCAACTGCTTAGGGTCTTGGCAAAAGCTGTCAAAAAGTTTCCCGAGCTGCTGCCGTATTTTGTCGGCGGGCAGTGTTAAAGTTTGCTGAGAATAAAAATTACTCAGCAAAAATTTCTCCAGCTCCCTTAGCCTTTCCTCACTTTGTGCCGAAAGGCCAATAAGGTTATCGCTTATTGCGTAAACGTCATCAACTGATTTTATCCTGGAATTTTCCAAAAGGATTTTACCTGCAGATATACAGTCACTGACGAGGATATCGATAATAGCCTTTGCGGTTCTGGTTCTAAGGACGGCTGCGTCTTTAATTTCGAAGGCCTGTATCGCATCCTGTGCCTGCCGGAAAAGCTGAATTTCTTTCAACTTCTCAATATCAATCAGTCCTGCCCTCAAACCGTCTTCGAGGTCATGGCAGTTATACGCTATGCGGTCAGCTATGTCGGCAACCTGGCCCTCAAGCGAACAGTTGGCTTCGGTGAAGACCGGCTGCTGCGTTTTATCATATGTGGTTTTATGCTTTGCCAGGCCGAGCCGCGTTTCATACATAAGATTCAAGCCGGCAAAATCCGGATACGGATGTTCGAGCAGGTCTACAATACGCAGGCTTTGACTGTTATGCTCGAAACCGCCGATATCGGTGGTAATTTCATCAAGTATCTTTTCGCCGGTATGTCCAAAAGGAGGATGGCCAAGGTCATGGGCGAGGCATATTGCCTCAGTCAGGTCCTCATTCAGTCCAAGCGCTCTCGCGATGGTCCTTCCTATCTGGGCAACCTCAATACTGTGTGTAAGCCGGTTTCTATAATTATCATTTATGCCCGGCGTGAACACCTGTGTTTTGCCTTCGAGTCTTCTAAAAGCTTCGCAGTGAATAATTCTATCGCGGTCTCTTTCAAAATCGGTTCGATAAGGATGTACTTTTTCGCCGAACCTTCGTCCTTTGCTCTTGTCTTCGCTGACTGCATAACCACAAAGCTGACAAGTCATATACGGCACCTTATATTCTTACAGCAGTGTATCTGCTGCATTGCCTAAAAAACAGCCAATCCTCTAAAGCTTCGGCAGATTTTGCTCTTTGCTGACCTTTCGCAGTTGCTCGAGCAGTTCCGTCAGGCTTTGACTGATAACATCGGTATCGCTGCAGACGTTTATAAAATTGGTATCGCCCTCCCATCTCGGAACGAGGTGGAAGTGAAGATGACCAGGCAGTCCCGCACCGGCGACTCTGCCTATGTTAATGCCGATATTGAACCCCTGCGGCTTTATGGCGGCCCTCAGGGCTTTTTGAGACTCTCTGACAAGCTTCAACATCTCCAGCAGTTCGGTTTCATTCGCCTGCTCAAGGCCTGCGATATGGCGCAGAGGCGCTATCAGCAGATGACCGTTATTATAGGGGAATAGATTCAATATAACGATACTGTTATCTGTCCGCCATAAAACAAAGTTCTTGTCATCATCCTCGTGATGCGCCACACGTTGACAGATAAAACACTCGCCGCTTTCTCCGCCGAGCTTTTGTATATATTTAATCCTCCAGGGTGCCCAGAGATTTTTGCTTTCCAATCGTCTTCACCTCCCTGCTTTTTAGCTTTAATTTTCGAGAAGCTGCATCGAAAGTTTCTGCTTCATACTTATTTTTATACGGACAGGCAACATCAATGAAGCTGTCATATTCATTTCATAATCCTGCTCGGATTGCTCAATTCGTCCGGCATCGATATTAAACAGCTCTGTACCTGTACCCTGTAAACCTGAAATGCGGTATCTGCCGTAGAGACCAAAAGGCCCGCTCTGTCTGAATCTTCCTGAATATGGTATAAACCATCCGGAAGGCGGTTTTTTAGAAAGGCAATAGGAGCTTGTTATAACCGCCACCCGGCCCCTATCGGACTGACGAACTTCATCGAGCTTATATACCACGTCCCTTGCCTTGTGCATCAACATAGGCGTGGGAATTGAAAGCTGAGATTCCCAGCTATCACCGACAGCAACTCCCTCTACCAGATTATCTATGCTTGATATCGCATCCCATAAAAACCACTGGGTAGCCAGAAAATCGCAGACCATATCAGGCTCTTTTATTCTGCCATGCTCTGTACTCGTCCTGAAAGCTTTTTCTGCAACTTCTCTGATGAGCGTTAGAAGTTCTCCGCGGTCATCGATTTTACCCGAAGGGCTGACGCGGATAGTGAAGCTTTTGCCAGCGAAATTCTTTGCTGCATCGTTCTTCACACCCGCTGCCGGATTGCGGGTGACATTAACCGATTCACATTTCGCTTTTATTGTCGTAAAAGAATAAGGGTCAACATCAACAGCCGTGTAAGCAACAATCATTTCCATTCTCTCGGTGTATTTGGTGGCTTTACCTGGTTTGGCTTTTGAGGAATCCTCCATAGTTACTTCAGTACTTCTGCTGGATACAAATTTATAACGAAGTGTTTGTGACTGCTGAAAATCCACTGTCAGAAGATTCGCCCCTTTTGCAGTTTTCACCAGACGTTGACGCTCAGGCTGCTGACACGCTGGTATGAAACTTAGCGCAAGAGCCGTTATGAAACACAAAACAGCTACACTGTTCAATTTTACTCTTTCCATTTAATCCAAAAATTTCTCCGTCAGTCAATTCTTTCAATGCTGTACAGCTCGGTTGTTCCCATCTTTATTGTCGAAGGCGCCTGGCCGGTCTTCTGGGCTGATTCGGGGTCGACAACAGTCCATTCGGACCGCATCTGCTCTGAATATTGCGCAACTTGTCCGTTTGTTAAATCAAATTTCATTTTCCCATTATAATCGCTGGTCTGGACAAACATCCTTGAAAGGCCGACGTCTGATTGCGCCCCCTCAGGACCCGGTACGGCAATCATATCGACAAGTGCAACTCTTTTTCCATTCTCGTTTTTAATTTCTTTAAGAGTATATATTTTCTCGTAAGAATCTGAACCCATAAGGTCAAACGAAAATGTTTCCTGGCCTTTCCACTTGTCCCCCGGGTTATAATTTTTATCTTCGGCATCGATAAGAGCCGGCACCTGATGATATTTTTCTACAACCTCTCTTGAAACGAGCTGAGCAGCAGCCCTTTCAGAAGGGGAACTTCCCCTGATAGCTGCTTCAATCTGCACGGCGCCGGAAACTTTTACGACTTCGCCCTTCGGCGTAATGGTAATTTCATAACTTTTGCCGATTAATTCATTAAGAACACTGGAACTGTCCTGTGGTCTGGAACTGTCAAAATCCACTACCACCTGATTTTTAACATTCATAAGATACTTCAAAGCTGTAATTGTAACTTTCTCGACCGCAACGCCGCTGCTATCAACGCTCTGAACCTGCCGGGCAAAACTAATCTCAGCTCTACTGCCGGTATGGCCGCTCTTGAATTCCTGGTCTTTCGCAACCTCACCGGCGAATTCAAGGCTCTTATCCTTTTCCAATATTACCTTATAACTTGCCGAGTCACCCTGTTTGAACCTCAATGCGAACATTCCGGCCTTACGCATCTCGGCTTCCGTTACCTGCTCTCCAGGCCGCGGCTTTAGAGTAACCTCTTTCTGCTTTTCGGCAGGCTCACAACCGACGATAAAGAGCAGCGCAAAAACAAACACAATCGGTAATGCAAAAAATGTCTTTCGTAATTTCATAATCAAGTCTCCTAAATATTACCCATAACTTAAACTGTAATTATAGCGTTCAAATTTGTAAAAACAACCGAATTTCCTTTATTTATCAGCCGGCGGAAGTTAAAATTATTTTTTGTTTCTTTACTGAATTTTTACGAATTTTTGGAGAAATCAAACTATGAGAAGTGATACTGTCAAAAAAGGATTTCAAAGGGCGCCGCATAGAGCCCTTCTGCACGCCTGCGGCCTCAGTGATGCCGATATAGATAAGCCCTTCATCGCAATTGCCAACAGCTTTTGCGAAATCGTTCCCGGCCACGTCCACCTCAATAAGGTCGCCGAGCTTGTCAAACAGGCTGTACGCGACGCCGGCGGAACACCTTTCGAATTCAATACCATTGCCATCTGCGACGGAATCGCTATGGGACATACGGGTATGAAGTATTCTCTTGCCTCCCGTGAAATCATCGCCGATTCGGTTGAGTCGATGGTGCAGGCGCACTGCTTTGACGGCCTTATCTGCATCCCGAACTGCGACAAAATCATACCCGGTATGCTGATGGCGGCCGTGAGGGTAAATATCCCGACGATTTTTGTTTCAGGCGGGCCAATGAAAGCCGGCAAAACAAAAAATGGTAAAATCGTTGACCTTATCAGCGTCTTCGAAGGTGTCGCTGCCTTCAAAAATAATAAAATCTCAGAACAGGATTTGAACGAGCTTGAAAGAACAGGCTGTCCCGGCTGCGGAAGCTGTTCGGGAATGTTCACCGCAAACTCGATGAATTGTCTGTGCGAGGCTATTGGTATGGCACTGCCCGGCAATGGAACAATCCTTGCGGTTGACCCGAAACGCAATGACCTTTACAAGCAGGCCGGCACACAGATTATGACACTTGTGGAAAAAGACATTAAGCCGCTCGATATCATTAACGCAAAATCCTTCGACAACGCTTATGTTCTCGATATGGCGATGGGCGGCTCGACAAACACCGTCCTTCACGGCCTAGCTGTCGCCAACGAAGCCGGCGTTAAATACGACCTCGAAAGGATAAACGCCCTTTCATCGAAATGTCCCAACATCTGCAAGGTCTCGCCGTCGAGCAAATGGCACGTCGAAGACGTCGACGCCGCAGGCGGAATAAGCGCGATTCTCAAAGAAGTCAGCAAAATAGATGGCCTTGTCAATCTCGACTGCCCGACCGTCACCGGCAAAACCATCGGTGAAAATATCGCAGACGCAGAAATCAAAAATACCGAGGTTATCCATACAATCGCTCACGCATATTCGAAAACGGGCGGCCTGGTAATCTTAAAGGGCAACTTGGCACCGAAAGGCGGTGTCGTCAAAACCGCAGGTGTCTCTGAAAAAATGCTGACGCATAGCGGCCCGGCCGTCATTTTCGAATCTCAGGAAGATGCCTGCGAAGGGATTCTCGCCGGCAAAGTAAAGGCTGGCGACGTTGTTGTCATCCGCAATGAAGGCCCGAAAGGCGGCCCCGGTATGCAGGAGATGCTGAGTCCCACAAGCTATATAATGGGAACCGGCCTGGGCGAATCAGTAGCCCTTATTACCGACGGCAGATTTTCAGGCGGTACGCACGGGGCCTGTATCGGCCATATCAGCCCCGAAGCCGCTGTCGGCGGTCCCATAGGACTATTAAAGAATGGTGACATAATCGAAATCGATATACCGAACAAAAAAATAGATGTAAAGCTTTCGGACGCGGAGCTGGCTGAGCGTGAAAAAAGCTTCAAGCCGCCGAAGCCGAAAATTACCGAAGGCTACCTTACGAAGTACGCCTCAATGGCAACCTCCGCCGACACCGGGGCTATACTAAAATGGTAAAAAATCCAATATAAAACCGTTCATGTTTAAACAACTAACAAAAAAAGATGGCTTCAAAATTTACATTTAGCCGGCAGGATTATGTATCGTGTCTGTGTATATTTTGATGCTGATTTTTGCATTAACAAATAAATCTGATAACTGGCTGTTCGAACCGGCGAGCCTAAGAGAGGCCATCTTTGTCGCTGTTAGTGGCGTAGCTATAATGTTATACCTATGGATAATTACTTACAGGTATAAAAAAATAAAAGAAAAATCTGTGAATAAAAGAACAAAAATAATGCTAACTATTATTACAATCGCATATTTCGTTTTCTTGATCAGATTAATTGTATTTTGATTTTTGAAATGTATTTTTGAATTTTTAACTTTAATTTTTTATTTATTTCTCTGTGCACTCTGTGACTAAAATATAAATTATATTCTTGGTGAAGTCTGTGGCTAAAAATAAATGGTACATTGCTGGTTTGCATTTTGAATGTCAGCAGTGTGGCAACTGCTGCTCCGGGCCGCAGGAGGGCTTTATCTGGGTAACAAAACCGGAAATTGAGCTTATCGCGAATTTTCTGAAAATCCCGGCTGAGCAGCTTCGAAAAAAATATCTGAGGCGTTACGTCCTCAAGTTTTCAATCATTGAACACCCCGATACCAAGGACTGTATTTTTTTAAAAGAACAGGACGGCCAAAAGATATGCGAAATCTACCCGGTACGGCCGAACCAGTGCAGGACCTGGCCTTTCTGGCCGGATAATCTTTCAACACTAAACGCCTGGAATAAAGCCGCTCAGAAATGTCCCGGCATAAACAAAGGCAGATTATACAGCTTCGAAGAAATAGAAAAGCTGCGAAAGCAAAAGAAATGGTGGAACAATGACGAATGATTTGCTCATCGCGGAAAAGGTCGCAGAAATTTACGAATGGCTCGATTCGGAGACTGAGAAAAATAAAGCCCTGCTGGGAAAGTGCTCCGGCTGTGGCCAATGCTGTGATTTCGAAAATTTTGACCACCTCCTTTTCGTCACCAGTCCGGAATTAATTTTTCTAAAGCAAAATCTAAAGAGTGAAAAAATTAAAACGATGCAGACCGGCAGGTGTCCTTATAACGAGCAGGGCAAATGCACGATCTATCCTTTTCGCTTCAGCGGCTGCAGAATATTTTACTGCAAGGGCAATCGCGATTTTCAAAACGAGCTCAGCGAGCTGACCAACCACAAGTTTAAAAAACTCTGTGAACAACATAACCTGCCCTACTCCTACTGTGACTTAAAAACCGCCCTCAATACCGCCCTTTGAGCCTCGCAATAGTAGCAGATTTCAATGTGTTTTGCTCTTGATGCGAATCACGGCCAGCGAATACGGCGGCGCCTCATAGTCAAAAGCCGGCCCGACGGCGATTGTTGAGCTCTCCGGAACAATAGGCCGCGTATTCTCGATATTGTTCACCGCCATCGGGTCACCACTGAGCACTATCTTGGTAGCTTTTGTTGAAATATTCTTTATACCGGCAAGATCGATGCTTAAAGGCCTGGAATCCGGGCCGCCATTCACCAGCTTCAGGATAATATCACCGCTCTTACTGTCACTCACAGAAGAAACCGCAAAACTATCGACCTGTTCTAAACCTTCCACCACTGTCGCAAGATAAAAATCACCGGCGTTAAGGCTGAACATCTGTTGCACATAGTAGCTAATTGTAGGATTAACTGTGGTGTTGGTGAAATAAATTAGGTCGGGATTCCACTGAGTGTGCCCGAGCTTGCCCAGAAGCGGAGCATAGGACGCCAGGTGGACGATGTCACCATTGCGTTCGAGGCTGGTCATATATGCCGCCTCGGCGAGCGCTGAGCGAAGAGTGGTTCGCGTTCTCGAGTCGTGCGG
>CAZBMW010000026.1:0-29746 GCA_964493425.1 uncultured Pirellulales bacterium
GACAGCTCTTTAGCTTTGCCATAGCCCTGTCCTGCATTGCCCCGGGCTCTCTTGCCTTGTCGAGCATCTCCTCCAGCGTGATTTTTCCAACATCATAAAGCTTCCACAGATGCTCATCAAGAAGCTGCATTCCAAGTTTTTTACCGGTTTGAATATCGGAATCAATTCTATAGGATTTGTTTTCTCTTACCAGATTCGCTATAGCGGGAGTAACAACCATAAACTCGTAAGCAGCTATTCTGCCCTTACCGGCCGCCAAAGGACACAACGTCTGGCTCAATACAGCTATCAGGTTTATACTCAACTGTGTCCTGATTTGCTCCTGCTGATTTACCGGAAAGACGTCGATAATTCTTGTGATTGTTCCGGAAGCACTAACGGTATGCAGAGTGCTGAAGACAAGGTGTCCCGTCTCCGCGGCCCTGATTGCCGCTTCAATCGTCTCAAGGTCCCGAAGCTCCCCGACAAGAATCACATCAGGGTCCTGCCTGAGAACACGTCTGAGAGCTTCAGCAAAGCTCGGAACATCAATTCCAACCTCCCTTTGGTTAATAATCGATTTTTTATGGTCATGATAGTATTCTATCGGGTCCTCAACCGTTACGATATGACGGTCAAAATTCTCATTAATGTAATTTATCATTGATGCAAGTGTGGTGGTTTTACCGCTTCCGGTCGGCCCTGTAACAAGAAAAAGTCCCCTGGGCCTGCGGCATAGTGCTGCGCATATCTTCGGCAGACCAATCTCTTCAAAGCTCATTATCCTCGTCGGGATAAGACGCAACACCACCGTTACATTACCTCTCTGCTTGAAAATAGCAACACGAAATCTTGCCTTGTCCCCGAATGCAAAACCAAAATCGGTACCGCCTTCCTCCTGAAGCTCCTGCTGATTTCGTTCCGGTGTTATGCTTTTCATCAATGCCACCGTGTCATCCGGCGTAAGCACCTTCGTCTCGAGCGACCTTAGCCTGCCGTCGATTCTTAATACAGGCGGTCTTCCGACAACTAAATGTATATCAGATGCATCCTGTGTGAAACATGCCTGTAACAACCTATCCATATTAACTGTAGCCATCGTTAGTTTCCCTAAATAATTACATATTATGCCAACACACCCTCAATCTGCGAAATCTTGATAACCTCGCCCGGGGTCGTTATCCCCTTAAATATCTTGACTTTGCCGTCTTCCATTAATGTTCTCATCCCTGAAGCAACAGCCGTCTTTCTGATTTCGGAAGTCGGTGCCTTCGCAAATGCCAGTTCCCTCAATTCATTATTCATCTCCACAAGCTCAAAAACACCGATTCGTCCCTTGAAACCGGTACCATGACACTGGCTGCATCCAACTCCTTTATAGACCGGATGTTTTCTCAAATCCTCATCGGAGATATTCAGAAGTTTCAACTGATGAGGGTCGGGATTTCCGTCAACAGCCTTGCAGTTCTTGCAGATAATTCTCACAAGGCGCTGTGCCATAATTGCCTGTATCGAGCTTGCAACAAGGAACGGCTTGACCTGCATATCAATCAGTCTCGTAATCGCACTTGATGCATCGTTTGTGTGCAGCGTGCTGAAAACAAGGTGACCTGTCAGTGCCGCCTGTATTGCAATATCGGCAACAACACCATCTCGAATCTCACCTATGAGAATAATATTAGGCGCCTGTCGAAGCATTGCACGCAGTATCCTCTCAAAGCCCAAACCAATATCATCCCTGACCTGGCACTGGTTCATACCGTCAAAATTATATTCCACCGGGTCTTCTGCTGTGATTATTTTCCTGTCGGATTTATTCAGCTCCTGAAGAGCCGCGTATAGTGTCGTTGTCTTACCGCTTCCTGTAGGGCCTGTTACAAGAAAGATGCCATTGGGTCTTTTGATTATTTTTTGAAACCTCTGGTAGTCATCTTCTTCGAATCCCAGAGAACGTATACCGATGTTTACCGCATCGGGTCGCAAAATTCTCAACACGATGCTTTCGCCGTGATTACCCGGCAGTGCAGAAACACGAAAGTCAACATCGTGGTTGTCTATAACCCGCTTGATACGGCCGTCCTGCGGAAGCCTTTTCTCGGCGATATCCATTCCCGACAAAATCTTCAATCTCGTTGTCAATGCCGCCTGCATATTCTTTGGTATATTATCCTTTTCAAGACATACACCATCAACCCGGTATCTTATCCTGACCCTGTCTCCCATCGGCTCAACGTGAACATCACTTGCACGCATATAATAGGCATTATCGATAATAAGGTTCACAAGTCTTACAACCGGTCCCTCATCTTCAGGCGCATTCTGCGCCCTAAAGGCTTCTGCCTGCAATTCGTGCCCTGCCTCTGCAAGCTCGTGAGCCGTCGCATCGATACTGTGCTTCAGCCTGTCATCATCCTGTCTCTTCGCCGCGTCTGCAGACTCTTCTAAATATGAGCGTATCTTCGACGGGCTCGCAACATAGCAATCAAGTTCGGTATTAAGACGAAACCTAACAGCATCCATTGCTTCCAGGTCCATCGGGTCGCTTATGGCCAGCTTTAGCTTGCCGTTGTTCATCCCCAAAGGCAAAACGTTATATTTCTTCAGTAGACTCGGGTCAACAAGTCTAACAGATTCTTCGTCAATTGCAGTTTTATCGAGATTCGCATATTTCAGGCCGAATTGTCTGGCCAGAGCCTTTGCAAGTAAACCTTCACCCAAAAGGCCTCTCTCTATCAGTATCTCGCCGAGTTTTCTTTTGTTCTTTTTAGCAGACCGTATAGCATCCACTAAAGGCTGTTTTTGCACGGCACCGGCCTTGTATAATATCTCGCCTAAATGTCTTCGCTTTTTTGCCATCTTTACCTGTTATTTCGGTGTTTTTACAAACACAGAATATAATATTATAACAATATTAGCTCATTAAGTCAATTTTTGAAGTGCCAGACGGACCATATTTAAGGCCGTATTAGCGCTGCGAAGCTGTACTGACCGCCTGTCCGCCGTAAATATAAACCTCTTCGTCTCGCTATAAAACGATGAGTTCACGCTGATATATACTAATCCTACAGGCTTTTGTTCCGAACCTCCTGATGGTCCGGCTATACCGGTTATAGCGGTTGACATGCCTGCTTTCGCCCTCGCCCGTGCGCCTTTAGCCATTGCCTCTGCCACCTGGCCGCTGACAGCACCATACTCTTTTATCAAATCAACACCAACTCCAAGCTCATTAATCTTAGCATCATTGCTGTAAGTAATCCAGCCGTGTGTAAAATAGTTGCTCGCGCCCGGTACGGCGGTAAGCATCTGGGCCAGAAGGCCGCCCGTGCAGGATTCCGCTACTGCTATTGTCTTTCCAAGCTCTCTTAGCTTTTCGCCGACTATCTCAGCCAGACTCAGCTCATTGGTACTAAAAACCAGCTCACCAAGGCGCTCGACAATTTTTTCCCGTTCCGCCTCTGCTATTTTTATCGCTTCACCATAATCTTTACCGCTTGCCACAATATGAACCGTTATCACACCGCAATCAGCAGTAAAGTTGAGCAAAGGATTCCTGCCGCGAGCACAAAACGGCTCAAGCATCCCGGCAATCGTTGACTCGCCTTCTCCGAAACAATTTACCTTCCTCAATACTGCAACAGGTTGATTAGATTTTCTCACCAACTCCGCCAGCTCATTTAAAACAGAGCTCTCGAACATCCTTTTCATCTCAGCAGGAACACCGGGCAAAGAAAAAATTATTTTTTCATTTTTCTCCGCCCTGAAACCCGGCGCAGTACCGATTTGGTTTTCCAAAGCGGTCGCACCAGCCGGCAAATACGCCTGCTGCTTATTATTTGCCAGCATTTGCCGGCCTCTTTTACTAAAAAATTCCTCTATTTTCTCCAGCAGTTCTTTTTTAAATTGGAGCTCAACACCAAGAAACTTCGCAACAGCCTGCCGTGTAATATCATCGCTCGTAGGCCCAAGACCACCGGTGGTTATAATCACATCAGCATTTTCTAACGCAGCTTTAAGCGCCCGCACTATTGAGCCAATCTCATCTTCAACTGTAAAACTACTGACCGTCGATATCCCGACCGAAAGCAACTTCTCTGCCAGGTACGCCGCATTAGTATCGACGGTAATCCCGCTCAGAATCTCATTGCCAATCGTAACTATACTCGCCCTGTTCATATAAACTCAAAACTCTATAACCGCTTTTATAATTCCATCGCGATAATCTGCGACCATTTCAAAAGCATCCGCTGTCTGCTCAGGTGTGAATCCGTGCGTCAGCATAAAATCAACATTCACCATACCTTCCGAAATCAAATCAACAGCCTTTTGTGTGCAGTTGTTTTGCCTTCGTACATTTATGATAGTTACTTCTTTTCTGCGCATCTTGTGAATATCCAAGTGAATTTTATCCTCCTGAGGGATACCGATAAGCAAAAGTCTGCCACCCGGTTTTAAGAGCTCTATCGCCTGGTCAATCGTTTCTTGCTCACCGGCACACTCAAACACAACATCAACACCTTTAGGCTTTAGTTTTAGAATCTCTTTGACAATATCCTCTCTGTCGGGATTACCGGCCCAGGAAGCTGCGTTCTTTTTTGCGGCGTTGATTCTTTCTTTAACCCTATCGGTAACATATAATTTTTTTGTTTTCAACCCTGAACACAAAAGTACGCTCAGCCCTATCGGCCCAGCCCCTAAAATCACCACATCCGAATCCTCAGTAACTGCCGCCTGTTCAACTGCATAAATCGCTATCGCCAGAGGCTCACAGAGAACAGCCTGAGCTGACGATAATTTCCCATACTTAAAGCAGTTTTCCTGCGGCATAACTATATATTCACACAGACAGCCTTCAATCTGGCCGGGACAGCCTAAAAATTTTAAGTTTCTACAGGTATTTTTCCGCCCGGCTCTGCACTGGTCACAATCATTACAGCTTATCGCCGGCTCGACTACCACCCTGTCGCCTACCTTTACCCGTGTAACTGCCCTTCCGATATCTTTTACCGTTGCCGCACACTCGTGACCGATTATAAATGGATACTGGGCAACCTCGTCGCCGATTTTGCCCTGCTTATAATAATGCACATCAGAGCCACAAACTCCCACAGCGTTGACCTTTAGCAGCACGTGTCTGTCTTCTCTTATCACCGGCTCCGCTGTTTGGCCCAGAACCAGCTTACCAATAGCAGCAAGTTGCACAGCCTTCATAAACTTTCAATCTCTGCTTATACATTGAACCTGAAATTTATAATGTCACCGTCTTTAACTATATATTCTTTGCCTTCGAGCCTGACCCTGCCCGCAGCCTTGATAGCTTTTTCATCGCCCAATTCTTTCAGGTCTTCAAAATTGAAGGTTTCGGCCCTGATAAATCCTCTCTTGATATCGGTATGCACCTTGCCTGCTGCATCAAGCGCGTGAGTACCCTCTTTTATAGGCCACGAATGAAGCTCATCGTGAACAACCGTTATAAAGCTAATCAGCCCAAGCGCCTTATAGCAGCTTTTTACGAATTTACCTATAGCCGTTTGCTTTACACCCATCTCCGCCATAAATTCCTTTTTGCTCTGTTCATCGAGCTGTGACAGCTCATAATCAAGCTCGCCGCAGACCTCTATCACAGGCACCGTGCTCTCGAGCCTGTCTGCGAAATCATATTTTTTGTCGCGCTCAGCCTCGCCGACATTTACCACAACAAGCATCGGCTTAAGTGTTAAATAGCCGAGCGACTTTATCATTTCGAGTTCGCTGTCGTTTTCTATCGCAGAGCTTATTGGTTTTTCCGCCTCGATTACTTCCTGCAACTTTTTTTGAAGCGCCAGTTCAGCCTTATCTTCAGCATGCGTCTTCGCAGGTTTATGAATCTGTTTTTCCAGTCTCTCTATCCTCGTGGCCACAAGCTCTAAATCACTAAGCAGCAATTCCGTCTTCAGTTCCTGGAGGTCTCGCGCCGGATTGACGCTTCCGCCGTAAGGTGGCACAGCGGGATTTTCGAATGCCCTTACTACCAGAACGAGCAAATCAACCGTCCTTATCCCGTGAATTAGTCTTCTCGCCGCCGCCCTGCCGTGCTCATCGGTTAAGTTAAAACCCGGCACATCCAGGCAGTCTATCGACGCGTGCACAACCTTTTTCGGCTTGTAATAATCTTTCAGCCAGTCAAGCCTTTCATCCGGCACGGAAACCATCGCCTCTTCAATCGCGGTCGAGCCCATCGGTGCAATCGCTTTGCCGCTGACCGCGGCAAACAGTGTGCTTTTACCCGATTGCAATAATCCGATAAGTGCAGCCTTCATTTTCTCCGCTCACCTCTTATAAACGCTGTTACCTTGCGAATCATAAGCAACAATCGCAGGAAAATCCTCCACCACAAGCTCCCTTATCGCTTCTGTTGCCAAATCTTCGTACCCTATTATGCGGCAGCTTTTAATAAACTTGCTAAGTAGAGCGCCCGCTCCGCCTATGGTCAATAAATGAACCGCCCTGTATATTTTCAGAGCCTCTCTTACCTGCTGGTTTCTATAGCCTTTGCCGAGCATAGCTTTCAGGCCTGCAGCTAACAAAGCCGGGCTGAAAGGGTCCATTCTCGAAGAGGTCGTCGAGCCTGCAGCACCGATGACCTTTCCCGGGCGGGCAGGCGACGGACCCATAAAATAAATAACCGCTCCTTTTATATCAAACGGCAGCTTTTCGCCTGCCTTGACCGCCTCGCACATCCTCTTATGAGCCATATCACGAGCAGAATATATCACGCCCGTGAGCTGCACTTCATCGCCAACCCTCAGCTCTGCAATCACATCATCCGTTAACGGCGGCTGTAATCGTTTCATCTTATCGCGGCCTCAATTTCAAACGAAAATCGAAAAAAGTGATACAATTTTAGTTTACTACAAAACAACAAGCTTTGCTAACTGAAAAAGCCATAAAAATTGCTCTCAAATTTTTATTTTTAATATTTGTTTCAGTGCACCATTAGTATAATGAATTGATATGGCCAAGTATCCTATATTTTTGGAAATGTCAGGCCGACGCGCCGTTGTAGTAGGTGCAGGCCCCGTTGCTATCAGAAAAGCACATGTCTTGCTCGACGCCGGGGCACGGCTGGTCATTGTATCCGACGCCGTCGATGAAACTCTAATCAGCCGCTTCAAACACGCAAACGCCGAGTTCATAAAATCGAAATATTCCAAAAACTACCTCGCCGGCGCAGTTCTCGTCATCGCTGCTACTAACAAACCCGAAGTCAACCAGCAGATTTACAAAGACTGCCAACAGCTCGAGATTTTATGCAACGTTGTCGACGACCCCCGTCACTGCGATTTTTTTGTCCCTTCGATTGTAAAACGCGGCGACCTTCATATTGCCGTCAGCACCGAAGGCGACTGCCCTGCTTATGCGGGCCATATAAAAAAGAAACTTGAGTCGCTCTTTACGGAAGAGCACGGCAGATTCCTTGACGAGCTGGAGCAAATCAGAAAGCACATTATCGAGAACATCAGTAACCCCGCTGACCGGAAAATTCTGCTCGGTCGGCTCGTCGATGATGATTCATTCGAATATTTTCTCAATAACGGTCCCGAGAAATGGCGCGAATTCGCACAGCAAATCATCTCGGAAAAAACAAAATAAAAGTCAGCTGCCGACTAATCTGCCCCCTCTTCTATGCGGCAAATGTCACGCTTTAATCTTATCTATTGTCACCTGCATATACTTTTGCCGGTGCCCGATACGTCTTTTGCTGTTTTTTCTTCTTCTAAAGTGCATCGGGTACAGTTTCGTGGCCTTCACAACTGCCTCTTTTGCATTTGTTGCGAATTTAGCGGTAACTTTTGCCCCCTCGATATACGGTGTGCCGATTTTATGCTTTTCGCCGTCTCCCACAAAAAGAACCTTATCAAGCTCAATTTTTTTGGCTTCCGGCTTAACGTCCGCCAACTCTATATCCAGAGTATCGCCCTCAGCGACTTTGTATTGCTTGCTGCCTGCTTCTATCACTGCATACATAAGAAACTTCCTAATTTATTGTTTAAAACCACTAAAGATTGAGCTATTATACTGATTCCTTTTTGTTTGTAAATTGTTTATTCTTAAATTTTATACCCTTAAGGGTAGTAAATTCCCGCGAGTAAGATTATAATTTAGTGTTCTCAAGTTAGTTACCCGCGGACTAACGGGAAATTTCAGTTGGGAACAGTGTAATTTTGATTTTTTATTTTTAACTTTTATGTTCCTATGCAGGTAGCAATGATAAATGACGAAATCCTGCCCCTTGATAAGCTCGATTCCGCTTATCTCGACCGGGGTTTGTACTTCGGCGACGGCGTTTACGAGGTTATACGAAGCTATGACGGCAGGATTTTCGCCCTCGATGAGCACCTCGCCCGTTTCGCCAACAGCCTGGCCGGAATCGAAATCAGCGATATTAATATCGAGCAAATCCGAAAAAAGGTAATTGCCGCCTTCGAAACAGCAAAAATCCCAAACGCCAGAATCTATTTTCACACCACTCGCGGCTCAGCACAACGCGAGCACAACTGGGACAACCATATAAAGCCGAACTTCTTTCTAACAATCACCGAGCTGCCGGACTTTACCGGCCTGAAAGAAAAAGGCATCGCTGTCCTGACCCAGCCGGACCTGCGCTGGAAAAAATGCTGGATAAAGTCTCTGAATCTATTAGCCAATATTCTCGCCCGCCACGCCGCCGCCGCCAAGGGCTGTGACGAAGCTATACTTGTTGACGATGCCGGCCTGATTACCGAGGGCTCAGGCTCATCTTTTTTTGCTCTTTTCGGCCGAGGCCTGCGTACCGCCCCATTGACCGCAAATATCCTGCCCTCCATCACGCGCCAGTATGCCATAAAAGCCGCCGAAAAACTTAACCTCAAGGTAACTGAAAAATCCTTAACACCAGATGAAGCAAAAAATGCAGATGAGCTCTTCCTTACCGTCACCACTAAGGATATAATACCGGTAATAAAATTTGACGACGGAACGATAGGGAACTCCCAGCCGGGTCCTATTACTAAGAATCTAATAACGGAGTTTCTAAAATTTACAAAATAATCTTGTTTTATATAAGGAGGTATAGAAATGCAGGAGCAGGAAATAGGAAAAGTGTCGGACTTTTTTGCCCATCCGGTCGTTGCCGCCATCGAATTAACCGCACCTTTGAAGGTCGGCGACAAAATCCACTTTAAGGGCCATACTACCGACCTCGAAGTTGTCGTTGAATCGATGCAGATCGAGAACCAGAACGTCCAAGAAGCGAAAGCCGGTGACTCCGTCGGCGTCAAGGTCCCCGACCGTGTCCGAAAGACCGACACCGTTTACAAAATAACGGAATGATTTTATCTAATCTTCTGTCACTGTGAGGATTTTTATTTTATCCTCGCCGTTACGGCGACTTTATTTGAACCTCGCTGCAAACTTTTTCCATAATGCGCTACTTATCTGCCATCAGCCGTTTGTCGTCAGTTTTCCGTCATCAGCTTTTGCGCCTTTGAAATCTGCGAGCAGAAATTGACCCTCGTTTTTATGGAAATGTCAGTTTCATTACCCACTTTTGCCAGTCGCTTTCAAACTTGTTTATGTCATCGATTTTGAGCACTTTAAGCAGTGTCCTATATCCCGTCGGGTCGTTTTTGCTTTGCGATTTGAATTCGTGATAGAATTTTCGAAGCAGATTTTTCTCCTGCAGGTAGTAACACAGATACCTTGCCTGCGCGTAGTTATCACCGCCGGCACATCCACGATAAAATTCGAACGTCGTCGTATGCGTTAATTCCTTAAAGCTCGGCAGTGTGCCATCTTTTATCTTTTCTTTTAAGCCTTTCAGCCGCCAGTTTGTCAGTCCCAAGATTTTTCCATTCCTTTCGCAGCTCTGCTCATATAATGATGCCAGGCCTTCATTGAACCAGGCAGGACAATCGGGAAAATTCGCTGCTACGAATGGGTGCACGATTTCGTGGACGAGCGTTCCGCCGCCGGTAGCGATGTTCATAATAAGAGAGTTGTGCACATCCGAAAAATAGCCGAAAGGCGTTGTCGGAGCATCGTTGAAAATTTGCCTTGTATATTTGCGGTAGCTCTTTTCACCATCAAAAAGCCAGATATCGATAATCGAGCAGGGGTCATTTTCAAAGTAGTCGGCTTTAAGTTGAGCGACAGCCCAATTTACGGTTTTTTCGGCGCGGTACTTTACCATAGAAGCCGACTCATCGCCAATAACAACAAACGGTTTTGCCAGAACGATCGAAAAGTTGCTATCAGGGATTTTCGTTTTCAATTTTTTTATATGCTGTGCATAGTCGGCGTCGGTGTGGCCATAAGAAAGCGGCACGGGATTTATTTTATCAGCAAGTAAACTAAAAACGAACAATGCGAGCAGCTTGATAATCGTTTTCGCTTCCATTTTTTTCACCTTAGTTTTCTGTGGATTTAACCGGACAGAGGTTTGCAAAATTCAGCAAACCTCTGTCCGCGGAGGAATATTTCGTATCGTTTATTGTTGAACGGTTGTAAGGCTCATATTCCTGTCGTACTCGGTTGTAAATGAGTAAGTTACAATTGTTGCATCTTCGTCGATAGTATTCGGTTCGAGCTCGAGGTCCCAGCGGAGCAGGCCCTTTTTCTTCAGGGTTCGGACATATTCTGCATCTTCACTCAGCGGTATTGATGTTCCTGTCAGGTCAATCTTGATTGAAGAGTTCTGCGAGTAAGGCAACCGGTCAAGCAAGCAAATTCTTGCAGGCGTATCCTTGAAATTATTGAGCGCTATACGGTAATTATAAGTGTCGATACGGTTACCGCCCTGTACCTTGGTTTTTTTGCTCTCAAGCTCGTGCTTGACCTGGATTTGTGAATCGATGCCGAAACCGGCAGTAAATTTTTCGCCGATAGTAACAAGCGGAATATTTGCCTGCCCGACGAACCGGCCGTCACAGAACATAGATGCAGGGCCGGGCAGAAGGACGGTGTCACTGTCGTTTAAGAGCTCGGCCTGCAGATAGACATAGTCGGTAAGAAGCGGCGATGCGAGAAGAGTAAAATCAGCCTTCGCTGATACCGATGCGATGCTTACGAGCTGGCGGTCGTTTCTGCTCGGCAGTGTCATCAGACCGGGCAAATTATAAGTGACAGAGACACCTTCAATCCTTGCAATTTGCTCCAGCCGCTGCTGATACTCCTCGATTTGTCTCACAGGGGCATTCATTACCATAATCTGGGTCTGTGTTGCATAGGTGTTAAGTTCGCCACTAACTTGTATTCCTTTTGATATGCTTCTTCTTCTCAGGTTTTCCCGCTCCTGCATTTGTTTAATGTCTAATTGCGGCATTGGACCGCTTTGCTGCTGGCCGGGTACAGGCTGGAAAAGAGCGACCATCATCGGCTCAAGTACGGGAGGCTCGGCAACCATAGCAGGCTCGGCTGTCGAGAGAGTTAGGGTGACATTGTCCCAGTCTTCGCCGGAGATTTGATTTATTACGGCGTTATACTCAATTGTAACGGCTGAATTATCAGGATTTGCACGCAGGTTATAAAGCTGGTTCCAGTTTGCATTGTCGACGAGATAATTTAATTCGATTGCAGCTTTTTTGGCATCAGCAGAAGAAATATAAACGACAGCCTGCCTTCTGGTTTTCGATGAGCCGGCTGTAAGCTCGGCAAGTTTTCTTTCGAGCAGGCCGAGCTCTTTTTTCATATCGTTAATTTCATCTTCAAAAGCAAGAGTTTTTTCGATGTAAACATCGGCCTTTTCGAGGATGAACTCTGCGAGATTTTTAATCGGTTCGAACTGCAGCAGGCCCCTGCCGGTATCGATTTGCTTCGCGTCGGCAACAAACTGACGAAGTTTTACAAACATATCCCACTGACTATCGAGGTGGCCTTTCTTTCTTTCGGTATGGTGAATTTCTCTTTTCAGGCTCTCGATTTTGCTATCGAGCTTTTTGACCTCCTCGCGAGTGTCCTCTTTGACAGCTTTTTCCCTGTATCTTACGCTAAGGACTTTCACGTTACCGGAAGTTTGTGCGTAAATACTGTCGGGTATTATTTGGGAAGGAAGATTCGTGACGATGATTTGCGATGAGCCGGCGGGCAGGTCAACTTTCAAGTCCCGAGTTACAAGAGCCTGGCCTCGATAGACGGTGACTTTCGAGATTACACCCTCAGTTTCGAAATCCGCTGAAACAGCAAGGGGACATACTGTCAAAAGTGTAATAATAAAAGCGGTGATTTTCGTTTTGTGTTTCATTTTTACTCTCCTAAAAATAAGTGACAAAATTTTTCTAAATATACTATACGTTATTCGACGTGGATTCAGAAGTAAAATGGATGTAAAATGTTGGTGAATGGTTTTTACAAATAATTTACAAACTTGTGACTGCAATATAGACTATAATATAAGTAGGGTTCAGAGTATAATATTTAAAGTACAGGAAACTAAAAATGAGTGATAAAAAAACAAACATTCTTATTGTTGAGGATGAAAAGAGCATCAGGGAAGGGCTGGCGGATTTTCTTGAGTTCAAGGGCTTTTCGGTGAGCACAGCAGAAGACGGTCTGCAGGCAGAGCGCATAGTAAAAGAGAAGAGATTCGATTTGATACTTCTGGATTTGATGCTGCCGAAGATAAGCGGCGAACAACTATGCCGACAATGGCGTCGGGACGGCCTGCAGACGCCAATATTAATGGTTACAGCCAAGGGACAGGAAAAAGAAAAAATTGCAGGTCTCGACATGGGAGCAGACGATTACATAACAAAGCCCCTCTCGCTCGAGGAGCTTCTTTCGAGGATAAATGCGGTGTTGAGACGTACCCTTCCCGGCCGGGCCGTGGGAACGAGCTTCGATTTCGGAGGCTGGCAAATAGATATGTCGAAATTAAAATGCAAACGAGATAAAAAGAAAATCGAGATAAGTAAACGCGAGGCACAAATCATTCAATACTTTGCAGCTAATCCGAACAGAGTCATTGACAGAAAAGAATTGTATGAACAGGTATGGGATGATAACTTCAGCGATTTAGGGACAAGAACGGTCGATATGCATATAGCGAAACTACGCGGCAAGATTGAAGAAGATACGGGCGAGCCGCGAATAATCAAGACGGTTCGCGGAGCCGGATATGTTTATGAGAGAGAAAAAGGTTGAAAGTAGAACATTATGTATAAGCGATTAATAATATTATCGTTGATAATATTTGCAGCGCTGGCCGGGATGGTTGTACTGGGCTTTTTCGCGGTTGAGAAATGGGCGGAAGGTCTTGAAGGTAAACGAAAAGGACAGTTTGCAGAGGTCGCCGAGCAGGTCAGAAGCGACGTCAAGCGCAAGCTCGATGATTTTATACACGCGGAGGAAAACCGGCCTTATACGGATTATCAGGTTTATTACCTTCCCGAAGATTCATTTGTCACCGGTTACCGGCAAACAACGATAATGCGTTCGCCGCTTGCAGGAGTTATGGAAAATGATTTTGCATACGGATACTTTCAAATCGGCCCTGAAGGCAATATAACAACGCCCAATGATGAACTGGCTGAGCCTCAACAAAAAGGTACGCTAAAACAAAACCTGTTCGCTGAAAACACATCTAATATTAACAACGTCAGGCAAAATGTAGTTCCGGTTTTAAAAAGAGAAAGGCTTGTGAACGGCAAGTTGATTGTCGATGGGCAGCAATTTTCAGAAAGAGAAGCCGGTATAGCAGGTGGAGCTTTTGTAAGTTCGGTTTCTTCACCAGAACCGACGTCCCAGAAGGACATCAGCCAATCAGAAGAACAAACTCAACAGGTCGCTTATCAACCAATAGAGAGTCTTCAGCAACAGTCCCGAAGGGCCCAGGTGCTGACAAAAAGCCGCAAACTGGCAGATGAGAATATAATGCTGAACGTGGCAAGAGAACAGCAACAAGTCGAAGGAAAGCTAGGCGATTACGGGACACCTCATACTCAAGCCGGAGCGACACCAGATAAAAAAGAACAAGAAGCTGCAGCGAGATTACTTTTAGAAAATCAGCCCGAACAGTTGAATTTAGGAATAAATGCAAAAACAAGTGTCCCAGAAATTCAGAATGGAGATTCGATACGAGGTAAAGAAGAGGCGACAAAGCAGCCTGCACAAGAAAAAGAAGATTCGATAGAATCCGATACAGTGCAGATAATGATTGAGCCGTTCGTGCCGGTCGTAGTCGGCGGCGGTGACAGTACGGGGTCGATATTCGGCGGGCAGGTGTTTTATCTGAGACATATACAGATAGAAGATAAACACTTTCTGCAGGGATTTAAGTTTCAGGAGCAAAGATTAATCGAGGAGATTACAAAATCCTCGAGGCAGTTTATGCGTGAAGGTATGGATTTTGTTCTTTCGCGAAGAATTGAACCGCAGGCTGCGTACACAGCGGTGCTGGATTTCGGGTTCGGAGAGATTGCACTGAACCTGATGGAATTGATACCCGGCTGGATTGAAAGAGATATTAGCAGGCTCTATAACTGGTACTTCGGGACGGTTGGGATAGTATTTATCGCGGTGACATTCGGCTTATTGAGCCTGTGGCGGAACGCCAGGGCGCAGCTTAAACTGGCGGAGAAGAAAGACGATTTCATATCGGCAGTATCGCATGAGCTGCGGACGCCCCTGACGAGTATCAGGATGTACTCGGAGATGCTTGAGAAAGGCTGGGTCAAAAGCGATGAGAAGCGCACCGAATATTATAAGAATATGCAGCAGGAAAGCGAGCGGCTGAGCCGGCTGATAGAAAACGTGCTCGATTTTTCGAGGATACAAAAGAAGCGAAAGAAGTATTCGTTCAAGCTCGGTGACATTAACGAGTGCGTTAGTTCGGTTGTCGAAATGATGAGACCTTATGCGGAGCAAAAAGGTTTCAGCATAATAACCAAGGCCGGCGAGGCCGGGCAGGTCAGCTTCGACGGTGATGCGGTGACACAGATAGTCGTGAACCTGCTGGATAATGCGATAAAATATGCAAAGGATGCAGAGGATAAAACAATCCTTGTCAGCACATACTCTAAAGAAGGCTTTGTGATAATCGACGTTGAGGACCACGGGCCGGGAGTGCCGCACAAACAAAGGAAAAAAATCTTCGAGGAGTTCTACCGAATAGGCTCTGAAGATACGCGTGAGACTGCAGGTACGGGACTGGGGCTGGCCCTTGTGAAGAAATTTGCCGAGGCACATAACGGCTTTGTGGAGATATTAAACGCCAAGCCGACCGGCTCGATATTCAGAGTCGCCCTCGCAGCCAAAATATAAAGACGTCTGCCCTACCTGCAGAAATCATTCCTCACATTATAAAAGCTTCCAAATTCAAGCAAAATTATTGAGTTCGGTTTTTTACATACTATTTACAAAACCAAGAGGCGTTTATGCGTTATATTATATAGAGAGATGACAGGTAAAAAGGAAAAAGGAAAAAGGAAAAAATAATTGGAAATCAAAAATTTAGGAGATGAGAAAATGAGTAGATATTCGAAAGCAGGCGTTTGTGTAATTGCAGTTTTATCGACAATCATTATCAGCGGGCAGGTTTTTGCAATAGAACATATCAGAGTAAGAGAACCTGCAGAAAATGTAATTATTCCGCAGAGCAGAGCAACGGCATTCGTGCCGCCTAATTGTCACAGGGCCATAGAAATAACAGAAGTCGAAGTCAAAATCGATATATTAGAGCAGACGGCAACGACGACAATAGAGATTCGGCTGGAAAATAAAACAAACAGAAGACAGGAAGCCGAGCTGGTCTTACCCGTGCCGGACGGAGCAGTGGTCAGAGGCTTTGCATACGACGGGCCTGGAGGAATGATAACGGCTAAGGTCCTGCCTAAAGAAGAGGCAAAAAGAATATATGAAAGGCTCGTTGCGAAGATTCGAGACCCAGCACTGGCGGAATTCATCGGCTATAACCTGATACAATCGAGCGTTTTCCCAGTCGAGCCGAGAGGCAAACAAAAGGTTCGCCTGACGTACGAACATCTTCTCGAAAGTGATTTAAACCGTGTGGATTATGTTCTGCCGAGGACAGAGTCACTCGAATACTCCGTGCCGTGGAAAATCACAGCCGACATCAAATCCAAAAGCCCGATATCGGCTGTGTATTCGGCCAGCCATAAGGTATATATGCACAGGGTGAGCGAGACGGAAGTATCGGTAAAAATCGAGGCGGAGGCTGAAAAGCAGCCCGGGCCGTTTCGGCTTTCATACCTGTTAGAGAAAAATGGAGTGACGGCTTCGATGTTCGCATACCCGGACAAAAAGGTTGGCGGCGGATACTTTCTTTTATTTGCGGGACTGCCTGCGGACATATCGAAACAGGAAAATACAATCAAACGCGAGGTGACAATGGTAATAGACCGCTCGGGCAGTATGCGCGGAGAAAAAATCGAGCAGGTGAAAGAGGCGGCGCTGCAGATTATATCCGGATTAGAAGAAGGCGAGGCATTTAATGCCATCATCTACAGCAATACGGTCGAGTCATTTTCCAAAAGTGCGGTAAAAAAGAGCAGAGAGACCGAGCAGGCAGCACAAAAATATATCGATGGCATTACAGCGACAGGCGGAACAAATATCTACGATGCACTCAAAACTGCTCTCGAACAAAAGCCTATTGAGGGGTATCTGCCGATAGTATTATTTTTGACGGACGGTTTGCCGACGGTAGGCAATACTTCGGAGATAGGGATTCGCGAACTGGCGACGAAAACGAATCCATATAAAAGAAGAGTTTTTACGTTCGGCGTCGGCTTCGATGTCAATGCCCCCCTGCTGGAAAAGATTGCAGAGGAATCGAGGGCGAAGGCGGAATTTGTTCAGCCCAAAGAAGACGTGGAAGTAAAGGTCGGTAAGGTATTTAAGAGCCTTTCGGGGCCGATTCTGGCAGAGCCTGAGATTGAGGTCCTCAATAAAAATGGCGGGCAGGCGATGGGACGTGTGCGTGATGTGCTGCCGGCCAAGCTGCCAGATATGTTCGAAGGCGATAAGCTTATACTTTTAGGCCAGTACGTCGGTGATGAGCCGATACAATTCAGAATAAAGGGTAATTACTTAGGCAAAGAGAAAACTTTTAAGTTTACTTTCGAATTTGACAAGGCTGATGTCAAAAACGGTTTTGTAGCCCGGCTGTGGGCGAGCAGAAAGATAGCAGAGCTTATAGATGTTATCAGGCAGATGGGAGCAGAGCCGGGGGCATCGACAGATGAGCCGAAGATAAAAGAACTGGTGGACGAAATTGTCAGGCTGTCAACTGAGTTCGGGATACTGACGGAATACACTGCCTTTCTTGCAAGAGAAGGAACGGAGCTAAGCGACAGAGAATTAGTCTTAGGGGAGGCCGTAAGAGGACTCGAAAACCGTGCGATGCGCGTGCGAGCAGGCAAAGGAGCAGTAAGTCAAAGTTATAACATAGCCGGACAAAAACTGGCGACTACGCCGAATTACGGCAATGTATATCTCGATGAAGATATGCAGCGGGTAAGGATAACAAACGTTCAGCAGATAAACGACCGTGCATTCTATAACAGGAACAACCAGTGGGTAGACAGCATTATAGTTGACAAGGAAAAAGATATTAAGCCGGACAAGACAATTGAATTCGGCAGTAAGGAATTTTTCGAGCTTGCCGAGAGATTAGCCAGGGAAAACCGTCAGGGCAGTATTGCTCTGCGAGGCGATGTTGTATTATCAGTTGACGGCCAGATTATTCTGGTAAAGATGCCAAAGTAAAAATGACACAGAATTAAGGAGACAAGAAATGAGAAAGTTGAGAATGATTTTAAGTTTGATTATTCTGACGGTTGTTTGCATCAATGTAAAGGCAGCCGAACAAGCGGGTATGGACAAGACAATTGTTAATTCCAATACAATAAACCGAAAGCCCGTCGTGCAGATGGCGATACTGCTGGATACGAGCGGCAGTATGTCAGGTCTAATCGACCAAGCAAGAGGCGAGCTGTGGGCGATAGTCAACGAGTTTATCTATGCGAGAAAGGACGGCACTGCACCGCAGGTTCAGGTGGCGTTGTTCGAGTACGGCAAAAGCACAGTCCCATCTGAAGATGGTTTCGTCAGGCTGATAGTACCTTTCACGACGGACCTTGATAAGATATCGGAAGAGCTTTTTGCATTGAAGACAAACGGCGGTGACGAATATTGCGGCTGGGTGATAAAAGATGCGGTTGAAAAGCTGAAATGGAGCGACAGAGCGGAGGATTTGAAGGTGATTTTTATTGCGGGTAATGAGCCTTTTACACAGGGCAATGTCGATTACAAAGAAAGCTGCAAGGCGGCGATTGAGAAAGGCATAATCGTTAATACAATTCACTGCGGCTCAGAAAGCGAAGGTATCGAAGGCAAATGGAAGGATGGTGCGGTGCTTGCCGACGGCAGGTTTCTGAATATCGACCATAACCGCGCGATTGTTCATATAGCTGCGCCGCAGGACCAACAAATCACAGCTCTGAATTCAAGGCTGAATGAGACATATATCGCTTACGGTGCAAAAGGTTTCGAGTTCCAAACAAGGCAAGAGGCGCAGGACAAAAACGCAACGGTTCTGTCGGCGGAGGCTGCTGTTCAACGAGCGGTTGCTAAGTCATCGGCTAACTACGTAAATGCCGGCTGGGACCTGGTGGACGCTGTAAATAATAATAAGGTGAAAATCGAAGAGCTTAAGGACATAGAGCTGCCGGAAAATATGCAGACAATGAGCGAATCCGAAAGAAAAGAATATGTCATTCAACAATCAAAAAAGCGAGCAGAGATTCAGGAGCAGATTCAAAAATTAAACGCGGAAAGAAAAAAGTACGTAGCAGCAGAGATGAAGAAGCTACAAAAAGAAGGTGATACATTAGGCTCTGCGGTGATTGAAACGATTCGCAAGCAGGCGAAAAGCAAGAACTTCGAATTCGAGCGTCCGCAGGAAGAGCCGAAAACAGATACCAAAAAGAGTGAAGCCAAATAAGTCGAACGCCCTGCTTTAAGATTTAAACAAAATGAAATTAGCTGTAACCAGCAATTGGTTGCAGCTAATTTTTTTATGATAAGAGTCGCTGTTTACACCAGGGACAATAGCTGAAGAACTCGGTATCGACCGGCCAGGAGCACTTAGAGCAGACCTCAGGGAAAGGCTTGACATGCCAGGTTTTTTTTACCTTCCTGTGACACCAGGGACAATAACGCATAAAGCGCATAAGTTTGCCGCCGCAATACCGGCAGTAAGAATGGTAACGAACACCCTTTGTTTTATGCTTGTGAGGTGAATGAAAACCGGGGCCATAACACCATGGACAGAAACGCCACTCCGGCAGGATCCCTCTGTGACAATCGGGACAGATATAATTGAAATGAGAAATTGCATCAAAACGATTTTTGGAAGAACCGCAGTTGGGACAGATGAGCATAGACTCGTCTATCAACTGGTCACAATCGAGGCACCTGTAAAGGTTTTGAAAGACTTTTCCATATTTTTTCCTAAAAGCGATTCTACGCAGCTTTTGCCAGTCAGGCAGTTTTATTTCTGAGTCCGGCTGTAAAGCCTTTTTGAGGCTCTTCGGCAGTGCTTCTTTTAAGGCGATGAGCATTTTTTCGGCGTTTTGAAAACGTTTTTTCGGGTCAACAGAAAGTGCCCTTTTAATAAAAAGAGTGTAAGATTTGCTGACTCTCTTTGTGAGTCTTTTCTCGTCGATTTTTTTCCAGGTGAAAGGCCATTTCGGCAGGACGCCGGTAATATATTCGTAGAGGATTATAGCGACGGCGAAACAGTCGCTCATATAAGTCGGATAGCCGTAAGCCTGCTCAGGAGCGACATAGCCTGGGGTGCCGAAATCATCAATGGTCCTGATTCTGCCCTTGCGTTTGATGGCAATTCCGAAATCACCGAGAGCAGCTTTTTTGTTATGAAATAAAAAAATATTCGATGGTGTAACATCACAGTGAACTATTTTATTTTTGTGTGCAAAGGCGAGGCCTTCAAGCACCTGTAAGACTACCGAAGTTATAGAACGTACAGACATCGGTTTCGAACAGTCATCGAGAGTTCTTGCCGATAGCTTCGTTGCGAGGACGGCATATCCTTTAATTATGTCGGCGTTCTTGACGGACAGGATATTCGGATGCCTGAGCTTGGAGACTGCTCTTATTTCACGCAGGAGCAGGTCGTTTTTTCTTCGGCCGTTAACATCATTGAGAGGTATTTTCAGAGCGACCCAGATACCCTCAACGGCATCTCTTGCCTGCCAGACCTCACAGGAGCCGCCTGAGCCAAGGCGTTTGCATAGCCGATACTTTCCGAGTCTCGTACCGGGTTCAAGTTTTAGCTTGTTTTTTCCTCCAGACTTCAAAACAGGACCAGCCTCAGGTAACTATTTATATTCAGCTACAACCTATTAACTGCTTATTGAGATTAATGTCTTTGCTATAAAAGTCAATTTTTTTTATTAACTAAACAGGTGGTATTGCCTAAACAGATTTTTTAAGCCTTTTAAAGAAGTTGCAAAAATCGAAAAAAAAGATTAAACTTCAGGTTTCTGGTTCGTGCGCCCGTAGCTCAATTGGATAGAGTCGCGGACTTCGAATCCGAAGGTTGCAGGTTCGAGTCCTGCCGGGCGCGTTAAAATTTACGGCAAATTTATTGTAAATCAAGGAGTAAATAATGAATGAAAATTCTGTTAGCCCATCGGGGGAAATTCTTGAACTGCCGAAAAAAGAACAATACGAGAAAGAATTCAATCGCATAGAAGCACTTGTAAAAGCCGCACGCAGCGAAGGAAAAGAAATCGTCGTCGTTATGGGTGTGGGCTTTGTCGGTGCGGTGATGGCAGCGATAATCGCCGATACCGTCGATAAAAAAAGCGGCAAGCCATGCAAATTCGTCATCGGTTGTCAGCGGCCGAGCGTTCGCAGCTACTGGAAGATACCAATGCTTAACCGCGGCGAGTCGCCGGTCAAGGCCGAAGACCCGGAAGTCGAGCCGATGATTAAAAGATGTGTGCTCGAAAAAAAGACTCTGGTCGGCACTTATAATAACGACTGCCTGAAGCTGGCGGATTGCGTTGTTGTAGATGTGCAGTGCGATTATACGAAAAATGACCTCGGAAATATGCGCAGCGGCAAAGTTGAAATGGGTGCGCTCGAGGCGACAATAAAAACCATAGCAGAGAAAGTCGGCCCGCACTGCCTGACATTGATAGAGACGACCGTCGCACCGGGGACGACGGAATTCGTCGCCTGGCCCATAATGAAAAAAGCATTCAGACAAAGAGGCATCGACAGTGAGCCACTGCTCGCACACAGCTTCGAGCGAGTTATGCCGGGCAGACACTACGTCTCGTCGATAAGGGACTTCTGGCGTGTGTGCTCAGGATGTAATGTAGAGGCGCGAGAGCGAGTTGAGAAATTTTTGCACGAAGTGCTCAACACGAAAGAATATCCCTTAACTGTAATGGACCGCCCTATCGAGTCCGAGACCACAAAGATTGTCGAGAACTCCTACAGGGCAACTATATTAGCGTTTCTTGATGAGTGGAGCAGGTTCGCTGAGCGTAACGGCGTGGATTTGCTCAAGGTGATAAAAGCGATTAAGGTCCGTCCCACACATAGCAATATGATATTTCCCGGTCCCGGCATAGGCGGATACTGTCTGCCGAAGGACGGCGGCCTTGGATATTGGGCGTATAAGCATATTCTCGGCTTCAGCGACGAGATATTCAAGATAACACCGATGGCAATCGACATTAACGATACACGCGGCCTTCATGCTGCCGAATTGACAAGAGACGCACTGCGAAATATGGGAAGGCAGGTAGCAGGGGCAAAGATAGTTTTATGCGGTGCAAGTTACCGGCAGGATGTCGGGGACACGCGTTACAGCGGCTCAGAGATAGTGGTAAGGAAACTGACAGAGATGAGAGCTGATGTGGCTGTGCACGACCCGTATGTCGAGCACTGGTACGAGCTTGAGAAACAGGATGTGTACCCCGCGCCGGGCCATTCGAAATCAAGGTTTTTCCGCAATCAGGATAAGCTAAAAGATATACGTGTCAAAAAGGATTTGGCGAAGATGGTCTCGGGAGCAGATGCGATAGTTCTGGCAGTTCCGCACGAACCTTATTTGAAACTTGAGCCCGAGAAAATCGTCGAAAGCGCAGGCAGACCGGTTGCAGTGATAGACTGCTTCGGGATACTAAAAGACGAGCAGATACGCAAATACTTCGAGCTCGGCTGCGAAGTTAAGGGTATGGGACGCGGACATATCCAGAGAATCAAGGAAGAGATTAGAAAAAAATAAAGTAAAACGAATGGAGCTCAAGGAAAAACGAATAGGGATTCTGTCGCCGGTGGCGTGGCGGACACCGCCAAGGGCTTACGGTGCGTGGGAAACAGTAGCGAGCAATATAACAGAAGGCCTGGTGGCACACGGCTACAAGAACGTTACACTGTTCGCAACGAAAGAGTCAATAACCAAAGCCCGACTTGTCGGCTGGATTGATAAAGGTTACGAGGAGGACAAAAGCCAGATACCGCTGGTTTCTACTGTTCTGCATATATCGAAAGTTATGGAGATGGCCAACGAGTTCGACCTTATCCATAATAATTTTGATTATATACCGCTGGGCTTTCATCATCTAATAAAGCCGCCGATGCTTACAACGATACACGGATTCAGCAGCCCGGATATACTGCGGGTATACCGTGCACATAAGGATACGAACTATGTTTCAATCAGCGACTCCGACAGGGACAGTGAGCTGCCCTACCTTGCGACGGTCTATAACGGAATTGATTTGTCAAATCTAACCTTCAGGGAAAAGACTGGTGACAAGTTAGTCTGTTATGGCAGGATTCATCCTGATAAAGGCTATCATCTGGCAATAGAGGTTGCACAAAAAAGCGGAATGGAATTGATACTCGCGGGGATAATTCAGGACCAGGAATATTTTGATGAGCAGGTGATGCCTTTTGTCGATGATAAACTGATACATTTTATTGGGCCGGTAAATCCGCAGCAGCGAGACGAGTTGCTCAAAGAAGCCTACGCAGTAATACATTTGAATACGATACCGGAGCGGTTCGGACTGGTGATGGCTGAATCGATGGCGGCAGGTGTGCCGGTAATTGCGATGGATTTGGGAAGCTGCAGAGAAGTAATTGCCGACGGTAAAACCGGATACCTCGTTAAGGATGTCGATGAGGCTGTCAAGGTAATAGAAAAAATAGATAAGATTCAAAGAGCAGATTGCAGAAAGCACGTCGAAGACAATTTCACTATCGACAAAATGGTCGAAGAATACGAGAAGGTGTATCAGCGAATATTCGAAAAAGAGGCGTGACTTTTTAAGAAAGGGAAGAATTAAGAATATGAAAAAAGGCATTCGCCGGACAATATTACTTTTAACATTACTGATAAATTTTTGCACCAATACCGAGACTAAGGCACAAACGGTTCAGATAAAAATCGATGCAGCCTCGCCGAGCAGGGAGCTAAAACACATATGGCCATACTTCGGTTTCGATGAGTGTAATTTCGCATATACTCAGCAAGCCGGTGAACTTATGAAGGTGCTCTCGGCTTCAAACAAAGAGACTGTTTATTTACGGTGTCATTTCCTGCTTAATACTGGTGACGGCACGCCAGCACTGAAGTGGGGCTCGACAAATGCATATACTGAAAATGAGGCCGGCGAGCCGGTTTACGACTGGACGATAATGGATAAAATTATGGACGCAATAACTGAGAACGGGTGCCTGCCTCTCGTCGAGATAGGTTTTATGCCCAAAGCGCTTTCGGTTAAACCTGAGCCTTATCAACACAAATATCCTCCCGATATGTGGGCTGGCTGGGCGTATCCGCCAAATGATTATGATAAATGGACGCAGCTAATCAAAAAATGGGCAGAGCACAGCAAAGAAAGATACGGCAGCAAAGTTGAAAATAAATGGCTATGGGAGCTGTGGAACGAGCCTGATATATTCTACTGGCAGGGAACGTTCGAGGAATACTGTAAGCTGTTCGATTATACAGAAAAGGCTCTCCATAGCGTCCTGCCAAAGGCGGTCTTCGGCGGCCCGCATACAACAAGCCCTGCATATAGAAAGCCCGGCCGATATCTGCGTAGATTCCTCGAACATTGCTCATCCGGTGACAATTACGCGACAGGCAATAAAGGAACAAGGCTCGATTACATAGGTTTTCATTCAAAGGGAAATACATCAATGATTAATGGTCATCCGAGAGTTGATTTGGGTGCGAACCTGAGGAATAATAAGCGGGGCTTCGAGATTGTAGCTGAATTCGAGCAGTATCGCAATACGCCGATTATCATAGGTGAATGCGACCCTGAAGGCCTAGCTGCCTTGTCATCAACTGTTCATTCTGCCAACAATTACCGTAACAGCAGCTACTATGCCGCATACGAGGTTGCGATGATGAAACATACGCTTGAGCTGGCTGAGCAGGCAGGCGTGAATCTAAAAGGCGTTCTGACCTGGGCATTTATGTTCGAAGGCAAAAAATATTTCGAGGGCTTTCGGACACTATCAACAAACGGCATACATAAACCGGTACTAAACGGTTTCAAGATGCTAAGTATGCTCGAAGGCAAACGCGTGCCGCTGTCGAGCAGCGGTGCTTTAGGAGCAGAAAAAATAATTGAAGAAAAGGTCAGGAAAGTACCCGATATAGACGGCCTTGCGACGGTAAACAAAGAAACCGTTCAGATCGTCTTATGGAATTATCACGATGATATTATTGATGCAGAGCCGAACCAGATAACGCTTGATATTCAACTTCCTTCGAAAGATATAACCAGGGTAAAAGTAACGCATTACAGGATAGACAAAACTCACAGCAATGCCTATACGAAATGGGTATCTATGGGCAGCCCTCAGAAGCCTACAGCAGAGCAATCAGCCCAATTGAAGAAAGCCAGCCAGCTTGAGCTGCTCGAGGCAATAAAAGAATATGATGCCACTAACGGCAAATTGTCGCTTGATTTTGAAATGCCCAGACACTCGGTTTCTCTATTGGAAATATGTTTTTAAATCAGTAATTAGCTTTCTTAGTTTTGTCCATAAAGAGGGTGGTTTTTTTATAGACTTTTGGGGAAAGGGATTGCTTGAGGATTTTTTTGGCTTCACGCAGTGATGTTCTGTGCGTTACGTGTGTGACTATTATATGCTCATTGTCTAAATCGCTCAGCAGCTTTGCAAATTCAGTTATGTGCATATGCTTGCCGGCTTCGGCCCGCACGGTGTGCTCATCTTCATAAAAGGTGCATTCTGCAATAAGGATTTTGCTGTTTTTTATGTATTCGAGCTGAGAGAAATCGACATACTGTGTGTCGCCGAGATAAGTTACAATCGGTATCTCAAGGGGATAATCGATTTCGACGCCCTGCTTCTTTAATTCAACGATTTGCCTGCTGTTAAGTTTGAGGTACTTTTCTTTAAGCTTTTTTCTTTTCTCAATAACCGAGTAGCCGACAGAGCCTTTGCAGTGCTTTGTGGGAAAGACTCGTGCGAAAAGGTTTGGTTTTATCTGGTATTCGTCGCCCGGGCCGACGCCGACAATATTGGCAGGTATCCTGTTGCCATCAAGCAGGCCCCAGGCGTCGAGCAACTGCTTTAGTGGTGATAACAGGTTCTTGGGTATAAGAACATTGCCCGGAGACTGGCCGTTAAAGTGACGGTGTGAGAGATAATATGCTATGCCGGCGGCGTGGTCCATATGGCCGTGAGTGAGCAAACAGTTGTCGATGGCAATAACCTGGTCGGGAGCCTTGCCGATATCAAAACAGACGTCAAGCTGGGGCATAGCGATGACGGTTTCCTCGCCGGCAACCGAATATCCGATGATTTCCAAATCATCAATTTTAATGTATGCTAAGTTATGGCTGGGCATTGGAAATTTACTATTTATTATTGATTATTCATTATTTATAATAAGCAATTAACTTTCTAAAATAAGACAGACATGTCAGACAATAATAAATAGTCAATAGCAAATAGTCAATTAAATATGCCTGACAAGCGTAGTCATAGAGGGCCTCACCCTTCAGATGCGAAACTGTTCGCAGCAAGCAAAATCGCAGATATAAGAAGCGCGCTTGCTGATTATTCGCTGCTTTTGACGAAAGACTACGGTGATAAGGGGGCGTTGAAACTTGTCGGCGACAGGTTTTCACTTACAGAAAGACAAAGACTGGCAGTAATGCGAGGCAGCTGCTCCGACGCTCAACTCGATTCGAGAAAAAAGAAGGAAATTTCAATTACAGAAATAGAAGGCGAAGAAATAGCCGTCGATGGATACAATTGTTTAATAACAATCGAGGCAGCGATGAGCGACGGCTGTATATTTGGCGGCCGGGACGGATGCTTTCGAGATTTGGCAAGCCTGCACGGGACATACCGCAAAGTAGAAGAGACGATACCGGCGGTCAAGCTTATAAACGAATTTCTAAAACAGGCAAAAATTTCAAAATCGCTGTGGCTGCTGGACAAGCCGGTTAGTAACAGCGGTAGATTGAAGACTCTTATCAACAAACTCGCGGAAGAGAACAGCTGGGACTGTGAGATTAAGTTGTCGATAAGTCCTGACTACGAGCTGATTGAAACCGATTTGATAGTTGCCAGCAGTGACGGGGTAGTGCTTGACGGCTGTAAAAGATGGGTGAACCTTGCGAGGGCTATTATTGAACAGAAGCTGCCCAAAAGCTGGATAATCAAACTTTAGAAAAAAAATGGCCGTGGTTTAGAAGCCACGGCCATAGAGGAGTATTATGTTAGCAACTAAGAGAGAAGAGTGCTATTTATCAGCCGGTCCTCGTTTTGCTAACCTTTTGTTTAATAAAATTGTTTAAATCCTTTGCGGCCTCCTTTACAAAGTCAACACACTTGTGCATACCTGTGTTCAAGGATATCGCAAAATCGTTCGACTTTAGCACAGAGTCTACAAAGCTATTCCGCTCACAACTGGCAGCATAGTCCTCTGAGACAGGCGCTAAAAAATAAATGGCGGTAGCAAAACCAAGAAAATAAACAATCAGAAACCAGATAAATTTACTTCTCCAACCACCCATTCCAGACCCCCCTTATTTATTGGCCCTGAAAGCCGGCATTGGGTTTTTAGCAGGGTCGATTATTTAAGATAAATTACCTTTACAAAAATAAACATAAGGCAATTATCATCAAGTTTTCAAAGCAGGCCTCCCTGCCTCCGAAATATCAAAAAGAAGAAAAACTAAAAGGCCTTTTATAAGACCTTAATCAGCCGCTGGAGTAAACTTTTTTCTATAAAAAGTATAATATATAAAAGGTGTGCTGAGAAATGGCGGGCTAAATTTTATCCAAACAATTTTTAAGGGTTTTACAGACAGTACCAACCTGTTCTTTCGTCAGGTTATTATGAAAAGGCAGGGCTATGGTTCTTTCACTGACAGCTTCCGTTACGGGAAAATCGCCTTTTTTGCAGCCGTATTTTTTCGCTATAAAAGGCTGCAGGTGAACCGGAGGGAAATAGTTGCTTACCTGTATGCCCTGTGCGGTCATATGCTCCAAAAGATTGCTTCGCTGCTGGAAGTTAAAATCATCCTTAAGGCGAACCACGAAGACGAACCAGCTCATGTCGCAGTTTTCGCTTTCTTCAGGTACGATTAGCCTGTTCTCATCAGCAAGGGCCTGTTGATACCATTGTGCCACTTGTTTTCTTTTAGCTTTGATTTGATTTATGCGCTTCAGCTGAGCCAGGCCGAGCGCACAATTTATGTCACTTAAGCGGTAGTTAAATCCAAGTCTTTCGTGTGCGAGCCATCCTGCAGCTTTCGCCCTGCCCTGGTTGCGAAGCGAGATGCACATATCAGCGAGACCGTCTCGGTCGGTCAGAATCATCCCCCCTTCCCCGGTTGTTATCTGTTTGTTCGGGTAGAAACCAAAGACGCTCATATCGCCAAAATTGCCTGCTTTTCGGCCGTTAAGAGCCGAGCCGAGAGCCTCACAGCAGTCCTCAATAACAAGCAGATTATGTTCTTTGACAATCCGGATTATATCATCAAAGCCTGCGGGGCTGCCAAAAATTTCGACGGGCAAGACAGCTTTTGTTTTGCCGGTTATCTTTTCCTCTATTTTTGCAGGGTCAATATTCAGCGTGGCAGGGTCTATATCGACAAAAACAGGTTTTGCGCCAGCCATCATAATAGAAGTTGTCGAAGCGACGAAAGTAAATGGTGTTGTTATAACCTCGTCATCGGGACCTACACCAAGTGCGAGCATACATAAAAACAGGCCGCTCGTGCCGCTATTGACGGCGACAGCGTGTTTTCTTCCTATATATTCAGCAAAAGATTTTTCGAACTTTTTCAGTACAGGGCCCAGCGAAAGGTCGGGACTTCGCAGAACCGAGCAGACAGCTTCAACCTCTTCTTCTGTGATATCCGGCCGGGACAGGAAAATTTCCATAACAACATCCATTTGAAAATAAAAATATTATTCTGCAAGTGAGCGCTTTTTCTCAACCTGTTAACATTTGAATAGGATTCTATCATTTTAGGCCGATAAATCAAAAACTTTTCTACCACACCTCATATAATTTTCAAAAGCCAAAGGATGCAGGCGGTAACCTCAAAAACAAAATTCCTTTTTCTAATTGAAACTACTGTTGCTTATGGGACGTATAAATACATAGAGAAATGGTTGCCTTGTCCGGCAACCGAAATCGCTTTTTATACTAAATAAAGGGCAATTTGAAGCCGAAAAAGAGTAAAGCATGGGGTTAAATTCGATTATGAAGGCTGCAAAAGATGCTGAAAGGTAAAAACGTACTTACGACAGGTGACGTTGCCAAGATATGCAACGTGGCGCCGAGAACGGTATCAAAATGGTTTGACAATGGTCAGCTAAAAGGATATCGAATACCGGGGAGCAAAGACCGCAGAATTCCTGTCAACGAGCTATTACGTTTTATGAAAGAGCACGATATGCCCGCAGACTCGCTGCTTGTCGGCAAAATACGAGTGCTCATAGTGGATAATAATGGCGAGCGGTCATCGACTTTATCTGATTTTTTGAAGACGAAAGCCGATTACGACACACAAACTGTAAGCAGTAATTTCGAGACCGGGGTAGTTGCCCAGAAATTTCTGCCTCACGTTATGCTGATAAATCTTCTTGCAGACGGCATTGACGCAAAAGAAATATGCAGAAACATCCGCGATGATAAGGACCTGCAAACCATCAAAATTATAGCCATAGCAAAACACCTCAGCGAATCGGAATGTTCCGCCCTTTATCAACAAGGCTTTGACGGTTATATAACAGAGCCTGACGACACAACTAAAATCATCAAAAAAATCGAAGAAGCAACTGCTATCATTTATTAAATGTTTTTCAACCGTTAGTTTTGTAAAACGGGGCATTGTCCGGACTATATATTTACCCCACTGATATAAATCCCTTTTCACAACTTCAACCCTCAGAAATCATGATTGAAAAATACAGTTTCGCCCAAATATTGTTGCAATATAAAGCCTGAGCGTGTAAATTTACTATATGTTACCTGGAGAGGTGGCCGAGAGGCTGAAGGCAACGGTTTGCTAAACCGTCGTGGGGGTAAAAACTCCCACCGCGGGTTCGAATCCCGCCCTCTCCGTTGAAACTTCCCCTTTGAGGCCGGCGGGATGAGAACACGCGCAGTGCGAAGCACTGCTACGCGGGTTCGACACCGAAGGAGCCGCGAAGCGAATCCCGCCCTCTCCGTTGAAAC
>CAZBMW010000027.1:0-29476 GCA_964493425.1 uncultured Pirellulales bacterium
CCTGCCTTAAACCACAGCCATAGTGAGATAATCAAAATCAAGGCAAATATACCGGTGACAATCCATTTGATTGAGAATATCGTATGCCACACTCCGGATTGCCCGGCAGGCTTTGCCCAGTTGGCAAAAACAAGAATGCCGACCATTGAGGCGAAGTAGATTACATTTTTCCATAAAGGCCGGCCACTTTCTGTCTCGGGCGCTGTTGTCTGACTGGTTGTTTTTGCAACTTGCTCCTTGCGGTATATCAGATGCATCAGCAGGCCTATAACAATACTGAATATAATCGCGCCGGCAGCTCTGGCGATTCCGATTTGAAGCCCTAATACTCTCGCAGTCAGGATTATTGCGAGGATATTTATCGCTGGCCCGGAATACAAAAACGCTGTTGCTGGCCCAAGCCCCGCACCCATTTTATATATACCTGCGAAGAGCGGCAGGACCGTGCAGGAGCAAACGGCAAGAACCGAGCCTGAAACGGAAGCGACCCCATAAGCCAGAAGCTTATTCGCTCCCGCTCCGAGATATTTCATTACTGCTGCGCTGCTTAAAAATACCGATATCGCACCGGCTATGAAAAAAGCGGGCACAAGACACAGAAGTACATGCTCCCTTGCATAGTCTTTTGCAAGCTTTAAGGATTCGGCCAATGCATTATCGAACCTTGGCGAGTCAGCTGGCAGAAAATAGAAAACCAAAAAAACGCCTGCTATTAGTACCGGTTTTTTCCAGTTCTTCTTAAGCCACATAAAAAACACCTTTATACCGCCCTGAGCAGTCTGCGGCCTTCTTTTAACTGCTGTTTTAATACGCCGGTAATACAGCTTAAAAAATCCGGTACGCAGGGACAGATGAGTTTATAGATAACTTTCAGTCCTTCTTTGCGATGCTCCAGTATGCCTGCGTTAACCATAACCAACAGGTGTTTTGAAACGTTGGAGCGTTCCGAGCCGACAAAGCGGGCTATATCGCAGACGCACTGCTCGCCGTCCTTTAGAAATTCGGCGACGGCAATTCTTACCGGATGCGCCAGAGCCTTTAAGACAAAGGATTGTTTTTCATACAGCAACTGCTTCTTTTTTCCTGCCATTTCATAAATCCTCGATTAATTACTATGTGAATATATACTCACATAGTAACATATTGTTCACTTGAAATTGTCAATCATTTTTTTATTTTCAGCCGGCTGATGGTTGAATTCCCTCTTTGCTGTCGGGTGATTGACATCCCCTGATACTCCTAATGAAAACAGGGATATAAATTTATTTTTTTTCTTTAAGATTAAACCGAAATTTTCTGAACCCTTCCGAGCTTACTACTGTATTATAAAGAAATTGTCGGCGGGATTAGACACAACAGGAAAATAGAGGCCGAATCTGTAAACTTTGTATTAATTTTTTAAGGAGCGATTATGATGAAGTCTAAGTATGTATTGGTCTTAGCAGCGATTGCTGCTGTGCTGATTATTGGTTTGGTTGCCGCCGTTTCTGTAAATTCGACGGCAACGGCCGACAACAGTGACCAGCAGTGTATTTCAACAGAAAGTACCTGTCTCTTTGCTCAGTCTGCTTCGCAACAAATTTCGGACGGCTGCTGCAAAAGCAAAAAGAAATGCGACCCGAACAGCAAGGACGACGGCTGCAAAAAGAAATGTGACCCCAATTGCACAAAGTAGTGCAGTTAAAACATTTTTCGAATGTTCGAAAAGGAGCTGTGTCTAATACACAGCTCTTTTTTTATTATTTCTTGCTGTTTTGACCTTTCGGACCTAATAACTTTCCTTCGTTATTCATTTCACTTTGCTGTGAATATTCTATGTGAAAAGGGCTTCGACGAATTTTTCCGGGTCGAACTCGGCTATATCTTCCGGCTTTTCTCCTAGGCCGACGAACTTTACCGGTATGTCGAGCTGGTCCTTTATCGCTATGACAATCCCTCCGCGGGCGGTACCATCCAGCTTGGCCAAAAAAATCCCCGTAACGTCGATAGCTTCGGTGAACATCTTCGCCTGTGCGATTGCATTCTGGCCCGTCGTTGCATCGAGCACTAATAATACCTCGTTCGGCGTTCCGGCAATCTTCTTGGCTACAACGTCCCTGATTTTTGTCAATTCCCGCATTAGGTCTTTTTGCGTATGCAGCCTGCCCGCCGTATCGAGTATTAGAAAATCCGCACCTCTGGCCGTTGCAGCCTCACAGGCATCGAACGCAACAGCCGCCGGGTCGGAGCCGCTTTTTTGTTTTACTATTTGTACGCCGATTCTTTCCGCCCAGATTGTTAACTGCTCAACCGCCGCCGCCCTGAACGTATCACACGCCGCGACGATTACTTTTTTATCGTTCCTGCTCAAAATATATCCCAGTTTGGCGATGCTCGTCGTTTTGCCCGAGCCGTTCACGCCGGCAACCAGAATCACCGTAGGCGGGCTTTGCGACAGCCGAAGCTGCCTGTCTCTTTGAGGCCAGTAGCTTTTGATATGCTCTTTCAGAAACGGCACAATATCGTCGGTCTTCTCGATTTGCCTTTTCTTGTAGCCGTCCCGAAGGTCGGTTATCAGCTTGTCGGTAGTCTCCACCCCGATATCGTCGCTTATCAGAGTTTGCTCCAGCTCGTCCAGCAGCTCATCATCAATATTTCTGCCGAGACTTATTATGCTCGTCAGCGAGCTGCTTATTTTATCTCGCGTCTTGCCTAATCGCTCCTTTATATACTGTGCCGTTTTAGTAAAGATTCCCATTTCTGCATACCTTTGTAAGCTTTCTGACTGCAAAGCCTTAATGATATTGGTATCGGCGAGGATTTCAAGACATTTGCCTGGTTTATCCAAATTAAAATGCATGCAAAGATTTTTAAAACATATTTTTTTCCTTTGACAAAACAAGACAGCAAGGTTAGATTCCAATGTTGTTTTTCAATTCGGTATTGTAAAGCGTTTATAAATTTTGCAGGGATGCTTGTCGGCGGAAGTGTCTGTGGGCATCTTTGATACGGAAGGAAGATGTTTTGGCGGCGAAGGCGGTTGAGGAAATTTTTGCTGATATAGTCGAACGCGCAAAAGCGCTCGACCCTGCCAACGCACGCAAATGGTTCGACGAGCTTGCACCAGCCCGTTTTGACGGCGGCCTGCTGCTCATTGCCTGCCCCGACAGGGCCACCGTCGAGTTCCTGCGCGATAACTGCAGCAGCAGTTTTACTCGTGCCGCTCAGCAGGTTACAGGCCATCTTGTTACTGTCGATTTTGAATATTCGCCTGCTGCAAGTTTTGCTAAAAAGGCTCAGCGTACTGACGGCCGGCTCAAGCTGCATCCCGATTATACGTTTTCTAATTTCGTTGTCGGCCCGAGCAATCGCCTCGCCCACGCATCCTGCGTCGCCGTCAGCCAGTCGCCCGGCAATACCTACAATCCGCTTTTCCTTTATGGCAATTCCGGCCTGGGTAAAACACACCTGCTGCACGCAGTCTGCAAAGAAAGCAAAGACAAGAACGGAAAAATGGTAATTCAGCTTCTCAGCTGTGAGGATTTCGTCAACCGATTCATCCGCGCAATTGAGCAGGGCAACCTCGCCGGCTTTCAAAGCCAGTTCCGCTCCGTTGATATGCTCGTCATCGATGATATCCAGTTTCTCAGTGAGCGCGAGCAGAGCCAGGAGGAATTCTTCCACACCTTCAATTCGCTCTATCATAATGGCCGGCAAATAATACTCAGCGCCGACCGCGCACCAGCCGACATCCCCGGCCTCGAACAGCGTCTTATCAGCCGGCTCAACTGGGGCCTTGTAACAAGAATCGACCCGCCCAGCCACGATACGAGGGTCGCAATCGTCCAGAAAAAAGCCCACCTTAGAGGCCTGGACATTTCCGAGCCCGTCGCAGACTACATCGCAAGAAAAGCCCAGTCCAATATCAGAGAGCTCGAAGGCGCCCTTACCGCCATTTACGCGGTTTCTACGACTACCGGCTCGGAAATTACACTCGAATTGGCACAGACCGCCCTTAACGGCCAGCTCGAATCCGCAGCCAGGCACATCTCCATCAGCGACATTATCGACGTTGTTACCGACCATTTCGACGTTCGCCTCGCCGATTTGCAGAGCAAGAAGCGCAGCCAGTCCATCACACTGCCGCGTCAGATTTGTATGTACCTTGCCCGCAATCTGACTCGTCACAGCCTGGAGGAGATTGGCGGCCATCTTGGCGGCCGAGACCATACAACTGTTATGCACGCCTGCGGCAAAATCGACGATTTGAAAAACGCCGACCCCAAAATGAATTCTCTACTATCCGATCTTGAGCGACGTATCACAACCCCCGCTAAAGTATAAATAACGAATTTTTATTAATAAAAAGGAATACTTTTTTTCTACTCTCAACTTTCTCCTGCTCAACTATCTCGGCCGCAGGCCGCCCCTCTCCGACCTCGAAAGAAGAATCACTACACCAGCCAAAGTTTAACCGCGGATTTCGCGGATTTGCACTGATTCCTGTGTTCTGTATTCTGTCTTCTTAATTATTCCGGTACTGGCAGCTCGAGCTCTTCTCGGGAAAATTCTTTTATCCAGCTTTGTTCGGTTTTCAGCGCAAAAAGCAGCATTATCAACTTTGCTGCGGTATATAGAAAATATTTTTATTTCATATGGTGAATAATCCGATTATTATGTTATAATGTTGCGAAATGGCGGTTTAACCTTTCATCTCTCAAGAGTAAGCCTCCAACAAAAACAGTGTGAGAGATAATATTTTTATTGGCCTGTAAAAAGGCTCAGGAGAAACAAAAGTGAGTACAGGAAAAGTAAAATGGTTCAATGCAAGTAAAGGTTTTGGTTTTATCACTCCGGATGACGGCGGCGCTGATTTGTTCGTCCATCATTCGGAAATAAAGACTACAGGCTACGCATCTTTGGATGAAGGTCAGAATGTCGAGTTCGAGGTAGGCGAGGGCAAAAAAGGCCCATGTGCTGTTAACGTAGTACCCAGCTAATCAGCTTTAAAACTTGCAAACCCAAAGGCCTCCGTAAGGGGGCCTTTTTATTTCTCATACACAAACTATCGCACCCGCCCAAATTTTTCGTCGGTTTAAATTTATTCCGGCACGGGCAAATCTAGCTCGGCAAGGACTTTTTTCATATCCTCCCAGACCCGCATACGGTTCTCATGCGTGTAGCTGCGCAGTAAATACGCAGGATGATACGTCGCTAAAAGCCTTATCGCGGGCTTGCCCAGGCCGGGATAATATTCGTGGATGTGGCCTCTTAGCTGGCCGATGGATTTGGTATTTTCAAGAAGTGTTCTTGCTGCGTGTGCACCCAGTGCGACAATGATGTCCGGCTGAATGATTTCGATTTGTCTTTGCAGGTACGGCAGGCAGCTAAAAATTTCTTCTGCTTTTGGGTCTCTGTTTTCCGGCGGCCGGCACTTGAGGATATTGCCGATAAAGACATCTTCGCGTTTGAGTTTCATCGCAGCGATGATTTTATCGAGCAGCTTGCCGGCTCTGCCGACAAACGGCCGGCCCTGCGCGTCCTCATCAGCACCGGGTGCTTCGCCGATGAACATTATCCGAGCGGCTGGGCTGCCCTCGCCGGGAACGGCATTTGTTCGCAGATTGCCGAGGTCGCATTTGCGGCAGTTATGGACTTCTTCGTTTAGTTTATCGAGCTCGCCTTTTGCCTGCTCAGCCCTTTTGTCGCGCTCGATTTTTTCGCGGGCGATTTGCGGGTCCTTCGCGGCGAAGCCGCCGGAAAAGAAATTTTCCATCTCTGCGTGCTGCTGTGCTGCTTTATTTAAGTCCATAATTTTAGATTGTATTACAGCTTTTTGTAAAGGCAATAAAAAAAACAGACTATGTGAAAAATGGATTGCTTTTATAGCAGTTTTGTGGTATATCCTCGATATTGGGTATTTTCCGTGAGGAGAACGGCAATGAGAAGGGCAGTTTTTTCATTCGTTATTTTTTCAGCGGTTTCGGTATATCAAGCAATATTAACGGCGACTGTAAGCTTAATTTCGTCGACTTTGCGATAATGGCATTACACCGGCGGAAGGAGTGAAATGAAAGGAGATTAAAAATGAAAAGGATGATTATTTTTGTTCTGGCAATTATGGTTATTCAGGGTGTATCAGGAGCAGAGCAGGTTACTAAAAATTATATATTTATACCCAGCCAAAGTACACTGCGCCAGACGGGAGGATATGCGGGAATTGATGAGCTTTTTACTATTGAAGGTTATTTCGATGTGACTGTCGATTTTGATGCCAACGCAGCACAGTTCGATTATGTAGATGCAATCGCAACTGATGACAGCAATTATGGGCCTCACGATATCAACGAAGTATTTCAGATGACACAGCTTGTCAGTACCGAGGTTAACGAGTTCTCAATCAGCTTCGAAGATACTAATCCTTCTATGGGAGGAATTGAGATAAACTTACTTATGACTTTTCAGGGAGGCCAAGTTCACCTGACGGGAACAAGGCAGTGGCCGTCAGTACCGGATTCTTTTCAATATGATATCGATGCGGTTGCACAGGATACAGGAGTAAATTGTATTTACGTTGATGATGATGCGAACGGTCTAAATAACGGCTCAAGCTGGGCAGATGCATACAATCACCTGCAAGATGCACTTACTATTGCCGGTTACTGCAATAAACCTGTTGAGGTTCACGTAGCGCAGGGAGTATATGAACCTGACAGTAATTCTATTTATCCTGATGGAACAGGCGACAGAGAGGTGAGCTTTAATTTGATAAATGGTGTTACTGTTAAAGGCGGCTACGCCGGTTTCGGTGAGCCTGAGCCGGGTGCCAGAGATTTTGAAATGTATGAAACAATTCTGAGCGGTGATTTGGATGGTAATGATGTAGAGCTTAGTGACCCTTGCGATTTATCGGATGAGCCGACACGGGCGGAAAACAGCATTCATGTGGTATCTACGGTGGGAACAGATAATAGCGCAGTGCTTGATGGATTTATCGTTACCGGGGGGAATGCTAACGGTGAAAGTCTCCCGCGCTATTGGGGTGGGGGTGTCTATAACGAAAACCTGCCGGATGTAGACTTTGGGTGCACAGAACAGGGGCCAACAATTATAAACTGTAAAATTATAAGAAACTTTGCAGCAGGAGAGGGTGGAGGTATGTATAACCGGTATAGTTGTAAGCCGCAATTGATTGATTGTGAGTTTGCTTTGAATGTGAGTCGTTGGGGTGGAGGTGCGATTAAAAACGATACAAGTCACCCGGACATTGTTAACTGTACTTTCCGAAATAATATTATCGCCTCTTTATCTGAACTTTATCCTAGTGGCGGAGCGATAGATAATGAGGAAAGCAGCCCGTTATGTACAAGTTGTCTGTTTATCGCGAACGAGGCAAATTATGGAGGAGCTGTGGGTAACTGGATATGTGATTGTGATCCGGTATTTGTTAACTGCAATTTTTATGGCAATACTGCACAACATGGTGGTGTTTTATGGGTATCTAATGACTATGGGACAAGTCATATACAATTTATTAACAGCACACTGGCGGGAAATTTCGCTAATAACGGCAGTGCAATATCGTGTACACAAGGTTACTTCAAACAACAACTTCCAAGTTATGTAGATGTGAATAACTGTATATTCTGGAATAGTGGTGATGAAATTAATAATGAAGATGGTTCTAGTATTTCCATAACTTACAGTGATATCGAGGGCTGCGGGGGCAGCGGTGCAGGCTGGGATACCACAATAGGTATAGATGGTGGAGGCAATATTGATGTTGACCCATTATTTGCGGATCCCTGTAATGGAGATTATCGTTTGCAATCGCAGGCTGGCAGGTGGGATGCGAATAGTCAAAGCTGGGTGACAGATACGAATACGAGTGAGTGTATCGATGCGGGTGACCCTAACTCGGACTGGACGGCGGAATTGTGGCCTCACGGTGAGCGAATAAATATGGGAGCTTACGGCGGAACGCCGCAGGCAAGTATGTCACTGTCAGACCTCGGCAATATAGCTGATCTGGATGATGACGGCGATGTGGACTACAACGATTTGATGCTTTTCACCGGTAAATGGCCCATCGAGCAGGTTCTTCTGGCTGAGGACCTCGATAGAAACGGAAAAGTTGATTTTGAAGATTATGTCATATTTGCCAATGAATGGTTTAACGAGTATATTGGCGAGCCGGGAATGACGTATGAAATAACGAAATGTGGAGGGGGGATTTTCGTGGGGAATTTAGACCAGACAAGGTTTACTGTCACTGTCGAAGGTAACTATATTCATTTTGAAGATGTGATGGTTGCCAATTGCTGTCCAACAGAATTGTGGCTTGAAATGTATGTTAACGACGATGAAATTATTATATACGAAAAAGAGTTTGCTGAGTTTCCCTGTACCTGCATATGTGATAATCCTGTCGATGCGGTGCTTGGGCCGTTCAAGCCGGGGACATATACTCTTGAGGTTTATGAGGATTGGGGCGGCTTTATTGGGAGCATGATAGTGGTTATAGAGTAATCTAATTGTGATTCTTGATACCAGATTTGAAAAAAAAGACGCCTGTTTTTCAGGCGTCTTTTTTGTAAAGCAATATTTTTTATACTAATCCCTGAGCCATCATAGCGTTTGCTACCTTGACGAATCCTGCGATGTTTGCACCAGCGACGAAGTTCCCGGCCCTGCCGTACATCTCTGCGGCGAGCTTGCTGTTGCTGTAGATTGTTTTCATAATCTTTTTCAGCTCTGCGTCAGCTCTTTTGAAAGGCCAGGCGGTGCGCTGATTGTTCTGTGCCATCTCCAGGCCTGAAACGGCGACGCCGCCGGCGTTTGCGGCTTTGCCGGGCAGGAAGATAACTTTGTTTTTAAGAAAGACATCTACCGCCCCCGGCGTGCAGGGCATATTGGCACCTTCGCCGGATGCTATACAGCCGTTTTTGACCAGTTGATTTGCAGCTTCTTCGTCAAGCTCGTTTTGTGTTGCACAAGGCAGTGCAATATCACATTTGATACCCCAGACGCCGCGACAGCCCTCGATGTATTTGGCATTTTTGTGGGTTGAAACGTATTCCTTGATTCTCTTTCTTTCGATTTCTTTCAATTGTTTTATGGTGTCGAGCTTTATGCCGTCTGCGTCGTAAATAAAGCCGTTCGAGTCGCTCATAGCGACGACGTTTCCGCCGAGCTGCTGAATTTTCTCGGTGGCGTAAATAGCGACATTGCCGGAGCCTGAAACGACGGCGGTTGTGCCGTCGATGCTTTTACCGACATCTTTGAGTGCTTCTTCGATTATGTAAACAAGGCCGTAACCGGTGGCTTCTGTTCTTACGAGTGAGCCGCCCCAGTCGAGCCCTTTACCTGTAAGAACGCCGGTGAACTCGTTGCGTATTCTTTTGTACTGGCCGAACATAAAACCAATCTCTCGAGCGCCGACTCCGATGTCACCTGCAGGCACGTCGGTGTCGGGGCCGATATGCCGGCTCAGCTCGGTGATGAAGCTTTGACAGAATTTCATTACCTCATTATCGGATTTTCCTTTTGGGTCGAAATCGGAGCCGCCTTTACCGCCGCCCATCATCAAGCCTGTAAGTGAGTTTTTGAAAATCTGCTCGAAGCCGAGAAATTTAATGATGCTTATATTGACACTTGGATGGAATCGCAGACCACCTTTGTAAGGGCCAAGAGCGCTGTTGAATTCGATTCTGAATCCTCTGTTTACCTGGGATTGCCCCTGGTCGTTCTGCCAGGGTACTCTGAAAATTAGCTGTCTTTCGGGCTCAACAACACGCTCAAGTATGCTTGCCTCTATATATTCGGGATGCTTTTCGAGAACCGGTCCGAGAGAGTCAAGGACCTCTTTTACAGCCTGGTGAAATTCAGGCTCACCTGGATTGCGCTGCAGAACCCTTTCATAAACCTGCTGAATTATGCTATTGGTTGGCATATTTACAGTCTCCAAAAAAAAATAGTTTTTAACTTTCCTTTTTCTTAACTTATTATTAGAATAAGCCGGACTAATATTATAGATTGCCAAGTATATTGCTTAAATTCGCTTTGAATGGGGTATGCTACAGTATTTAGTCGGATTATAATAGTTTTAAAAAATGATAATAACTATAATGAGGGCTTATAATGCATATCGAAACGTTAAAGATATTCTGTGACCTTGCGGAGCAGCTTAGTTTCTCAAAAACAGCGGAGAAAAATTTTCTAAGTCAGTCGGCAATTTCTCAGCAGCTTGCCCAATTAGAACTTAACCACAACTGTCAGCTTATTAACCGCAAAAAAAGGCCGATTGAGCTTACAAAAGAGGGGCAGTTACTCTACAGGGCCTCAAGGGATATAATCGACAGATACGAGCAGCTAAAAAGCGAGATAAATACGCTCAAATCATCCGGCGAAAGCAGGATTAACGTGGCGGCAATTTACAGCATTGGTATGCATACATTGCCGGAATATGTGAAAAAATTTATGGTAAAGTATCCGAAGGTAAATGTTCATATCGAATACTTCAATGCAGCCAAGATTTATGAGCTTGTCTTAGCGGGTAATATTGATGTTGGCTTGGTAGCCGTACCGAAACGAGACAAGAGACTGGATGTTTATGATTTTGAGGATGAGCCTCTGGTTCTGGTTTGCAGCCCCAAGCATCCTTTTGCCAGGGAATCAGAGATTGATGTTCACAAGATTCAGTTCGAAACCTTTATCGCTTTTGAAGCCGATGTTCCCACGCGTTCCTGGATAGACAGCATTCTTCAGCGTTATGGAATTGTTGTCCGGCCGGTAATGGAATTTGATAATATTGAGACTATCAAAAGGGCGGTGGAAATAAATTCCGGAATAAGCATATTGCCTGAAACTGCATTGATACAGGAGGTTAAGAGCGGGACATTAAAAGGATTGCCTTTTTCCAACGAACATTTCACAAGGCCTACAGGTATAATTGTGCGTAAAAATTCACTTAAGAGCCAGGCTGCGAGGTATTTAATCGAGCTTTTAAGAAAAAACCGATGAGCTCTGCTGCGAGCAGAGGGGATGAATGTCATTCAAGGCTGTAATATTTGATCTGGACGGCACGATAACCGAGCCGTTCTTTGACTTTGATGCCATTCGTCTTGAGATGGGCTTAGCCAAAGATGCCGGGCCGGTCTGGGAAGCAATGGCAAAGATGCCTGCGGAACAGCGAAGCCGGGCTGAAAAGATATTAAGTTTCCATGAACAAAGGGCGGTAGAGGAATCAAAACTCAATCCGGGTGCTGTGCAAACACTGCAGGCTCTTCGTCAGGCGGGGCTCGGCATCGGGATATTGACGCGTAATACAAGGGCTAATGCCTTTGCGGTTGCCGAGAAACACGGCCTGAAATTCGACGTTGTGGTGGGAAGAGAACAAGGCCCTGTTAAGCCGGATGAATTCGGTGTGAAAAAGATATGTGAGCATTTCGCAATTGAGCCCAAAGATAGTATGGTTGTGGGTGACTATCTTTTTGATATAATGTGCGCTAAAGCCGCAGGTTCTTTTGCTGTTTTGCTGAATAACCACGAAAAAGCGAAGGAATTTGCTATGTATGCTGATTTTGTAATTGACAGACTTGAACAGGTGCTTGAGATTGTTCAGAATGAAAAGTGATGTTTATGTCAAGGGAAAAGGGTGGTAGTGATGCTTAGAAAGACAGAAAAGCGAATCGTTGTTATTTTTTTGATGATGTTTATAGGCTGTTTTTTTGTGGCCTGTACGCAGGCTGAAACCGAGTTAAAAAAAGAGCAGGGCGACAAGATAACGGCGCCGCCGGAATCGATTGTTGAAAAGTATGACCTCGATGCGTTTTATAAAAAGTATCTTGATGCCAACGGCATCGCAATTACAAGCTCTGAGAAGGTTGCTGATGAGGCGTTGTACGAGGTAAGGTACTTAATTAGCAAAGCGCTTGCGCATCGGCCTGATATATGGCAGTCGATGGCTGAAGGCGGCACGCGCATAACTATCATAGGTGCAAAAGAAGAGGTTTCGCAGATACCGGAGTACTATATAGAGGATAAGGAGAGGGCGGCGTATCAAAACAGGCGAGTGCGAGGTTATGGTGGTCCAAAATTGACAAGCTGCGGTGAGGAAAACCTTCTTAACTATCCCGGCGACAGATATACCGGTGAAAATATATTCCTTCACGAGTTTGCTCACTGTATCGATAATCACCAGCGCAGAATTGACCGGGATTTTCGAAGGAAACTCAGCAGGCTTTACAGAGACGCAAGGAAAAGAGGGCTGTGGGAAAATACTTATGCGGGCAGCAACGCGGCGGAATACTGGGCGGAAGGAGTGCAGGACTGGTGGGATTGCAATAAGGAGGGTAGAGGAGGAAAGGTGGACGGTATTCATAACCACGTCAATACCAGAGAGGAACTTCAGGCGTACGACCCGAACCTTGCGGCACTTATAGAAGAGACACTCGGAAAAGACGAGTGGCGATATTCGAGATATATCGACAGAAATAAGGAATACGTGGAAGAGCAAAAAAGTGAGTATGAAATCGAAGAAATACCCGAAGGCAAGGTCATAGCTGTCCCGAAGTCCATAATAGAAAAGTACGAGCTTGACCCGAATTTCTATGCGAAGATGATAAGTTGCGGCGGGCTACCGATAATGGGCTCGAAGAACCTCGAAGACAGGGCACTGTTGCGTGCGAATGAAATAGCGAATCATCTTCTTGCGGGCAGAGAGGATATTCGGCGAATGATGATAAGGGATGATGTCCGGCTGACTATCATTGCTGCTGAGGAACAGACTACCGATGTCCCTGAGTATTATGAGCCTGACCCTGTAAGAAGAGCATATACAAATGAGAGAGCGAGGGGTTTCGGCGGAAGGATGACGAGCTTCGGCGAGGAGAATCTGCTTTGCCTGCCGATTGACCGCTATGACGATGAGAATATTATGGTGCACGAGTTTGGCGGCCATTGCGTTGACAGGACATTGAGGTCAATGGACAGGGACTTTGGCAGAAAGCTGAGACGGCTTTATAGTGATGCGAAAAAGAGAGGGTTGTATAAGGATACTTACGCCGGCTCGAACGTGGCTGAATACTGGGCTGAGGGTGTTCAGTCGTATTTTGACTGTAATCGTCAGAACAACTGGAACCATAATTATGTCAACACGCGAGAGGAGCTTTACGAATATGACCCCAATCTTGCTAAATTGGTAGCAGAAACTTTCCGGCTTAGCGAGCAGCAGGACTGGCGGTATAAGCCGATGGCAAAGCAGCCTGCGGTGACAAAGCCGCCGGCGAAATTAAAGGCAAATAAGTTCTATACGAAGTATGTTGACTGCAGGAGCCTTCCGATACTCGGCTCAGAAAAGGCATCGGACGAGGCGATGCTGAGAGCGAATGAGATAATCAGGAGTATGTTTGCATACAGGCACGATATATTAAAGGCGATGATAGATTCCAGCCTTTGGGTCGTGATTCTCGCTGCAGATGAGAAAGTCCCTGAGCTTCGCAATACAACTCTGATATTCAACCCTGCAAAGGAGGGTGAGGATGTGCTTGTCAGGGAATTTGCAAAAGATATCGTTACTATAGTTGCGTCGCGTCCGGCCGACCCGAATTTTGAAAAGGCCAGTTCTCGCAGTAAACAGCAGTATGAGCTGTACGGAGTTGTGAGAGTCGATGAGCGATTCAAAAAGCGGCTCGAAGAGCTTTATAAAAAGGCTATGGACAAGGAATTGTGGAAGGGTACGCCGGCGGCTGAGAATGCGACAGAATATTTTGCAGAAGGAGTGCAGAGCTGGTTCGATTGTAATGGAAAAGTTACCGATGAAAAAGGCGAGACGGTAAATACAAGGGATGAGTTGAAAAAATACGACCCTGAGCTGGCGGAATTTATTGCCGATACCTTCAAGCATACGCAGCGAGAAGGCTTTGACTGGCGATGTCCGGTAGGCGGCACTGTAAAAAAAAACTTAGCATCTGATTATCTGCAGCGACTGAGTGCCGAAACGAGACAGCTTGAGAGCTATCAGTGCAAAATAGACTATTTATTTGAGCAGCCGTTATTCGAATCGAAAAGCCTGCGTAAGGGCAAGCTGTATTATCAAAAGCGAAAGGACAAATCTCTTCTGAGGATAAACTTCGAAACGCTAAAGGAGGATGATGGAGCGCCGCAGGATTATAAAGACGAATATATATTTGACGGCAGATGGCTGACGCATATCGATTATCAAACCGAGCAGGTCAAACGTTACGAGCAGGCCGAGGAAGGTGAGCAGATAGACGCATTCGAGCTTGTAAGGCAAAGCTTTCCGATTATCGGCTTTACAAAAGTCGAAGAGCTTGAAAAGGATTTCGAGATAAAATTTGTCGGGCAGAAATCAACCAAGGCAGGTGGCTTTGTTCAGCTTAACCTGAAGCCGAAACCTGAATCGCAATACGCCGAAGATTACGTCTCGATTGATTTCTGGATTGATATACAGATAGATTTGCCGTCCAAAATAGCAGCAGTAAATACCGAGAAGGATTTATATACGATAGAGTTTGTCAAGGCGGTAATAAATAAAACGATAGACAAAGTGATTTTCGAGTATAAAATACCTGAGGGTTTTACAGTCGAGATAAATAAACTGGGTGATGAGAAGTAAAGAAAGGTCAATTCAGTTAGTCGCGTAATAACCGCAATAAAGATTATCGAATGTTAAGGAGAAAAGTTATGAGGTCAAGATGGTTTTTGTTTGCAGGTTTGTTATTGGCTGTTGTTGTTATTTGCTCGGCTTTAGCCTCCGAGGAGCAGATGCAGGAACAGGCCAAAGCTATAAAGCTGCCGAAGCCGCAGATGACAGGCGGCATGCCTTTGATGGAGGCTCTGTTGGCAAGACAGACTCGGCGTGAATACAGCAGTAAGAAGTTGTCTGAGCAGGTGCTTTCGAATCTGCTCTGGGCGGCGTTCGGTATAAATCGTCAGGATTCGGGAAAGCGGACTGCACCGTCCGCGATGAATATGCAGGAAATAGATGTTTACGTTGCCACTGCAGACGGTTTGTATCTTTACGATGCGAAGGAAAACGCATTGAAGCCAATTCTTTCAGAAGATATCCGTGCGGCGACGGGGCCTCAGCCTTTTGTGAAGGATGCGCCGCTGAACCTCGTCTTTGTCGCGGATTTCTCGAGGATGCGCGGCTCAGAGGAGAATAAGGTATTTTATTCGGCGACAGATACTGGTTTTATCAGCCAGAACGTTTACCTTTTTTGTGCGTCGGAAGGATTGGCGACCGTTGTTCGCGGATATGTCGAGAGGGATACGCTTGCGAAAGTAATGAAGCTGCGGGACGACCAGAAGATAATCCTGGCACAAACTGTGGGCTATCCAAAAAATTAGTCCGTAGTAAAACAAAAAATAGTGGTTTTTATGTGCGAGACTGTTTGGGTGTCGTTGGGGGAGAAAAGATTGTATAGAAAAATATTTATCGGCGTCGCGGTGATGATAATGTTTTTTGCCGGCGGCGCATCTGCCGAACGGCAGATGGAGCATCTTGGTCGCGGCGTTGTTGCTGTCAACCAGGGTGGCGGAAAGATATATGTCGGCTGGCGAATGCTGGCCACCGATCCTGAAGATATTGCGTTCAATCTCTATCGTTCAACGGCAGAGGCAAAAGCGGTCAGACTCAATAAAGAGCCCTTAATCAAGTCAACGAACTTTGTCGATGAAAGCGCTGACCCAAATCAGCCAAACTCTTATTTCGTCAGGCCGATAGTAGAGGGTAAAGAGCTTGAGCCGAGTGCCGCCTTTAAGCTGGTGGCAAATGCACCAGTAAGAGAATATATCTCAATTGCTATTCAAACACCGGAAGGCTGTAGGCCGAGCGATGCATCCGTTGGTGACCTTGATGGTGACGGTGAATACGAGATTATCCTGAAGCAGGAAATGCGGCCTCATGATAATGCGCGCAGCGGCGTAACGGGCCAGACAAAACTCGAGGCTTATAAGCTGGACGGAACTTTTCTCTGGAGGATTAACCTGGGAAAAAATATTCGAGAAGGTGCGCACTATACTCAGTTTATGGTGTACGATTTGGATGGTGACGGCCGGGCGGAGGTTGCGTGCAAGACTGCTGACGGGACGGTTGACGGAAAGGGAAAAGTCATAGGCGATGCCGATGCAGACTATCGCAATTCGGACGGCTTTATCCTGGACGGCCCGGAGTATTTAACCGTATTTGATGGGTTGACCGGCGGTGAGCTTGCGACGGTCGATTATATACCGCCGAGAGGAAGAGTGGAAGGCTGGGGTGACAGGACCGGTAACAGGGCGGATAGATTTCTGGCAGCGATTGCATATCTTGACGGCCAGCGGCCGAGTCTGGTTATGTGCAGAGGTTACTATACACGGACGGTGCTGGCTGCGTGGAATTTCAGGGACGGCAAACTGACTAATATCTGGACATTTGATAGTGACGACGGAACAGCCGGCAACAGAGAGTATAGAGGCCAGGGCAATCATAATCTCAGCGTCGGTGACGTGGATGGGGATGGTAAAGATGAAATAATATATGGTGCATGTGCGATTGACGATGACGGCAGGGGGCTTTATTCGACAGGCCTGGGACATGGTGACGCTATGCATCTGTCGGACATCGACCCGGAAAGGGATGGTCTTGAGGTTTTTTCGGTTCACGAAATGCCGCGTCATAGCAACGGAGCGAACCTCCGTGATGCCGCTACAGGTGAGGTTATATGGGGATTGCCGTTGGGTGACACCGGGCGGGCACTGGCTATTGATATCGACCCTCGGTATAAGGGTTTCGAATGCTGGACCAACGGCTCAAGAGACTTGTATAACTGCAAAGGCGAACGAATCGGTTACAGGCCGCGGTCGTGCAATATGGCAGTATGGTGGGATGACGATTTGCTCAGAGAGCTTCTTGATGGTACGAGGATTTATAAGTGGGATTATGAGAACAACGAAACGACGATATTATTGAGGGCTCGACGATGCAGCAGGAACAACGGCTCTAAATCCAATCCCTGTCTTTGTGCGGATATTCTGGGTGACTGGCGGGAAGAAGTAATCTGGCGGTCGCGCGATAATAACCAGCTGCGAATCTATACAACTACGATACCGACGAACCGGCGCTTTTCTACTTTTATGCATGATCCTATATACAGGTTGGGGATTGCGTGGCAGAATGTTGGTTATAATCAGCCTGCTCATACCGGTTTCTATTTTGGTGTTGGTATGCAGGAAGCTGTGCAGCCTGATAAGCCATCTGCTAAAAGGATAAAGTACAACTTCAATGCCGGCTGGAAAGTGATAGTGGGCGACCCGAACGGCGCCGAATCGGTTGATTTTGACGACAGCGGCTTCAAGGAGGTGACTTTGCCTTATGCGTGGAACGAAGATGAGGCCTTCAAGCTGGATATCCATAACCTCTCAACTGGTATCGCGTGGTATCGCAAGAGCTTTAAGATTCCTGCCGTACATACCGGACAAAAGGTCTTTTTGGAGTTCGAGGGTATCAGGCAGGCAGGCGAGTTTTTTCTTAATGGTAGGTTTATCGGCAGCAGCGAGAACGGTGTAATGGCCTTCGGCTTCGATGTCACTGAGCTTGTAAACTTTGCACCGGCTGTAAATGTGCTGGCTGTGCGTACAGACAATTCGTGGGATTACAGAGAGAAGTCAACCGGCCAGAGGTTTCAATGGAACGACAGGAACTTCAATGCGAATTACGGCGGGATTGTTAAAAATGTTTATCTGCACGTTGCCGACAGGCTCTATCAGACGTTGCCGCTTTACTCGATGCTCGGGACAACGGGTGTGTATATCTACGCGCAGGATTTCGATATAAAAGAAGGGACTGCGCAGATTACGGCTGAATCCGAGGTCAGAAACGAATACCCGACAGATAAGTCGTTCGAATATAAAGTTATTATCAGAGACTTTAAGGGTGACGTAATAAAGGAGTTCAGCGGTATTCAGACAACAATAGCGGCGGGTGATACGAAAACAGTCAGGGCGAGTGCAACCGTGGATAACCTCGAATTCTGGAGCTGGGGATACGGGCGGCTTTATGATGTTTATACGATATTGAAAGTGAACGGCGAGGCTGTCGATACAGTCAGGACACGAACAGGTTTTCGCAAGACAGAATTCGGCGATGGAATGATAAAGCTTAATGACCGGGTGATACAGGTCAAGGGCTACGCACAGCGCAGCAGCAATGAATGGCCGGCAGTGGGCCTTTCTGTGCCGCCGTGGCTGAGCGATTTCAGCAATCGCTTGATAGTTGAAGGCAACGGTAACCTTGTTCGCTGGATGCACGTTACACCGTCCAAACAAGATGTAGAATCCTGCGACAGGGTAGGGCTGATGCAGGCGATGCCTGCCGGTGATTCGGAAAAAGATGCCGCCGGAAGGCAATGGCAGCAGAGAGTCGAGCTTATGCGTGATGCGATAATCTATAATCGCAATAATCCGAGCATTATTTTCTACGAAGGAGGCAACGAAGTTATAAGTGAAGAACATATGCAGGAGTTGAAAGAATTGCGAGACCGGTACGACCCGCACGGCGGCAGGGCTATAGGTTCTCGCGAAATGCTCGATAGCAAGGTTGCCGAGTACGGCGGTGAAATGCTCTATATTAATAAGAGCGCCGGCAAGCCGATGTGGGCGATGGAGTATTCACGTGATGAAGGGCTTCGAAAATACTGGGATGAATTCTCGCCGCCTTATCATAAAGATGGTGATGGCCCTACTTATCGCGATAAACCAGCCGGCGAATATAATCGCAATCAGGATTCGCATGCAATCGAAAATGTGATTCGCTGGTACGACTACTGGAGTCAGCGGCCGGGCACGGGCAAAAGGATTAGCTCAGGCGGGGTCAATATTATCTTCTCTGACACAAACACACATTATCGCGGTGCAGAAAACTACCGGCGAAGCGGTGAGGTTGACCCGATGCGTATTCCAAAGGACGGCTTTTTTGCGCATCAGGTGATGTGGGACGGCTGGGTAGATATCGAGCAGCCGAGGATTCATATAATGGGGCACGGGAATTACGCAAAAGGTACGAAGAAAAATATATATGTGGTCAGCAGTGCCGAAAAGGTTGAACTGCTTGTTAATGGAAAGTCACTTGGTTTTGGTAAACAAAGCTATCGGTTTTTGTTTACGTTCGAAAATGTCGAATGGGAAGCGGGAGTGCTCCAGGCTGTCGGTTACGACGCTGATGGTAACCGGGTTTGTGAAGCAGAGAAGAAAACAGCGGGAGAACCTGACGGTTTACGTCTTACTGTTAACACCGCTCCTGACGGATTAAAAGCCGATGGTGCGGATTTAGCGTTGGTTACAGTTGAAGTAGTTGATTCACAAGGCAGGCGGTGCCCGACGGCACTGAATATGATTGAATTTTCACTCGATGGGCCAGCCAAGTGGCGGGGTGGAATCGCTCAGGGGCCGGACAATTATATCCTGTCAAAAAAGCTGCCCGTCGAGTGCGGAGTGAATCGAGTCTTAATCAGGTCAACCACACAGGCCGGTAAAATTAAACTTACTGCAAGCTCTGTTGGTTTGAAATCAGCGTCCGTCGAGATAGACTCGAAACCGGTAGAAGTTATTGATGGGCTTTCGCTTACAATGCCTGATGCTAATCTACCTTGTTACCTTGAGCGTGGGCCGACACCTGAGGGTGCGTCTTTTGTAGTCTCGCGGATACCGGTTGATATTGTATCGGTGACAGCAGGTGCCAACAGCGACCAGGCATCTTTGAGCTTCGATGATAATGAAATGACAAGCTGGTCGAACGACGGCAGGCTTTCAACGGCCTGGATTCGATACGAATTCGAAAAAGCTGTTACCGTCAGTGAGGTCGTGATGAAACTGCATAACTGGCGGAGGATAAGCTATTCAATTCAAATATTCATTGATGATAAGAAAGTCTATAAGGGTGATACAGCCCGCAGTCTCGGTTATGTCACTATAGACGTCGAGCCTGTAGAGGGTAAGAGTTTGGCTGTGTCGCTTCAGGGGATAAGCAAAGACGAGGACGGCTTTAATATCGTCGAGATAACGGGCAAAAAGGATGATGCGGGCACCGCGGGCAACGAAGCAAAGGGGACGCTGCGGATAGTAGAGATAGAGATTTATGAAAAGGCCTCGGATTAGAAATTATTTTTCCCTGGACAGATCAAAGAGCCGTAAGGAAAACACGCGCCGATTTGCAACTGAATAAGGGGATTTTACTTGCCTATGCGGATATCGCCGGCCATAATATCCCGTACGACAACGGTGGGAATTTTGGCCTTGAGCGATGTTGCTGAATTAAATTTGGTTTGGAAAAACGGAAATGAAACCAATTTTTTGAGGACTTTGATATGTGGACGTCGAATGAGATGATAGCGGTTTATATAGCAGTCGGTGTGGTGGTGGCTGCCCTGATAGCCTGGCTTGTCCTTAAAAAAACCGTCAGGACAAGGCTGCGAATGGAAAAGACCGTCAGAGACGACCCCGATATCAACGACTGGCTGATTATCTTCAACTGGACGACGAAGATACTTTACGTGCCTTCCATTACGGCGGCAATAGTGGCGGGTCTGTTAATGTTATTGAAGGAAAATATCGGGACATTTGATTTTATCAATCCGTCTGTTGTAGGCGGAATCTTTTTGGCGATTGTGTTTTTGAATCTGCTCGTCGAAGAATACGAAATCAGCGTGAAGGTGCTGATTATAGCTGTAATCGGTATAGGGTTTTTATTTTTGTGGCTGCACCTTCTCGGCTGGGTGGTTCCTTTTTTGAAATTGTTCAGACATCTCGGCTTATCGATTAGTGCGACGGGATATTTTTTGGTTGCCTTAATAGCCCTGTTTGTGATTTTTATCTGCTGGGTGAAAGGCCTTTTTTACTATGTCACCATTACACCCAACTATATGAATCTGCAGCAGGGGCCTACAGAGACCGGCGAACATATCGGCAGAGAGGATTACAATACCATCGTGGATACGACGGATTTTCTTGAAAGGCTCATGGGCTTCGGCAGAATCGTGATAATCTTTAAGGATATGAAAAGGCCGCCGATGGAAGTGCTCGTCTGGAATATTCAGAAAAAATCACAACTGCTGGAAAAGGTACGCGGCAAGTTTGCCATCGATGCCAGAGACCAGACGCCGCAAATACAACCGCCGCCTGTGCAGAATCAGCAGCCGCCGGGCAGTGAGCAGGAACTATCACAATAGAACAAGGAACATAGATAAGGAGTCGAAAAAAATGGCAAAAGGAATAGTTGTTTATTATTCGAGAAGCGGAAATACGAAGGAAATGGCTGAGATTATAGCCGAGGCAATGAATGAAGCGGGATTGTCAACCGACTGCAAACCCGTTGAGAAGGTCAAAGCCGATGATTTACTGGGTTACGATGCGATAGTTGCGGGCTCGCCGACTTATTACGGCCAGATGGCCGGCCCTTTAAAGAATTTGTTCGATAAGGCGGTCAGCTTTCACGGCAAGCTTGACGGCAGAATTGGGGGAGCATTTTCCAGCGCTGCAAATATCGGCGGCGGCAACGAGACAACGGTTATGGGAATAATAGAGGCGATGCTGATTAGCGGTATGATTGTGCAGGGCGACCCGCAGGGCGACCACTACGGGCCGGTATCCGTTGGAAAGCCCGACAGCAGGGTCAAGGGCCAGTGCAGCCGAAGGGGCAAAAGGATTGCGGAATTGACCAAGAAGCTCAGAGCTTAGCCAAAAAAGGCCTGTTTTTGGCCTAAAAACAGGCAAAAATGCCGGATTTTCGGTTTTTGGAAGGTTTCGCAGCTTTTTTAAAAAAAAATTGCTTTTTTTGCAAAAAAACGCAATTTTCTTTGACAAAGTTTGTGCCGGCAGTTAATTTTTAATCAACGTTTAACCCGATTTATGGAGGTAATATTAGATGCAAGAGTACGAAAATCTCAAGACATTGGTAGCGGAAATCGAAACCGACATCAACAAGGCAGAGGGTGGAAATAAAGCTGCGGGCACACGCGTCCGCAAGCAGATGCAGGATATAAAAAAGGCTGCACAGGCCGTTCGGAACCGCATACTTGAAATCAGATCAGCCGGGTAAAGAGATTAGTTGTTAAATACTATATCGATATCGAACATCTAAAGCTTCTGCCGGCTGATTGGATTTTCACCTATTTATGCGGAATTAGTGCACTCTGCGCAGATGATAGATATTGATTTGAAATGAAAGAGCTGATGCCGGTGCGGGCTTTAGTGTATTTTCTGTTTGTTGAGGAATATTAATGCCAACCCCCTTGCTTTTTGACTTATCACAAATAGAGCTGAACAAAGAGCCTGTTTTTGATAAGCGGGAGATTTTGAGTGTCAATCCGCAAAACTACGAGATGCAGCAGCTTGATGGTGTTCTATGGTTCGAGAAAGAACAGCGGCTGGTTTTAGGTTATAAGGATGTGACTGAAGCCGAATTCTGGGTGCGAGGCCACATTCCCGATAGACCCGTAATGCCGGGTGTGATTATGGTGGAGGCCGCTGCGCAGCTTTTGAGCTTTTTCGTAAAGAAGGTTTATGGTATTAAGGGTTTTATAGGATTTCTGGGGATAGATAGGACCAAGTTCCGTGCTCAGGTGATACCGGGAAAAAGGCTGTATCTTTTGGGCAAGATTACAAAATTCAGCACGAGAAAATTTACTGCTTATGTCCAGGGCGTTGTTGACGATACTATGGTCTTCGAAACGGAAGTCTCAGGTATGCGAATCTGATATTCAATCCGAAAATTATCGAAACCAACAGGACACCAAAAAATCAGACACGGATTAACACAAGATTAACCCGGATTTTCACAGACTAAAAAATGTTTAGCAGTCGCAGGAACGGCGACTATATTGTCATTCCCGCGCAGGCGGGAATCCATTGTTTTTGTATATAGCCCCCGAATTTATTCGGAGGTTTTGCTTCCTTCAATATCTAATTGCCGGATAAACTTTACAGACTTTATCAATGACAGTTAGGCAAAATCTTGGTAACATAACATATGATTTAAAATTCATCTCAAATATTTTGGTATCAGAAAAGAAAGAGATAAAAAAGATGACTAAGGAAAAAGATAAATCCTCAGAAGAGCTTCGGTGTGATAAAAAGCAATATGAACTGCTCAAAAGATGCTCAGATAAGAAAGATATAACTGAGTGGAACGATTATCGCCGAAAAAATCCCGATGAACAAATTTGGATTCAAGGTGCTAACCTTGTGGGAGCTAATCTGCAAGGTGTCAACCTTGCGGGAGCCAATCTTCAAGGTGCCAGCCTTTGGAAAATCAATCTGCAGGGTGCTAACCTTGTGAGGGCCAAACTGCAAGGTGCCAGCCTTGAGGGAGCTAAACTGCAAGGTGCCAAGCTTTGGGAAGCTAAATTACAAAAAGTCGATCTTAGATATTCTCATCTTCAAGGAACTCGTTTTGTGAGAGCTTTTTTGCAGGGTACAGAATTTGGAGGAGCTAAGCTGCAAAGATCTGATTTCTCAAGGGCTATTGTTGATGGTGAAACATTAATTTGGCGTTGTGAAATTGACCGCGATACTAAGTTTGAAGGTGTAGGTCTTGACGCCGCGCGGATATATCCGGAACTCAAGCAGCTCTTGGAATACAATGTTAGGCGTATGAATTGGAAGGAGTGGTATAAGAAACATAGGCTTTTAAAATGGCCAGTTAGTTGGTTTTGGTGCCTCAGTAATTATGGACTAAGCACGTGGCGAATTATAATTTGGTTTTTTGGATTGGCCTTGTTTTTTGCGGCTATCTATGCCAACTGTGCCTATTGGTGGCCTCCTGGTATTGTAAGCGATTTGACAGTAGAGCCGCATTTACCGATTTGGCATTATTATTTGTTGCTTATTCTTCGGCCTGTTTATTTTTCTATAGTTACAATGACAACATTAGGATTTGGTGATATGTATGCAAATGCACAAAGTATATGGGGGCATTTGTTGCTGACTGTACAGGTTATTCTGGGTTATGTTCTCTTAGCCGCATTAGTGACGAGATTTGCAGTTCTATTTACCGCTGGTGGACCTGCTGGTAGTTTTACACCGATGGATAAGGAAGCTAAACAATTATTGGCAGAGATTGAAGAGAACAGAAAAAAGAGGGAAGGCCTGTGACATGTGACTTTTGACTTATTTCTTATGTGTTGTTTCTATGCGGTTTCTGCCTGCGGTTCGCATTTTTTTCTACGCACTTCGGGTTCTCCTGCGTGCCTCTGTACGAAGCTCATCGCGGCCTCCGGCACAAACCGCATATTTATTTTTACGAGTATCGAGTATCCGGCATCAAGAATCCGTCCTCTGTGTTCTGAATTCTGTCTTCTGTATTCTTTTTTTATTTTTTCATTGATAAAACTCACCTATCTAGTACAATACTTCTAACTGGGGGAGGCCCCGAAAAAGGGGTTGCGGAGCTCCGCACGAAACGGCCAGCTGGCCAAGTCAAAATTTATCGGAATGTCATAGTTATAGGTAGAATATTTTTTTATTTTTCTCTTGACAACTCTCTGGACCTGTATATAATTTGCATAGTTATTGACAGTAAATTAAGGAATGGACTAATGGATATTATTGAAATATTCAAGCTTTTTCCAAAACAAGAGGATTGCATAAATCACCTTGAAAAAGTACGTTGGCAGGGCAAGCCGAAATGTCCCTATTGCAAATCAACAAGCCAAACACCTCTCAAAAACGAGCAATATCGTTATCACTGTAACAAATGCAATACCAGCTATACTGTTACTGTCGATACGATATTCCACAAAACACATTTGCCTATTCAAAAGTGGCTTTTAGCCATCTCTCTAATACTTAATGCCAAAAAAGGCTTATCCGCAAGACAGTTGGCAAGACATCTCAAAGTCAATCGCAATACGGCGTGGCGCATATCTATGAAAATCAGAGAGGCTATGTACGAACCGGTCCAACGCAATTTACTACAAGGTCTTGTTGAAATGGACGAAACTTATATTGGCGGCAAACCACGAAAAACACAAAAGGACATAGCCTCTGGTAAAACCTTGAAACGTGGACGTGGCACTAAAAAAACACCTGTAGTCGGAATTGCAGAAAGATATGGCAAAGTAAAAGCAAAAGTTTTCAGAAAGCATCAAATTACTTATAAAAGATTATCTCAATTAGTACGTGAAAACGTAGATATAGAAAAATCTGTTTTGATAACCGACAAAGCATATTTTTACAGGCGTATGCGCAATTTATTGCCCCATAAGTCTGTGGACCATAGCATTATGTATTGTGATGGATGGATTCATACAAATTGCATTGAATCTTTTTGGGCCTTGCTCAAAAGAGGTATTGTCGGGCAATTTCACAAGGTAAGCGTTAAACACTTGCCAAAGTATATTAACGAGTTTGCTTATCGTTTCAATAACCGTGATAATAAAGAGATATTTGCATTAACCCTCTCTAAAGGATTAGGAGTAACGTAAAATGTTGAAATTATTAAGGTTCGGATACCTTAAAATATTAGATAAGGAAATCCCTGTTGCAGTATTAGAAGGCGAAAAAAGAGTACTGGTCCAAAGAGAAGTAGTCGGTTTATTAACCGGAAATAAAAAAGGCGGATTCCAAAGATATTTAAATCCTCAAAACTTAAAGCCTTTTTTACCTGAAAAATTCAAAGACCAATCATTGGACCAAGCAATCCTAAAATTCAAAATGGGGAATGTAATAGCACAGGCTTTTGAGGCTGAAGATATAATGAGTATCTGCAAAATGTATATCAAGGCCCGTGACGCTGGTGTTTTGACTGGTCCACAACGAAAAATAGCAGATACGGCCGAAATTATTAACAATATCTTCGCTAAAGTTGGTCTTGTTGCTTTAATAGATGAAGCTACTGGATACCAAATCGACAGAGACAAAGAAGCCCTGCGCCTATTGGTCCAGCAGTATATTATCGAAGAGGCAAGAGAATGGACCAAAGAATTTTATGACCCCTTCTTTTATGAATTGGACCGGATTTACGGAAACCAACGGACCATATCGAGAAGCCGTCCAAAATACTATGCTAAGTTTATCAATAGCTATGTTTATGAACCAATCGAAAAAGGACTTGTACTTGACGAGCTCAGAAAGTTAGACCCTCTTGACGAAAAAGGCAACAGGCCCAAAAGATTACACCAATTTTTAAGTGAAAAATTGGGCCTACGTGTATTGCGGGATAGAATTGCAAAGATAACAGCGGTTATGCAAATTAGCCCGAATATGCGAAGGTTCAAAGAATCATACGAAAGAATGGAATCAAAACAATTATGGTTTGATTTTCCTGAAGATTAAAATAGTTTTATCAATTGACGGTGTTTATGATTTTGCTTAGTAATTGATTTGTTTTTGCGTTTTTTCATCACAAATCATCAATCATTGGTATTACCGGAATAACATTATCCTGCGGGAAAGGGAAAGGCGTAGGAATTTTTGGTTCTTTTTTTATAAGATTATTATTTTCAAATCCCCAAAAGTAGGATTCCGATTCCCAAAATAACGCCTTTGCTTCCCACTGGGTTTCAATAAATTCAGCAATTTGTTCTGATTTCTGACTCATATACCCCTTCCACCTCCTCTCCAGTAGTAATAATTTTCTTGCTATTTTGTTCGTGTACTTCTGCTATTTTGTTCATTAAATTTTCAGTGCAGTTCCATATTTTATCTTTTGAAATCACTGCCATATCTGTTTCTTTCCCAACACCAGGAGCGACTTCGGCGGCATATTTAGCTCCATAAATACTTAACAATGTTTGAGTAATTTTTAACGATTTAGCCTGTCCACCTAAATGAAGTGCTATAAGAGCGTGTGTTGCGCCACTCCCGACGGCGGCATAACCTAATTTGTTTAAACATATTAAAGTGCCAGGATGTACAATATTAGCGATATGGATTCCATTATCATCGATTCCCGCTATCAATAATTCTACGCCTAAATTAAAATTCTTAGACTCAATAAAAATTCCCTGATAAACATTAGGTTGTACTTGAAGATATTGGGGAAGCGAAGCTCCCTTTTCTCTAAAACATTGGAAATCTTTTCCCAGCGCCGCACATACTTTTTGTTCATCAATAATCTTGTTTCTTAATGCTATATAGGATTGTTGTGCGATTTCGCACACCTTATCTATTGAGAATGGTTGAGCTGCGGTTTGTGTTTTAATTTTTGTTATTATCTGGTCAGCAAAAGGAAGACTTCCAGAGGCTAATGCTATGCAACCTTGTTCAAGAACTTCGATTTTACTAAGAGGCGGCTCAAATTCTAAATTCAACGGTATTCCTGCCGTAACCATTCTGTCTGCTGCAACTACAATATTTTCACCATCGTTACACGCAGCGGCTATACAAACAGTCATTTTTACTTGTTCCTTCTATATAAAGAGAATATATGTATTATTATCGGTAGTATTTTCCATAAAATCAAGTATAATCTTTTGAGATATGCTGGCTGTGTAACAAGAGCCGCAAGGAAGGGGTTTTTACGCCCCTTCCTTTTTAACCTTTTTATCCGATACCAATAAACTATGACACCCGATTAACTTTTCAAAGAATCTTTTTATCTCTACCGTTAGCTATGACATTCCGAAATTTATTCATAACTTCATTTTGGCAGAGGATTTGTGGATGACCAACGATTTACAAATCTTGAGTTTCCTATCCTTAAGCCCCGCCACTTGCCTGCCCTCCGTAGTCTTGACGAAGGATGGTTGGCGGGGTCGTATCGAGCATCGAGTATCTGGCATCGTGCATCGTTTGCTCCTCGCCGCTCGCGGCGAGGGCAGAGCGCGCAAAAAAAACAAAAATATGCAAAACGAACCCAATTTTAAAAATGACCAGATTGATATAACTGCTCGTAGTATATATAGTTATGGCAATTTAATTGCCTTTTCCCGCCCCCAAAACGAAGCCAAACGAACCCAAAACGAACCCAATTTTAGCCCAAAATTGGGTTCGTTTTTCCCCAAATTGGCTTTGAATAAGTTCAAAATCATCGTAAATCGGCTAAAAATATGGTATAATACGCTCGTTTCTGGAGTCAGCCGAGGAAGGAGCGAAATCCTAATACGGAAAGACGGGAAAATAGAAGGTTTTTTATGAAAACACAGTGTCCGAATTGTAAGGCAAGATTTAATACCAGCCAGGCAAGCGTCGGTAAGCAGGCGAAATGCCCCAAGTGTGCAGAATCCTTTATTATTCAGCCATTCATAGAAACGCCCGCAGCCGAAAAACCATCCGCAACAATTCAGAAACAGGTAGAAACAAAAGTAAGAAAAGCTGAGCCGGCAGAGACTGCCTCAAAAATTGCGACGTCCAAAGCAGCACCTGCTAAAAGTCCTGAGCCGGTAAAAACCAAGGCATCAAAAATCGCTGAACTATTAAAAATTCCTGCAACAATTAAGGAACTGCTAAAGGGAGAAACGGGATTGCCAAAAGCGGTGTTTGTGTATTGCTGGATTGCTGTGAGGATTATCGCTGGTATTTTAGCTGGATTAGGCCTGTTCCTGGCGATAAGAAAACAGGCACATTCGGTTTTGTTTGTAACTTTTGCCGCGGCGGATGTTTTCCTCTTATGCAGCGTGTTAATTGAGCTTATGTTGTTTTACAGGATGTGGGACGCCATCGCGGATGAAGAGGCTTCGGTCACTGCAGCCAAGGCTGCTGCGTTTTTGTTCATTCCGCTTTTCAATATCTATTGGGCGTTGTGTATGCTCACGGGATTTGTGGAAGATTATAATGCATTCGTACACAGGCGTTCAATAAAGGCCAAAGATTTACCGTTTGTGCTGCATCTGATATATGCCTTTGCGTTCATATGGGCCGCGACGGTAGTAGTGATTCCTATGTTATTTGTATTCACATTCGTCGGACTCATAAGAAAAGCCTTTGTTGACTATTCCGCGGCCTCGTGGGCGCTATTGTTTTTCGCGCTCGCGGCGGGCGTCGCTCATTTCATCACATATATATTGTTTGCAATAAAAACCTGTAATGCGATAAACGCCTTGCCGGGAATAAAAAGCAGGTGATTAAAAGTGACCGATTTAGCGCTTTGGTTTTAGAGCGGCGGAGAAATTGAACGGATGATTGCGTGGCGATGAGGAGGTGGCACGATTAGGAAGGCTGTTTTATCACGGGCGGCAAGCCCGTCGTACGAATAACCCCAAGGGGATTCGCTTCGCGGCTCCTTCGGTGTCGAACCCCTGTATCGTTTGCTTCGCAGCCGAAGGTGTTCGAATCCCGGCGTTGGTTTATTCGATGGTTTTTTCGCCGGATAAGATTTGTATTTGTTTTTTGAACAGTAGAAAAGTTGAGTAGTTGACCGCAGTTTCACATTTTCACCTGTTCGATTGTTCGAATGCTCACCTGCTCAATTGCGATGAATCGCAATAGCCCCAAGGGGATTCGAACCCCTGTTGCCGGGTTGAAAACCCGGTGTCCTAGACCTGCCTAGACGATGGGGCCA
>CAZBMW010000028.1:0-26387 GCA_964493425.1 uncultured Pirellulales bacterium
AGACAATTCTGCAGGCACAACGGCCGTAAACTGTCGATTTGGTTCACAGTGGAGCATCGATGTGTCTGGAAACACCAGTTCCGAACCGGATGATTACATTATCGAGTTTGATATAAAAAGTGTCTCCGGTAACTGGGATCCTATCGCGATAGAATTTTTTGTAACCACAAATGGCCAAGGATATGGTTCCGGTGATGCGAATTATAATCAAGCTGACGGCTGGGTCCATGTAGAAATGAGCCTGGCTGACTTGCCCGTCGCCTGGTGGCAGGGAACCAACTGGGACTTAACAAGTTCTGTGTGGTCTATTGAGGTTGGTGGTCCGCCGTATCCGGGTACATCAGTACCCGCAGGTACGCCGGCGTGGAACCAAATCTGGCAAATGGATAATCTTATGATTACCCAAATAGGAGAGCCAAACAAATCCCATGATCCAGACCCCCCAATTGATGCCACATATGTGAATGTTAATCCTATCCTTAGCTGGACGCCAGGAATTGATGCCGATAAGCACGATATATATTTAGGCACCGATTTTAACGATGTGAACGACGCCAACAGAAGCAATCCGCTGGGCGTACTGGTCGCACAAGACCATAGTGGTAACACTTACGAGCCAAATACCTTGCAATTTAGTACAACCTATTACTGGCGGATTGATGATGTCAATGACCCTAATATTTATAAAGGTAATATCTGGTACTTTACGACATCTCAGGAGTTTGTTACTCAGGTAATTGTGTATCAGAACGATTACAACGACCAGACTCCAGGCACTGGTTTTGGCGACTGGAACTGGATTGATGGTGATACTGCAGATGGCTTTGTAAAAAATCATTCAGCCACGTATCAAGACGATGGAACTGGAAACATCGTAGTTGACCATAACGGAACGATAGACAATTCTGCAGGCACAACGGCCGTGAACTGTCGATTTGGTTCAAAGTGGGACTTCGAGGTGTCTGGAAACACCAGTTCCGATCCGGCGGATTATACCATCGAGTTTGATTTACGCAGCGTTTCCGGTAACTGGGATCCTATCGCGTTAGAATTTTTTGTTCTCACTGGCGGTGGTAATGGACTTGGTTATGGTTCCGGTGCTTCGTCTTATGCTCAATCTGACGGCTGGGTCCATGTAGAAATGAGCCTGGCTGACCTGAGCGTTAATTGGTGGAATGGAACCAACTGGGACTTAACAAGTACCCCGTGGTCTATTGAGGTTGGTGGTCCGCCGTGGCCGGGTACATCAGTACCCGCAGGTACGCCGGCGTGGAACCAGATCTGGCAAATGGATAATCTTATGATTACCGTATTCGTGGGCGCCACATCCTATGATCCGTTCCCCCCAGATGGTGGCACAGGTGTAGTGGTTGATGTTATCCTTAGCTGGACGCCAGGGGTTTATGCCGGTAAGCACGATATATATTTAGGCACCGATTTTAACACTGTAAACGACGCCAACAGAAGCAATCCGCTGGGCGTACTGCTCGAAGAAGACTATGATGCTAACACTTACGAGCCGAATAACTTGCAATTTGATACAACCTATTACTGGCGGATTGATGATGTCAATGACCCAAATATTTATAAAGGTGAGGTCTGGACCTTTACGACTCGGGATAAATCGCTTATTGACGACTTTGAGTTTTACACCAACACAGGAAAATCCAAGCCGCCGCCTCAAGATTCCCTCAAGAGTGTCTGGATTGATGGCAACTATGCATTCGTACTTGGCCCGCCGCCGGTACCTGGTACGTCCGGCTCGCTTGTCCAGCTAAACACGGACCCTTGCGACGGTACTTTTACAGAAGAAGAGTATGAACATTATCAGCCTGGTAATTTTGCCCAATCCGGTGCTCAATCGATGAAGTTCTATTATGACAATGACGGCTATGTCAGCTGGCTGGTCGATTTGTACAACGGTTCCCCGCCGGATATTTACTCCTATGTTCCGGTTCCTGACGCGTATCTTTCCGAGGCGTACGCAGCTATAGATGATGCGGCGCAGACTGACCCCGATCTTGACAGTCTGGATTTGATGCGTGACTGGAGCGGTTATAAGGTACTGCAGCTGTCATTTTTTGGCGACCCGAACAATGATAATGATGCAGAACCTATGTATGTCGGCCTTGAGGACGGTGACGGCACTTTAGTTGCCATACAGCATCCTGACCCGCATGTGAAAGTTCAGCAGTGGCAGGACTGGTACATAAAGCTGAGTGATTTTACTGACAAGGACACCGATCTTGACACAGAGAATATTGCCAAGATATATATTGGTTTCGGTATAAAAGACGACCAGCAGCCGGGCGGCACCGGATTAGTATTCTTTGATGATATTCAGCTATCCCCGGGTATATGTTTACCCGGCAGCGTTGCAGGAGACTTTGATGCTAATTGTGTGATTAATAACGCAGACCTTGAGATTTTCACATACAGCTTCCCCGGTGAGACGCCCGTCTTACCGACGCCGATAATCAATCTAAGCGCAGCCGGTCTTTCAACCGGACCACTTTCAAGCTGGTCGAACAGCAGCGGTTCCGGCGGCGGCGTATTTACTGATGCCAACACTAACGATCCTAACAAACCGGTAGTCGAGACAATCGCCAGCAAGAAGTGTGTGACCTTCGATGCTACTGATATGTTGGTCTGGGACCAGAACGCCCCTGCGACACTGACGAGCGATACTAACGCGCCCAATGACTTTACGGTGATTTATGAGGTTTACAACCCGGAAATAACCGCTGAAGAATGGCTGTTAACATGGGCACAGCGTGGCGGTCCCGCCGGCACTACCGCAGGCTTTGGCTACGGTTCCGACGCTGCCTGGGCAGCGGTCGTTCACTGGAACGAGGGAGACCAGTTGCCTGATATGGGCTTTGACCGTGGTGTACCTGTTGCCGGACAGTGGCATATTATCGCTGTTACTTATGACGGCACGACTGAAGCGCTTGTAACCGATGGCGCCATACACAACCTTGAAGACAAGAACCTTGCTGTCTATGCAGACCAGCCTGTAACCATAGGTGCTCCTTTTGAAGTACCTGCTGATTCTAACGACGCCTATATACGTGGTGGATTTGTGCCGACGTATGGTGATTATCCGTACACAGGTTCTGTTGCGTCGATCAAGGTTTACGGCGAGGCGATTCCGCCGGGAGACTTGGCAATATTGACTGCAGGATTGGCCGGCCTGTCGAATGCAGAGGCTGACGTGAAGCCTGACAGTAAGATTGACTTTGGTGACCTTGCCGTGATGGGCAATAACTGGATGCAGGACCCGTATTTGTTTGGTGAGGATTATTAAGTCGATTAAGACTAACGTATCTTTAGTCTTTTCATCATATAGGGCCTGTCTTGGTACTGGGCAGGCCCTATTTACTCCCATTTCGACTGAAAGACTGCCTTCATAGAGAATTGTTTTTACATGTTAAAGGATCAAGATATGTTGTAGATCGCTGGCGCATGTACTATAATCATTACCGGCGCATAGGAGCTGGAATATATGTCACCAAAAAATTAATTATTTATTTTAGAAAGGATATTATTAAACGTGTTGAATATTGCTCGTAAAAGAACAGTTTTCATTATTATCAGTCTTTTTGTTCTTACAACGGAAACTTTTCCGCACATCGCAGATAACGGCAATGGAACGTTTACAAATCCCCTGTTCTATGAGGAATTTTCAGACCCGGATATGATAAGGGTTGGTGATGACTTTTACCTCACAGGAACAACGATGCATAGTATGCCGGGGTTGCCTGTCTTGCATTCCAAAGATTTAGTAAATTGGGAATTTCTTTGTTATGCATTTGACAAACTGGATCTTGGGCCGGAATTTCGATTGGAAGAAGGGCGAGATATCTACGGCCAGGGCATCTGGGCACCGTGTTTTCGCTATCATAACGGGACCTATTATATATTTTCCAATATCAATCGACAAACAACCCAGATGTTTCGTGCCAAGAATCCAGCCGGCCCATGGACTCGTACTGCCATGAAGCGTTCGTTTCATGACCTGTCAGTTTTGTTTGATGATGATGGCAAAGTTTACATTATTTGGGGATATCAGGGAATAAATTTCGCCCAGCTCAACGATGAACTAACTGACATTGTTCCCGGCACCGAATGTATCATTATTAAAAAAGACGCCGGAATGGGAGAAGGACTTCATTTTTATAAAATAAACGATAAGTACTTTATCACGAGTGCTTGGTATATGGGGCGGATGCGGATGTCGTGTGCCCGGAGCGATAAGCCGGAAGGACCTTATGAAGTAAATCTCGCAATTAGCGCCGATGAGGACTTTGGCCTGGCAGAAGGTCATCGGCTTCGCGGCCGTGCGGCGCCGCCATTTAGGGTGATTCCACCTAATACAAACGACGGCGGGAGGATGTCGCTGCATCAGGGTGGTATTGTTGATACGAAAACAGGCCAGTGGTGGGGCTTCTCAATGATGGATTATAATTCGCTCGGTCGTCTGACTTGTCTTTCACCGATTACGTGGAAGGATGGTTGGCCCTACTTTGGCCTTCCGGGCAATCTAAAACGCACACCACGCACCTGGGTGAAGCCTGGCACCGGTCACGTATCCAAGCCGCGCGTGCCATATGAACGCAACGACCGCTTCTCCAGCTCTAAACTCAAACCCATCTGGCAATGGAACCACCTGCCTGACGATACGAAATGGTCGTTATCCGAACGTCCTGGATTTCTCCGGCTGCACTCATTGCCTTCAGAAGATTTGTGGTTGGCACGCAATACACTGACACAACGCTCAATCGGGCCAGTATCAACACCCACTGTTGTTCTGGATGTTAATGGGATGCAGGCAGGTGACGTAGCGGGGCTGGCACTGATGAATGCGCCGTATGCCTGGATCGGCATAAGCCGAAAGAAAGATGGTATGAGCATTAATCAGTTCGATCAGTTTACCGGTAAAACAATTAGCACACCATTTAAGGGGACACAGATATGGCTGAGGGCTCATTGTAATTTTCTGACCGAAAAAGCTCGATTCAGTTACAGTACCGACGGAGCAAAGTTCGAATCGTTCGGTTCTGAATTCACGATGATTTTCCAACTCAGGACTTTTCAGGGCATTCGCTATTCGTTGTTTCATTATAATACTAAGGGCGCGCCGGGCGGTTATATAGATTTCGACAAATTTACAGTGGATGAACTCTATCCTAATGGATTTATGAAACCGATTCCGTTTGATCAAGTCATTACGATATCAACGTTTGGTGGAGATTCCGTTCTGGCCGTCAAAGACGGTGTTTTAACTGCCGTTCCAGCGGACGACCCATCAGCTAAAAGCTCAGCCGCTCAATTCAAAGTCGTTGACCGCAGTTTAGGACGTGTTGCCCTTCAGTCGAGTGACGGTTTTATTTCAATATCAGACTCTTCACAAGATAAGGTCACCATTAAAAAAGGGAAAGCGACTGAGGCCGAGAGTTTTCAATGGACGGAAAACGTCTATGGCGACATGATGCTACTTTCACTTATTACACATCGTTATCTTAGGATTAATCCAGAAAGCCGTGCAGTTACCGCTCATCATCACGGCCCCAAGCCAGATAGAAAAGACGGCTCGTGCTTAATCTGGGAGACCGCAAAGGTGATTGATTCTGTCCAGGCAATTTATTAAACAGAATATACAAACAAAGATTAGAAAAATGGAGGCGGGGGGATTCGAACCCCCGTCCCGTGATGCTTCAGATTAAGTATCTACATGCATAGTCGCTTTATTACAATTCGCCTCAACAGGTGCCAAACGACAGGCTCCTGCGTCAGCTATCCCGGTATTTAATCTTGTCCCCTCAGCCCGGGCAACCTCAGAGACCAGCCTGCTGATTGGCGCCCTCGTCAAACCCACAGGCAAGATTTAACAGGACGGGCTACGTTAATTACGCAGCCATTGCATACTGGTAGTTGCCAGTTAAATTTATGCCGGATGATTAACCAGGCCAACCGGCGTCCTGGACACGCAACTTAACCATCTAACATCCGGTCGAAGCCGTTCGCCCCCATATTCACTTTTCAATTCGGTAATATCTTTCGAATTGCATTTTCCCACTTTTCCTTGTACTTTATTATATCGTCTTTTACGAAAAACTGCAATAGCTATTCAGAAATAAAAAGGCCGGCTTTGTTAAAGAAGCCGGCTTAAAAATTTGGTTTTTCGTCTTTTGAGCGTTCAGGATTTCTGGCCGTAATAGGCATCCTTGCCGTGCTTACGCAGATAGTGTTTGTCCAAAAGCACCCTGCTGATATCTTTCTGGCCTTCGTTGATACTTATGGTTCCCAGAGACGTGAATGCCACCTGCTCAAGAACGACCGCGTTTTCAACCGCTTTCTGCGGCGTTTGGCCCCAGGTAAAGGGCCCATGATTGGCAACGAGAACCGCCGGTCTGTGCATCGGATCAATGCCAGCAAAACACCTGACAATAACTTTGCCCGTATTCAATTCATAATCGTTCTGTATCTCTTCAGCAGTCATAATATCAGTAACAGGGACAGGGCCGTAAAAATGGTCGGCATGAGTAGTACCAAGGCAGGGAATCTCCCGACAGGCCTGTGCCCACATCGTTGCAAAGGTGCTGTGTGTGTGGCATATGCCCCCTACCTCCTTGAAATTGCGATAAAGCTCAAGATGGGTAAGCGTATCGGAGGATGGTCGGAGGTCGCCTTCAATTATTTTACCGTCTAAATCGAGCAGGACTACTTTTTCAGCAGTCAAATCATCATAACAGACGCCTGAGGGCTTTATCGCAACAATATCTGCCTTTCTGTCGATTCCGCTTACATTCCCCCAGGTAAATATAACCAGTTTTTGCTTCTGCAGCTCAATATTGGCCTGACAGACAATTTCTTTCAATTCTTCATACATCAGGAACTCTTTTACGCGTTAGCTTTATCCTTTATGTTCAGCAGCTCCTTCATAACATTTATCATACTACCGTTCCAGCCCGCAACGCCGAAACCATCATGAAGCTGCTTATAAAGGGCGTAAATCTGTTTGTAAATCTCGTGATTCGCAGCAATAGGCTTGAACGTTTTCTTCTTTACACCGCACATAGCTGCTTGCGCATCTGCGTAGTTATCGTAACCACCAGCTGCCCTGCCTGCAACTACGGCGCCTGCTATTGCTGAACCTAACGCACAGGTCTGGGCTGAGCGTGAGATTTTCATCTCCCTGCCGGTGACATCAGCGTAAATCTGCATTACGAGCGCGTTCTTTTCGGAAATCCCGCCGCAGTTGACAACCTCATTTATTTTAACACCATATTCTTCAAAGCGATTAATAATCGTCAATGCACCGTACGCCGTCGCCTCAACCAAAGCCCTGTAAATCTCTGCCGGCGTAGTATGAAGCGTCTGACCCAATAACAGGCCGGTCAATCTCTGGTCAACGAGAATAGTTCTGTTACCATTATTCCAGTCGAGTGCTAAAAGACCGGACTGGCCGGGCTTTAACTTCAGCGCCTCCTGGGTCAAAGCCTGGTGTGTCCCTTTCTTATCTCCACCGGGCTTGATATAGTTGACAAACCAGTTAAAAATGTCACCAACTGCAGATTGGCCCGCCTCAAGACCAAAGTAACCAGGCAGAATAGAACCATCGACAATTCCGCAAATACCAGGTATGTCGGGCAGCTTCGCATCATTCGGCGCTACTACCATATCACAGGTACTGGTTCCGATTATCTTGACGAGCACACCCTGCTTTATCCCCGAGCCAACTCCGCCGAGATGTGCATCAAAAGCGCCGATAGCCACCGGTATCCCTGCCTTCAGGCCGAGCTTTTTAGCCCATTCTTCCGTGAGGTCTCCCGCTTTTGCCTCGACGGTATAAGTTTTGTCTGATAAAGAGTCTCGAAGCCTGCCGAGCTTCGGGTCAAGCTTGGCCAGAAAATCCTTCGCTGGATAACCGCCCCAGTTATCATTGAACATAGCCTTATGTCCTGCAGCGCATCTGCATCGTTTCAGCTTGCTTGGATGGTCCGTTCCTGTAAGCACTGCAGGTATCCAGTCGGCATGCTCTATCCAGGTGAAAGCAGCGTCATAGACCTTGGGGGCGACTCGCAGGCAGTGCAGAATCTTACTGAAAAACCACTCTGAGGAATATGTCCCGCCGCATTTGGCAAGATACCCCGGATGCTCTTTTTTTGCAAGGGCTGTAATTTCCGCCGCTTCGGCGTGGCCGGTATGGTCCTTCCACAACCAGGCGTGAGCATTTGGATTCTTCTTGAATTCCTTGGTTAGTGCCAGAGGAACGCCTTTATCATTAACAGGCAACGGCGTCGAACCGGTGGTATCAACACCGATACCAATAATCTGCTCCGGCTTAAAACCTTTACGATTCTTTTTTGCCTGGGCAAGTGATTTTTTGATTGTTACAACGGCGCCATCCAGATAATCTGCAGGATTCTGCCTCGCGACATTGTGGTCTTTCTTATCAATTATAATTCCCGCCTGACCCATCGGGTAATTATAAACATTTGTGCCGATTTCATTACCATTTCTTACATCAACGATAACGCAGCGCACCGAATTCGTGCCGTAATCCAATCCTACCGCATAAGCCATAATCTATCATACCTCTCTTGACAGAAAACTAAAAAATAAACTTCTGCTTTATCAAAATCTCCATTACCAGAAATAAACATAGAACGCGACAACTATAGCAAGGATTATCACAGTATGGAAAACTTCCCAAGCGCCCCAGCTTCTTCTTGTCTCTTCAATCTGCTCGGGTGTTGCAGAACCATAGGTAAGTCCCTGTATCTGCTCTGCCGAAGGCCTTTTTGTGAACAGGCTTACCAACCAGATAACAACCAGAGTCAGGAAGAAAAGGAATATACAATAGTGTAACCAGTTAACTGCTAGAAACTTCATTGCAAGAACTGACAGACCGCCCCAATCGGCAGGAATAGTCTTGTTTGCAATATATTCACTGAGGGCCGGCGTGCCTCCTTTATCTACAAAATTATAGTAGATGACCTTGACCAGCAGCCTGAACATACCGAGGATGAAACTTATAATCAAGCCCCACAGCCCCGCCTTTCCGCTGGCACGCTTTGAGAACACACCCATAATAAACACCATAGCTATACCCGGAGCAATTAGAGACTGAACATCCTGCAGATATTCATACAAAACGCTTCCCAAGCCTGTCATCAAGGGTATCCATAGCAAACCAAGCACCACCACGGTTGCAGTAGCAATTCTGCCAACAAGAACCAGATGTTTCTCCGTCGATTGAGGCCGGTACTTCTTATAGAAGTCAACGGTAAAGAGCGTTGCCGACGAGTTAAAAAGCGATGCCAGCGAACTCATCAACGCCGCCATCATACCACCCACAACTACGCCCTTTATTCCGAGCGGCAAAATTTCCCTCACCAGAACAGGGAAGGCCCCGTCACTATCCACCCTTCCTTCGGGCGTAAATCCCAGATTTATAATACCTTTCTGATGCAGTGCAAACGCTATCAAACCGGGTATCATAAAGATAAAAACAGGAGTCAACTTAAGATATGCTCCGAATATAGAACCCCTACGAGCTGTCTTCTGGTCTCCTGCCGAAAGAACACGCTGGACAATATACTGGTCTGTGCACCAGTACCAGAAGCCGATTATCGCTGAACCCAAAAGCACACCCGTCCACGGAAAGTTCGGGTCGTCCCATGGTCGGATGCAATGAATATTGCTGCCTGCAGCGTCTTTAACGGCCTGCCAGCCAGCTACAAGACCCTGGCCATCACCGGCCTTCCATAACCCCACAACCAGGATGATAACAGAACCGATGAGCATCACAGGCACCTGCAGTACCGATGTATAAAGCACAGCCTTCATACCACCTATTACTGTGTAAATGCCTGTTATCACGACAAGACTGATGGCACAGAACCAGAAAAAGTCCCAACCTCCGATTACTGGAATATCCTGAGGGATAGTCTTTATGTTCAAAACCTTTGTAAATACTATGCCCCCTGCCCAGACTGTGACGGCAACCTTCGTCAGAACGTAACTGACCAGAGAAATAAGTGACAAAAAGGTCCTGGCGCCCGTGCAGAATCGCCTCTCAAGGAACTCCGGCATTGTAAAAACCTTACTTCTCGAATAGAAGGGCACAAACACCCAGCCAAGCACTAATATAAGCCAGGCCTGTATTTCCCAGTGGCTCATCGCCAGACCGGTTTTTGCACCGGCTCCCGCCAGACCAACCAAATGCTCGGAGCCAATATTGGATGCCCATATTGAGCTGCCTATTGCCAGCCAACCGGCTGCCCTGCCCGCGAGAAAGTAGTCCGCACTCGTCTCTTCTTTCTTCCTCGTAGAATACCAGATTACCAGAATCATACCGAGGAAAAACAATCCCAACGTGATCCAGTCTGCCATCTCCCAATTCGAGTTGGCCAATATCATGAATCCATCCATCTTCCCAACCTTTCAAAAATTATCTTGTAATTTAGTTTAAGCCTGAATGAGCTTTACGCTCCATCTATAAAAACTACTTCGCGTAGAATTTATGAACTGTCTTTGTGTGGTACTTCTCGCCAGGCTTCAATACAGTTGACGGGAAATTCGGGTGGTTCGGCGAATCAGGATAGTGCTGCGTCTCAAGGCAGAAGCCTGTCCTGTGCTCATAAGCAACACCGCCCTTGCCGATATTGCTGCCGTCAAGGAAGTTCCCGCAATAAAACTGTATTGCAGGCTGGTCCGTCCATATCTCCATAGTTCTGCCGGTCTTCGGCTCATATACCTTTGCCGCCAGTGTCATCTCGCCCGGCTTATCTTTATTCAGCACCCAGTTGTGGTCGTAACCAAGTCCGAATTTAAGCGGCTCATAATCGGTATTAACACGAGCACCTATAGCGGTTGCTTTTCTGAAGTCCATCGGCGTGCCTTCAACAGACCTTATTTCTCCGGTGGGTATCAGACCTTCATCTGTAGGTGTAAACGAATCGGCATTCAGCATCAGCTCATGGTCGAGAATAGTACCTGAACTATGCCCACCAAGATTATAATAGTTATGCTGCGTGAGATTACAGACAGTAGCCTTATCGGTTGTGGCTTCATATTCGACTGTCAATTCGTCGTCATTTGTCAGCATATACACAACCTTAACCTTCAGGTTGCCGGGGTAGCCTTCTTCACCATCTTCGCTTAGATAACTAAGCTCAAGGCCGACACCATTATCCGCCTTAATCTCTTTTGCATCCCAAACAACCTTATCGAATCCTTTTATACCGCCGTGCAGATGATTACCATTATTGTTCTGCGCCAGCGTATATTCGACGCCGTCGAGAGTGAATTTGCCCTTTCCAATGCGGTTGCCGTATCTGCCAATCAGCGCTCCAAAATAAGGATTGTTCTTTACATATTCATCGAGAGTGTCATAGCCCAATACAATGTCACCGAGCTTGCCGTTTTTATCCGGCACCCAGAGCTCAGTCATTATCCCGCCGTAATTGGTAATCTTCGCTACAAGTCCATTGGAATTGGTCAGCGTGTACAGCATCACACCCTTGCCGTCAACCTGCCCGTAAGGCTCCTTTTCGATACCCATCTTTTTCTCCCCAACTTTGGTTTTCTTACAGCTGCAGAAAGAAATTAACATAACAGCCATCAAGACTAAAATCAAACCCTTTCTCATCTTAAAGTCTCCTACATAAATATTGATAACATTGCTTTATGTAAAACCAAATCTATAAGCTGTTATTGTCTGACAATTTTGTTTGCACCATTTTACACATCTGCACCCTCTCTGCAAGAATATTTTGTACAAGAATTTACCTGTCCTTTCACCCTAAATAAGACACCTACCTGATAGCATTAAATTGCCAAAATCGACATCAAAACGAACCAGTCACTTTAAAAAGCCCGGAACACTAATTCTTCCGCTCGCGTATAAAATAGTATAATGCTAAAAACCTTAATACATAACCGGAACTTGATAAAATTGTCATTAGCTGTCTTTCTGGCGGCATTTCTCATTGCTGGCTGCCCGAAAGAGGAAAAGGCTAAAAGTATGGATAACTCGCAGGAATCTGCAATAGAGGCAAAAAAATCGCAGGACAGACCTGAAAATCAGGATTACGAACAAGCCACCTTTGCCGCAGGCTGTTTCTGGGGCATTCAGGCTGCTTTCGATAAGGTCCCAGGCATTAAATCCACACTGGTAGGCTATACCGGCGGAAAAACCGAACATCCAACCTACAGGCAGGTCTGTACCGACAAGACAGGCCACGCGGAAGCCGTACTCATCGAATACGACCCCGACGAGGTAAGTTATGAACAACTGGTGGACGTATTCTGGCAGATACATGACCCAACCACGCTAAACCGCCAGGGGCCGGATATCGGCACTCAATACCGCTCTGCAATTTTTTACCATAACGAAGAACAAAAAAAAGCGGCAGGGCTTTCAAAACAAAACCTGCAAAAATCAGGCAAATTCAAAAAGCCGATAGTCACCGAGATAGTCCCTGCATCTGTCTTTTATAAGGCTGAAGATTACCACCAGCAATACTTTCAGAAAAATACAAACGTAACCTGCCATATACCTGAATTTACTCTTAAACCCAAAAGAATCGTGAAAACTGAAGAGGAATGGAAAAAACAGCTTACAAAGATGCAATACGAGGTTACAAGAAAAAAAGCCACCGAGCCGCCCTTCTCCGGCAAATATGACAACTTTTTTGAAAAAGGTACATACAGATGCGTAGCCTGCGGCAACGTTCTGTTTACATCGGAAGCCAAATTCGATTCTGGCTGCGGCTGGCCAAGCTTTTATGAGGCAGCCGCCGACGAAAAAATAGAGCAAAAAACTGACAGAAGCCACGGTATGATACGAACCGAGGTTATATGCAGCCGCTGCGGTGCTCATCTCGGCCACTTGTTTAATGATGCGCCTCAAACTCCTACCGGCCTTAGATACTGCATCAACTCGGCAGCTTTGGACTTCGAAGAAAAAAAGTAACAAACCAAGAAAACAGCACAGATACACGAATGCAAAATATGCTTTTCCCCGGTCGTTTTATATAAAGAACGGCAACTTCTTACTAATTCCTGTCGCTTTTCACAAAAATATGAAAAAAATAGTAAAATTCTTGAATAATTTTTTAAAAATTCCCTGAAAAAAATGAAACATCCGGCTTTTTGCTGCGTCTTAATATATAGAGAAAAAAAGCGATTAACACGGACTGCCATCTTGCTTAGGCGTGGGAATTCAATAATTGTTCCGCTTACGCAAAGAGGTTGCTCTCAAGAGTCCGTGCTATCTTCCTCCGAAGGGCTGGCTGAAACAGCCAGCCCTTTTTTATTGATTTCAAGCCCCAAAAAGATACCATATGCAGCTGTTATGAAACTGACGAAATATGGCTGGCCCCAGGTACTGATATGTCCTGCCGCTATCCTCACAGCAATGCTGTTATGTCTATTCGCAGCACCCTTTATCTTACCAAAATGGGCTATTTTGATACTTGAGCTGATTTTGGCGACAACGCTTCTATGGATTTTGTACTTCTTCCGCGACCCAGACAGAAAAATCCCGCTGGATAAAGACATCCTGCTCTCACCCGCAGATGGAAAGATTACAGACATTGAAAAGGTCGAAAATGATTACATTGGCTCAAACGTCATCAGAATCGGTATTTTCCTCAATGTATTTGATGTCCATATCAACCGTGCACCCTGCAATGTAAAAGTGCTGAACATTTTCTACAAAAAAGGCTCTTTCAAAAATGCAGCAAACCCAGCCTCAGGCCGCACAAATGAGTCAAACGACCTGTTGCTGGTAAGAACGGACGAGCCGAAAGACAAAATTATCGTCAGGCAAATCAGCGGCGCTATTGCAAGAAGAATCGTATGTAAAACCGCCGCAGGCCATAATTTAACTGGCGGACAAAAGTTCGGTATGATAAAATTTGGTTCAAGAACCGAGATATTGCTGCCGACTCACAATAATATCGAAACTTTCGTAAAGGTAGGTGACAAAGTAAAGGCAGGAATTACTCCGCTTGCAAGATATATATTGTAAAAAATCAATAACTATGCCGAAATTAAAAACAAAAGCTGCAAAACAGAACCTGCTGCGAAAGGTTCGCAGACAGAGGCTAAAATACATAACTGTTCTGCCGTCACTGATAACTATTCTCAATGGTGTATGCGGCTTTGCCTCAATCGTCCTCGCAGCACACGATGAGTTTGCAAAGGCCGGCTACGTACTTCTTCTGGCAATGATCGCCGATATGCTCGATGGTCGTCTTGCAAGAATAAGCAAAAGCACCTCAAGTTTTGGCGGCCAGCTCGACAGTCTCTGTGACATCATCAGCTTCGGCATCGCTCCCGCATTTTTGATGCTCAAAATTCTCGAACACAAATTCGAACTTGTCGAACCCGAATTTCTCGAAAGATTCATCTGGCTCACCGCCGCCGCATACACAAGCTGCACTGCCATCCGGCTGGCAAGATTCAACGTAGAAAACGAAGACCAGGAATCCGTTCATATGAGCTTCATCGGACTGCCTACACCGGCTGCTGCAGGCGTCATCATCAGCCTGATTATCTTCCACGAAGAAACTCTGCCTAAAATCTTTAATACCAACACTGCAGCTTTCATCATCGGCTCAAACACTATTATTTATGCTCTGCCATTTCTAGCGCTGGTACTGGCAGTACTAATGGTAAGTAGAATTAGGTATCAGCACGTCCTGAACCAGTATATAAAAGGCAAAAAACCATTCACCCACCTCACGTGGCTTCTGCTCGGAATTGGAATAATAATCTGGAACCTGCAAATCGCTTTAGTAGCGATTTTCTGCGGCTTTGCCGCAAGCGGATTTGCAAAATGGCTTTTCTATAAAGTCACTCATAAAACAGATAAACTGATACCACTGACCACCGGCCAAGCCAATGCAATGGCTATTGATGGAGCAAATCCCCCCACCCAGAGCGACAACGCTTAAGGTATGTTTGCGTATGAAAAGCGGCCTGCGAACTTCTCTGACCAACATCCCTACCGCGATTGAGTTCATAATAAAGCTCTGTAACAGCCGCGAGCCGCGCTAATATTGCTCTGCCTTCTCTGCTCGCCTCCAATCCCACTACCTGCAAACCAAAGCAAAGACCCTCGCCGTCTGCTGTCGGCAAAACGTTCCTGATTTGAGCACTGAACTCAATTGCTGTCTCCGACGGCAATGGACAAAACCTCACTTTAACAAATTGACCCTGCCGAAAATCCGGCCTCTTAGAAGCCTCAACAACCACCTGAAGCCCGCCCGCCGAAATATCAATAAGCCTGCCATGCCAACGACGCTCCGGCTCCGTCTCTAATCTCCGACAACGACGGTGCCATATTTGAACATCTATCAAAATCTTCTCCGGCACCCTCACACGGAAATAACTTCTGCGGGAAATCATCTCCATCTGGTCGGGAATCTCAAGAGTTATAATACCACCGCCTGTCGGTGAAGACACACCAAAATCCATAACCTCAGCCTCAAATATAAACTTGCCGCCTTCACACTTAACAGACAAACCTACCGACTGACCAAGCTTAACATTAACAGGATGCGGCTTTCCGGAATGACCACAAAACTGCTCCAAAGCAGTGGACTCATAACCCGTTGGCAAAACCTTGACATCAAGCATCTCAGAGTCAAGATTAACCAACAAAACCTGAGCCTTATGCCATTTGCCCCGAGACAAATAGCACATTAAAGCCGGCTTTTTTTCCTCAATAACACGCTGTAAAACCTTATGCGGCTCAGTACCTCGAAGCAACACTACTTCTTTCACTTCTAAACCCCCTATATGGGCTACAGCATCATCTGAAAACCCAACTTACCCGTCCCTGCACAGTTACCCTCATATTTAAAATATACAAAAATTCTGGTTACTAACAAAATAGCAACTCCATAGACCGGTAAAAAATCTACGCCCGATAACCATATTTGAGACAAAAATAGCACCAAACAAAAATATAAACTATTGATAAATAAACAAAATCATATATCCTAACCAGCAGGCGAAAACATAACAGCACCCGCAATTTATTAAGAGGTATGAAAATGACGGACAAAACACAATTCTATACAAGCCCCCTCGCAGAAAGAAACGCCTCCGAACAAATGGTACAGCTATTCAGCGCTCGAACAAAATTCTCTACTTGGCGAAAGCTATGGTTCCAGCTGGCAAAGGCCCAGAAAAAACTCGGCCTGAACATAAAACAAAATCAGATTGCCCAGATGGCCAAACATATCGAAGATATAGACTTCAAAAAAGCCGCCCAATTGGAAAAAAAACTTCGCCACGACGTCGTCGCTCACATCCAGACCTTTGCTCAGGTCGCCCCAAAGGCTGCTCCAATCATTCACCTCGGCGCGGCAAGCTGCTTTGTAGCCGACAACACCGACTTGGTCATTATGAAAAAAGCCCTGCAGATAACAGCCAGCAAACTCGCAGCCCTCATCAATCAACTCGGCAAGTTTGCGAAAAAATACCGCTCATTGCCGACGCTCGGTTTCACTCATTTCCAGCCGGCTCAGCTTACAACCGTCGGAAAAAGAGCAACACTCTGGTGTAACGATTTTGTAACAGACCTGAACGAAATCGAATACAGATTGCAAAACTTTCCATTCAGAAGCGTAAAAGGCACAACCGGCACACAGGCATCCTTTCTTGCACTATTCGACGGCAATCACAACAAAGTCAAACAGCTCGACAGGATGGTCGCCGAAGCCTTTGGCTTCAAAAAACTCTGTCCTGTTACCGGCCAGACTTATCCAAGAAAAATCGATTCTATGATTGTAAACACCTTAGCTCTCATCGCTCAGTCTGCGCATAAAATGTGCAACGACATTCGCCTGCTCGCAAACCTCAAGGAAATAGAAGAGCCCTTCCAGAAATCCCAGGTTGGCTCTTCCTCAATGCCATATAAAAGAAATCCAATGAGATGCGAAAGGGCAACGGCCCTGAGCCGGTTCGTCATAAGCCTGGCAACAAGTCCGCAGATGACCGCCGCCGAGCAGTGGCTCGAAAGGACACTCGACGACTCTGCCAACAGAAGAATAGTCATCCCCGAGGCCTTTTTGGCCGTCGACGGTATCCTTGAAATACTTATCAATGTCACCGCCGGGCTCGTAGTTTACCCGAAGGTAATAGCCACACACATCAACTCGGAGCTTGCCTTTATGGCAACTGAAAATATCCTTGTGGCAGCAGTAATGGCCGGCGGAAATCGACAGGTGCTTCACGAAAAAATCAGGCAGCACTCGCAGGCTGCCGCTGCGCAGGTAAAACAGTTCGGAAAAGCAAACGACCTTATAAAAAGACTGAAAGCCGACCCGGCCTTTAGCAAAATCGATTTCAAAAAGATACTAAATCCGAAAGACTACATCGGCCGAGCACCTCAGCAGGTTGACGAATTCATAGCCCAATACGTTACACCCATCAGAAAAAGATACAAAAGCCAGCTTAACAAAACTGTGGAATTAAAGGTCTGAACGGTTAAAAAAACAACAAGATGACAAGAGAGGAACTTATAAAACGTATTAAAGAAACCGCTTATCTCGAAGGCGATTTTACACTGCGGAGCGGCAAAAAAAGCAAATACTATCTCGATAAATATCTGTTTGAGACCTGCCCGGACATCCTACAACAACTGGGTAAAGAATTTGCAAAGTATGTCGCCGATGATGTCACACTGATAGCGGGCGCGGAGCTCGGCGGCGTGGCCCTCGCAGCAGCCACCGCTATGGAAACCGGTAAAAAATGGGTAATCATCCGCAACAGCAAAAAAAATTACGGTACAGGAAAAATGATTGAAGGGACCATAAAAGCCGGTGACGTCGTCCTGCTCGTTGAAGATATCGCTACCACAGGCGGCCAGGTCCTCGAAGCGGCAAAAATCATAACCGAAGCAGGAGCAAAAGTAAAAAAAATCGTCTGCACAATCGACCGCAAACAGGGAGCAGAAGAAAACATCACCGCCGCAGGCTTCGAGTTTGGTTCAATACTTACGAAAACCGACTTGGGCATAACAGATTAAAATCGATGTTTATAAGAAAAGGGCAACTGCCAATTTTTATAGCAAACCTGCTTATCCTTGCAGGTTTTGCCTCTTACTACATCAGCAGGCTTAACTATGAATTTATCCTGTACATAGGCGTTATAATTTTTTTTATAGCCGCCATCATTGCGACGAACCACAAAATTTATTACCCTAACTTTGTCCTCTGGGGATTAACGCTCTGGGCTTTAATGCACATGGCAGGCGGTTCGCTACATATCAACGGGGTGTTGCTGTACAGGATTATGATAGTTCGCCTGAGCGAAACAATCCCCGCATTTCGATTCGACCAGCTTGTTCACATAATCGGCTTCGGCGTTGCAACAATGACTTTGTATTATGTATTGAAGCCTTTACTTAGACCGGACAGCAAAAGCATCTGGGCGCTATCAATTATACTTGTTTGCGCCGGACTGGGAATCGGTTCACTGAATGAAATTATAGAATTTATCGCAACCCTACTTGCACCCCGAACCGGTGTCGGCGGCTACCTCAACACCGCACTTGACCTATGCGCCAACCTCATCGGCGCCGTAATAGCTGTTACAGTAATAATGTTAAAAGAAAGATTATTCCCACAAAATCAGCTTTTCTGATATTGTCCTGCCAGACCAATTATTCTTTTTGCAATCTCTTTTTTTGTTTTATTCGAAATTCTGAGCCACCTGTCCCCTGACACCTTGATATCAATACTCGAATCCTCCGAACCAATCGCTTCCGGCCTGTTGGCAATTATCATATCAAGATTCTTTTTCCTAAGCTTCCTTTCGGCGTTTTTGCGAATACTCTTATCTTCTAAAGCGAATCCAACAATAAACTGGCTTCTACTTTTGTTTTTACCGACCCAAGCAAGAATATCAACAGTTGGCTTCAGCCTTATCACCAAATCCCTTTTTGATTTTTTAATTTTTACTTTCGATTTTTTAACTGGCGTGTAATCGGAAACAGCGGCAGCCATAATAAGACAGTCGCATTTATTGAAAAATTTCTTTACTGCTTCAAACATTTCAGCAGCAGTCTCAACACCGACAAAGTCCACACCTATCGGGGGCTGGGCATCCGATGCGCTTATCAATGTCACCTTATGGCCGGCCTTCATAGCGGCTTCTGCGAGAGCATAACCCATTCGGCCGCTACTCGCATTGGTAATAAATCGAACCGGGTCAATGTACTCACGTGTGCCGCCGGCTGTTATTAAAAAACGCATTCCGAAGCTTTCCGATTTGTAAAATTACATTCGGGTCTTGTTATTTCGAACCCGTCTTCTTTTTCTTATCAATCTTCGAGACAAGTCGTTCGATAACCTGCAGTATCTCGGCCGGCTCGGACATCCTGCCCTCTGCTACCGTCCCGCAGGCAAGTCTGCCTTTCATTGGGCCTACAATCTCAAAACCCATCTCTCTAACTGCCTTGACATTTCGCTGTACCGCAGGACTATTCCACATATCCACATTCATTGCAGGCGCTAAAAGTACCCGCTTCGACCAGCAAACACAAAGAATCGTGCTGACCAAATCATCACAAATGCCATTCGCCATCTTGCCTATAATGTTGGCAGTCGCCGGAGCAACAACCACGACATCGGCCCACTCCACAAGACTTATATGCTCAATCCTCAGCCTCTCGACGCTATCCCAAAGACTCGTAAAAACCGTCGAGTTCGTAACTGCCTCAAAACTTTTTGCTCCAACAAGACGCTGTGCGGCTTCTGTCATAGCCGTCTTGACAGATGCTCCCTCCGAAACAAGCTTGCTCGCCAAATCGACTGCTTTGTAAGCAGCAATTCCACCGCTGACGCACAACAAAACCTTTAAGGCCTCAAATTTCAGTTTCTCATCAGCCATCTAAACCCCTCTCAGCCCTTTGTCTCTGTCGTCTCACTAATATCGCTAGCTCCAAAATCAATCGTTATCTTGTCCTCTATTATCTCCCGGATAACTATCTCCATCCGGGTCATTCCCTCAGTATCCTCTATCAACGGCCTGCCTCCTTCCAGCAGCTCCGTCAAGCGCTTCTGAATCAAGGCCGTCAGTTTAAACCTGCCACCCGCCTTATCAATTATCTTCGTGTCCTTAAGCTCCTCTATCATACTTGTTCTCCAATGGTCTGTTCAATTATGTTTATAACCTCACTTACCGCCTGGTTAAGGTCATCGTTAATTACCATATGCTCGTAATATTGAAAAGCAGACGCGATTTCAGCACCAGCTTCGTCGAGTCTCTGTTCGGCAACCTCAACCTCGTCTCTGCCCCGACCGCTCAATCGCCTCGCAAGCTCTTTTTGGTCCGGCGGTAAAATAAATATCATCACCGCCTGTGGATATATCACCTTAACCTTCTTGCCACCCTGCACATCTATCTCAAGGATAATAGTCTTACCCGATGAAAGTGCATTCTCCACCTCATCCTTAGACGTACCATAAAGATAGCCAAAAACCTCAGCATATTCTAAAAACAAGTCCTCGTCAATTCGACGCTGAAACTCCTGAGGCGATACAAACCAGTATTCTCTACCGTTCACCTCATCTTTTCCCTGAGGCCGTGTCGTAACAGAAACACTTATAAGTACATTTCCAAGCCGCTTAGCGACCTCCGCACATATAGTGCCTTTGCCAACTCCGCTCGGCCCGCTGATTATCACAAGTTTACCCCTTGCTATATCCGTCCTTACCATACCACTACCCAGCGCAATAGAGACCACGGAATGCTACTCCACATTCTGAACCTGCTCTTTGATTCTGTCTATCAGGCACTTTATATCCACCACAAGATGTATAGTCTTTGCATCACAGGCTTTGCTTGCAATCGTATTGGCCTCACGAAGCATCTCCTGACTTATAAAATCCAGCCGGCGCCCTGATTGACTACCAGCCTGTCCAGACTCACCTTTGCCTTCACAGGTTTCTCTAAATTGTTCTATATGAGACTGCAACCTGACTATCTCTTCAGATATATCAGAACGCTCCGCAAACACCGCAACTTCACGAGCTACAATCTCCTCATCAAGCAGTACGTCACCGGCACCAAGCAATTCCTCCATCCTCTTTTTCAAACGCTTTGCATATTCTGTCAAAAACGATTCGCTTTGCTGCCGAACTAATCCCAGCTTATCCTCTATTTGGTTACAATGCTGGGCCAAATCTTCCGCCAGGACAACGCCTTCTGCCGCTCTCATCTGCTTAAGCGCAGCCAAAGCTTCCGTCGTTATCTTTAAAACAGTCTCTCTAACACGCCCTGCTTTTGCCTCATCAGGCACCCGCGGCGAAAAAACCTCAGGCAAGCCAAGTAAATTGCCTATATCAATCGAACAGCTAACATCAACACCGCGGGCTATCCTGCTCAAACGCTCAACATAACTTTGTAAAGCCTTCTCATCTATATCAAAAAAAACATCCGACGAAACATTCTTAACGTGAAGAATGTAATTAACCATTCCTCGCGATAACTGCTGTCGCAGAACACCCTCGATATCCTCTTCGAGAAAAACAACCGGTTCCGGCAGCTTAATCCTTGTCTTAAAAAAACGGTTGTTCACCGTCCTGATTTCAACGACATAAGTTACACCGTCACACTCCCCAGTTGCACTTCCGTATCCGGTCATACTGTTTATCATAAAAATCTCACTCGCACTAACTTAAAAAAAACAACGCCGCCCCGCATATCAAAATCAAGTCGAATTAACGTCCACGCTCTCATCAATCATCTCTTCGATGCCGACATTATCCATATCACCGGTAATATCAGGAACCTCTGTACTCTGCTGCACCTGTGTCTCGTCAACTGCACTGCTTGCCGACGGCTTATAAAACTTGGCCAACAACACTGCAAGAAACAAAAACACGCCCACAAGCCCTATAGTAAACCACGTCATAGGTTTTTTCGTATCCGCACCAAGTAAGCTGCCTGCCATCCCCCCCCCAAAAACTCCGCTCAGCCCGCCTCCTTTGCCCTTCTGAATCAGGACAACAAAAACGAGCACTACAGCGGTGATAAACCAGATAACGGCTACAAACTTCATAATTAAACTTGCAGCCAAAACCGAATATAACGCCATTCTAAGCTCCCCTAATAAGTTACATCAAACTATAATTAACACGCCGTTTTAATTATCGCAATAAAATCTTCCGCCTTCAAACTCGCCCCCCCCACCAATAAGCCGTCTACATCCAGCTGACTCATCAACTCACTCGCATTATCCGGTTTCACCGACCCCCCATATAATATCCGAATCTCATCTGCAAGCTGCCCATCAAACATATCAGCAAGCAGCTTTCTCATCATTGACTGCACCTGCTGCGCCTGCTGGGGTGTCGCCGTCAATCCCGTCCCTATCGCCCATACGGGCTCATATGCCAAAGTCACCGCCGAAAACTTCTCTGCGCTCAATCCCTCAAGACCTTTTCTAAGCTGATTGCTCACCACCTGTTCAGTTTCGCCGGCCTTGCGCTGCCCTATTAGCTCCCCAACACAAAGTATCGGCAAAAGCCCGCCTGATATAGCAGCTGAAACTTTCTTGTTAACCAGCTCATCATCTTCCTTAATAATGTGCCTGCGCTCCGAGTGGCCGCACAATACGTAAGAACAGCCTATATCCTTGAGCATTGACGAGCTTATCTCACCGGTAAAAGCCCCCTCCCGTTCAAAATACACATCCTGCGCACCAACCGCGATATGCGTAGTGCTGAGCGTTCCGACAACCGCCGAAATATAAACAAAGGGCGGTATCACAGCCACGTCAACACGCTCACCTGCCAATTCCATTACACCATTGGCCACAGTCTTGGCAAGACTAACGCTCGACAGGCTATCCGAGTTCATTTTCCAGTTGCCAGCCACAAACGGTTTTCTCATAAATACACTCCCCAAATCCTGGTAACAAACTCTTCGAGTTGCAAAAAGCCACGCTAAAGAAGCTGGTTCGCACGAGGGAAGCTGCCAAGTATCGAAAGCTGGAGACAATGCTTGCGTGACTCTTCAAGCGCCTCTTTAACGTGTTTATCCGAACGGTGGCCGATAAAATCCATAAAGAAATAATACTCCCACTGACGCTTTTTGCTCGGCCTGGACTCTATATTGGTAAGATTTATCTCATAGTTCTTCATAACATCAAGCACATCAGCAAGCGCACCTGCCTTATGAGCAGTGCTGAACAATACAGCCGTCTTGTCATCACCGGTCGGTCTAGCGTCTTCCTTACTAATCACCAGAAAACGCGTCACGTTATTAGCTGTATCCTCGATATTTTCATACACCACACTCAAACCATACAACTCAGCCGCAACCCTGGAACCAATAGCAGCGGTACCTTTTTCCTCTGCCGCCATCTGAGTCGCTTTCGCTGTTGAAGCAACTGCAATGGTCTTGGCCTCTTTAAAAGTCGAACTCAGCCATTTACGACACTGGGCAAAAACTTCCGGCTTGGAATATATCTTTTCTATCTGCTCAAGCGGACAGTTTGCAAGCAGGTTGTGATGAATCGCCATCAAAACCTCCGCACATACTTTCACATCAGATTCCACAAATGCATCCAGCGTCTCTATAACGCCGCCGCCGGTCGTATTCTCCACCGGCACAACTCCGAGGTCGCAATGGCCTTTGCTCACCTCATCAAAAATGCTCAGAATATCCGTCAGCGGCTCACACTCGACACTCTGACCAAACTTCAGCAATGCAGCAGTATGGCTAAAACTGCCTTGAGGGCCAAGGTAGCCTATCCGCAAAGGTCTCTCAAGTGCAAGAGAACCGCTCATCAATTCCCGCCAAATCGCCTTGATTGTCTTATCAGGCAAAGGCCCCTGGTTAGCCCCGCCAATCCGCTCGAAAATCTCACGCTCCCTGTCAGGTACATAAACCTGACCGCCGCTCTTTTCCTTGAGCTTGCCGACCTCGATAACAACCCGAGCCCGCTCATTCAGAAGCTTTACGAGCTCTACATCTAGCTCATCAATTTTCTTTCGCAACTCTTCAATTGACATAAAATACTCTTAAGTAATGGTTCTTTAATCCTTTATCATCCATTCTCTTTCCGATTTACGTATAGAATCGTAACTTTTAACAAAAATTCTTTATTAAGTCAATAAATTTGGCATACTTACATACTGATTTTCTATAACGAATCCTGCAGATAAAAACAGATGGAAATGAAAAAAACAGTAAAATACACAATTTTTAACACAAAATGGGGCTATTTCGGCCTGGCAGCCGAAGAAAAAACACTGCTTGGAACCATTTTGCCCTTGCCTAATCCCAAAAAAGTAGAATCCATTCTCATAAAAAAATACCCAAACGCTGAATACCAAAAATATCTTCTCAAACCTCTCCAGAAGAAAATAACCGCCTATTTCGACGGCATCATGACCGATTTCAGCTCTGTCCCCATATTACTGGAAGGCTTAAAGCTGTTTACCATATCAGCGCTTACCGCCTGTAAAAAGACACCGCACGGCCGAACAATAAGTTACTCAGAACTTGCCAAAAAAATCAACAAACCCAAAGCGGCGAGAGCCGTTGGAAACGCACTCGCTCGAAATCCCCTGCCGTTGATTATCCCCTGTCATCGGGTCGTTCATTCGGATGGAAGCTGCGGCAATTTTTCCGCTGCCGGCGGAAAAAAGCTGAAACAAAAATTACTTAAACTCGAAAAAACAAATCCGCCCGCTTCAAAATAAAAATTGCAGGCTTGATTATTAAGCTCTTTTCGTTTAGGATTTGCAATAGATTTTCAGGGTGATTTTTCTTTAAGGAGCAGCAAAATGGCCTCAATTCTCGAACAAAACGACCCCGAAGTTTACAGGCTTATCCAACTCGAAGAGCAACGGCAAAGAAACTCAATCCGGCTGATTCCTTCGGAAAATTATACCTCAAAAGCGGTAAGAGAAGCGACGGGAAGCTGGTTTACAAATAAATACTCCGAAGGATATCCCGGCAAACGTTATTATGAGGGTCAGGAGAACACCGATGTAGTCGAGGATTTAGCCAGGCAGCGCGCGAAAAAGCTCTTTGGTGCCGACCATGCAAACGTTCAGCCGCATTCCGGCTCGCCAGCAAATCTGGCTGCTTATCTTACACTGGCCGAGCCGGGTGATACAATTATGGGCCTGGCACTGCCCGACGGGGGGCACCTAACGCACGGCTGGAAGGTAAGTATAACCGGTAAGCTCTTCAATTCAGTGCAGTATGGCGTTCATCCTGAAACTGGAAGATTCGATTATGACCAAATCGCCGAGATGGCAAAAGAGCACAAGCCAAAAATCATTATCTGTGGAGCGACAGCCTATCCTCGCGAGATTGAGTTCGACAAATTCGCTGAAATCGCCACAAGCGTTGGTGCGTATCTGGTTGCAGATATGGCGCATATCTCAGGACTCGTTGCCGGCGGCGTTCATATGAGTCCCGTACCCTATGCCGACATAGTAACGAGTACAACGCACAAGACCCTCCGCGGCCCGAGAGGCGGAATGATGCTCTGCAAAGAGCAGCACGCAAAGAAAATGGACAAGTCAGTCTTTCCAGGCCTGCAGGGCGGCCCGCATATGCACTCGATAAGCGGTATCGCGGTCGCGCTTAAAGAGGCATCAACACCTGAATTTGCCGAATACGCAAAACAGATAATTAAAAACGCTAAAGCTATGGCTGAGAAGCTGCTCGAGTATGGATTCAATCTTGTCTCAGGCGGCACTGACAACCATTTAATCCTGATAGACCTGCGCAACAAAAAAATCCCCGGCAAGAAACTGTCTCAGGCACTGGCGAAGGCGGGAATTTATACAAATTGCAATTCGGTACCGCAGGACACCGCTCCGCCGTTTAATCCGAGCGGGCTTCGCATAGGGACACCGGCAATCACAACTCGCGGCTTCAAAGCCCAGCAGGCACAGCAAATCGCTTCCTGGATAAACGAAGTCGCCGAAAATATAGAAAATGAATCGGTTTTCGAGAAGGTACTAAAGGAAACCAAACAGCTATGCGAGCAATTCCCCGTACCAGATAATTTCTGCGAAACCAAAACTACAGGAGCCTTAAAATGCTAAGAGAACTGTTTGAAAAACAGGCGGAATTAAATAAACGTACCGGTTTTGATGCTAAGGCGCTGCGAGCCAACTTCGAGCCGCAGAAAGCAGGCCAATGGCTCAACAATTACATTGCAGCAATGAGCAATGAGCTTGAGGAGCTGCGGGATTGCACCTATTGGAAGCACTGGTGCAAGGAAGCGAAAGACGGCAGGCGGTATCTGTTGCACGATTTACAGAACGCCAGGGTCGAAGTCATAGATATGCTGTTTTTCTGGATAAGTCTCGCCCAATGTCTCGGAC
>CAZBMW010000029.1:0-25395 GCA_964493425.1 uncultured Pirellulales bacterium
GCGGAATCTCGCCCAGCTCGATTTTCCCGACGATATCGGTTAGCTGTTTTATCGCCTGCTCAAACGTCAATTTACTTATGTCTTTATTTTGTTTATTATTAGCCATAAATCGTCTTTCCGTTTTGCTTCTTCCTTTTTACTTTTTTGTTACCTGACTTTCAATCAAATTCTCCTGCGCAAGTTCGGTGATTATTAAATCGCCGACTTCAATATCGTCAGCCTTTTTTATGACAAGTCCGGTCTTTTTGCCGGTTGTTATGCTGTAGCCTCGCTTGAGGACCGATTTTGGGTTCAGGGCGGTAAGTTTGCCGCTGAAGCCGGTTAATTGGATATTGAGTTTATTGAGTATACTTTTAGAAGCGGCAAGGCTTCTATTCTGCAGGTTATTAAGCTCGATTTTTTTGACAGCTAAAAGTCTGTGCGGCTCGAGCTCTCTTATCTGCTCGAAGGTAAGATGCAGCCTTTCCTTTGCAGCGGCAAGCAATCCTTTCAGGCAGCTAATAAGTGACATCTGCACTTCATCGAGCTGCTGAGCTCTGTTCAGGACCATAACGAGAGGATTTTTGAATATATGGCCTGCGAGGATTGTCTGCAGACCTTGTTTAGCAAGCTGCAGAGAGGCTTTTGCATTTTGTGAAAGTCTTTTTTCGAGATTCGAGATATTTGCGAGCACCTCGTTAATGTCGGGAACGGCTATAACGCCCGCCTTTGTAGGTGTCGATGCTCTGGCATCGGCAACGAGGTCAGCGATAGTGACATCTACCTCGTGGCCGACAGCACTTATGACCGGAATCTGCGATGCAAAGATTGCGCGGGCAACAACCTCTTCGTTAAACGCCCACAAATCCTCGAGAGAGCCGCCGCCTCTGCCGACGATTAGTATATCAAGTTTTAATTTGCTGTTTATGCTGTTGATTTTCTTTATCGCGGACGCGATATCTTCTGCAGCGCCTTCGCCCTGAACCAAAACGGGATAGAAAAATAATTTCGCGCAGGGCCAGCGGTTTTGAATACTATCTGTAATATCGTGAACGGCTGCTCCCGATTCGCTGGTAACTATGCCTATTCGCATGGGGTAGGGCGGCAGGGGCTTTTTATATTTTTCGTCGAACAGGCCCTCGGCTTCGAGCCTTTTTCTCATCTGCTCGAATGCAAGCTGAAGAGCTCCGACGCCCGCAGGCTCAAGTTTTTCAACAATAAGTTGGTATTTGCCACGCGGAGCATAAACATCGATGAAGCCTGTGGCAAGAGCTGCCAGGCCGTCTTCGGGCTTGAATTTTACGTTTTTGAATTTGCTTGCCCACATTACACAATTAAGGACCGCTCCCTCGTCCTTGAGTGAGAAATAGCAGTGGCCGCTGCTGTAGATTTTCCAGCCGCTGATTTCGCCTGAGACGATTATTTTAGAAGGCAGTGTTTCTTCCAGAGCTACCTTTATCAGCGTTGTAATCTGGGTTACGGTATAGATTGAAAGCTGCTTTTTTGCCATACGCAGCCATTATAAATTTATTTAGGAATTTAGCAATTCAGTTGCTCAAAATAAAAAAGGCTGTAAGTTTACACTCACAGCCTTTTTGTTTCGCGAACTGCTACTGTTGTATTTATTATGTGCCTCTTAACCACTGGTTTGCGAAGATTGCAAGGTCCACGAAATTAACTTTGCCGTCGCAATTCAAATCGGGGTCTGCTGAGCAGCTTGTATCGGGCTCGAAATAGTAATCTTCCGTTTCGCCGTATTCGTATCCGTTTCGTGGTCCTGAGCCGCCATTACCAACCATACTGGAACTCTCTTGGCCTCTCCAGGGTCTCTCCGAAAGAGTAATTCTCATCCATATCTCTTCCGGGCCATCCTGGGGGTGCCACGACAAGAAAGCAGGTGTGGTAATGGTGTTAAGCCCGGTATTCAGACTGATAAGCAATTGATTTTTCACAGCCCATTCGGGTGCAGCTACGGCTTCACTATCGTTGCAATCATTACAATCATTGCTGTCGTCCCAGTCACCGTCACGATTCCAGTCAAACCAGACATTAACATACAGGTCAACACTGGCATCAACAACATTAACGTCATATTTGAATGTTGTCCAGCGACAATGCGGCAGATTGAGCGGGACGTCAACGCCGTCATCATCGCCGTCCTGGTTCGGGTCATCATTTGGAGGGTCAATATTGTTGTTCGGGTCTTCGTCCGGCCCGATATCAGCCTCCACCTCGAGTGACACGTCTTTGCCCAGATATGCGACCGCTTTGGGCTGCCGGTGGAGCGGCCCATAGGGAGGCGAACCGGCCGTGTAAACAGTTGGATAATTGGCCTGGACGCCTGTGTAAGCTTCCATATCCTCGTTATGACTATTGCTACTGTCAGGCGCATCGCCGAGGTCCATACCGGCCTCTCTGTGACCAATAATGGCAAATGCAAGGTCGACTGAGTCATACTGGAACTCATGGTTTGGTGGATATGTTAACGGCATCCATGCGCCGGTCAAATCCCAATAGACACCATCGTCACCCCACCAGGGGAATACTGCTGATTTCCAGCCGAATTGGTAACCTTCAGGCGGCGTGATGTCTTCGACGCCGAGCCAGTAAATTACAGGATTCCACGGGTCGCCTTGTTGTTCGAATGCTTCGCTGGGGTCGATGTAGAAAGTGTAGAGATAAGCATCGTTGTGGTCGTCGTTGTACCATACGCCTTGCAAAGGTTCGTACCAGTCTTCAGGACCGTCGAAAACCTTCTGAACCGTGTAATCGCCCGGCCCAAATTCCTGGACCCAGAGTTCCATTCCCGGCATGCTCCACTCCCCAGGCATGGTGGCAGGAATGTTGTCGAAAAATTTTAGCCTGAATGACAGGCTGCCTGCACCGTCTTCCGGCAGCACATCATTGAAGAACGAACCCCAGATGCGGATGACCTCGATGGGGCCGGTCTCGGTGCAGTTGAAATCATCTGCCAGCGGAACCTGGGACATATCGATGTCCATTCCATAGGGCTCCAAAGCCGGCAGCTGTTCCCACTTGACATTGGGGTCGGCGAGGTCGCCCTCCTCGTACTCAACCACGAGGTAGGGTGCGTAAGTCCAGTTGTTTTCCCTGCTGTCGAGTGTAGCCCAGCGGTGGTCGTAGCCCTCGCCTGTACAATCGAAGACCACACTAAGAATACCATCCTCGTCCAGTGCCGTCTGTACATCTTCGGTGAGGCACCAGCAGTTGCAGCAGGATTCGTATCGCGGCAGCTTATGACGGTCCGTGCAACTGTTGTCATAAGCAGGTGCGTTGTTCCAGGTAATACCATATTCCGTCCAGGAGTCATCGTCGCAATAGTGAGCTTCTACAATGATGTCCGGCGGGCTCGGGCCTGTGCCTGAGTGGCCTACATAGAGTCTCGCCGAGGTAACGACCGTACCTGTACGTCGGCCTGACGGTGTCATCACCGTACTGGAAGGAATGCTTGACAGGTCGAACTTCAGATAGCTTCGCCAACTTTGAATCGGCGTATTTTGATACACGTCACCAACATAAAGATTGGTGGAGCTGCCGAAATTGCTGTTGGGGAAGGTATCTCCGACATGGGCGTCCTCCGAGACGGTGATCGTCACCTTCTCTGTTGCCTTCACCGTGCCGGCCGCTATAAGGCAGCCTGCAAGCATACAAATAATTAACAACTTTGGTTTCAAATCTTCCATAATCTAATCCTCCTAAAAATCTTTCCTTTCTAAAGCAAAAATGCTTAACTATATATGAATTTTAGCTTGCGGCAACTGCCGCAGGTCTTCTTTGTTGCTCGGCTTATGTACAAAATCAGCGTACGATGTGTCTTTCTCGGCGGAAAGATGAAGTAGATAAATCATCCTTACTCCTCACGAAATCCTAATAATAATGTGCTAAAGCTATCAGACTGTTAAGCAAAAATCAAGAAAATTATCGTACGCTGGTAAGTTTTTTCACTGGATTATTCACATACGGTGACGTGCCCTATAGCAGTAATTTATGGTCGTACGGGGAGATTATTTCTAACAATGTCCCGGGTTAGAAGAGCGGCAGCGCCGGCTGTGTAAATTGTCGGATTATTTTTTGTCACATAAAGCCGTTTCATATTTGTTGAGGAATTTAGCAATTCAGTTGCTCAAAATAAAAAAGGCTGCAAGTTTTCACTTACAGCCTTTTGCATTTTTATAAAGAGGTTTTTCTTAATCTGTTGTCCCCCGCAGCCACTGATGGCACATAATCGCCATATCTTCGAAATTAACCTTGCCGTCCCGGTTAAGGTCGGCGTCAGGGATACAACTGCAGCTTATATCGATAGTGCCGTCACCATTTGGCGTAATTGTCTCTTCACAGAACTGGCAGTCGGGGCACGGACCGGTACAGTTTGGAGGCTGCGGAATGCCGCCTGTCTCCATTCTTATTGTGGCAGTAGTTGTTCCTGCATAGTCTGCCAATTGTGAGTCCGGACAGCCTTCGAATTCAATCTGGTAGGTTATGTCGAAGAAGCTGTCCACTGCGAAGTCGCCGCTGGGAAGTTTTGTAAGAGTAGTATATCCCGGACCCGGCAGGCCGTAATCAGTGCCGCCTATGATTCTAAATGTACAGAAATCCGGGTCGCCGAATAATTCACCCTGCAAACGGAAAAAGTCTGTTTCGAACGACTGGACAGGGTCACCGGGATTACGCGGCTCTGTATGTACTTCGCCGAAGACCGGCACGGATAAGTGTCTGTTGAATCCTTCCAGGTCTCCTGTTCCAGACACGGTCAAATCCAATGTTGCCTCGAAGCAATGACCGTCTCCGCCAAGTGAGCCGCCCGGCATCTCACACTCGCCCGGCGCAAGAGGCAGTGAACACGCCGCACACGTATTACCACAGCAGATGAAGTCCATTAAGATGCCCTCCATCTCGATAGTAGTTCCCGGTGGCAGGCCTTCGATTATCATAAAGACCTCGTCGGGACTGGTGTATTCGCATCCGATTGGTGGCAGTGTTGCTGTTCCGGTGCCGTTGTCGGGCTGTGTGCAGTCGTATTCGATATCTTCAATATCGACGTAACATTCGTCTTCGCCGCGGCATTCGCATTCGAGCACGGTAGTATAGCCTGTATCGGGGTCATATTTTACCGTTTTGGGTTTGCATTCATCGCCGATTTCAAGGCAGGTTACGTCCTTGCAGCCCAGGCCATCCTGCGTCGGTTCACAGAGCAGGGCTGGCTGGCAGAGTGAGATTCTTTTTGTCGCGGTAGTTGTTCCTGCAAGGTCTGCCAATTGTGAGCCGGGACAGCCTTCGAATTCGATTTGGTATGTGATGTCGAAGAAGCTGTCCACAGCGAAGTCACCGCTTGGCAGTTCCGTTAGCGTCATTTCTCCCGGACCCGGCAGGCCGTAATCGGTGCCGCCTATAATTCTAAAGGTGCAGAAGTCCGGGTCGCCGAATAATTCGCCCTGAAGACGATAAAAGACAGTCGGAAAATTCTGTACGGAGTCACCCGGAGTTCGCGGGCCTGTATGTATCTCGCAGAAGACCGGCACCGATGCATGTCTGTTAAAGCCTTCGAGCTCTCCGGTACCGCGCATCACCATATCAAGAGCCGCCTCGAAACATACAACTGTTCCGCCCAGGGTTCCGCCTGCTATTTCGCAAACACCAGTCGGCATTTGTTCAGAGCATGCGGCACAATCCGGGCCGCAACAGGTGAACTCGTACAGCTTAACGTCCATTTCGATAGTTGTCCCTGGCGGCAAACCCTCGATGATTTCCCACGGCTCATCGAAGCTTTGCCAGTTGCAGTCCATTGGCGGCAAATCCACTGTTCCGGTTCCATTGTCAGGCTCGACGCAACACCTTTCCCAGGCAGCATAAGCCGACAGAGTTGAAAAGATTATTATCGATACGAGCAAACTAGATTTAATAGAGTACCTCATTTTAATTTCCTCCTTACTGTCCCTCTATTCGGGTTATTGTGTAGTTATCCATAATTATAATTCATCGGCTGCGAAAAGGCAAGTAATTACTTAAAAGTAAACGGTTATGTCCCAAAAAAATATTATTTTACGCAGTTGCTTTTTGGTTTTGCGTGAAATTGAGGGTTTCTGCGTGAATTTGCTTGAATATTTGGCTTAATTTGGTAAAATGGCTTTATGAAGGTTCATCTGGAGGAAATGGGGCTTGAACGCGTGGACTGAGACTATATTTGTTCTTGCGGTGGCTTTTTCCGGTATTCTTTTGGGTAGATTATTTTCACGCCTGCGAAATCCGTACTGGATGTATGGTTACTTTCTGTCTTTTGTCTTTATGATGATATTGATAGCCTCGAGGTTCAGCAGTTTCTTTGTCTTCGGCAGGCCTTTTTGCTGGATAATAGCCGGTCGAGCCAGATACATTTTATTCTGTCTGGCGGTAACAGTCGGACTTATGAGCCCTCTTTCGCGGCTTCCGAAACGGGGACAGAAGATTTTGACCTGTATATTCATGAGCATTTTTGTAATCTGGTTTTCTGTTCTTCCCTTTCTTGTGCCTGCATTGATTAAGAAGAGCCTGCTGAATCTTCCGACCCTTTTGGATTCCGACGGCGTGTGTCTGCAGTCTACGGATTTTACCTGCGGTCCCGCGGCGGCAGTGACGGCTCTTGGAAAAATGGGTTTTCAGGCAACCGAGGGTCAGCTGGCAGTTCTCGCTCATACAAGCCCGATGGCAGGTACAATGCAGAAATGTCTTTCAAATGCACTGCGTAGTCTTTATGAACAGCAGGGGCTTCAGTGTCAATATCGCCATTTTGATTCTGTCGACCAGCTTAAAAGTGCGGACGTTACGCTTGCTGTGATAAAGGGCTCGTTTCTTACCGACCATTGCGTAGCTGTGCTTGAGGTCTCGGACCAGGCTGTGTGCATTGCAGACCCTTCTTTTGGGAAAATTTTGATGAGGCGTGCGGATTTCGAGAAGATATGGCGGTTTTCAGGAATCACTCTTAACCGTCTGCAGGGCAGGATTTAATAATCATATCTTTTATACATCAGTGCGGTTTTTCAGCCGATATCCACTTTTTTAATCCTCATTTTTCACGCTATTTAGTTTTTTTTTAGCTTCAGTGCCATAGCGTTGTCACCTTTAGGATAATACTGTTTACAGCATGTTCGTACTTCTCGATACTTCATATAGGAACGAGGAAAGTTCCGACACTGAGAGCACCCACATCCATATAAATGGATGGCCCAGCCGGCGACTTTTAGGGGGGCCGGCTGGGCTGCTTTAAATGATTTCAGTGGGTGATGAACCTGTTTTGACTTTTCAGCCGGTTACTGCTCAATTCGTTTTCTGTATAATCTTGTTTCAAGGGTCCTCTGCCAGCTCGTCCAGTCAGAATCGGGATTTTCACTGTCGATTGCAGCTGTCACCTGATTAATCTTTGCGTCAAGGTCGTCTATGTAGTTTACCAGAAAAGCCTCTGGTGTTGCAGGTAGTTTTGGTGAGCCGAATTCGTACTGGCCGTGATGTGAAAGAACGATATGATTCAGAGAGTCCATCGTATTCTGGTCGATTTTTTTACCCTTTGCCTCGAGACGGTCGGCTTTTTGTTTTATCATAAGCAAGGCCTGCGCGATATGGCCTAAAAGCTGGCCGGTGTTTGTATATGAAAAGGATATATCATAGACAAGCTCTTCGGTTTTTCCGATATCGTGAAGGAAGATTGCCGCAAGGACAAGCTCATCCTGAACCTGTGGATAAAAGGGCAGTATCGCGGCCGCAACGTTTAATGTATTGTGGGTGTGTTCTAACAGACCTCCGAGATAATTATGGTGGACCCTGATGGCGGCCGGTGCTGTCTTAAACTTTTTCATAAGCTCATCGTCAGCCAGAAATTCATCTACAAGGGCTTTTAACTGTGAATTTTTTATTCTGCTCAGGATGTCTTTTACTTCCTTGAATAATTTGTCCGTGTCCTTTGTCGTGCGGGGCAGAAAATCATCAAGGCTGACTTTAGAAGTGTCAACGATGCTGATATTGTTCACAATGATTTGCAGATTATTCTGATAGACTTCGCTTCTGCCCTGAATATGTACAAAGCCGGGTTTCGGCAGGGCATTGTAAATTGTCTCGGTAGCCTGCCACATTCGCCCGTTGAGCTGGCCCGTCCGGTCGCAAAGGTACATTGCGATATACAAATCGCCTCGCGTTGTGCTTCGCAGAATCGGCTCTTTTACCAAAAAGATGTCATCTACAGTCTGTCCCGGTTCAATCTGGTCGATGAATGTATGCGCCATTGCATCTCCATTTTAAAAGTATAATTGACGTATGTTTAATATCATATGTTATTGGTAAATCTTTGCAAGTTAAATCGTTGAAATAGCGGAGTAAATTGTAATTATAAAAACTTGCAAAAATGCCTGTGTTAGGCTATAAGTTTTCACTGTGTTTTATATTCTTTCTTCAAAGGATTGTTTATGAGATACAGTCAATATTTTATACCAACGGTTAAAGAGGTCCCTGCGGATGCCGAGATACCCAGCCATCAGTTGATGATTCGGGCGGGGCTGATGCGCCGGCTGGCAAGCGGTACGTATAGTTATCTTCCGCTCGGCCTTAAGTGTCTGCAGAAGGTTATGAACATTGTTCGAGAAGAAATGAATCGTTCCGGTGCGCTAGAGATAGTTGTGCCGATTATTCAGCCGGTCGAGCTATGGGACAAAAGCGGCAGAAGCGCCGATTACGGCGAGAACCTGTTTCATCTTTTCGACCGTCATGGCCGAGAGATGGTCCTTGTTCCGACGGCTGAAGAGGTTTTTACAACCCTGGCCGCCAACGAGATTAAATCCTACAAGCAGATGCCCCTCAATCTTTATCAGATACATTCGAAATTTCGCGACGAATTCAGGCCTCGATTCGGCGTGCTTCGCAGCCGGGAGTTTATTATGAAGGACGCCTATACCTATGACGTCGATGCCGATGGTCTGCACAAAAGTTATATGAATATGTATGATACGTATTGCAGGATTTTCAAGCGTTGCGGCCTGGATTATGTCATCGTCGAGGCCGAGTCCGGCGAGATAGGGGGTTCCGGCTCACATCAGTTTACCGTACCCTGCGAGTTCGGTGAGGATGTAATTGTCTATTTCGAGGACGGCTCGCGAGCCTGGAACCTCGAAAAAGCGCCCGTTGACCCGCTGCCAAAGCAAAAGGCGAAAGGCAAAATCGGCCAGATAGAAGAGGTGCACACGCCCGGAATCGGAAGCGTCGAGGATGTTTGTGATTTTCTCAAATGTAAGCCGAAAGATTTGATTAAGACCCTGATTTATTCGGCGGGTGACGAAACAATAGCCGCTCTGGTACGCGGCGACCACGAGCTGAATCAGGAAAAACTTACCCAGGCTCTCAGCGGCAAACATATCGAATTAGCTGACGAGGCGACGATAGTGAAAGTTACCGGGGCAGCGGTCGGTTTCGCAGGCCCGCTCGGTCTTGCTGATAAGGTCTCGAAAATGTTTATCGACCACGCTGTTGCTGCAATGGCTGTTGGTGTCACCGGGGCAAATAAAACCGACTACCATATCAAAAGTGTTGTGCCCGGCAGAGATTTTGGCCTCAAAGGTGACAATATTAAGGTTACAGATTTGCGTATTGCGCAGGAAAGGGACAGCTTCGAGGGCAAAAAGCTATTGTTTAAAAAAGGTATTGAGGTAGGTCAGATTTTCAAACTCTGGACTAAGTACAGCGACAGGCTCGATGCAAAATTTCTTGATGAGAACGGCGCGGAAAAAAGCTGTCTTATGGGCTGTTACGGCATAGGAATTAACCGCATAGTCGCCGCTGCGATTGAGACAGGCTATGATAAGGATGGAATTATCTGGCCGATAAGTATAGCTCCCTTTGAGGTGATAGTGACATCAGTCAATCAGGAAGATAGTCAGGTTGCCGAAACAGCGGAAAAAATTTACGATGAGCTGCTCAGTAAGGGCCTGGACGTGTTGCTCGATGACCGGGTTTTGCGGGCCGGCGTAAAATTCAAGGACGCCGATTTAATCGGCATACCTGTCAGGGTATCAGTCGGCAAAATCTCGGTTGCCGCCGGCAACGTTGAGATTAAGCTGCGCTCGCAGAAAAAGGGTATAAATGTTCCCATCGAGCAGGCAGCAGACAAAGTCGTCGAAATTATAAATTCTCTGAAAGAAAAGCTGAAAGTTTGATTTCCATCTTGTCATTTTCGCTAATAGTTGTCATTCCCGCGAAAGCGGGAATCCAGAAATTTATATGGAACAATGTTATGTATATATTTTAGCAAGCAAGAGAAATGGCACTTTATACATAGGTGTAACAAACAACTTGGCAAAACGGGTTTATGAGCATAAAAGCAATCTTGTCGAAGGCTTTACGCAAAAATACAAGGTGCATAACCTTGTATATTATGAGGTCTATAGAAATATTCAGGACGCGATTCTTAGAGAAAAGAGAATGAAAAAATGGAAAAGACAATGGAAGATAGAGCTTATTGAAAAAGATAATCCTCAATGGGATGATTTGTTTGAAAGAATCATTGCTTAAGCTGAACTCTTAATTACTGGAGTAAAATTGGATACCTGCTTTCGCAGGTATGACAAAAGTAAGATTAAGTCTATGTGGGAATTAAAAGAGCCCGGTCAGGTTAAACTGATAATCGGCGCACTCGCTGCAGACGAAAATTGCCTGAAAAAAGTTGTAGAGGCGATAGAAGCTGAATTCGGTGACATCGACCTTGTAAGTGACACCTGGCCATTTACTCAGACCGATTACTATAAAGAACAGACAGGCGATAATATTCTCAAGCAATTTGTCAGTATTGAAGAACTTATTGACCCGGGCGAGCTTGCGGATATAAAGCACAGGACGAATGCGATTGAAAAGCAACTGGCAGATGAGCTTGCCGTCGGTTTGTCTCGGCCGGTAAATCTCGACCCCGGTATTATCGAGCCGTCGAAACTGATTTTAGCGACAACAAAAAATTATTCGCATCGTATATATATCGGCAAAAAGATGTATGCCGAGGTAACGTTGATTTTTGATAATGCAAAGTGGCAGACGATGCCTTATACTTATCCTGATTATACTCAGAAGTGCTATCACGATTTTTTCAGTAAAGTAAGAAAGAAATTACTGGAGCAGCTAAAATCGAAACGATAATTGCAATATCAGCTGGGTTAGTTGCGGGCTCATTTTTACTTTCAGGGCTGCTTACTGCTGTTGTAAGAAGATGGGCTTTAAAAGCCGGCTTCGTCTCGCAGCCGAGAGCCGACCGCTTCGCAGAAAAAGCCGTTCCCTTGGGTGGTGGTATCGCGATATTTGCAACGCTGGCGATTATCATTATAACCGCGTCTGTATTTTTCAGACTGCTTTTCGTCCCGGGCTACTTTGCTTCAATTGCCGAAACATTCGGAATTGACCCTGCCGATTTTTTGACCAAGGTAAATCAACTAATTATAGTGCTGGTCTGCATCTTTGTTTTATTTGCATTGGGCTTATGGGATGATAAACGTCATCTCGGCCCATTCTTTAAGCTCGTTGTGCAGTTTGTTGTCGCTGTTGCCGCTGCAGGCTTTGCTGAAATCAGGGTTGAGCTTTTCATTGAAAATATATATGTAACTACGCTGCTGTCGGCCTTCTGGATTGTACTGCTCATTAATGTATTTAACTTTCTTGACAATATGGATGGTGCCGCAGCGGGTATTGCCGTTATAGCAGCTGGCATTCTGTTTGTCCCTGCGGCGAACAGTGGACAGGTTTTTGTCGGCGGCCTGGCGCTCGCGTTTATGGGAACGCTTCTCGGTTTTCTTGTCTTCAATTTCCCGCCCGCTAAGATTTTCGCTGGTGACGCAGGCTCTTTGGTTGTGGGTTTTTTTGTCGCGCTTCTTACTTTGCGCACCACGTATTATCAGCAGGCCCAGAGCGGCCAATGGTACGCCGTCCTTATGCCTTTGATTGTGATGGCTGTGCCGTTATATGATTTTGTAAGTGTTTCTTTTTTAAGAATCAGGCAGGGCAAAAGCCCATTTGTCGGTGACACTCAGCATTTCTCGCACCGCCTGCAAAGGAGGGGCCTGACTGTAACGCAGACGGTTCTGACTTTATATCTTGCAACGCTTTGTACCAGCCTTGGTGCCGCCTTTCTTTACCAGGTTAACCTCACCGGTGCGGTAATTATTTTTGTTCAGACGTTTATGATACTGGCAATCATCGCCGTCTTTGAATCGACCAGAGAGAGAGGTTCAACAGAAAAAAAGTAAAACTCAGGATGCACTTGGCATCAGTTCATCTGGAATATCGAAGTTCGCGTAGGTATTCTGCACATCGTCGTGGTCTTCGAAGGCGTCCATAAGGGAGATTACTTTGCCGGCAAGGTCTTTATCTTTTATCTCAACCGTATTTTGCGGAACCATCGAGATTTCAGCCACTTCGGTAGGAATCTCTTTTTCCTGCAATGTTTGTTTTAGCGCTTCATAAGCAGCCGGCTCACAGGTGATTTCGTAGACCTCGCCCGTATTTGTCATATCGTCCGCGCCGGCACCGAGGGCGATTTCCAAAAGCGCTTCCTCATCGACCTTGTCGGCTGCCACTGTGATAAGCCCTTTTTTTCCGAACATCCAGTTGACACAGCCGCTTTTTCCCAGAGACCCGCCATGCCTCTCGAATATTCTGTTAATCTCTGGTGCTGTACGGTTGCGGTTATCGGTCAGCACATCCACCATAACAGCCACGCCGCCCGGGCCGTAGCCTTCGTAGAGTATCTGTTCGAAACTGGTCGCTCCGAGCTCGCCTGTGCCTTTTTTTATGGCCTTTTCAATCGTGTCCTTGGGCATATTGGAGGCCTTGGCTTTATCTATTGCGTATCGCAGAGTAAGGTTTGCCGCCGGGTCGCCCCCACCGGCCTTGGCCGCCACGATAATAGCCCTCGCAAGTTTGCTCCAGATTTTCCCTCGCTTGGCGTCGAGTGCCGCCTTCTTGAATTTTATACCTGCCCAGTGAGAATGGCCTGACATAATCCGCTCCTGTTAAAAAGCAGTCTGCTAATTTTTATCGAAACAGAAATAGGCATTATAGCCTGTTTTTATTTCTTTAGCCACTGAATTTTTTATGAAAACAGGGTTGTTTTGTGAGCTGTTTAAAACAAACAGGGCCAGGCTGCGGAGGAGAGGAGAAAGAGATTTACCTGACCCTGTTGGAAGCTCCAGATTAGTATACTTCTGTTCTTATTATAATGTTCGCAAAGCTCCGCTGCTGCATAAAAAAGCAGGACCGAGTTGAGGAGGAGAGGAGGAAGCGAAATTACTCGGTCCTGAAGACTTCTATTTATTTGTACTTGAGAGCTGCCTAAAATGTTCGCTTCTATTTGTTATAGATGAAAAATAAGACGTGATGTTCCTGTAAATTCATTCAAAAAAACAAGGATTTGAAAAGTTATTTTTTTTGTGGTAAAAACTGGTTTAATTAACTGTGGTTTTTAGGTGTTTGTTATGGCGGTTCAATTTATTCTCGGAAGAAGCGGTACAGGCAAAAGCAGCTACTGCATAGACTCCATAGCCAAAGCTCTGCAGGAGCCAAAAGACCGCCAGAAGCTGATTTTTCTCGTTCCTGAGCAGGCGACCTACCAGGCCGAGCGGGCAATACTTTCCGTCGGCTTCGCCGGTAGGCGAGCAAATAAGCAGCCCAGCGGCTATCACAGCCCCAATCCTTCACAGCCGGCTGTTTTAAACAAAACCCAGGGCTTGAATGTGCTTTCTTTTGACAGGCTTCAGTACCTGCTGCTGGGCAAAAACACCGCCCGGCCGAGACTTTCAAAAATCGGACGGCAGATGGTTATTAGCAGAATTCTCGCCGAGCATAAAAGCAGGTTGAAACTTTTCAGCCAATCGGCTGCCTTCGCCGGTTTCAGCAGGCAGATGGAGCAGACTATCGCTGAGCTTCAGGCCTATGCCAAGCAGCCCGAAGATATCGACGAGCTTATTGCCGCTCTCCAAAAAGATGAATTTGCCAGCTTTTCCGCACTGAGGTTTACCGATATAGCCTTGATTTTAAATGAGTACCTGCAGTTTGTGCAGGGCAGATTTCTTGACCCTGAAATGCAGTTGAATCTCGCCCGGCGGACAGTGGCCGGTTCGCAGTTTTTTGATGGTGCTGAGATTTGGGTTGACGGCTTCGCAGGCTTTACTACAAGTGAGCTGGCGATACTTACAGAGCTTCTCAAAAAGGCATCCGAAGCACATATCGCTTTGTGTCTGGACCCGAAAGAGGTTAACCTTAAGAAGCCGCTTGGCGGCACAGCCCTGAAGCTCGGCCTGTTTAATCCTACGCAAAAGACTTACGCCGATATTCTTGAAATAGTCAAAGCCTGCAAGCTCAATCTGGCGGAGCCTCTTATTTTGACCGACGCCCTCAGATTTAATAACTCTGTCGCGCTCGGCCATATCGAGAAAAATATCTTCGAAGCAAGTGTGGACAGGATTTCAGCTAAGGAAGCTCTTAATGTAGTTGTCGCGCCGGATCGAAGGGTGGAAGCACGATTTGTAGCAGGGAAAATAGTCGAGCTTGTCCGCCGAAAAGGCCTGCGCTACCGTGACATTGCGGTAATAGCTGCCGATTTGAGTAGCTATGAACATTATATCAGGGCTTACTTCAAAGATTATAATATTCCCTTTTTCATCGATAGCAGACAGTCGCTTCGCCATCATCCCGCTGTCACTTTTTTAAGCTCGGCCCTTAGGGCGGCAGCCGGCGGTTTTGCGAACAGCGATATTTTCGAATATCTCAAAAGCGGACTTGTCCCTATTGACAGTTTCGACGTCGATTTACTTGAGAACTACTGTCTGGCATTCGGCATAGCCGGCAGGGACTGGATGAATACTGCAAAATGGAATTTTGATGACGATAAAGAGCCCCTTTTCAATGAGGAGCACATAAACAAGATTCGCAATAATGCAATTAAGCCTCTAATCAAGCTGCGCGATAAGCTCAATTCGGCTCAGGGCAACAAGCCGGCGAAAATCAGCCCTGAGCAGTTTACTAAAATCATTTTCTCCTTTTTAGATGAAATGCAGTTCAACCGAACAATTCAAACCTTTATTGACGAAGCGGCTGAGCGAAAAGATTTCACAGCCGCTGATGAGCATCGTCAGTTCTATGACGGCCTTGTGGATATATTCGACGAGCTGTGCGAGGCTTTTACAGGTTTTAAGCTAAGCTGTGATGTTTATATCTCCATAATCGAGGACGCCTTTTCGCAGCTCAGCCTTGCGTTGATTCCGCCCGCGCTTGATGAGGTTCTTATCGGCTCGATTGAGCGAAGCCGGCATCCGGATTTGAAGGCGGTCTTTCTTATAGGTACGACGCAGAGGGATTTTCCGATGCCTGTAAGTTTCTCAGGTATCTTGACCGATGAGGACAGGCTCGCTGCCGAAGCTGCCCGATTCGAGCTGGCGGCGTCAACGGCTAAAGACCTTCTGCAGCGACAGTACCTCGCCTATATTGCTTTTACCAGGCCGAGCGAATTTTTGTGCATCAGTTATCCTGCCGTTGACGAGAAGGCCAGGCCGGTTGTGCGTTCGCAGTTTATTGATGATATTGAATCGTTGTTCGACGATGTTTCTGAGCAACCGGTTGCTTTGCACGACTGGTCGGTAAGTCTTGACGATTCTGCGCCGATTGATATCGACGGGATTTATACGCAAAGCGAGCTTGCCGATTTCCTTTGTATGCGGGCTGGCGGCGATAGTCAAATCACTACAATCATCGAACAATTGTGTGAAGATGGCCAGTTTGCTGAAATAGCTTCTTTCGTTCGAAAGGCCCTTGAATACGATAACAAGGCAAAGCTTGACAAAACTGTCTCGAAACAGCTTTTCGGCCCGGTCCTGCAAAGCTCAGCATCAAGGCTGAGCACCTTTGCGCAGTGCCCCTATAAATATTTTGCCCGATATGTGCTTGCCCTTGCTGAGCGGAAGGAATCGAGATTTGAGCCGCTGGATATCGGCAGGTTTTATCATCAGGTTCTTGATAAGGTTCTCAAAGAGCTAAAGGAAAGCTCTGAGGATTTTGCGACGGTCCCGAATGAGCGGCTCATAGAAGTTTTGAAGCAGGTGATTGCTCAGGTTATCGAGTCGGATTCATCTCTCAAAGGTTTTTGCCGGCATAGTAAACACAACACTTTTATTGTCGCATCAGCCTGTGAAGTTCTCCAGGACTTCCTGCCTGCAGTCTCGCGGATGGTTCGAGCCGGCGAGTTTAGACCTGTTCTGTCGGAGCTTTGGTTCGGCGGCGAAGAAAAGGAAAACGAGTTTAAGATTACGTTTGGCGGCAAACGCGCTGTTTCATTAGCGGGCAGGATTGACAGGATTGATGTCACTGAGACTGATACCGGCTGCTCCGCCGTCATTTTCGATTATAAGCGAAGCTTTGCTGCCTTTAGCTGGTCAAGGTTCTATCACGGCCTGGATATGCAGCTTCCCATTTATATGCTCGCAGTCCGCAGTTCGAAGCTGCCCGCTCTTGCTGGCTGCGATATTGCCGGGGCTTTCTATATACCCGTTGAAACTAAACTCCGGCCGTCTGAAAAACAGAGCAAAGACAGTTTCAATTACAAAAGCAGCGGCCTGTTTAACGGCGAATTCGCTTTTCTGCTGGATAGCCAGGCAGCGGCAAACAGCAAGTTTTACAATTTTTATGTCACTAAAGACGGCAGCCCCTACGGCAGCTATAACAACAGGGGAGCGTTAAAGCCTGAAGATTTTCAAAGAGTTCTGAAATATTGCGAGAAAAAAATAGCCGAAATTGCACAGGCAATAACAACAGGCTGCATCGATGTAAAACCATTTAAACTTGGCAGTGCTTCTGCGTGTACTTTTTGTGAGTATAAATCGGTGTGCAGGCGAGATTGGCATTTAAATGATTACAATTCTTTACAGCCGAAAACGAAATTGGACGTGCTTGGTGAGGTTTAGTACCTGATGGCGGAGCGAAAAATAAAATGGACAGCACAACAGCGGCTTGCAATCAGCCGCCGGGGAAGTGACGTGCTTGTAACCGCTTCCGCAGGCACCGGCAAGACGGCTGTTCTTAGCGGCCGGTGCGTTGATATCGTCTCGGATGAAGAAACCTCACCGAGTATCAGTAATATGCTTGTGCTCACCTTTACCGATGCAGCCGCCGAGCAGATGCAGCAGCGAATAAGAGAGCAGCTAAAAGCCCAGCTTGCAAAAGACAGAAAAAATACGCATCTTTTGACCGAGCTTACACTGCTGGCAGGTGCCGATATAAGTACCATCCATTCGTTCTGCAAAAGGCTGATAACCGAATATTTTTATCAGCTTGACATTGACCCGAACTTTCGCGTGATTGATTCCGACGAGCAGACGCTGCTTAAGTTCGAGGCTCTTGAAAAAACCTTAGAGTGGGCTTGGGGCCAGGAGAATCTGCAGGCCGGACTCGATAAGCTTTTTTACGCCCGAGACCTGCGCCCTAACGGAAGACTCGCTGCAGGGATTATTTCCATCAGCGATTTTCTTGATAGTATTCTATGGCGGCGGAGCTGGTACGAAAAAGCTCTTTTTTTGTCACGGGCAGCCAATCCCTTCGAAACCGAGCTTGGCAAAGAACAAAAAAAGGTTATCGAAGAAAAGCTCTCCTTTATTCTCAACCAGCTCAGTTTTGCCAAAAGGCTCTACGAATCTCGTTCCGGCTGTACCGGCTGGCCGGTAGACTCGCAAAAGCTTTTTGCAGAACGGCTCCAAAAATCCATCGAGTCGCTCAAAGCAGGCGACTGGAGCAATTTCTCCGCTCAGCTAATAGATTTCGACAAGCCCAGAGTTTACAAGCCGAAAGATGTCGATGAGACAATCGCTGAGCTGTTTGCCAACGTAATTAAAAATTCTCTCGAGCAATTCGTTGCTCTTTCGCAGTTTGCATTGTTGAATCCAGATTACCTCGACAGGACAAACGCCTCCGTTAGTTCGGCGGCCGGGGCTGCTGTTGAGCTTGTCAGGCAATTCGACCGCCTCTACAGCGACGCCAAGCAGGCTGTGAACTGTATGGATTTTGCAGACCTCGAGCATTATGCGCTCAGGCTGTTGGCTGAGCCTGACGATTCAGCCGATGAAATCAAACCATCCGAAACTGCACTGTCACTTCGAAGAAAGTATCGCTATATCTTTGTAGACGAGTATCAGGATATCAATCCCGTTCAGGAAGCAATTATTAAAACCCTTAGTAGTGGTGATAATGTCTTTGTTGTCGGTGACATCAAGCAGAGTATCTATGCCTTTCGCGGTGCCGAGCCGAAGATTTTTCTCGGCCAGCTCACTCCTGCCTCGATTGACCCCACCGAGCTTTCTAAACCTTTACGTGTTGACCTCAACGCCAACTTCCGCTCGGCTGGCGGCATCCTGAATTTTGTTAACAGGCTTTTCAGCAGGATAATGACAAGGGACTCTGCGGACATTGATTATGACAGCTCGGCCTTTTTGAAGCCGGCCTCCGAAAGACCGACCTCCGACAAAGCAGCCGCCGTTGAGCTTCATATCATCGACAGGGACGACAGGCAAAACGAATCGCAGCAGGATGAGGACGAATCAATTGAAGAAGACCGGGCTGACTTCGCGTCTCTGCGGAAGTGCCAGGCTGCCTTGATAGCTCAGCGCATAAAACAGATGGTCGGTACCGAATCCGGAAAAGCTGCCTTGCAAATCTATGACGAGCAGAAAGACTGTATGCGTGACGTCGAATACGGTGACATCGTCGTTTTGATGCGCTCGCCGGCCAAAAGAATAAATGATTACGTGCAGATACTGCGACTTTCAGGCATTCCCGTAAGCAGCGCCGGCTTTGCCGGCTATTTCGAGGCGACTGAGGTGAGCGATATGATGTGCCTGTTAAAAGTTCTTGATAATCCTCAGCGTGACATCGAGCTGGCTGCCGTGCTGCGAAGCCCGATTTTTAATGTCACCGACACCGAGCTTGCCAAAATCAGGATACACGAACAAAACCTGCAGCAGTGCGGAAGTTTTTACGATTGTGTGGCGGCGTATGTCGAAAGCGGAGAGGATTCCGCACTGTCGGCAAAGCTCAAAGAAACCCTGCTGCAAATCGAAGCCTGGCGGAATTGCGCGCGAGCAGGCAATCTTGCCGACTTGCTCTGGCAGATATATCGCAAGAGCAGCCTGTTATCATTTGTCTCGGCGCTTCCGGACGGCCGCCTTCGCAGGGCAAATCTGCTCAAATTGCACGACAGAGCGATACAGTTCGAGGCTTTTGCCAGCAGCCGACAGAGCGTCTCGCTCAGCCGCTTTGTTGAATTTATTGAAAGGCTCGAACAGGTAGGAGCCGAATGGACACTCGCAGAGCCGCTAAGCCTGCGCGAAAACGCCGTAACAATCACAAGCATTCACAAAAGCAAAGGGCTGGAATTCCCCGTAGTAATTGTCGCTGAGCTCGATAACAGGTTCAACATAACCGAGTTGAGCCGGGAATTCATCACCGATGCGAATCTTACCCTCGGACTTGAGATAATTGATAAAGCAACGAATTCGAAATTAACCTCGCTCGCTCACCAGGTCATCGCCGAGAAAAAGCTGCGTACCGCTTTGGCTGAGGAGATGAGGATACTTTACGTTGCCGCTACGCGAGCAAAGGACAAATTGATTTTAGCCGGTTGTAGAGGCGTAAAGCACTGCCGAGATATCGTTCTGCGGGGTTTTTTCTCCGCCTCCGAGAAAGCAAGCGGCCAGCTTCGATGCTGCAATAGTTTTTTAGACTGGATTCTTTATGCTCTCGCCGACCGGAAGAATCTGAACGAAGCTTTTGAAATCGGCTTTGTTGATGAGTCCGTCGATGACAGCCTGTTCGATTTCAAAATTTACGGTCACGATGAGCTTGAAGAACTTTCAGATTATGTAGAGTCTTTGCGTTTCGGCAGAATAGAGAAACCGAAAGTGACAAAAACAAAATCAGTTTCACAGCAGAGAATTCTCAAGCAGCTCAAGGAAAATATCGATAGGCGGTATCGATATGAACCGGCCACAATTCTGCCCGCCAAGCGCACCGTAACTCAGCTTACCCACAGCAGCGATGAATTCGCAATCTTTGAGCATTCAAGACCTTTCGAGCGAAAGCCAGTCGCTTCTCTGCCGGCATCCTTTGCTGGCCGAACCGATAGTCGTATTATCGGCACAGCCGTTCACCTTTTGATTTCCAGCCTTGATTTAACCGCTCCCGTTACGAAACAATCGATTGAGCAGACGAAGGAGAAACTCTTGAAAGCGGAAGCTATAAGCAAAACTGTTGCTGATAGTATTGATGCTGAACCAATTGTCAGCTTTTTCAAAAGTCAGCCGGGACGATTGGCAACCGAAGAAGGTAATATCGTCTGGCGGGAGTGGCCCTTCACCTTCGCCTTGCCTGTCTCGCAAATCGGCGATTCGGGCGACGAAACAATGGTCGTACAGGGTATAATAGATATGCTGATTGTAACGGCTGGGGGGATTACAATAGTGGATTTTAAGACCGACAGAATCGACGCCAGCCGAGCAAAAGAGCGGGCAGAGCTTTATCGAAGCCAGCTTGAGCTTTATGCAAAAGCCGCCGAGAGCATTCTCAAAAAGACTGTGCTCGCCGAATGGCTGTACTTTCTCAATTGTGATATCGCGGTCGAAATCAGGTAAATTTTTCTTGAGTGCTGTTTTTTTGTTTGTACAATGGCATTTCTGCAATTTAAGTTGCTCCTTAAATAAAACGATGGTTTAAAGATAAAGAACTCGATGGAGACACTGTGATTATGACAGATGCACCAAAGGCAAATGCAGTTATTGGCCAATCCGGCGGACCGACCGGTGTGATAAATGCCTCTCTTGTCGGTGTGATAGAAGAAGTTTGCAAGCACGAAGAGATTGGAAACCTTTACGGTGCGATACATGCAGTCGATGGCATCGTTGCTGAACAGTTCGTTGACCTGAAACAGCTTTCAGTTCAGGTCCTCGAGGGTATGGCAAGATGTCCCTCTGCGGCTCTCGGCTCGAGCCGTAAAAAGCCGAAGGAGGAAGATTGCAAACAGATTTTTGATGTCTTTAAAAAGCGTAATGTCAGGTACTTTTATTATATCGGCGGTAACGATTCTGCTTATGCCGCTCATATTATCAATATGATGGCAGCCGATGTCGGCTACGAGATGCGGGCGTTTCATATACCGAAAACCATCGACAATGATTTGCTCGTTACCGACCACTGCCCGGGTTACGGCACAGCGGCAAAGTTTGTGGCCAGTGCACTTATGGGTGATGATTTGGATAACAAGGCACTTCCGGGTATTAAGGTTGATGTTGTGATGGGAAGACACGCAGGGTTTCTGGCTGCCGCTGCTGCGCTCGGAAGACGGCACGAATCTGATGGGCCGCACCTTATATATTTTCCCGAAAAGCCTGTTTCGGAAGAAAGGTTGCTAAGCGATGTTGACACTGTATATAAGAAGTTAAGTAGGTGTGTCATAGCCGTCAGCGAGGGCATACGTGATGAAAACGGTAAGACTTGGATAGAGAACATTCTCAAGAAGAGTGAAAAAGACCCTTACGGTAATATTCAGCTTTCCGGTACCGGGGTTCTGGCTGATTACATCGCGAGAAAGGTTAAGACAGAAATCAAAGCGAAAAGGGTCAGAGCAGATACCTTTGGTTATCTGCAGAGAAGTTTTGTCGGATTTCAATCGCCGGTTGATGTTGAAGAGGCCAGAAGTTGCGGCTGGCAGGCTGTTAAGTTCTCGATGAAAGAGCAGAGCGGCTCGGTGGCAATAAAACGAATTGGCAACGGTGACAATTACGCCATCGAGCTGTTCAGTACCGAGCTTAAGAATGTCGCCGAAAAGTCGAAGCAAATGCCCGATGAATTCATTAATTCAGAGGGCAACGGGATTACGCAAGCCTTTATTGACTACGCAATGCCTCTTACCGGCGGCCTGCCGAGAACATACTTTCTTGGCGACCACCCGAGAGTATAATGGACTTGAAAAAAAAATTTGTGGTGATAGGTTGTCGGCTGTATACAGCAGCCGGTTTGTTGATAACCTTTTACAGGCGATAGCGAAATGGAGCATCTCGACTTCACCATTGATTCACTCGGACAAAGAGCCATAAAATCACCCGTCAAATTGTCAAAAGAGATGGGCGATTATGTGGCCAACTATGTCGATGACACCCAGCGCATCATTTATGATATCGAGACAGTCTCGGATGCCGGCAGTTTGAAATTATCTGCAAATCAGCTTGTCGAGCTGGCCGGACCTCGCGAGCTGATTTTTTTTAAACCAGCAGATGTGCACGCCGCAGTCGTAACCTGTGGAGGCCTCTGTCCCGGCCTCAATGATGTCATACGCGCTGTTGTGATGTGCCTGTGGTATCGTTATGGCGTAAAGCGGATTTCCGGTATCAGATACGGCTATCGCGGTTTTCTTCCCGAATTTAATCTTCCTGTTATGCAGCTTTCACCCGAACCGGTTGATGATATTCACTGCAAAGGCGGTACTATTCTCGGCTCTTCGCGTGGCTATGGTGACAGAACCGCCGAGATTGTTGACAGCCTTGAAAAGATGGGTGTCAATATGCTGTTTACAATCGGCGGCGACGGTACCCAGAAAGGTGCTCTCAATATCTCGGAGGAGATTAAAAATAGAAAACTTAAAATCGCCGTTGTAGGCGTTCCCAAAACAATTGATAATGACCTCAGTTTTGTGCAGAAATCCTTCGGTTTCCAGACGGCCGTATCAAAGGCGGTGGACGCCGTTTCTGCAGCCCACACCGAAGCTCATGGAGCGATTAACGGTATTGGCATCGTCAAAGTGATGGGCAGGCAGTCCGGCTTCATCGCCGCTCATACCGCTCTTGCAATCAACGACGTCAATTACGTCCTTGTCCCCGAGGTGCCTTTTGAGCTTGATGGTGACAAAGGCCTGCTCGCTCATCTTGAAAAAAGATTGAAAAATCGTCATCACGCCGTAATTCTTATCGCCGAAGGTGCCGGACAAAGTCTTCTGCAAAAGACCGATGCTACCGATGCTTCAGGCAATATTAAGCTGTCTGATATCGGCCTTTTTCTTAAGGACAAGATTACCGAATACTTCAAAGAAAAAAATATAGAGATAGCTCTCAAGTACATTGACCCGAGCTATATTATCAGGGCTGCACCCGCGAACTCGGATGATTCGATTTATTGTGAAAGACTTGGCGTCAACGCCGTGCACGCCGCGATGGCTGGCAAGACCGCCGTTTTGATTAGTCTTATTAACGACCGTTTCGTGCACGTACCTATGAAAATGGCCGTCTCCAAAAAGAACAATATCGACCCCGACGGCTCACTCTGGCGCGATGTCATCGAAGCCACCGGCCAGCCATTGCTTATGACTAATCCCTGACCTGCTTTAATTTTACATTCATAATTCTTTTTCTATTACCTGTCCGACAAAAATTCTTCAAAGAGGGATTTAAGATTTGAAATTATTTCTCTAAGTTATCAGTGCAAAACTTATTAATCCTGTTATCACGTCTAAAAAATCCTGAAGATGTATGCAAGACAATAATAGATGCCTGCGGCAATGAAAATCAGCCCGGTTATCGTGCGAATCCACTTTTCAACGACTGTTATCTTATCAAAAGCCTTCGAGACCACTTTCGCGCTAAAGGCCAGAAGAAATGCAAAAAAGACAACCGGCAAAGCTGTACCAATGCCATAAACGGCAGGTAAAAGAAATGCGGATTTATGCTCAATTGCAACCGGGATGAGAGTCCCTAAAAACAAAGCCGCCGATACCGGGCAAAACGTTAAGGCAAAAATCACACCCAGAACAAACGCGCCAAAGATACCCAGCGCTTCAATCCGCCTTTGGTTTTTCTCACTCAGCCCTTTCCCTTTTCTTGAAAAGCTAATCAGCTCGAGAAGTATCATCCCCACGATAATCAAAACAGGACCGAGTAGTTTGTTTATTACGGGTTCAATCTTGAAATACAATCCTTCTCCGCCAACAACACTATAGACAATCAAAGCGCCTAACAAAGTATATGTCATCATCCTGCCGAGCGTATAAAGCAGACCGGTCAATAGAATTGTTCTCGTCTTACCGATATTCCTGTCAATAAAAGATATAGCCAGAATATTCGTCGCCAAAGGACATGGACTAATCGAGGTAAGGATACCAAGCCATAACGCTAAAAAAGCTCCCATCAGTATCCACATTTTTTACTCCGATACGAAAAACTCGGTTATCTGGTTTGTGATATAATTCTTGAACACAGTTTCATCATCCGCGAGGGCCCATATTCTATCGAGATTCTTATACCTCTTTTCTTTGCCGTCTTTTACCTCTGAAAGAATAATCGATTTAGTCACCAGCTTATAATCATTGATGAAATGCTCATTGCCTTTCTCCTCGACATTGACAACCTTCCACTCAAGCTCGCATGCTTTGACCTGCTCGGAAAATTGGTCGTCTATAACCTGCTGTGTATAACTCTCGAACTTTTTGCATTTAACACACCGCACGTTCGTTCGAAAATAATATACAACTGTTTTATTTCCATTACTGTTTTCGGAAGACTGATTTTGGATTTGTATCCTAGGCTGCTTTTGTGTCTGTTCCGAGCCTTTATCTACAGTATCAGGTTTCTGCTTTAGCTCTTTCGCAGCCAGAAATACGATACTAACCAATACAAACAAAACCAATACGATGGTAATAATATTTTTAGGCTTCAAATTCATCTCCCTTAATTTATCGAATTAGCTGTTTTATTTCATCAACACCTAGAACCTTGCCTGCCGATACGACCTTGCCGTCGACTGCCAAAGCCGGTGTCATCATTACGCCAAAACTCATAATCTCGTTTATGTCGGTGACCTTTTCTATTGTGCATTCGATTCCAAACTCTTTCACAGCGGCTTCGGCGTTTGCCGCCAGCTTCTTGCACTTCGGACAGCCTGTGCCGAGCACCTGTATTTTTATCATAATCCTCTTCCTTAAAAAAACGCACCGAAAATCATCCCTGATATGCAGGCCATCACAATCACCAGCGTTATATAAACCAAAGTTTTTCCTGTCCCCAGAACCGAGCGTATCACCAGCATATTAGGCAGACTCAGTGCAGGCCCCGCCAGCAATAAGGCAAGTGCAGGACCTTTACCCATACCGGAGCCTAAAAGCCCCTGCAGAATCGGCACTTCCGTCAATGTCGCAAAGTACATAAACGCACCGGCCACCGCGGCAAAAAGATTGGCACGAACGGAATTCCCGCCGACAGCGGTATTTACCCACCCCGAAGGTATAAGACCCTGCTCACCCGGCCTGCCCAGAAGAAAACCTGCGACAAGAACGCCGATAAAAAGCAAAGGCAGAATCTGAACCGCGAACCCCCACGTTGATTC
>CAZBMW010000030.1:0-21678 GCA_964493425.1 uncultured Pirellulales bacterium
CATCTCTGTGGGTCGGGTCGAGTGCTTTGCCGTAATTTATCTGCAGATGAGCCGGCAGCGTCAGCATAAACAGCCGGTTAATCGTGGCAATCGAGATTTTAGCCGATTCACCGGCCTGTTTTGCCCGGGACTTTATATTGCAGAGCTGCTCAATGGCAGGGGTTGATGCACCCATATACTCATGCATATTCAGGCCGAGACGCAGATGGCTTAGAAGCAGCAGCGCTTCCTGTGAGCTTATCAGCCGAGCGCTTCTGAGCAGCGCGGTTGCACGGGAGATTTTGTCGTCGAGCATTTCGGCATCTTTTTCGAGCAGTTTTTTTCGCGCTTCGGTTTCGTATTCGACGATTTCCGGTACGATTGCTTTTTCGAATTCGGAAATGATTTGCGCCTCGGAGATACCAAGAGTCGCCTGGTTTGAGATTTGATAGAAATCGCCAGCGGCTTCCGATCCCTCCCCGAACAGGCCTCTGACAGCCAAGTTCATATCCTTTGTAGCGTTCAGAAACTTTTTTATCTGGCCTGTTATCTTCAGGGCGGGCAAATGCAGCATAACAGAAACTCTTATCCCTGTTCCGACATTTGTCGGACAGGCGGTCAGGTAGCCGAATCGCGGACTGAAGGCGTATTCGACGTTTTGCTCTATCATATTGTCGATGTTGTTGATTGCCTCGGCGCACTTGCCGAGCTGCAATCCACCCTTTAGAACCTGGATTCGCAGATGGTCTTCTTCATTTATCATAGCTGTAAAGGATTCGCTGTTCGCGACGATGACACCCCTCGGACCTTTGCCGTAGGCGTGGTGTCGGCTTATTAGATGTCTTTCGATAAGGAAGTTTTTGTCGAGCTCCGGGGCCTGGTCGACGCTTACGTAAAAGACCTTTTGGCCGAGGTCCAGTGATGTAAGTACGTCTTTAAGCTTTTCAAGTATTTGGGTCTTTTCCTCGGTTGAGCATCGGCTTAAGAATTTGAAGCCGGCCAGATTTCTTGCCAGACGTATTCTTGATGAAATAACAATGTCACAGGCAGGCCCTTTGCCGTTGAACCATTCGTTTATATTGTTGCTTATCTCAGTCAGCTTCATAATGACTAAATGGTATTCTTTGTCTTATTGTTTTGTCTGCTCTGTTTGCTCTATCTGGTCTCTTAATTTTGCAGCCAGTTCGTAGTTTTCTGCTTTTATTGCCTCTTCGAGCTGTTTTTTCAGGTTAAGCAGTTCGATTTGTTTTTTCGCATCGGCAGGTGCCCTTGATGGAACCTTGCCGCAGTGTACGGTTTTGCCGTTTTGGACGTTTTCAATCAAGCTCGATAGCGGCTTTTCGAAAATCTCATAATCATAAGGGCATCCGAGCACGGCTTCTTTTCGGAAATCTTCGAGAGTGAGTCCGCATCTCGGACATTGCAGTTTCGTCTCTGCAGAACCTGAGAGCTCATCCTCGGATGGAGTTGAGGCGAGCAGGCCGCTTAACAGCTCGTTAATGGGTATCTGACTTTTTACGATTATCCCCTGCTCCGCGGCACAGGATTCGCAAATGTGCATTTCCTTGCGGTCCCCACCGGAAATCTCGGTAAGGTGGATTGTAGCTTCATTGTCATTACAAATCTGGCATTGCATAGCTGCGTACCTTTTTAATTTTTCGCCCGCAAACCCCTCTCAGGTTGTCTGCTGAATTTGACATATCTTTAAGGTTCGGCCGAATCACTATTGTTATTATATCAAAATATGATTTTATATGTCAATAGCAGCCTGAGTACACTTTCTTAATTTAGCTGTCCAGTGATTTTTACTATCAAATTTATGCCTTGAAATATCGACAAATCAAGCAGTTTTCTGAATATTATTTATGTGTCTGGGCTGTAAAAAGTTTCCTTATTTATTGTTTTTTTGAGAAACTTTCCGTTTTGATAAGTCGGTAGTGGCAGCGCGGCTCTTTAAGATTTTTTGAGAAATTTACCCGTGCAGCCCTGCTCTTCGGTGACGCTGACGCAGTCTAATACAAGGTGTTCGGGCAGTTGGGGTTGCAGGTTTTCGAAAATGTATTTGGCTATCATTTCGGCTGATAAACTGCTGTTCCGGAAGTATTCGTTGTTTTCCGGCGTCTGGTTTGTGAATGATTCTGTGATGTTATCGAGCAGTTTTTTTAGCTTATCGAAGTCTATGAGCAGGCCCGTTTGATTAAGTTTTTCCCCGCTGACTTCGGCTGTTACTTTCCAGTTATGTGAGTGGATGGGTTCTTTTTTGCCGTCGGGTAATGTGAGCTGGTGCGACGCCCAGAAGCTGGTTTGAACAATAACTTTGAACAAGGCAGAACTCCATTTTAGCAGTGTCTTTGATTTTCGAAGAAAATTAATCTTTGTTTTTCATTTTTGAGAATCGTTTTCTCAGGCGGTCGTACACAATTTTGGGAATCAGGTTCGAAACATCTCCGCCGAGAGATGCAACCTGTCTTATAAGTGTTGAGCTTGAAAAGCCGTATTCTGCACTTGTCATAATGAAAACGGTTTCCAGCCCTGCGACAGCGCGGTTTGTCATAGCCAAGCGGAACTCATACTGAACGTCGGTCAACGAGCGCATTCCCCGCAAAATCACGTCTGCATTCTTTTTCTTTGCATATTCAACCATCAAGCCGTCGAAGCTTTCGACCTTCACCCTCGGCTTGTCAGAGAGGATCTGTCTTATCATTTTGACTCTTTCAGCGGGGCTGAAGAGGGCGCCCTTAATGGGGCTTGTTCCAACTGCAACGATGAGTTCGTCAAAGAGCTTGCGGCCTCGCTCGATTACATCGAGATGGCCGTTTGTTATAGGGTCAAACGTGCCTGGGAAAATGGCTCTGATGAACTTTTTTTTCATTTTTCCGCCTTTGACTTTTTAATCTGCGTTCACATCTCTGAGCTTCTGATTTTTTAGCGAATAAAAAACAACAGACTATTATAACTTCACATCCGGGCACGTCAAACTTATCCAGGCAGGATTTAGGGAAGTCAAATATTACTGGTCTTCTTCATCATTTTTTTTAATAGTTATAGGTATATCAAGCCAGAATGTCGAGCCCTGGTTGAGCCTGCTGTCAACACCGATTGATGCTGAAATGAGGTTTGCCAACTCCTTGCTGATAGTCAGCCCCAGGCCGCTGCCGGCAGCTTGGCGGGTGATTGAACCGTCGACCTGTTGAAATTCGTCGAAGATTTTTTCTTTATCGGCTTCCGGAATGCCACAGCCGGTATCGGTTACCGCCAACCGAACCGTGTTTTCATCACGCATAGAGGCATTTATTTCGATTCTTCCTCTTGGCGGCGTGAATTTTATGGCGTTGCTCACAAAATTATACAGAATCTGTCGAACCTTGCCAGCGTCAGTTATAACCGCTGGTATGTTGTCATCGGTAGAAAGTGTTACTTTGATTTTCTTCTCTTTGGCCATTTCAAAAAAAGCGGCAACAACATCTTCGCAAAGCTTGCGGACAGATGTCTTTTCGATTCTGAGCCCCATTTTCCCTGCTTCTGTTTTCGCCAAATTAAGCAGGTCGTTAATCATATTGAGCAGGCTTTTTCCGCTGGTGATGATGTGCTCGGCGTATCTTTGGCCTTTCTCTTTCTTCAACAATGCCGGTTTTTCCCTGAGTATCTGTGCAAATCCGAGTATTGAGTTCAAAGGTGTTCTCAGCTCGTGAGAAACGTTTGCTACAAATTCTCCTTTGACTTTATTGGCTTTGAATAGTGCTATGTTTCGTTCAGAGAGTTCCGCAATTTTTGCGTCGAGCTGTTTGTTCGCCCGTCGGAGTTTTTCCTGACTTTTTTGCAGGGCATCGAGCATATGATTGAAGGCGTCGGCCAGTTTCTGGTATTCGTCACGCGTCTTGATTGAGCTTCTAATATCGAGATTTCCCTCAGCAACGTTGTTTGCAATAGCCCTGAGCTGTCGAATAGGGCTTAATATTACACGCTGCATGATGATATAAAAGGCGATGATAGCACCGGCACCAGCGATGAGCCCTGCAATAATTACCCAGAACCGGTTGAGAAAGACGGTCTTCCCAAAATCGCTTGCGAGCGGTCTTCTACTAATAGCAACCCCTATCAACTCGTTGCGCGTAAAAGCCCTTGCCGAGCCCTGAGGATTGTGGCAGCTGATGCAGTTATCCGTTGCCCTGAAAATGCGAGCGTAGTTGCTGTAAACAGTGCCATCTTCTTTCTCCAGTACAAGTTTATGGTCGCTATGCTCATCGGATTTAAGGTCATCGACAAGTTTTTTCTGAGTTTGTGTAAGTCCTCCGAGTACATCTTCTTTATCGCTCTCGAACCGCAGCCAGCGGATGTCGAGGTCGTTGGGAGCGATGGGCGCGCCGGCGCTATCGAGCGCGGGAAGCTGACCTTCACCTGCCTTTTCCATCTGAAAGTGCCTTCGGGGAAGGAATGTTTCGGTCCTTGCCCTTTCAGCGTCGATGAAGCTTTGTGTTGTGAGCTTGCCCATCCAGACGTAGGGTATGATAAGAGCCAGACCAAGGATTAAAATGATAGCGGCACCGAAAGCTATTCTGCATTTCTCTGCAAGAGACAACGGTGAAAGATGCAAAAAGACAATAATTCTGTGGTAAATTTTACCTGCCGCTCTAAGTCTTTCCTCGATTGTTTCTGAAATAGTTTTTTTACTCATTGGTATCTTGTTCGATTTTGTGAGAATGTTTTTGAGTCCTGAGGTTGAGTTCCTCGAGCTGTTTTATATCGACCTCGCTGGGAGCATCAGTAAGAAGGCACTGTCCCCTTTGAGTTTTCGGAAAAGCGATGACGTCTCTGATGTTGTCGGTGCCTATCAGCAGCATAATGATTCGGTCGAGTCCGAAGGCTATTCCGCCGTGCGGCGGAGCACCATATTTGAGCGCTTTGAGAAAAAAGCCAAAGCGCTGCCCAGCCTGTTCTTTTGAGATGTTCAGCAGGTCAAAGATTTTTTGCTGCACTTTCGGGTTGTGAATACGAATGCTGCCGCCGCCGATCTCGGAGCCGTTGACGACAATATCGTAAGCCTGCGACCTGATATTTGCAGGGTCAGTGTCCAGTTTCGCAATATCCTCTTCAACCGGTGCAGTGAAAGGGTGATGCAGTGAGTCGTAGCGATGTTCGTTTTCATTCCATTCGAAAAGAGGAAAATCGACTATCCAGACGAACTCGAAACTTTTCGGGTCATAGAGCTTTAGCTCCTTGCCGAGCCTGTTTCTTAAAGGAGCAAGTGCTTTGTTAGCACTTTTCTCAGTATCTGCGACAAAGAGCAGCAGGTCATTTTCTTTTGCATCAAAGCATCTGATTAGCGCATTGATTTGTTCTTCAGAAAAATATTTTGCGATACTGCTTGTGCAGGTAAGTTCGCCGTCTTTGGCTGTCACTTTAAGCCAGGCTAATCCTTTTGCGCCGTAATCTGCGACAAATTCCGTAAGATTTTTCTCGACGTAGTTTCTTGTAAGGATTTGTGCTCCATCCGGCAGTGTCGATGGAGTGCACAGGCCTTTGACGACTCCGCCAGCCTCGATTGCCGAGACAAAAACCTTGAAGCTGCTTTCTCTTACGATGTCGGATACGTCTTTTAGCTTCATATCAAATCGCAGGTCAGGCCGGTCAGTTCCGTAGTCGTCCATTGCCTCTTTATAACTTAGCCTCCTGATAGGAATGGCAACATCAACGCCGAGGATTTCTTTGAAGATTCCGGCAACAAGCTGTGAGTTTATGTTTATGACATCGTCAACATCGACGAAGCTCGCTTCGACGTCGATTTGTGTGAATTCAGCCTGTCTATCGGCTCTTGGGTCTTCGTCACGAAAACAGCGTACAATCTGGAAGTACTTGTCGACGCCGCTGACCATAAGGATTTGTTTGAAAAGCTGCGGCGACTGCGGCAGGGCGTAAAAGCTATTTTTGACCAGCCGGCTCGGAACGAGAAAATCCCTTGCTCCTTCGGGTGTACTCTTTGCCAGCATCGGTGTTTCTATTTCCCAGAAGCCGATTTCATCAAAGTAGTCTCTTGTGATTTTTGCGACCTTGTGCCTGATTTCTATGTTTTTTTGCATCCTCGGCCTTCGCAGGTCAATGTATCGGTATTTGAGACGCAACTCTTCGGCTGTTTTGTCAGCGTCTTCGATTTCGAAAGGCGGCGTTGCTGCCTGGTTGAGAATTTCAAGATTATTCACCACCACCTCTATCTGCCCGGTGGAAAGCTTGGGATTCTCAAGGCCTTTTCCTCTTGGACGAACGGTACCTTCAGCAGCGATTACCCACTCGCAGCGGACAGCTCTTGCAAGCCTGTGGGCTTCGGGCTGACTTTCAGGGTCAAAGACCAGTTGCGTGATACCGTATCTATCACGAAGGTCGAAAAAGACCAGGTTGCCGTGGTCCCTGTATGACTTGACCCATCCTGCCAGAGTTACTTTTGCCCCATCGTCTTCGAGACGAAGCTGGCCGCAATTATGTGTTCTTTTCAGCATTGTGAATTCTTTCTAAATTAAAACTTCGTTTTTTCGTAATTTTCTGTCAGGACAAAGATTTACAACAAATCAGGATAGTTTATGGCAGCAGCTAAGTCAATAATGACCTTCTAATATTTAATGTGATATGAGCCCTGGATTTTGGGTGTAAAAATTAAATTTTTTATTTATTTTTTTCTGGAAACTTTGTTCTGTTCACTGTATCCTTCGTCTCCAATGCGGTTATATGTTCTGCTTGGCAAAGGACGAATATTATTGATTTTTTGGCTCTGACGGATTATGACGATAACACCGGCTGAGATTTATGCTCCTTTATGTCCCCCATAGCAGCGTTCTTCTTCAAACGGCGCTGTTTAAAACAACTTTAAGATAGGACTTATCTTTTATTGGGAAATTTAATATTTTTTGTCAAAAGGTATAGACAAGCTCATTGTTTTTTAGTATTATTGTGTATGTTATCAAAAGGGCTGGGTGTCTCCTCCTCCCTCCCTCCGCAACCCAGCCCTTGGTTTTTATGTGAGTTTGTTTTAATCAGGTATTTATACCGCCGAAATCAGGGAAATCCTGAGAAGCGGTTTTTAATAAATGCTGTATAATAGTATAAAGTCAACGGGGCTGGGAAATCTCGTTGTCTCCTCCCTCCGCAACCCAGCCCTGTTTTTTTATGCGCTTAGGAATTTGTCAGCAACTCTATAATTGAAATCCGTACACAAGATATAGGTCTGCGTACTTAGTGAAAATTAGAGGGCGAAGCGGCCTTAAAGAGCCGCTTCGTTTCTTTTTTTTGAAAATGAGATGCTATTCGTGACCTAAAAATTGATTAACAAAGTACTCAGGATTTAACTTTTCACCAGTCGAGCGCTTTATCATTTCATTCCAGTGATACACTGCACCCGGCCCCAAAACTTCTTGTCTGAAATACTTGCCTATCCTTTTGTCGCCAACATAACTTACACTTTCATCAGAATCCAGCCCAAAAATATTATGCACTAAATGATGATGCCATTGGCTGGCTAAGAGCTCGCCGAGCATATAGTTATGATAATAGCACGGTGCACTTACAAAATGAAGTTTCGACGCCCAGCCAGCATCCACCGGCCCTAGCGGACGTTTCACAAGCTGATATTTCTCAACAAGGTCCCACCATAAACTATTCAGGTCCTGTTCCGGATTGGCGTAAAGCTGCTTCTCGAAGTTATACATAACCAGCACCCACCGGGCAAAAAGTATCTGCTGGAACTGCAAATATTTTCTGCTGACCTCGTTAATTTCATTACGCTGCTGCTCTGTTAAGCCAAGCATCTCTTTCATCCAGTTTGCGTTTCTGCTCAGCCGCCCGAAAAACATTGCGACTGCCTCGGTATTGAAACTGTGTGCCGGCTCTCTTAATAAATACGGCTCGTTTTGGTCATGATATTTGCTGTAAAGTGCGTGCCCTAATTCGTGCAGTATTGTCTCCATCCATCTTTCGGTATTTTGAAGATTGCACAAAACGCGGGCATTGCCGTGACGGTCCATCGCCTGGCCGAATGCATGCGGATATTTGCCTTCACGGTCATACAAATCACTGCGGTTAAGTATATCATCTGCCGGCAGGCCGATACCGGCGTAATATCTCTGGGCTATTTGTTTTATATCTGCCTTCGCGTAATAATCGTCGAGGTTAAGCTCATAAACAAGCGGGCTTCTTTGAAAAAATGGGTCATGATAATGCCAAGGCCGAAGCTCGCTTACCTCAATCCCATAGCTGTCCGCCAGAATATTATCCAGCTCTGCCTTCATTTGTGCAAAAGGCCCAGCGGTAAGCTCATCGAGCTCGTCGAAAATCCGGTCCAACTGCTCGATGCTTTGCTCACCCGTAACTATGCTAAGCGTATGGTAATTATCAAAGCCGACGCTGCGTGCAGCCTGGTTTCTCAGCTTGACAAGCCGAATCAGGTCGTCAAAAATCACATTGCCCACCTCTTTGCTCGCCCTCCAGGCAAGCTCTCTTTTATGGCTGTCTTTTTCCGTGGTCATTATCGTGTAAATCTCGCTCATAGTAACCTTTTGGCCGTCTATTGCGCCGCGATAATTGTTGTAAGTATTTCTTATCTCGTTATCGAGTTCGACTATTGTTTTTGATAATTCCGGTTCTATCTGGTTCTTCAAATAAGCTGAGTACAGCTTATCAAGCTGGCGCAGCAGCTTAGCATCTTTTACCCGCCCCGATTGCTTTAGTGATTTCAGAAATGTAAATTCTTCTGTGTTTTGATATATTTGGCGCATCTTCAGCTCCAGCTCACTTTGTTTTTCAAAGGCCTCTTTACTACCGGTTGTTGCTCCATCCCAGTAAGCCTGTTCGTATTGTATTTCAAGCGGCTCGAGCCTCTTTACGTGCTGCTCGATGAACTCATATAACTGTTTTTCCTCTTTTCTGGATTCGCATCCGATAAGCAAAAGCGTTGCTTCTAAAATAACTGCTATATGTATTAGCCTTGTCATTTTTTTAACTCCAATTTTTTTATTCTTTTTTAGTTGTTTTACTGTTCCGATATAACAGCCATATCCGGATGATTGTACAGAATGTTATAAAACCTGGATGTCAGTATATCAAACGGAAAATTAAATTGCCTGCGATGTATGAGATTTTTGTAATTCCAAGCTAAACCGTCTCTGCGGTCAATTTTTTACTTATACAAAAAATTTTTTTGCCTGAATTTAAATTGCTTACATAGTTTCGAGCTGGCAAGGCAGTTTAAATAATCTGCCTTTCTTTAAGGTCTCTTTTCAGTTGCCTAAGCAATGCACCCTCTAAACTGTTCAATTCCAGTAAAAAGTCAAGTTTCTCACTTGCACTTCTTTTCTCTTTTTCCTGTAACTGTTCCTTATTTTTTGCTTTTTTCTTTTCAACGCTTTTTTCTTCCTGCGACATTTATTTTCTCTCCTTTTCATTGACAAAATTTGTTTTTGTTACTAAAATGTTCACTAAAGTTATTCTTTTGTAAACAAATATAACGCTTATGCGAATATATACAATAAATATTTTTACTTTTGTGCAATAATATGGAAATTTTTGACGTTAATGCGATAATTGAGCGAATAAGGTTGGTTCGTGAGCAGTTCACAGGCAAAAGAGGAAAAAGCAGGTTTGCTCATTCTTTAGCCATAAGTCCTTCTACATACAACTATTATGAAAAAAACAGGATCCCTCCAATTGAAATATTGATAAAAATTTGCAATGTAACAGGCACCGATCTGGAATGGCTCCTGACAGGTAAAAAAGCTGAAAATACTTCAAAAACCAATGGTATTAATCCGCTAGAGACATCCAATCATACGCTTATGCGTAAAATAAGTGCTATATTGGCAAGCAGTCCCGAGCTTGCTGAGCCGATATCTGCTTTCACTGACATTCTGAGCCAGAAAAAAGGGATTGAAAAGCACCTCTCCCAATCCCGGGAGCAATATAAAAAAGACCGGCCTGCCTGGATTCCGGTCCTCGGAAGAACAGCAGCAGGTCTTGTCCACTTCTGGCAGCAGCAAATCATTCCGGAATCAAGGCAGGCTGTTACCGAGCTCGACGAGCTGGTTAAGAAATATACCGGTAAAAAAATTCTCGGCTTTAAGGATGGGACAATATCTATCGACCTGCAGGCAGAAGCTGTAATAGACGGCCTGAAAAGGTCAGGGGCCAACCTTGTTCAAATAAGTTCAATTCAATCAGATGATATAGTTGAATTTGTTCAGTGCGAGCAGATTCATCAGCTCTTTAATGACAGCTTCGCATTGAGAGTCGATGGTGATAGTATGTCACCCAGAATAAATGACGGAGACATTATTATTGTAAGTCCTTCAGTACCTGCAGCACAGGGACAAATAGGTGTTGTACATGTTAGAAATCAGATAGGCGTTACCTGTAAGCTGATAAGAATGGCAGATAAAAATGTACACTTGATACCCATTAATGAAAAATACGAAACCAAAATTGTAAATAAAAGTGATTTGCTTTGGGCGCTCGCTGTACTCTGTCACATAAGCGTATAGCTTGAAGAATGATGTATTAAAAAAATATTTTTATAAAGAGTTAGGAAAAATGCAGGAAAAAGCACCAAAAGCGCCGTCGGCGAGTAAAGTTGAATCAAGATACATTGTTATGCCTCAGCATGCAAACCAGTACGGCACAGCTTTTGGAGGTATCGTTGTTTCCTGGATTGATATAGTAGCATCTATGTCAGCCCAAAAACACTGCGGCAAAGAAGCAGTTACTGCAGGTATTGATTCGATAAGCTTTAAAGAGCCGATTTCAATCGGCGACCATGTAATTTTGAAAGCTTGTGTAAATTATGTCGGCCGAACATCGATGGAAGTCTGCGTTCATATTATAAAAGAGGACCCTGTAAAAGGCAGCAAAACTGAAGCTATGACGGCATATTTGACCTTTGTTGCGCTCGACAAAAACAAAAAACCTACCTCTGCAGGGCCGTTATTACCTGAAACGGCTGAGGAAAAAAGAAATTACGAGAATGCCAAAATCCGCGTCCAGGCTCGAAAAGAGCTGTTAAAAAAAATGAGATGATTTACATAATTGCTCGAAAAGATAACAGGATGGTTTAAGCAATTCAGCCCTTTTTAGCCGAATATATAAGTAGTATCGTCTTTGAGCATTCTGTATAGAAGAAATGTATACCGTTTTGTTACGCTGTTAGGGTTTGCTAACTTCGGCCGCTGGAATAATTAATATCTTTATTATAATTATATTTTTTGGAGGTTCATAATTATGTTACTTTGGCTATTCAGAAGCATCTTTATTATTGTAATCTTAGGCGTTTTATTCTTTTCTGCTCAGTCCAAGGCCATTTCAGGCTCACAAGAAACTATTAATTTCTGGGCTGTTGTCTGGTGCGGCCTCGGTATGGGCTTATTCGTTTTCGTTCTTGATGTTTTCACCCCGAAGAAAAAACTTGGCGCTTTGGCAGGCGTGTTTTTCGGTTTGCTGGTTGGTTTACTTTTCAGCGCTGTCTTAGCACCTCTTGTAAATATGATAAACGATTCATATGGCATTGGATTAGAAAAAGAGGCAATTGCTTCAATCAAATGGATGATAGGAATTTGTATCTGCTATCTTGTTATAAGCGTTGTTATTAGAACAAAGGATGATGTCCGTTTTGTCATCCCTTACGTAGAATTTGCAAAGCAGACAAAGGGCGCCCGCCCTCTGGTTCTTGATACTTCTGCCGTTATTGATGGAAGAATTGCCGACCTCTGCCAGAGCAAATTGTTTGATGCCCCTCTGGTCATACCGCGTTTTGTGCTCAATGAGCTGCAGTTAATCGCCGATTCGCCCGACAAGCTCAAAAGAAATCGCGGCAGAAGAGGTCTTGACATCATCAAAAGAATGCAGGAGAGCTCGTCAATTGATGTAGAAATTGACGATACGCCTGTCCCGGACCTTGAGGATGTCAAGGGTGTTGACCAGAAACTGGTCGTGTTTACAAAAAATTGTAACGGCCGTCTGGCCACTACAGATTACAACCTAAGTAAGGTAGCTCAAGTTCGCGATGTCGATGTAGTTAATATAAATGACCTCGCCAATTCACTAAAGACAGTTGTGCTACCCGGCGAGACTATGGAAGTGAAAATCATAAAAGCCGGTGAGGAAGCCGAGCAGGGAATCGGTTATCTTGATGACGGCACTATGATTGTTGTCGAAGGTGCACGTGATAAAATCGGCAAAGAGCTGCTTATCGCAGTCACAAGCTCATTACAGACTTCTGCAGGAAAAATGATTTTCGGAAGATTCGAAGACTTTATCAAAAGCAAAGCTAACCCACATCGCGGCGAGACTACGGGTGATAAGCAGAATATTCCATTTAACAGGCGAAACACTATAAGTTCTTCCGGAGGCAATAAAAGCTGATGATTTGTTCGGATTTTAGAGCTTGCGAAGCTCTCTTTCTAATACAGCTATGAGGTTGCTTTCATTTACAGTGGCTATCTTTCGGCCGTGACGGTAAATATAACCTTTTTCTTTACCTCCGCATACGGCTAAATCAGCGTCAGCAGCCTCGCCGGGGCCGTTAACTATACAGCCCATAACGGCTATACGCACTGGTTTACTGAGCCTTGAGGCAATCTTCTTAACCTTACCGGCCAATTTGATTACATCAATTTCAGCCCTGCCGCATGTTGGGCATACTATCAGTTCAGGCTTCGAATCCTTATACAAACCAAGCGAGCTGAGAATATTTTTTGCAATCTCAATTTCCTTAACAGGGTCACCTGCCGCACTCACTCTTATAGTATCACCAATACCCTCTGTTAACAGTGTCCCTATAGCTATAGCTGAGGGTATCTGCGAGTCCTCCAGCAGTCCAGAATGTGTTAGGCCGATATGCATAGGATAATCATAGCTCTCGGCGATTCGACGGTTAATTTCTATTGTCCTTAAACAATTCCTGCTTTTAGCGCTCAATACTAATTGCTCGAAACCGCGCTTTTCGAACAGCCTCACATATCTCTTCATCTCCATTAACATCAAAGCTGCTCGTTTTGTTTCCCTGACGTCATCTTTTCTCAAATCCCTGATGCTCGCTTCATTAACACCTATTCGTATCGCGGTTTTATGCATTTTAGCCGAATCTATTATTCGGTTTATGCCGTCTCGGCTTTTTATGTTGCCCGGGTTAAGCCGTATCTTTGCAGCTCCGGCCTCAATCGCCTCAATAGCTCTTTCAACACTGAAATGCACATCTGCTATTAAAGGAATTTTTACTCTTTTCACAATCTTCGCGAATGCCGCGGTATCGGCACGTCTCGGGACTGCGACCCGAACAAGCCTGCCTCCGGCTTTTGCAAGAGCTTTTATTTGATTTACACATCGTTCTATATCAGTCGTCGAAACCTTTGTCATTGACTGAAGAATTATCGGCTGGGATGAACCAATCTTTACGTCCCCTACATTTACCGTTTTTGTCCTTCTTCTTTTTGTCATTTTTTTGCAACGGTCGGCCCAAGCTTTTACATCACGTAAAATGGGCTCTTGCCATATTTCTTCAGGAAAATTAAAATATGATTTTGCCTATATGAGCTTATTGTTTTTGAGGTTTGATTTCAACAATAAAATACGGCTCCGAAGCAAAGGTTGCAGATTTATGCTTATTTTTATTCAAATTATTGTGGTCCTCGTTGTTGCATATTCTGTTTTAGGCTGGTCACTTTATTTTATGCAGCCCACTTTTTTGTACAAACCTGTCAGACAGGTCCTTTATACACCCGAAGAGCTGGATTTGGATTACAAAGAGGTTAAATTTATTACCTCTGACGGCCTGACCCTTTCTGCCTGGTATATCCCCGCAAAAAACGCAAAAGCGACAGTGCTGTTCTGTCACGGTAATGGCGGCAATATTATGCACCGGCTCGATACAATAAATATCTTTTATGAGCTGGGCGTTAATTGTTTCATCTTTGATTATCGAGGCTACGGACAAAGTCAGGGGACACCCACGGAACAGGGAACATATCTTGACGCACAGGCTGCATACCACTGGCTCACTAATGAAAGGAAAATATCTCCGGACGACATCATCGTCTTCGGCAGGTCCCTGGGAGCAGCTATCGCCGCGAATCTCGCAGCCTCTGTACGGTGTAAAGCACTTATCATTGAAAGCGCTTTTACATCGTATGTGGATATTGGTAAAGAATTCTATCCATATATGCCCGTGAAATGGTTTGCGAGGTTCAGCTACCAGACAATTGATTATATAAGAAATGTTACCTGCCCGGTTATGGTAGTTCACAGCAGTACCGATGACATCGTGCCTTTCGAGTTCGGCCGGGAACTGTACAGGGCAGCCAACGAACCGAAAAAGTTCATCGAGATTTACGGCAGTCATAATGACGGCTTTTTGGTATCGAGTGAAATTTACAAAAAAGCCTGGAGAGGCTGGCTAAAAACGCTCGGAGAATCCGATTCGATCTCTGAGCAGCATTATGCATCCTGAGCAGTTATTTCGTTGCTCTCTACGGCATTATCAAAAAATCACAATTTTCTTACAAGCCCTATCACCACGGCTTCAATCCGGCAGTTCTCCGAGTATATTGGCTGATACTCGTCGTTGGATGGTTGTAGCCTGGCCTGGTTTTTTTCCTTATAGAATCTTTTAACTGTTGCATTTTCTCCATCAACTATTGCCACCACGAGCTGCCCATCGTCAGCAACACTGCCTTTGCGGCAAATCACATAGTCGTCGTCGCATATCCCGTCGCCTGCCATACTGTCGCCCTGAACTTTGAGGGCAAATATTTTTTCTGTATTTCCAAAACAGCCCTCAAGCGATAACCTTTCTTTATTTTCAATTGCTTCAATCGGTAATCCCGCAGCGACTCTGCCCGCAAGAGCGATACCCTCCGATTTTGGGATTGAAAGATTTGACCGTTGGAGTGCTGAAAGAGACGGCAGCTTATGCGCTTCTGAGCTCAGCTCCAAAGAGCGAGCTCTGCCTGTGCCATTTGAAAGATACCCTTTTTTTCGAAGCTCTTCGATGTGCTCGAACGTTGTGCTTCGGCTTATGCCCAGCTCGCTCGCCAGCTCCCCAATCGTCGGCAAATAAAAGTTGTTGTCCTGAAACCTTTTTATCAGACAAAGAAGCTGAATTTGTCTCGGAGTGAGATTGTTTTTTGATTTTAGGTTTTGCAATTATTGTCCTTTCATTCTGCGTTTTTTGCAAAATGGTAGCCCCAGCATCGGCAAAAGTTACCCTTACATCCGGCCGGCTTTGAATAACGCCCGAAATGATTTGACTCAAACGCTCTATGATTTTTGTGAGGTTACTTTCGTAAGATTGCGGATAGTTCTCGCCGCTGCCCTTCGGCCAGTAGCTGACAAAATCACCGCCCGGGCCGAACCTGCATAAAGGAATATCACCAAAATCTTCTTTGTACCGTCTCATCGAAAAACCTTTCGAGCTAACTTGAAATTACCAATTCCTTCTGCAGATATTTGTATCGGCAAAGCCAGCCGAAAAACCCTAACAGAAACCGAACAAAAAATGCGGACTTGAAAATATTTTTTCAAGCCCGCAATAAATCTGCTGAAACCAGCAATAATATGGGACGCTGAAGACGAATTCGCCTTCAAATCACTATAAATTTATTCTTTCGCCGATACATTTACTGTTTCCAGTCCTGCTCTCTTGAGCCGTGATATGTTCTCACTGTATATTCGAATGTCTTTTTAGCTTCCGGCTTGAGGTTAACGGTGAACTTAACGGTATCCAAGTCTTCTTTTTCGAACCTGTCGAAATCGCCTTTTTTCGAGATGTCCCAGTATTGTGTCGGGAAGTTCCTTTTTATCTCAACCTTAACCGGAATATCACGCGTGTTGCGTGCTTCGATGGTATAAGTGCGAACCTCGTCCCAGCCGGAAATGTTCCTGCCTGGACTTTCAAACTCATAATTTTCCGTTTTGAAATCCATCAGTTTCGGCTCGACCACGACATCCGCAACAGCTCCGAGATTCAATTCAACTTCCTCATCAACAGGTATATACTTAAAAGCAGATTGACCGGTATATGATAGATGGCCAGCTTCATCGACATCGCGATAAACCTTCAGCATCCCGCCTGGTATCGGCGTGTCGCCTAACTTGTGTTTTTCGTCGTTTGCGAAACTTAGAAACCGCACAACAGAACCGCCATAGCGTTCCTGCTCAAATTTGTAAAGATTAACAACCGGCACCTCATCGACATCAAAGCTAATCAGCCTTTTCGACCAACCGGTCTCAATGGTCTCAGTTCCCTCAATCGTATAAAGAAAATACTCACTCAATCCCTCTTTTCTGATTTCTTTAATTTCCTCTTCATACACACCGGCTGCCCGGTCGACCGCTTTAAGTACCACTCTGGCCGCTTCAACTTGTGGCACTGGTACGCCTAATGTTATCGGTCCTCCCGGCCGGCCGTAAGGCCACTGCCGCCTTGCAAGCTCTGCTATTTCGTCGAGTATATGTACCTTGCCCACTATCAGTCGTGTCTGTGCGTTCTCGTAATCTTCGCCGCTGTTATTTGTTACCCGCACATAGCCCTGCAGCCGCATCGTTTTCTCATCTCCGGTTAATGTTCCCATATAGAACGCTCGCCAGCTCAGTCCCGAAGTCAGATACGTAATCTCAACAGGCACCTTGCCGTTGATACCGCTGCTAATGTTCCAAAGTCCCAGGTTCTGAACCCTCGGCGGATACGTCAAATCCGCAATATCGATTCTGTCGGCATTTGCCTTCGGCAGCATCTCCAGGCTCGTTGGGTCGATCAGCGTATTCGCCCAAGAAAACTGCAGCTTGTTAGCGCCTTGCTTGACGGTCAAAGCTCTGCTCTCCCGCACCAATGTCATATCCGCAGAATTGTAAATAGTCAGTTGAACCGTATCCCGGCTGGGCAATGTCACCAAATCAACCTTGCCATAAGCGGTACAGCCCATTGCAGCGATTATTAATAAAATGAATATGCGTTTCATTTTTATCTCTCCTAAAGTTTTTTCGCCTTGTTATCTGCCGTAAAACTGCACATCCGGAATCTGCACGCCGGGCCTGATGTTCCTGCGGCGATATTGCATCTTAATCTCTTTTACCGCAGGACCGCCCTTGCCTCTGGCAGGCAGCTTAATCTCGAACTCAAGCGTATTAGCGTCCTTTTTTACGTAATCATCCGGACTGCAATTTTCCATTTCCCACTGACCCGGTATATGCTCTATCACGGTCAGAACAGCCGGGCTGTCCTTGAAGTTTTCAATCTTCGCGACAATCTCCTCATCGGTGTCGTAGAGTATGATATTGTTACTGTTGTTTCTTTTGATATTTATCTGCTGCTCCTTCATCTTTCGCTGAGTAACAACGATATCCCTGCTGTCACCGATATATAGCTCTGTCTTTTCGCCTACGGGCACTAATCCTGTAACATCTTCGCCCAGAAAGATTGTGCTTTCGTGGCCGTCATCCTGAAAGATTCTGGCCTTGCCTCCCCATAGTGCAAATTTGCCAAGCCCGTTCTTTGTATCGTTTACGATGCGATAGCTTACAGGAATACCGACGTTTTGATTTTCGAGCTGCTGCGGGTCCCAGGGCAGTTTGGCTGCATCGAATGTCCACACCTTTGTAACTGGAACCCTTTCGGCCTCGAAAAACAACATCTGTTTCGTTTCCTCGTGCTGTATCCCCCGCTCGAATGCCTCGCCGTAATCGAGCTGGACATTGGCCATATCGAAGTCCTCGCCTGAAAAGTTACGCAGCACCAAGAAACTCTTCAAATCGATATCCGTCTCAGCCTTGTCTGCAATCGCCTTATAGGTTATCAGCCGGTCGATATTCATTAACAGATAGCTTATGCGAACTCGCTCGGCATAGTCACTATCGCTGCTTATCTCCCAGACGAGCGCAGCTTCGTTCGGCGGATAGCTTACATTCAAAAGTTTGACTTTATCGGGATGGTCGAGCACGGCAAGCCGGATGGAATCGGCGTCAATGCTCACCGCCTTCCAGGAAAAATCAACTTTGTTTATTCCTTTCTGAAGTGTCAGGACTCTTTCTTCTTCTATCAGCGTAGCCTGCGGATTGTCCAGGCGAATTACCGTCGCCGCCCGCTCAGGAAGCGCCACTAACTTAATCCTCGCCTGCGCGACGCCGCTGAGCGCCAGGCAAATTAGTATCACTGTTAATATTTTCTTTTTACATCTCATAATCTATTCTCCTTACAATTATCGTTATCGTTCTTTACTCATTTTTTATCATACGATTTCAGTGCGTTAGAGCCTTTAAGCTGGTCCACTTTGGCTCTGATTAACCAATCGCCTTCGCTGAAGCTGTTAAAATCCCCGCCGGGAAGACCCGTGAATGAGTTACCGCTGCCTTCGGCATCGAAGCCGACATAGACACCTTTTGCCCCCGTAGGATTAAATCCGACACAAATGATAAATTCCGATGGAACATTGGTAGGCTCTACCGGCATACTTACCCGCCTGGGATTACCTCTTTTGAATCTTGCATACGGCTGGGGAAAATCTGCTATTACCTTGAAGTCCTTATCGCACAGCCATATATGGAAATCTTCCTTTGGCGCTTGGGGGTAACCGTAACGGGAGCCGTAGATTTGCACCGATGTTATATACCAATCGCTTCCCGGAATATTGAATTTCACCGCGTGACCGCCGCCCGCTATTGAACTTTTACTTACCTGTCTGCCATCATCGAAATATAAATCCATCGGTTCCTGAGCCAGCTCAGTGCGTTTGACCGTTTTGGCTTTGAATTCGCTTGACGGCCTCTTGAAAACCAGTATTGGCTCGGCACTATTCCACCAAGTGTTCAGGTGCTCATCCTCTTTTGTCTCCAATAGTGCCTTCCGCAGTGCCGCTCCCGGGTCCGCAGGGTCGATTTCTGCTTTCGACCAAGCCTTAAAAACCTTGACAATATCTTTGTCACCTACTATTTCGACAAGCTCTTTCCACAATCCTGCCGCTTTTACTATCCCGCTCGCATTCGCATCGGCAAGCTGATTATTAAGCCTCGCCGTCCCGTCAGCCAAGTAATGATACCTGTCGGGCCAGAGCTCACCTTTGTATTTTTCATAGACACCATCAACTATCCTCGAGCCGAGATAATGTGCCCAGCCTTCTGCTGCGGCTGATCTCATCCAGCTGTGGTCCTTGATAATACGGTACATCGCCAGATGGCCTGTTTCGTGACAAATCCCGTAGATATGAAATATCCCGCTTTCCTGCGGCTTTTTCAAATCGCTTTCTCCGCGAATGGTCAGGTACATCATGTCCTGGCCGTCGGTGAATAATCTGACTCGTTGTTTTGCATCGCAGATGATATCAACTTTAATTGTCTGCGGCATATCGAAACCGAATTGCTTGGCCGCAATCGCTCTGGCAGTCTCAGCGGTTTTGCCTATTGCCTCGGCGTATATCTGCTCAATACCCTCGTACGTCACAACGGCGTTATCCAGCCGATAAACTTGTCCATCAGCAAAAACAAAACTGCAAAACATCGAAATAAAAATAATTATTGCTAACCTTTTCATTTTTATCTCCTTAATTTACCCTTCGTATTCATACATTCAATTATTCCAGTCTTCCTGCCGGATGCCGTGGTAAGTCCTGAGTGTGTATTCAAACTCCTTCTTTGTTTCCGGCTTAAGCTCAACTGTGAACTTCACCGTATCCAAATCCTCTTTCTCGAAACTGTCAAAATCGCCTTTTTGGGTGATATCCCAGTATTGGCTGGCGAAGTTTCTTTTAATCTCGACCTTAACAGGTATGTCCCTCGTATTGCGAACTTCGATATTATACGTTCGCACCTCGTCCCATCCGACAATATTTCTTTTATTATCGAATCTGAAATTCTCCGTCGAAAACTCTATCAGTTTGGGCTCAACCACGACATTTTCTACAGGCCCGAGATTCAGCTCAACTTCCTCGTCCACGGGTATATACTTAAAGGCTGATTGTCCCGCATATGATAGATGCCCTGCATCGTCGACTCTTCGGTAAACCTTCAATGTCCCTCCGGGTATGGGCGTCTCACCGAGCTTGTGCTTTTGGTCGTTCTTAAAACTTAGAAACCTGATAACCGAATTGCCGTAGCGCTGCTGCTCATATTTATAAAGATTAACAACCGGTACATCATCTGCCGTAAAACTTATCAGCCTTTTTGACCAGCCGGTTCCTATCGTCTCTGTCCCCTCGATTGTATAAAGAAAATACTCACTCAGGCCTTCCTTGGTAACTACTTTTTGTCTCAATTCATCTCCTTTTGTGGATAAACTATAGTATTTTTGCACTGCAATCCCTCGCATCCTACGGAGTTTCTCTTTTTCATTTGAGGATAAAAGGAAAAACTCTCCCGGCCGGCCATAAGGCCACTGCCGTCTGGCAAGCTCAGCGATTTCGTCGAGTAAATGCACCTTGCCCACGATGAGTCGTATCCGGGCATTTTTGTAGTCTTCACCGCTGTTATTTGTCACCCGAACGTAACCATTGAGCTGCATCGTTTTTTCATCTTCGGATAATGTCCCCATATAAAATGCCCGCCAGGAAAGGCCGCTGGTAAAATATACAATCTCCACGGGTACCTTGCCACTCAAACCACTCTTAATATTCCATAGACCGAGATTCCTTACCCGGGGCGGATAGGTCAAATCGGCGATTTCGATTTTATCAGCGTTTTCTTTAGGCGACATTTCAAGACTGGTCGGGTCTATCAATGTATCAACCCAAGAGAACTGCAGCTTGTTCGCACCTTCTTTCAAGGTAAGGGACCTGCTTTCGCGGACTAAAGTTAAGTCGGCTGAATTATAGATAGTTAATTGAACGGTATCCCTGCTCGGCAACGTTACTAAATCAACCTTGCCAAAAGAGACAGAAGATATTGAAAGAGCTAACAGCAGGATTAATATTCGTTTCATATTATAATCATTCCAAATCATTTTGATATAATTGTTGGCTTTGTATAGCGGATAGTGCAATATCTTAGATTGCAGCTTCGTCGATTATACCGGCAAAAACAGCCTCCTTATCCTAATAGGGCAAAGACGTTTTGTTCAAGTAAATGTTTTGTAAAATCCGAAAATTCTCACCAAAGATAATGGAGCTATCTGTGCTCTGTCTGCTGTGGCCCGCGACGGCCCGGACGAAAGATAGAAAACATATTGTAAAATTCGGCGTAGAGGCTAAGGCCTCTACGCCGAATCAGTTAAACTATAGACTATTATTCAACTATTCAACCGTCAACACGACGACCGATTTAGCCGGCAGTGTCGCCAGAATTTTGCCGTCCTTGATTTCAGCGTTTTTGAACTCGGCCGACTGTATCGCGTTGGGCTTTTCAAATGTGTTATGTGCGTTCATCGCTTCTGCCGTCAGGATGCGACCGCTGACCTTCCTGGCCGAAGCGCCTTTCAGCTCACATTCGAGCGCGGCGGACGTCTTGGGGTCGAGATTGCAGATAGAAATATGAACCACACCTTCTTTGTCTTTAGAGGCTGACACATTCAGGGCCGGCAGAATCTCATTGTTCGATTTATATGCGTTGCACTCCAAACGACTGGGCAGCAAAGTTGCGTCCTGATGCACCTTGTACATCTCAAAGACATAATACGTGGGCGTGACAATCATTTTTTCGCCTTTGGTCAGCACCATTGCCTGAAGCACATTGTTTATCTGAGCAATGCAGGCC
>CAZBMW010000031.1:0-19828 GCA_964493425.1 uncultured Pirellulales bacterium
GAGCAGATTCGCGGTGAAATAGATATTGACGGCAGGGCGGATATTTACGGTCTTGGTGCAACGTTTTATCATTTAGTGACGGGCCGTGTCCCTTTTATGGCAGATGAGCCTGCTGAAGTGATGCGAAAACATTTGAGGGAGGGGCTGGTTCCCCCCGACCATATTAACACTTCGCTTTCTGCGGGTGTGTCAGAAGTTATTGAGCTTATGATGGCAAAGCGCCGAGATGACCGCTACAGCAATGCCGACGAACTTCTTGCCGACCTTGAAGCTATTAAAGAAGGCCAGCTTCCTTTGCGTGCTCATCAAAGATTCGATATGTCCGAGCTTGGCAAGCTTGAAGAGGGCAGGGAAATACCGCAGCAGCCGGAAACCGTTGACGTGGAAAGAGAGCAGATGCTTGCCAATTACCGCGTGGCAATATTGATATTAGCGCTTGTTGCAGCGGCGTCGCTATTGGGTATGATTCTTGTTCTTATCTACCGTTGAGAAGGTTTTATAATTTTGGTTTTGGTGAAAAAGCCGTCGGTTTAATAGCTGGGGAAGTTTTTTTCCGGAGTATTTTTATTCATCCTGTTTTTTCTTTGCATATTGTGCGACGACCAGCTGCTGGACGTTGGGCGGTACGACTTCATAGTGTGACAGTGACATTGAGTAGCCGCCCTGCCCGCCTGTAACACTTTTGAGCTGACTGTTATATTGTGTAACTTCAGCGAGTGGTACCTGTGCTTTTATGACGACGAAATTACCGGGCAGCATTTCCTGACCCTGCACTCTTCCTCTTTTTGAGGCTAAATCGCCGGTGATATCGCCCATATTTTCCGCCGGTGCAGTTACTTCGATATTGACGATAGGCTCAAGCAGAACCGGCTTTGCCTTTTGAACGGCGTCGGTGAAAGCTCCTTTTCCTGCGGCTCGAAAAGCGACTTCCTTGGAATCGACAGGGTGATGTTTTCCGTCGTAGACCGATACTTTGATATCCTGTAACGGAAAGCCGGCGACGATGCCTGACTGCATAACGTCATTAATGCCTTTGTGGACAGCCGGCTCGAACTGGCCGGGGATGGAGGCGCCGAAGATGTCCCAGCTGAAGACTAATGACGGGTCGGATTCGCGTTCTGCCGGCTCGACGCGCAGGTACACTTCTCCGAACTGGCCTGCACCGCCTGTCTGCTTTTTGTGCCTGTAGTGACCCTCGGCAGGGACTGTGATTGTTTCCCGATATGGGATTTTAGGCTCTTTTGTATTAACCGACAGCTTGAAGCGGTTCTCCATTTTCTCGAGCATTACCCTCAGATGCAGTTCGCCCAGTCCGTTGACGACAAGCTCTTTTGTCTGCTGGTCCCGCATAACCTTAAAGCAGGGGTCCTCCTCGGTGAGTTTTTCGATAGCATTGCTGATTTTTTGCTCGTCGCCTCTTGTGGCAGGTTCAAGTGCAAGAGCGAACATCGGCTCCGGAGGTGCGGGCAGCTTGAATCTGCCGGCGAGCCGACCGTCGTGGACGAAGTCGTTGGTTTTGATTTCTTCAACCTTTGTAAGTGTGATGATATCACCGGCAATGCCGGCTTTTATTTCCTTGTTTTCTGCTCCCTGAGATTTCATAATGTGTCCCGGCCTGATGCCTTTTTTCTCGTCGTTTCTGTAGATATTGGAATCCGATTTGATTGTGCCGGAAAAGATTCTGATTGTTGCGTTTTTCATATTGGATTTCGGGTCGAAACCGATTCGAAAGGCAAGGCTAGCCAGGGCAGCGGCGGGGTCGGCGCTGAGCCCGGTGGTTTTTTCACCATCTGTTAAGATAACCGGTTTTGCCTGCTGAGGCGACGGTGTGAAATTTACGATTATGTCGAGCAGCTCTTTTATGCCGACTTCGGCTCGGGAGTTTGTGAAGACTATCGGGATAAGAGTGGCTGAGTTGAGGGCTTTGACAAAGACGGCGGAGATTTGCTCGTCTGTTATGTCTTCTCCGCCGAGGTATTTTTCCATAAGCTGGTCATCAGCTTCAATTACGGACTCTATCAGCTCGGTGTGAGCTTTGCCGACGTCACCGAGTGCTGATTCGCCGGTATCGTTTTTGATGCAGTCGATTATTGATGCGTTGTCGGCGGCGGGCATGTTAGCGCATCGACAGGATGGGGCGAAAACCTCGCGGATGTTTTTTAGCAGCTCGGGCAGATGGATGTTTTCGGAATCAATTTTGTTTATGACGATTATTCTCGGTTTTTCGGCTTCGGTGGTAAGCTCGAACATTTTGCGTGTTACGGTTTCGATGCCTGCTGAAGCGCTTATGACTATAAGCGCAGTTTCCGCAGCAGGGATAGCAGTTATTGATGTGCCGATGAAGTCCGGTGAGCCGGGAGTATCTATGATATTGATTGTTTTGCCGTTATATTCGGTGTGTACAATTGCAGACTGAATCGAGTGCTGGTGCTCTTTTTCCTCGTCGTAGTAGTCGCAGATGCTGGTTTTTTCATCCACGCTGCCGAGCCTGTTTGTTGCTCCTGTTATGTGCAGGATCGCCTCTGCAAGCGAGGTCTTGCCGCAACCGCCGTGTCCTAAAAGCACTATGTTTCGAATATCGTTAGTAGCTGTCATTTGGCGCCTCCAAAAACTTATTGTTTTACCTTAACCATTTCTAAAAACCCCGAATCTATAACATTACAGCTTAAAGAACAAGTGATTTTTGCTGAAATTCTTAATTTAGACTTTGTTTTGAGTTAAGACGATGTGTTTTTGTTAGTTTGGGTTCATAAAAAAAGGCCGAGCCCAATTAAGCCCGGCCTTTTGGGTACATTGTTTGGTGTTGGTTACGGCAATTCAGGTAAATCCTCTTCCGGCAAGTTTCCGATGCTCAGGTCTCCATAGATGACCCGATAGTCCGATGAATCTTCGGATTTCCACCAGCAGATGGGCGTATAGGCATCGCCCAGTTTTACACCCTGGCCGTCGTAATACCAGTTGTCGTCAACTATACGTTCCTGTGCAAACACTAATCCTTTTAATATTTTGTTCATTTGTTGCATAGCCTGGTCGAATTCTTCTTTTGGGTCTCCGTCTCTGTCGAACTTTGCAATTAACAGAAGTCTTACCTCATTTGGGTCGCCGAGGTCGTTGATTTTAGATGGGAACATCCCTTCCGACATCTCTGTCCAGAAGCCGAGTGCTTCAATGAGGTTATTTTCGCCCGCATCGGATACGTCGAACTGCTTTTCTTCGAGAGTATATCCTTCCGGTGGTTCCAGACTAAACAGTGTTTCGTCAAGCTCAGCATCCCAGACGAAGTCACTAAGAACTATTGTCATTTCTTCTTGTATTCCTTTCCCGCCAAACATAAGTATTGAATTTGACAAGTTAGCACTTCCCCCGAAATCGGCTAAGTGCAGTGACATCTTGGGCACTATGATGTCCTTGTCCGGATTTGGCCATTGCTCCATTTTTACACGAACCGGAAGATTGGTTTCCGGATTAACCCATACAGTCGTTTTTTCAAAAGGCTTCTCAGTAACAAAGACATTTGTGATTTTGCCATCCAGTTCCTGCTGACCTGTAAAGATGCCTTCTTCTTCGTGGATTGTGCTGAGCCAATCGAGGTAATTAAGAAGTTTATTTCCTCGGGGCCTGCCTACACGATGAGTCAATATGGCTGTTTTAGAGTGTAGCATAAGATGTAGATTCTTGCCGCCGCTGAAATCAAAAATCGTGATATCACCATATGGAAGTTCCGAACGCATAATACCCGATTCAATTATCATTTTCTCTGTAGTAAATTCACGACTTTTGCCCGGGTGAAAAGTTTGCAGGTAAGTTACCGAGCGAGCCTGGTAAATCTGTTCTATCACATCCGCAAAGACAGGGGACGTTATGTTGACAGGGCCGTTGAAGTAATGCACAGCTATTAGTATTGATATGATTATCACCACTGCTGCTGCGATTTTTGTAATTGGACTTTTCATAATAAATCTCCAGAAATTGTGTTTGTGGATTTGTTGGGAAGTTCCTTTGCTTTGTTTTACGGTTAAGTTTAATACTGAAGCTGCAGCAGAGTGATATAGTTGCTCGTCCGCGGTTTTGTTTTTCATTTCCTCGGCGACTTCGAGCAGCTTTTGGATTTGCTGCAGTTCTTCACGGCATTGCCCGCATTGGTCGAGATGGTTTTGAACACATGTTTTTTGCTGTTCGCTTAAATCGTCGAGAGCAAACCACGCAAGTAGTTCTTTTATTTGCTTATGTGTATTCATAATGTAACCTCTTTATATTTTTAGATAGTCACCAAGCTCAGCGGCTATTTTTTTAATTGCCCGATGAATATGAACCCTGACGGTGTCCTTGGAACAGTCGAGCATTTGAGCGATTTTTTCTGTTTTTAAGCCTTCGATTTTTGATAAAGCGAATACCTCTGCCTGTCGTGAGGGCAGTTTGTCGAGACAGGCAGTAATTTTTTGCTGCAGCTCTTCAGTTTCGAGCCGGGCTGTCGGATTTTGCTTTTTGTCTGCATATTCAGGTTGTAGCTGCAACTGGTTTTTTTCTCTTGTCTTTTTTGCGAAGGCAATAGCTTCTCTGACCGTCGTACGGTATAGATACGCGCTCCAGTTTGTCCGGCTGTTGAAAGTATGCCATCGGCGCCATATTTCGAGGAATACCTGCTGATGAACGTCGAGAGCTTTCTGCCTGTCGTGTAATATTCGTATCGCTGTGTTCAAAACCTGCCTACCGTAGTCATTTATTAATTTTTCAAAATCTATTTTCACTAACCGTCCTTCATAAGGTTTAGCTGTGCACAGCTTAGATATGTTACCGGTACGCATATCTGTAATTATAGAGGGCTGGGAAAATAATTTGTTTACAAAATTTTTGTCTTTGCAAGAAATTTGTCATTTTTTGTTGCGGATTAACGCAGCGTTAAAACCGATTTTATTGGACATTGAGAATAGTGGGTTCGATTGTTCCGGGCATATTCTATATGTTGTATTAACAGCCGAAAGACGGCCGTTATATTGTGGTGTATGTTATAGGGCGTTGGTGTTGTCCGGCTAAAGAAAAGATATAACGGGTGTCGATATCTGGTTAAGCTAATAGGGCTTAATGTTAATTGTAAAGGATGAAAAGTTATGAGCAAAAGGGAGTTGATAGAGTGCATTTGCGAAATTAACAAATCTGCAAAGGCGGAGTTTCTGGCGAATTTCAGCGAGGAGGAATTAAGTGCTTATCTTGAACATCTTATGGAGCTCAATCTCGAAGAGGTAGCTGTTTGCAGTTGGTAGGTGAAGCTTCTCATCTACTGTAGTGGTTTCTGAAACCAGATAGTGGCAGACTATTTGACTATAAAACCCTCATATTCCTTGAAGCCGCCTGCGGTTTTTGTATCAGCCGGCTGTACCGAATTGATAAATACATCCGGGCCGGGTTTTACCAGGTAGAGCACGTAAAACTCTAAAATCTCTTCTGCTTTTTCCGTAATCCAGATAGAGTCAGGGAATGGTTTTTCGACAGTACCATCTTGTGCGATGACAAGGCCGTCCGGTCTTCGTTCGGCGGTGACGGCGCAAAAGTCTATTTCGTAGATGAATTCATTACTAAGTTCTCCACAGGCGATAACACCGACAGGTTTATGAATCCGGCCGCTAAATTCCTTGAGGACGGGAAGCTGACTGCCTGCTATTTCGGAACCGACAGCAGGGTTATTGCATTTCAGGCTGAGCAGTTTGTATCCTTCGAGAGGTTTCAGGATTGAAGCAAGCCCCTTAAGAGAACGGGCGGGATACAAAGCTGTCTGTTTTTCTTTTCTTGTTGGTGTTTGCAGTTCGGCTCTGACATACTCGATTTTTGAATCTTTAAATCGAGGCTGTTCAATACTATTTTCCGTTTGGTATTTGGCGAACTCGGTTTCGCTTTCTATTGTGATGGATAATTCCTCCAGCAGTCTGAGTTGAGCTGTCATTGAAATGCCGTAAATCTGAGCGGAACTGACGGGTTCTATTTCTGCAAAATCTTTAGCAGATTCTGATGCAGGAATGAAGAAGCTTGTTAAGGAGACTTTATCGGCGGTGACCGGTTCAGGGACCCTGGCGATGCTGTTTTGCCTGAACTCTATCATTGCTGTAGTTAAGTCCTCCGGAACCTCAAAGACGAAGTCAATCCATTTGCCAAAACCTCCGGGAAGCTGGTCGGACAAATCGTCGCGGGTAAGCTCAATTATATCGGTTAATCTTATTTTTTGTATTGTATCGTCGGTTTTAAGATAACCGATTGGGTGGATGCCGGCAGCTTTTCCGGTAAAGTGTTTTCCACTGTCTTTCGGTTTGCAAATCAGTCTCAATTGAGAAGTAATGAACTGGCATTTTGTTTTGATGTTCAGCCTTTTTATACCTGTTCTTACGATGATAAAATTGCTTGCTGTTTTCGGGGCGACGGGATTTGACTCGGAGTCTTTTAGGTCTTCCGGTGCAAACCACGCGGCGTTTTTTGCCGGGAGCACTATTTCGTTGCCGATTGAGACGATTTGGATTTTGTCAGGAACGCCCTGACGATTTAAAAAGAGCTGGTCAATATAGTGAGGGTGCATTGAGGCAAAACTTATGTTTTTGTTGATAGCACTGAAGCTGCCTGAGCTTATATGACTGAACAGCCAGCTGATAAATCCGTCCGGATTGAGAAGGACTTTTTTTGGTCTTTGCGGGTCAGGCCGATTGTTATCGAATCGCTGATAAGGATATTTCGGCGGCAGAGGCGCCATAGCAAGGGCGATAAGAACAACACCGGAGATGATAAAGCCTATCAGTATGCCGCAAATAATGCTTACGATGCGTTCTAACTTTTTCTCGAACTCGATTTTCTCACGAAGCAGCTGGTTGAGTATGGTCTGTAAAACAGCAAAGGATAAGGCAAAGAGCAATACGAAAGAAAGGGTATGCATCCAGGGTGCAAGCGTCAGAAGGCTTTCCGGCAGCTTTGGGATGAGCAGATTTGCCAGAAGCTCGAAGTATGCAAAGCTGATGATGCTTGCGGCAAGTGTCACTATTAGCGTTCCAAATGACTTTATGAGACCGCCTTTTTGAAAGTAATATGCTGCGAATATTAATATTATCAGTATTACTAAAGCACTGGCCATTGCTACGTCTCCGTTTTTCTCTGTAGTTTATTTCGGCAGCTTACGCACGGGAAGTCGGCTGCCGGCGATTGCTGTTTATTTTTTAACGGACTTTTCTTTTTTTGTTTTTGAAAATACCCTTACCATTTCATTTATGGATGTCTTACCGGTAATTACTTTTCTTAGAGTTTGTTCCTGAAGATAGTGCATTTTTGCGTGTCTGAACTGTCGGCCTATCTCTGATAGTGACCCGAGTGGCATAATGTCCTTTTTCAGGTTCTTATCTATTAAGATAATCTCAAAGACTCCCATTCTGCCCAGAAAACCTGTGCCCTGGCAGGTTTCGCAGGTTGATGGTTTTCCGTGTTTATCATACTGGACTTTTCCCGCTCGGAAGAACGGCTTTGCTCTTTCCGCGGGAATGTTGAATTTTCGCAGCAGCTCTTTATCGGGCATATAAGCTTGTTTGCAGTCTTCGCAGAGATTTCTGATAAGCCGCTGGTTGCTTATTCCCAGCAGCGGTATAATTGCAGCGTTTTTGTCCGACACCAATTTAATCCATTTTCCAAGGGCCTGCAGAACACTGTCGGCCTCGATAACCAGATATATGAGTTTGTTATCCTGGGCTGCGCTGCAGCACAGCTTGGCTGTCTCAGAATCCTCGCATTTGGTGACGCCGAGGATATCCGGTCCCATTCGAATCATAGCCTGCAGTTTTTTGGCGTACGTTGTTGTGCCGGTGTCACTTAGCTGGAAAGTTTGCTGTGTTATATTCGGAAGCTGTGCTGAAATTTCCATTTCGAGCGTGTTGATGTTGTTGAGAAAAGCGTCGTGATTTCTCAGAAGGGCGTAAAGGGTGGTGGTTACGCCGCTTTTTTTAGGCCCGCTGATGATAAAAATGCCTTGTTTTACGTTTCGAAAGTTCTTGAGTTTTTCAAAGTGGTCGCTTGTCAGACCAATTTCCTCGAGTCTCTTAAGATGCTGCTCCATTCTTTGCCTGATTTGTAATTGTTCGCCGGTAGTGGAGCCAGCGGTTAGCACTTCCCATTCGATATCATTTTTATCTTCGCGTATTTTGAATATGCCCTTTTGTGGTTTTCTTTTTTCGTTGACGTCGAGGTTTGAGAGGTTTTTTACGAAGCGAATAAGATACTCCATCTGTTCTTTCGGCATGGAAGGCTGTTTGGAAGCGACGCCGTCAATGTAGTAAATCACATTATAGTCCTGTGCGGTGGGTGCAAAGATAATATTGCCTGCTCTTCGCCAGGTTATGTCACTGAAAAGTTCGAATGCTGTTTTGTAGCCGAAGAAGTCCGGTGTTTTTGGTTCCGGCACAGGGACCTCATTTTTATTTGCTGTTATGAAAGTGAATTTTTTATCTGAGGAAACTTTTTTAAAATCACTTCCGAAAAGGCCTCTGATATGGTCTGTGGTAAGGACGCGGTCGGAGGCGAGAACCTTGGCATCGCGGTTTTTGATATAAGCTATCAATGTTGTGCCCACGGCGACGACGTAAAAGGCCAAGCCGATGAGGTAGACAGGCACGAGCAGCCAGATGAGGATAGCTGCAGCGGCTGCCGCAAGAATGATGCCCGTCCATAAATTGCCTTTTTCCTCAAGGGCTTCGGCGTCGTTAAAGACCCACACGAGCAGCGGGGGCAGCGGGAAAAACAGGGCTAGGAAAACAATGAGTTTTATTACTGAGATGTAACCGCTGTATTCGATGGCAGCTATTATTGTTTCCGGCATAAGATGCTCCGTAACAGGATAGGATTATAAAATACCGCTGGCAGTGGTTCTGATACCCTTTAGCGCCATTTTTAACTCTTCGACGTTCGGGGCGTAATGATACGCCTCTTTTGGATCTACGAAACCGTTTTGAACGAGAAAGCACAAGCTGTTTGTGAAATCCTGCATACCTTCTTTTTCACTTGCACGAATAACACTGGGCAGGTCGTTTTCACGTCCTTCTGAAATCAGTTTTCTTACAGCAGGATTTTTAAGAAGGATTTCTACAGCGGGTATTCTGTCGACTTCTTCTTTTATGCTCGGCAGAAGCACCTGGCTGATGACGGCTTTTAGAGTAAGACTTAATGTTTGTCTGATGAGATTTCTTTCGGTTTGAGGGAACAAATCGAGCATTCTTTGAATTGTCTGCGAGGCATTTGCCGAGTGCAGTGTTCCGAAGACGAGGTGACCTGTTTCAGCGGCTCTCATTCCTGCGGTGACGGTTTCACTGTCGCGCATCTCGCTGACTAAGACCACATCCGGGTCTTCACGCATCATATACTTTAGGGCCTGGTCGTAGTCTTCGACGTCAATTCCGATTTCTCTTTGTGAGACGATTGCCTTGTTATCTTTGAAAGTAAATTCGATAGGGTCCTCAATTGTGATGATATGGCAGGAACGGTTTCGGTTTATATAATCTATCATTGCGGCGATTGTAGTGCTTTTGCCGCAGCCGGTCGGGCCGACCACGAGGACAAGCCCCTGCGTATCGTCCGAAACTTTCTCCAGCACGGTCTTGGGCAAATGCAGGCTTTCGAATGGCGGAACTACTGAATTGACTCTTCTTGCCGCAAGGCTTATTACGCCGCGCTGTCGAAAGATATTTACACGAAAACGGTCCTGGCCTGTAACCTCGTGAGCGAGGTCAATGGTTCCGTGCCGCATAAAAAATTCCTTTTGCGGCTCGGACAGGATTTCGAACACTAACTGTTCGATTTTTTCCGGTGTCATTATCTCTCCGGTCGTATTTTTCAGCCTTCCAAATATTCTTAGCTTGGGCGGCTGGCCGATTTTGAGATGAAGGTCGCTTGCCTTGGTTTTGATGGCAGCTTTGAAATATTGATTCAGCTCGGGCTCATGGTCGAGATGAATATGTGTGTCAATGGGTTGTCCTTTGGGCATAGTTATTTATTTACTCCGTAAAAATGTTTTTTTTACGATTGAGCACAATTATTTATTTTTCGGGCAAAATTTTAATTCTAATCTGAAGATTTGTAAAATCAAACCCTCTTAAAAACTACATTATAAGTTTTTTTCGGACCTATGTCAATGGTTCAGCCTGGGATGTATCGGCGATTTTGGCCTTATAAATAAGCTGGTTTGTTTGTTTGAGCTTGTTTTATGAATTTGGGCCGTTTTTTGCTCAGCCTGCAAGGATTAGTGCCAGAGACATATAGATTGCGACGCTTATCGAGTCATTTGCTGTGGTTACCAGCGGCCCTGAGCTTATCGCAGGGTCGATGCCGATTTTTCTGAATAAAAAGGGCAGAAACAGCCCGAGAGTCGTTGCAACCATTATCGCGGAGAACATAGCTGTTCCGAAAGCGGACATAAGGTTTATTGTTTGAAAGGCCCTGTCGGCTGACCTGATATTCAGCAGTACCGCGCAAACCAAGCCGCCGATTATTCCGCAGCTTATTGCAACCAGTAATGCAACCCGAACTTCCCGGCTGACGACCTGTCTTAGTTTTAAGGCTGCCAGGTGCCCTGTGGCCAGGCCGGAAACGACGATGGCAGAGGTTTGCAGGCCGGCGTTGCCGCTGATGGCAGCAATCATCGGAACAAACGCGACGGCGACCGTGTACAGTTTGGCCAGTTCCGCAAGGTCATATTTGCTGTTAAAGAACATCAAGACCGTCGAGGTTATGCCTGTTCCAATCATACAGGGCAGAAGCCAGGTCATTCTGATTCTGGCCGCACGGAAGACCGAGACATCTTCAAGCTCGTCTGCTTCGGTGCCCGCCATTGCGTAAAGGTCCTCAGCGGCTTCCTCGTCTGCGACTTCGATGACTCTGTCAGCGGTGATTCTTCCGACAAGCCTGTGGTTTTTATCCAGTACGGGCACCACGATAAGGTCGTTGTTCCTGAAGATGTTGCGTACCTCTTCCTGGTCGGTGCCGGTTGTAACGTAGATGGTGTTGGGGTCAATCAGCTCGTTTATCTTCATATCTTCGTGTTTTGTTAGAAGAAGACGGATACGGATATCGCCGAGGAATTTGCTGTTTTTATCGACGACAAAGACCGAATAGAAATCTTCATCGATTTCTGCCGAGCGTATTTTATTAACTGCCTCGGCTATTGTCGCATCCTCAGGAACGCTTATCACCATCGGGTCCATAATGCCGCCTGCCGAGTCTTCGGAGTAGGTCATTAGCTTTTTGATTTCTGCGGCATCGGTGAAGGGCAGGTTTTTGAGCACCTTTTCGCTGAGCCCTTCGGGCAGTTCGGCGAGCAGGTCTGCAGCATCATCGTAACCGAGCTCTAAAAAAATGGCCTGCAGCTCTTTTTCATCGAGCAGGTCAAAAATTTCGTCTCGTGTTGCTTCATCGACCTTTTCGAGCACCTCGGCAGAGATATTTTTTTCGAGCACATCGAAAATCATGCGTCTTTGCTCATTGTCGAGAAGCTGGATGATTTCTGCAATATCACTGCTTCGCTGCTCGGACAGAAGCTTTTTAAGCTTTCCTTTGGTTTTTGCTTCGAGCAGCATTTCTATCTGCTGCAGCAGTATCTGCTGAACGAGTTGTTTTTTTTCTTCCGCCATAGTTAATTCCATACACAGTCTGGTTTCCACAAGTTGTCTGCTGGGATTAAAGATATATGAATATTGATATTTAAGCAACGTTTTTTTGGCTCTTTGTAAAACAGCAATTTGGGTTGCCTTGAGATTTTTGATTAAGCTTTTTGTCGTTGGATTGTTCCTGATTATTTGAAGATGGGGACAAAAGCATAACTTTGTAAGAATAGGTTTTATGGATTATTGTGCCGCGGAGTTAATTAAGGAATATGAGCGAATTTTTTTGAAAAACGTCGGAACCGCTGTGCTTAAGCAGGCGATAATGTAAACAAGGCAATGTTAGAATAGGTAAAATATGCTTGTTTTATTGGGCATTTTTTTGTAAAATAGGGATTTGGAACCGGTATCTTGGCGATAAAGGTTAAAATAATGAAAGACGGCTATAAGGAAAAGGTAATGAGAATCTTTATTTATGGGACTTTGTCTGTTTTTGTGTTTTTAGCCTGCTTTTGCCTTGCGGAAGTGCCTGAGCCTGCGATTGTGCAGGGGCCGGGGGAGTGGACGGTTGAGACGCGGTTTACGCATCCTCAGCAGATACTTTTGGAAGGAGCACTGCCGGACAGCAAGCCGAGACGATTCTGGTATGTAATATTGACTGTAACCAATAAAACGAGAAGAGACGTGGATTTCTTTGCAAAGTGCGAGCTGATGACCGATACTTTTCAGATTATCCGCTCAGGCGAAGATATGCCGTCGGTAGTTTTTGAGAATATAAAGAGACGTCACCAGGATAGCTATCCTTTCCTTGAGCTGCTGCAGAAGACCAGCAACAAGCTGCTTGAGGGTGAGGATAATGCAAAGGACCTGGCAATTATTTGGCCGGATTTTGATGCGAAGGCCAAGAATATAAAGATTTTTATCACCGGCCTGAGCAACGAGACTGCGGTTGTTTATCATCCGATAGAAAAAGATGAGCTTGGTCAGCCGAAGCGGGTATTTTTGAGAAAGACGCTTGAGCTTGATTACGATTTGGGCGGTGACCCTGCCTTTCGCTCCGATGTCAAGCTGATTTATAACGGCAAACGCTGGATAATGAGATAAATTTCTCGTATCCCGTATGCCTAACAGCCAGGCCAAGCTGCTGCGGGTTATCGAGGATGGCGTTATAATACCGGTCGGCTCGAATAAACCGAGCGTCGTCGATGTAAGAGTTATCAGTGCGACGAACCAGGACCTCAACACACTCATCGAGGAGAAAAAGTTCAGGCAGGATTTGTATTTCAGAATCAAGGGCGTAAGCATCGTTTTGCCTGCCCTTCGCGACAGAAGCGAAGATATACCCGCACTCGCCGATTTCTTTCTCAAAGAGGCGATTTCCGAGACAGGCTCGAAAGTTACCGGCATAACCGCTCCCGCTATTGACGTCCTCAGAGCGTACGATTGGCCGGGCAATATAAGACAGCTTAAAAACTGCATAAGGACAATGGTAGTAATGGCCGAGTCTGATTCTCTCGACGTCTCCGATATCCCGCCCGACATCGCTCGGCGGAGACAATTAGGTGCGGGCGTAAAGGCCGCTTCGGATTTATCCGGAATGTCGCTTAATGAAATTGAAAAGCAGGCGATTATAGACACTCTTGCCCGGACGGGCAATAACCGCGAAAAGGCCGCCAAAATCCTCGGCATCGGCGAAAGAACACTATATAGAAAAATCAAAGAATATAATCTATAGCGATACTCGATTCTTGTCGTTGCTTGGAGAGAAGCGACTTGTCAAAATGAGAAAACAGATAAATAGTAAATATAAAATAATAAATTGCAATGCCTGTGGAAATGATTGATTTTTATCGGATTTTCATCTTGCCAATTTAGATAAAAGAGGTATGATTTTTTTGGCATCCATGACAGTATAAATTCATCGAATCGATAGAATATTTAGCATGGTTATTTATTATTCAAATTTCCTTTTACCAACCCATGGATAACTGTTAGTATGTAGAAAGGAGGACAATTATGCGGGCTCCGAAGAGAGTAGGATATAAAGAATTGGATAACAGTTTCCCTGGTTTTTCCGATGCCGAAAACCTGATAACAATGCCCCTAACACCCCGTCGGCGATACTGGCAGATGGACTTCAACGAATTGGCGATTGTTGGAGCTATTGCTCGCTCCATAAGCCCCAAAGTGATTTTTGAGTTTGGTCGGTTTGATGGATTAACTACTCTTTGCTTCGCAAAATCCGCACCTAAGGCGCATGTATACACTTTGGATTTACCAGATGCTAAAGTTGCTACCGTAGGATCATCTAATGGAGCGTGCTACAATAAAGAAGCTCCAAAAGTGGCACGAAAGCGCTGGGAAAAAGCTAAGGTTAGTGGGAGAATAAGCGAGATAATGATTGACTCTGCGAACTTCAAGCCGAAAGTTTATGCCGCGGGATCGCTAATGAATACTGTTGATCTGGTGTTTATTGATGCTAATCATTCATATGATTACGTTCGCCGAGATACCGAATCTGCCTTACAAATGATTTCTGCTAAGGGTGTTGTGCTATGGCATGACTATTATAAGAGATCATTTCCTGGGGTAACAGCATATCTGGCTGAATTCTCTGAAAATCATGACGTGTATTGGATCGAGAGTCCTGGAGCCCCGGATTATCTAGAAACTAGCCTATGTTATTTTCTTGGGTAGGCGATGCCCAGGAAATTCCATTTTGAGAAATTTCGGATTTGTTTATTGATGAGTATTTTAATTAAAATATTTTAATGTTATAGTAATGTTAGCATAAAATCAGTGGAAATAGTTTTGTATATTATTTAGGTTGGTCTCTAGGATGGTAATGAAACGGTAGCGAAGGGGGATGCGGTCATGCTCACGAAATGGTTAGCTTTTATTGAACTAGTGAAGCAGCTTGTGGAGAACCGATCGAAAACCGACCGGCAGTATGTGGACGATTTCCTTGATCCTTTGTGGTACGCATTCTTAAGGATACACGAGGACTACAAAGACTCGTTTGCGAGATACCTTTCGATTATCTCACCTACTAGCCTAGCGGACAATGAAGCCGCTGACAAACTCCTGACTCAGGTGCGAGAGGATTCTGAGGGTTCGCAGGACATCCGTAGTGAACTACAGAGTATTCTGAAACATATGCCTTCCCTAGGTCAAGGGGCACGAGACCAGAAGATCCGCCACCTCGGGCAAGCTATATTCAAGTACTTCCAGATTGATAATGAATATCGAATTCGAAGCAACTTTCATCTTCTCAATCTACATTCTGGGTTTCTTATAATGTTAGAACGTCCCATTGAGGCAAATCTAAACGACGAAAACATAGAATTCATTAACGTAATTTCCAAGCCATTTGAGGAGGATCTAAGGTCTGCAACCGAACACATTCATAAAGCTTATTCTTCTGTTGCTGATGCCTTCCACGACTTGCGATCCGAACTTCTCAGGAAAAAGTAGGGAAAAAATGAAAAAGTAGGAGACTTTTACTCATTTATAAAATTTTAATTTTCATTGAGTAATCGCCTTAATTTAGACGAAAGGTTTGTTTTATTTTTTCCGCTCTCCACCTTCTGTGTTCTGTATTCTTTTTTTTTATTTCCCTTGAATAATCGCCTCTTTTCATGTTAATTCGTGGTTAAATATTTTTTTGAAGTTCTAAGTTCTCAGTTCTCCGTTTTAAATTCTGGTTTCTGCCTGCGGTTCGCATTCCTCAACTAAAAACTAATGAATCCTCGTCTCGAATTAACGAAAGAGACTAAAAAGGTTAGAAACAATCCCTGCAGGGGTGCAAAAAATATAGAGGGATTACACATAGGGGGGAGATTATTGGGTGAGTTGAGCCTTTTTAGATTAAATAAATTAGTTTACTGTCTGGTGCTGTTCTTGGTTTTGTTTGGATTCCTCGAGCGGCTGAGGGTCAGCAACTTTTCTATAACCGAGAGCTTTGATAACCTCCAGTACCTCGGTCCATGTTGGAAATGGTCTGTCATTTTTCCTTTTGTATTCGTCGATTGCCATCAGAAATTTGAATTGCTCATCAGTCATATGTCCCTCCTCTGCAGATTTTCGTTCATCGGATCTTCGTCGGCCGGGACCACGACGACGGTCAAGTCCCAAACGTCTGTCAACGACGCTGACTCTGCGGTCTTTACCACTTCTTTTATCGACGTCATTTTGTTCGCCCATTTTTTTCTCCGCTTTTTAATTCGTATTTAGTAAATTACGGTAAAGCCGAGCAGAAGACAGAAACAATTGTTGTCATAATCTGTTGCTCTGGTTTTTTAGCCTTCGCTTAAAAGTTGTCGTCAAAGGGCTCGGTTGCGAATTCATCTTCTTCATCGATGCCGAGCTCGTAGAAGTCATCGTATGCATCCTGTGATTCGACAATAACATGAGCTTCATCTGCGTATTCTTCAGGGACCATGACGGCAATGGTTTTTTTACCGCCTGTTTGGGCGTCTTCCCGCTGCTTTATCATAACGGGGATCTCATTGTTTTTCAGGAGAATCTCATAGTCCTTGGCGTGTTCAAGGTCTTCTGCATAGGCGATGATGACGAGCTCCTTGAGGTCTGTTTGGCTTTTTTTGTTTTTTCTGCGTTTAGTCATTTTCCTTCTCCAGCAATACCCCAGTCCGGATAGATATTTTGTTTTTTCGCGTAGGTTATTTTCGTCAAGGTTAGAGCCTGAAATTATGAAAAATTTGCTTCCGGATGAAAATTTGGCAATAAGTTTTGCCTGGATTCGGTATTCTTTGTATATTGGGGCTTTTGAGGGCAAAAAAATTTATGATTTAAGCTTATTTTTTTGTTGCAATGCGGTTGATATTTCTGTAATAACGGCCGGTAATAAAGTGGCGTTTTTTATGGAAAAGGTATTTTCGTAAACGTATTTTTTGCATGGAGGATTTAGAATGGCAAAAAAAAGAGAGTCTTTGATAGTGGCCAGCAAAGTCAAGGCTTATATTAAGGGCAAAAAGATGATGAGTTCGTCTGAGGCCCTGGAGGCGATTAATGATAAGCTTTACGGTTTGCTTGACGCGGCGGCAGCCCGGACTAAAGCGAATCGTCGCAGCACGGTCAAGGCACAAGACCTGTAAGATTTTTAGCTTACAATAGTTCCAGCTTGTTTGGTTTAGCAGCGAAAGTTGTTTGTAAGGCTGTTCTGCCTGTTTAAGGCAGAACAGCCTCTTTCGTTAAGAAAAGGCGACTTTTTTGTTTTGATGCATATTTTAAATCATCTATTTTTATTATCAGGCTAAGAGTTTTTTATATATGGAAAAAAGTTTTGAACACACTTCCGTTTTGTAAGGAATTTTTGCCCATCGCTGGGAATAGCCTTGTCGTTGAAGGACCTATAAAATGTGATGTTTCGTGCTTAAAACAGGAATTTTTGGGAGATTTTTTGAGCATAAACGTGCTGAAAGGCCGATTTATATAGTAATAAAAAGCTCTGAGCTGTTTTTTCTCATTTGTTTTCAATTAAGAGAATTTTGTTTTGTGCCGATGAACCGGCTACCAGTAGGTAGTCGAGGCAGCAATTTTTTGATTATGTACCTGTATTTTTCGTCAAAAATTTTTTATCAACACATTTTCGAGCGGCTCTTATGACGGCAAGGCAAAGGGGAACGAGATGAAGGTTTTTATGTTAGGATGGGAGTTTCCCCCTTTCATAAGCGGCGGGTTGGGAACAGCCTGCTACGGCCTAACCAAGGCAATGGATAAGCTTGGAATTGAGGTTGTATTCGTGCTGCCGAAAATGGTCGAAAGCGAATATACCACTCATGTCAGGCTTTTAAGCCCTGCTTCTCTGTCACCCAGCCTGTCATCATTAGGAGGAGCCGGGTTCAAAAAAGCCAAGTTTCGAGTAATTGATTCACTCCTTCAGCCATATTCGACCGCTGATATTTACCAGCATCAAATGGAAGAGGCATTAAGGCACAAACAAATGGGACATAGCGGCAGGATTAGCTCATCCAGCCAATTTGTGGGCGGTGGTGATTATGCCGGTGATATGTATTCGGAGGTTTACCGTTATGCATCGGTTGCCGCCAAGCTGTCAGAAGCGGAGGAGTTTGATGTTGTTCATTCTCATGACTGGATGACATATCCGGCAGGTATAGCGGTTGCGAAGAGGAGCGGCAAGCCTTTGATGGTGCACGTTCATTCGACGGAATTTGACCGCAGCGGCGAGCATGTTAATCAGATGATTTATGATATCGAGCGGGAAGGGATGCATTTTGCGAAAAGAGTTATCGCTGTAAGCAATTTTACCAAGAATATTGTGGTCGAGCGGTACGGGGTGAGCAGTGATAAGGTGGAAGTGGTTCATAACGGAGTTGAGCGCAACGGCAATAACCAGCTTCTTTCGGAAGTGGGGATTACAAAAGGTGAAAGAATTGTTTTGTTCCTCGGCCGAATCACAATGCAGAAAGGCCCAGAATATTTCCTTTATGCAGCGAAGAAGGTTCTTGAGGTGATGGATGATGTTAAATTTGTGATGGCGGGTTCGGGCGATTTGATGCACCGAGCGGTAGAGATGGCGGCTGAGCTTGGTATCGGCAGCAAGGTGCTTTTTACCGGTTTTTTGCGAGGCGAGGATGTAAACAAGATATATAAAATGGCAGACCTTTTTGTGATGCCGTCGGTATCAGAGCCCTTCGGAATAGTTCCGCTTGAGGCTTTGGAAAATGATGTGCCGGTTATAATAAGTAGACAGAGCGGGGTTTCGGAGGTTCTGCATCATGCATTGAAGGTTGATTTCTGGGATGTTGATGAGATGGCTAATAAGATAATTGCGGTGTTGAGATATCCGCCTTTGGGGATAACATTGAGAAATTACGGTAATTTTGAGATAAGGAAACTGCAGTGGCGGGATTCGGCGGTTCGCTGTGCGAGAATATATGAGCAGGTGACAGCAGAAATGGTTTCAGTTTGACGGGATTGATATTTTAAGAAGGAGCTTTATGGCATCGGTTTGTTTTTATTTTCAGGTTCATCAGCCCTTACGATTAAGACACTACACGGTATTTGATAACAGCCATAATTATTTTGACGACTATAAGAATTACGGCATATGCAGGAAGGTTGCTAATAAATGCTATCTTCCCACAAATCGTCTTCTTCTCGATTTAATAAAGAAATATGAAGGTAGATTCAAGATTGCCTACAGCATAACAGGCGTTTTATTGGAGCAGCTTGAAAATTATGCACCTGAGGTTATGAGCACGTTCGATGCTCTGGCGGAGACGGGATGTGTAGAGTTTCTGGCGGAAACTTACTACCACAGCCTGAGCTTTTTGTACTCACGGGACGAGTTTGCCGAGCAGGTTAGGCTGCATAGCGACAGGGTTGAGTATCTTTTCGGCCAGAGGCCGCGAGTATTCAGAAATACTGAGCTTATTTACAATAATGAGCTTGCATCTTTTATAGAGTCGATGGACCGCTTTGACGGGATATTATGCGAAGGTGCAGACCATATCTTGGGTTGGCGGAGCCCGAATTTTGTTTATAAACCGACGGGGGGCAGCAGACTCAGGCTGCTGCTGAAGAACTATGCTCTCAGCGATGATATAGCGTTTAGATTTTCGAACCGCCATTGGTCTCAGTGGCCGCTGACGGCGGATAAGTTTGCCGGCTGGGTAAATGATGTTAACGGCAACGGTAATGTGGTAAATCTGTTTATGGACTATGAGACATTCGGTGAGCATCAATGGGAAGATACGGGGATATTTAATTTTGTCAGGCATCTTCCTGAGAAGATTCTGCAGCATCCTGATAATGATTTTAAGACGCCGAGCGAGGTGATTAATTCTTATGTTGCGTTCGATACGATAGATGTGCCGCATATTGTAAGCTGGGCGGATACGGAGAGGGACATTTCGGCCTGGGTCGGCAATGCGATGCAATCCAACGCTATTTACGAGCTTTACCGGATTGAAAGGCAGGTCAAAGAGACCGGCGATAGGGGGATACTCGAAGACTGGCGCAAACTTCAGACATCGGATCACTTTTACTATATGTGCACGAAGTACTTCGCCGACGGTGACGTTCATAAGTATTTTAATCCGTATGATTCGCCTTACGATTCATATATCAACTTTATGAATATACTTGGTAATCTTAAGCTGCGATGTTCAAAGATTCTAAAAGGTGGAAGACCGGATGCGGGGGTGCTGGCAGGGCTGACATGAGAGGCGAGCTTG
>CAZBMW010000032.1:0-355 GCA_964493425.1 uncultured Pirellulales bacterium
AATACCTGCATATTCCTCCTGTTCGAATTTATCTACTGTCCATTTAATCATACCGTAAGGTATATGATGAGTTACCCAGGAACCTGCGCCTGTTTCCGAGACAAAGGTGTTTTTGCTGCGGTCGTTGAAGTCTGTATAGTGGCCTCCATACCAGCCGTCATAGGTATTAAAGGCAACAAAATCTGTGTAGCCTGGAAGGTTCCTGTTTGCAGCGAAAGTTACCAACCGGTTAGAATCTTCCTCGCGAATAACCGAGGCATAGCGCGTGGCGACTTCCTGAATGGTTTCATTGCCGCTGCTCCAGAAAAGTATGCTGGGATGATTATAATTCTGGCGAACCATCTCGCGTGTAATG
>CAZBMW010000032.1:365-18328 GCA_964493425.1 uncultured Pirellulales bacterium
GCGTTCACCATCCACAGTTACAGTCTTTTCTTCGTTGCCCGGGTCATTCCAAAGCTGACCTGCGAGGCCGTTTTCGGCCCACACGGCAATTCCGCGTTCATCGGCAATGGAGTATTCGAGTCGGCTATGAGGATAATGAGCCAAACGTACGGTATTGACTCCCATATCAATCATCATATCCCATTCACGACGTAATTCATTGTCGGTCAGAGCATTCCAACTGTGTTCGCTTTGGTGGTGCTTGTTAACTCCGCGAACGAGGAGCTCTCTGTCGTTAAGGTAGAACTTATTGTCCCTGACGGCAATGGTGCGCAAACCTGTGCGTTCGATAACTACGTCGCTGAGCTTGCCATCGGCCAGCAGTTCGGTGCGAACAGTATAAAGATTGGGCTGGTCAATATCCCAAAGTTTGGGATTTTTAATGATGCCGCTTGCGCTGAATATGACCTTTTCGTTTTGTTCAAGCTTTTTCTGTTTCTCGAAGCGTACATACTGTGCGCCACCGGGTCCGGTGACGATATGACGCACGATAACTTCAACTGGTTTCTCAAGCGGATTATACACTACGGTGCGCACGTTAAGGACCGCCGTGTCATCGGTGATTTTCGCAGGTGTGATGTAAATACCGTAGGAACCGAGGTCGGGATAAATGTGAACTGCGCCGGTTTTGATAAGCCAGGCCTTTCGGTAAAGACCGCCATTGACGTAATAAAGCGTCGAGCGGGACAGACAGTCTGCGGACTCGCTATCACGGTTACTTACACGCAGCAGTAACGTATTTGACCCGCCGAATTTAACGGCTGGCGTCAGGTCAAAGGCAGCAGCTGTATAGGCGCCTCGATGTTTGCCGATATGCTGACCGTTGACAAAGATGTCTTTGACCGTAGCGGCACCTTCAAGAAAGAGATAAAAGCGTTTGTTTTTATCGCCGGCAGCAGCCTTGAATTTTCTGCGGTACCAGCCGGCTGATTCATCAGGCAAACCCGACTGGCGAAACACATGAGGAATCGTAATTTTAGCCCAGTCGGCCTGCTCCGGTGGTGTTGGCGTGTTTCCGTCAGGTGTTTCGTCCCGACAAAAATCCCACTTTACCAATGCTGACATTCGCCTTGGCCCGGTAAAGAAAGTAAGTTCACCCGTTGCGCATCCGTTAATACTCAAGACGGAAATGATAAGTAAAGAAATGCAGAGAATTTTAAAATACCGGTTTTTCAGGTTACGCACCATAGTAACACACTCCTTTAATAGTTTTGAACAGAATTATTTATACTCCGGTCAATTGTTTTCTATTTGTTTTTGTACAATCATACGCACCGGCCCGAACAAGCCTGATTCGAGGCGCTGGCTCTCACGATTGGTTGCTCCCTGATGCCACCATCTGGCCCTAGCGTTTTCAAGCATACTATCCGGTGTGTTACAATAAGCCTCGTTGCATCTTAGGTTTGAAACAATAATAGAAATCTTATTCATACCCGGCTTTACATAGTCAGTAACATCGGCTGAAAACTCACCCCAGGGGAAGAATTTAACCAGCTTGTTGTTGACCCAGAGTTCGGCGAACCAGTTGACTTTGCCGAGGTCGAGGATAATCCTGGTTTCCGGATTAAGGTATTTTTCAGAAAGGTTGATTTCTTTCGAATAAACTCCGCGTCCCGAGAACCAGCTAAGACCGTAATCAGCCCAACTTGCCAGCTTCACAGGTACCGGCTGACAGATCACCTTCAGCGGTTCCTGTAATCCGTCTGACAATTTAGAAAATATGCATTTAATTGCCAGGACAGAGTCCCTATTTTTTTCCAAATCGCTCAAATCTATTATGCCGTTAACCGGTTCGATCGGTTTTCCGTTTATATAGAAGGTCAATTGGCCCGCGTATTCAGATAAGATTATTTTTTGTGTGCCGGGCGGCAAAATCTGCCTATACCATCCTGTAACAGGATATTGGATTGACCTGCCGGGAAATGCCGCTCGTCCTAAGCTGCCCATCGGAGGTTTGCAGACTTCGAGGGGCTTTTCAATACCCCTTTCGAGTTGAACTGTCCAGGTGTTGTTTGAGAGAATAGGGTATCGTGCTTTTGTTGTCTGAATATAGCCTTCGACTAAAAGCCCCCTGTTTCTCGGCACCTCTACACAAATGGAATTTTCACCTGTTTTCAGAAATTGCGCGATTTCAAAGCTTTGTGCCTCTGAAGAGCCGCGAGCCTCACCGGCCTTTTGATTATTGATTAGCAAACGAAATGAAGGATTGGCAACTACGGTCACGGAGGCGTTTTCAACGCCGCCTTCGATATTGACAATTTTTTTGAATACTGCCGTGTCACCGCCGAGTGAAGGGAAATGATGGCTTGTATCAAAACTTATGATTTGACAGGCGTTCCACGTGCTCAGATACCTTTCACCGCCTTTGAGTTGGCTGAACCTGTCGGTGAGTTTCACAGTTGCCCATTGACTATCGTCGTATTCGGGCATTTTCGTATCGTCATCCTGCTTGTCAAAAACGGCGTAGAACTTCATAACCGGTAGAGCCAGTGTCTCTTCGCTGATTTTGTCGGTCCAGCGGAAATCGATTTGTTTGCCGACAGGCATAAAATTCCATAAACCGTTCAATTCTATGGATTGCAATTCTTGTCGGCTCCCGGTCTCGGATGCTAAAACATTAGCATTCTTTGCCGGCTTGTCACCGGGGACAAATACGAGATAAGAGGCCTGCCAGGGTTTGAAATCAAGGACAAGCTCAAGGCATTTGTCTTTTGTCAGATAATTCAGTTTTGTCACCTCTCCGGTTTCAATATCAAGCATATGGGGGACGCCGTAGTCGGGAAAACTGAGATGCCAGCGAGCATCTGCTTTGCTTTCATTCATCAGCAGATAAAAGATAACCTGACCAGCTTTGCGCTGGTGAAAACGAAAAATAGACTCATCGCCTGAAATAATCCGGATTTCCTCAGGAGTGTGCTGTTTAACAATTACAGGAAGGTTTACCATACGGCTGGAATAATATGCGCATCCGCCTTTATCGTTTTTTTGGGCCGTATAGGGCTTGTAACTTTTTATATCAACATGATAGTACTCGCCCCTCGCGTGTCTTGGGTCAATACCGAATAGCTGCGACATACTGACGGGATTTTCTTCACCCGGGCGGCTGAATATTCCGGGGATTCTTCCGAGAGCAACGACCACGCCGCCGTTATCTATAAATTCGTTTATTTTTTCCGCCATCTGTTGCGTGATGGTATTTAAAGAGGGAAGTACCAGGATGGAATAACCTTCATTTTGTAATTTGATTTTTCCGTTGGAACAATCAGCATCAACCAGCGAAGCAGGATTTATAATATCGTAGTCGATAAGACTGTTCAGCAAGACATTCTGCACCTCGATGAAATATCTTGTGTCAAAGTCTCGATTATAGCCGGCTATCAACTGGTCGGTAAGCGGATTCAACAGGGCAACGTGACAGATATGATGTCCCTGAGAATTCATATAAGAGATTCTTCTTCCGTAGTCGGCGAGGGGTTTGAAATATTTCCAGTATGGATTTCTAAAGAACCAGCTTGGCGGCCAGTCTTCAATGGCCTCGGCTGTGTCCAGCGAATAATGAAATAAATGTGGGATGAAAAAGTTCAGGCCGCAAACACCGAACCTTGAAAAACCATAACGGTATTCTTCAGGCGTAATCATATAACCGCCGCCGCCCATCGCCTCGACACCGACACGCGTCCGCCCGTGAAGATGTGCGGCACTGGCCACCTGTTTGAGCTTGAACGAATCGATATAACGCGGGAATCCATAGCGAAATTCCTCGTTATCAGTGGCTGGACGTGATATACTGCCAATCGTTTTTATATAGTCGCCCTGCCGTTTATAGGCATCAAGATACTCTTCGGTATGGCCCGTCACCCAGATATTATGCTTATCGCACCACGAGGTGTACTGTTTAAACCAGGCTTTATAATACCTTTCGGACACCTCATCGAGAAAATCGTAATTCACACGAGCAGTATTCTCACTTTCGAGAACAAGCGATGGTAAATTGTCGAGCAGGTCGTATCCTTTTCTTTTTTGAAAGGTTTGAGCAAGGTCATCGGTCCAGGGCAGAATGTTTCTGCCGTTTGGCCTGAAAAATATCTCATCGAAGAAGACACCAGGTATTGTATTCCCAAAGTATTTACCGAAACGCCGGAAATATTCCTCGTGGGTGATATCAATAAAAGCGGCGACGGCATTGGGATCTAAATAATCGATTTGCCTATCGCGGTCTTCAATCATAGTAAATGTCAGAATTGCCCAGTCGCCGCGGGGAATTCTGAAGGTGCCGCCTTTACGTTCAGTGATGTCTCTTTGGGAAGAGGCTCTGAATCTATTGTTACCGCTGAGCCGCACGGCAAAAATTTTAAGGGCATCGGAATCAGGCACATCGTAGTCAGCAGGACCCGTAATGCGTGTGGTATCGTATCGCAAACCTTTCTTGATGAATTCCTTCGGATTACGTGCGAGTGTCCGGCCGCCGGCGCTGCCGCTGGGCCATTTGTCTTCATCGTACAGACAGGCGAGAAATCCCTTCTGGTTTGAGTATTCGACGGCTGATTCGATAGCCTTCCACCAGCCTTCGGAAAAATAAGGTGTCCGGCCTTTATCTATCCCAGCGCGAGCATGCATAAAGGCGCCGTAAACGCCTTTTTCCATCATCAGGTCAATCTGCCTTTTTAATTCGTTCGGTTCCAGAGTACCGTTCCACGACCACAAGGGGATGATAGAATACTCTTTGGGCGGATTCTTAAAATTCTCGAATATCTGATTTGTGTTATCCTGCACTTCCTTCGCTGACGATATCGCTAGAAATGATAAAAACAGCGCAAAAAACACATATCTGAAATACAATTTAACAATCGACTTCATAAAATAATTTTATCATAAATCGGTGAGATTTCCCAAATTATTTTTAAGTGCGGAATGAGTACTTCTTTAATACGTCAGGCCGTAACCGTATTTGAAAAGCGGCTCATCATTGCTGTCAGAGGTATGAATCGGAATTTGTGAAACTGAACGAGGCCAGGTATATGAAAGTTTTCCGGTCGGCTTGTAATCGCCGAACAGTACATCCGCAATACCCTGACCTTCCGTTCCCGGCAGCCAGGCTGCGATAAACGCATCAGCTTGTTCAAGCGCTTCATTTATAATCAGAGGCCGGCCTGAGAAAAGAATCACAACAACAGGAATTCCAGACTCGTTCAGGTTAGAGACAGCTTCAATGTCTTCTTTCGAAAGTGTAGGATTAGCGACGTCACCGGGACCTTCAGCATAAGGCCTCTCGCCGATAACGACAATACCGATATCGGCACCTTCTGCTGATGCGCCGTTTTTAGTAAAAGTTACCTTCGTTTGAGCTGATACCGTGTTCTTTATAGCCTGCAGAACTGTGGTACCTCCTGTTGTTACATTGCCGCTACTGCCCTGCCAGTGAATCGTCCAGCCTCCACACTGATTGCCGATATCGTCTGCGCTTTTGCCGCTAATGTGAATACGCTTGACTTTTTTGGATATCGGCAGCGTATTGTTATTGTTCTTGAGCAATACCAGCGATTTGCGAACCGCCTGACGTGCAATTTCTCTGTGCTCGTCTGAGCCGAACTGCTTATGCAGGTCCCTGTCGGCGAAAATAGAAGCGTTTTCCTCCATAAGCCCCATAGCGAATTTGGCCCGCAGGATTCGTGTTACCGCATCGTCGATACGCGAAACGGGGACTTTGCCCTCTTCGACCAGCTCTTTGAGGTTTTTTATAAACGCGCGGTACCTTCGCGGCTCCATAGCCATATCCATACCCGCGTTGACAGATATTCCAACAGCAGTTTTGTAATCGGGATGTACTTGTTGAATCGCGGTATAATCAGATATCAAAAAGCCCTCAAAGCCCAATTCTTCCTTCAATATTTCCGTGAGCAGATGTTTATTAGCAGAGCATTTCAGGCCGTTCCAGCTGCTATATGAGGGCATAATGGAACCAACGCCTGCGTGGACGGCTGCTACATAAGGCAAAACATGAATTTTGCGAAACGTTTGTTCATCCAGACGCGTGTTACCCTGGTCGAGCATTCTGTTTTGTTTTGCCGAGCCGAACGTGGTTCCGCCGTCACCGGCGAAATGTTTGGCGCAGGCGAGGATAGAAAGCGGGCTGCCCAAATCAGAACCCTGGTAACCACGAATGGCAGCTTCGCCGAGGGTTTTCACAAGCTCGGGATTTTCAGAGAAACCTTCGTAAGTCCTGCCCCAGCGAATGTCCTGTGGAACTGTTACGCAGGGAGAGAAGGTCCAGTTAATTCCGGTAGCACGAACTTCAATAGCGGTAATACGAGCTATTTTCTCAACCAGCTCAGGGTCTCTTGTACAGCCGAGACCTATATTGTGAGGAAAAATTACCGCACCGGCGACGTTACTATGCCCGTGAACTGCATCAATGCCGTAGAGAAGCGGGATGCCAAGGCGTGTTTTCAGGGCCCGTTCCTGATAACTATCGTAGAGGTCTGTCCAGGCTGAAAGGTTATTTCCCTGATTGGGGTCGGCGCCGCCGCCGCTGAGAACAGAGCCAAGATAATACTTCTCTATATCTGTTATGTCTTTGAGCCCTCCGTGTTCGGCCTGTGTCATCTGACCGATCTTTTCATCGAGAGTCATTTTTGAAAGCAGCTCTTTGACCTGCGGGTCATAAAAGGATAAAGGCTTATTTTGAGCAGATGTCGATAGAGTGCTGCAGGATGAAACAAATGAGATAATCATAGAACAACAAAATATAAAAAATAATTTCTTCATTTCTGAAATTCCTCTAGTTGCATCTTTGTTTATTTGCATAGATTTATGTAAGATTCTTCATCTTCTACTTAGATTGGAATTTATATGAATTTTGAGAATAAATCAATATCAAAACCGACAGGAAAGCCTACCTTTAGGCTTGTAAAAATTATATTCAGGGATAAAATAGCATACGTGCTCCCTGGATATGATATATAGAGTTTTTTTAGGAGTCAAACTATGAAAATCGGAACAGGGTGTTTGTTAACACTTGTTTTAATATTATTCTCCGCCTGCGCAAACGGTCAGCAGTCTGCAGAGATGGCGGGGCAGACGCAACCGGAACAGATAAAATCAATAATGGCCAAGGTAGCAGATTGGCAATTGGCCAATCCGAGCAGGCACGACGCAAGAGACTGGACTCACGGAGCACTGTTCGCAGGTTTGAGTGCCTGGGCACAGATGGCTGACGATAACAAATATGATAAAGCACTGATGGAGTTTGGCCAAAAGAATAACTGGCGGCTGGGCAGGCGCAGGTATCACGCGGATGACCATTGCGTCGGACAGATGTACATCGAGATGTACAAAAAGCATAAAGACCCTAATATGATTCAGGCAGTCAAAAAGCGCTTTGACTATATCCTTGCAAATCGTTCCACAGTTAGCCTTCATATTGACGAACAGCAAGGAAAGGACCGCTGGTGGTGGTGTGATGCTTTGTTTATGGGCCCGCCCGTCCTGGCTAAGCTGGCTGCCGTTACCGGAGAGTCAAAATATCTTCAGTTTATGAATGAGGAGTGGTGGTACACAACGGATTACCTTTATGATGCGAACGAACATTTGTATTTTCGAGATGAGAACTATTTCGACAAACGTGAAGCCAACGGAAAGAAAGTGTTCTGGTCTCGCGGTAATGGTTGGGTTCTGGCCGGTCTGGCTCGTGTACTTGACTCGATGCCAAAAGACTTCAAAGACAGGCCTCGCTATGAAAAGATTTTTAAAGAGATGGCGGCAAAAATTGCCGAAATCCAGCCGGAAGAAGGTTTGTGGCATTCCAGCCTTTTAGACCCTGTAAGCTACCCATCCAAAGAAGCCAGCGGCTCAGGCTTTTACTGTTACTGTCTGGCGTGGGGTATTAATAATGGCTACCTCGATGAAAAAACTTACGTACCTTCCGTGATTAAAGCCTGGCAGGGATTGGTAAGCTGTGTGCATTCAGATGGTAAGCTCGGCTATGTCCAGCCCATCGGTGCCGACCCGCGCAAGGTCAATGCGGAGCAAACCGACATCTACGGCGTAGGTGCTTTTCTCTTGGCAGGCAGTGAAGTTTATAAGATTGCAATCCGCAATGGAGCTCCGGTTAAAAGGCTTACTATCACCAATCCGATTATTGATTTCAGAGACCACGAGACAATCAACCTTTCCTGGTCTGAGGTTAAAAAAGCAGTTCCCGGCCTGTCTAAAGAAAATGTTGCTGTTTTCGATTTTAAGACAAACCATCTGCTTGTGACACAGGTTGTAGATAATGGAGCAAAATCACAATTACTCTTCCAGGTGAATCTGGCACCCGGTGAAAGGAAAACTTTCTGGCTTATGAAGCAGCCGCAAGGATCGCTCAAGCCCGTCTCGAAAACAACTACGTACTGCCGGTTCGTTCCCGAGCGAAAAGATGACTTCGCGTGGGAAAATGACAGGGTAGCGTTTCGTGTGTATGGGCCGGCACTTGAAGATGAGACGATTACGTGCGGTATTGATGCGTGGGGCAAGTGTGTTTCATATCCTGTTATCGATAAATTCTACAAAGACGGTCACTATCATGAAAACCACGGCGAGGGTGGTGACTTTTATACAGTCGGTAATACCCTCGGCTGCGGCGGAGCCGCTCCTTTTGTGGATGGAAGAATATCTCTGCCGAGAAACTTCAAGGGGTGGAAAATTATTGCTAATGGCCCGATTCGCTCCGTCTTTGAGCTAATGTACGCTCCCTGGAAAGCGGGCTCGGAAACCGTAAGTGAGAGAAAGCGAATCTCAATTGACCTGGGCAGCAACCTGAATAAAATAGAATGCACTTATACAAGTGACGATACCCGGCAGTTGCAGGTCGCCGCGGGAATTATTTTGCGAGACAGCAGTAATGAAAAGTTTACAGAGACAAAGAATATAACAGGCTATTGGCTGCCCGCTGACGCGAACAACGGGATGATGGGTTGCGGTGTCGTATTCAGTAAAGACATTCGGGCCAAAACAACCGAAGAAGACAGCCATTTGTTGATGGTTGTGAATCAGCCGATACAAAAACCGCTTGTCTATTATGCCGGTTCCTGCTGGAATGAAAACAAGGATTTCAAGACCTTTGCTCGATGGAAACGGTATCTAAACAATTTCAAGCAGCGAATCGATAATCCTGTCGTTATTGAGTTTGCAGATTAGTTTCAGAAAGGAAATACAATGGAAGTACGATATTCGCCTGACCCGGTCCGATTCAGCAGGATGACAACCCAAGAAGTCCGTGACAATTTTCTCATTGAAAACCTTTTTAAGCCTGGTGTTATTGGAATGGTTTATACCGATGTTGACCGTGCGATTATCGGCTCTGCAGTGCCAGGCAACCAGGTCTTATCATTGACTTCTGCCGATGAGTTGCGGGCTGATTATTTTTGCCAACGGCGCGAGCTCGGCATTTTAAATATCGGCGGAGCGGGGGCGGTTACGGTCGACGGCAAGGTTTATAATATGGCCAATCGGTACTGTTTGTATATCGGCCGTGGGTCTAAAGAGATTAGTTTTGCTGGAAGTGATGCAAAGTTTTATCTGCTTAGCTATCCTGCACATAAAGAGTACCCAACGACACATATCAAGCTAAGCCAGGCTAATCAGGTGCATTTGGGCTCTATTGAACAGTCCAACAAGCGCACGATTTACCAGGCTATTCATTCCAACGGAGCCAAGAGCTGCCAGCTTGTGATGGGAATTACGCAGATGGAACCGGGTTGTGTCTGGAATACGATGCCGCCGCATACGCACGAACGCAGGATGGAAGTCTATATGTATTTCGATATTCCTGAAAATGCCCGCGTATTTCACTTAATGGGCAGGCCCGATGAGACACGCCATATTGTCCTTAAAAACGGCCAGGCAGTGATTTCACCAAGCTGGTCTATCCACTCCGGTGTCGGAACAAGCGCCTATTGTTTCTGCTGGGGTATGGGCGGCGAGAACCAGGCCTTTGACGATATGGACCATTTAACGATTGATGAGATTCGATAAAAGCTTAGGGGAAATAAAAATGATTTTAGATGAATTTAAGTTAGACGGCAAAGTTGCAATTGTCACCGGCTCGGCGCGCGGCCTGGGTCAGGCGATGGCAACTGGACTGGCAGAGGCCGGTGCTGACGTAGCGTTAGTGGATATCCTTGATATGTCCGAGACCAAATCGAAGATTGAAAAAATCGGCCGCAAGTGCATTGCGATTACAGCTGACCTGAGCGAAAAGGACAGTGTGGATATCATCGTTAAGCAAACGGTTGAACAGTTAGGCGGTATCGATATTTTATTCAACAACGCGGGCATTATTCGCCGCTCACCCCTGACAGACTTTAGCGAAAAAGACTGGGATGAGGTGATGAATATCAACATTCGTACGTTGTTTTTCCTTAGCCAGGCTGTTGCCCGCGTAATGATTGAACGGGGTAAAGGCGGCAAGATTGTTAACACAGCCTCCCTGCTAAGCTTTCAGGGCGGTATTCTTGTGCCGTCTTATACTGCCTCGAAGAGCGCCGTTATGGGCCTGACGCGTCTGCTTGCCAATGAGCTGGCACCGCATAAGATTAACGTTAATGCGATTGCACCCGGCTATATGGCGACCGGAAATACTAAAGCTCTTCGGGAGAATCCTGAACGCAACAAAGCGATACTCGAACGTATTCCTGTCGGCCGCTGGGGAAAACCCGAAGACCTTAAAGGTGTCGCTGTCTTTCTGGCTTCATCCGCATCGGATTATATGACCGGCTATACCGTCGCTGTTGACGGCGGCTGGCTGGCAAGATAGTTTCTGGAAATGACTGAGGAGTTGCTTATGAAAATGAGAATTCCTTTATTAACGATGCTGCTGATTCTGACAATTTCCTGTAATGCAGGTACGAAGCTGGATGATGTTCAGAAATGCGACAAAAAAGCAATCGGCCAAAAAGTTGTTGAGAACCTGCTGAGACGCGATTATATGATGTATCGTGACAAAGGGCTGCATTACGCCGAAGCCTGCACCGCTGTCGGAGCACTGCGATTCGCCGAGAACACAAAAGACAAGGAACTCGGCAAGCGTATAATTTCCCGGTATGAGAAATTTTTGGAGGATGACAGCATTCTGATTTCCCGCCAATCGCACGTTGACCACAATGTAATGGGTATTGTACCGCTTCAGATTTATCTTTATAACGGCGATAAACGATTTCTCGAGCTGGGATTAAGCTTTGCGGACAGCCAGTGGGAAAATCCGAATGAGGACGGCCTGACATCGCAGACCCGATGGTGGATAGATGATATGTATATGGTGGGAATGCTCCAGATGCAGGCCTATCGAGCGACGAAACAAACAAAATATGCAGATCGGGCGGCTCTTCAAATTACAGCTTACTTAAAAAAGCTGCAGCAGCCGAATGGTTTGTTTTATCACGGCCCCGAATTTCACTATCACTGGGGACGTGGAAACGGATGGGTTGCCTCATCTTTGGCTGAGCTCTTGAAGACGCTGCCGGCCGACCATAAGCTGCGTCCGGAGATTATGACCGGATACAAAAAAATGATGTCTGCGCTGTTGAAGTACCAATCCGATAACGGTATGTGGCGGCAGCTGATTGACTATGAATATTCCTGGGCAGAAAGTTCCTGTACAGCGATGTTTGCGTACGCTATGTCTGTTGGGGTTCGAAATAACTGGCTGGACAAAAAAGAGTACGGCCCCGCCGTTGAGAAAGCCTGGAAGGCACTGTGTGCTCATGTGGACCGCGAGGGCAATGTTCGCGAGATTTGTATCGGTACCGGACAACAGGACGATATCGAGTTTTATTTAAAACGCCCGCGTTCACTGGGAGATTTCCATGGCCAGGCGCCCCTTCTGTGGCTAATCAGCGAAATGCTGGAAGATTAAAAAACCGCAGGCTTATAAAAAATACCGGCTTGCTAAATAAAGCAAAGTCGAATGAAGGCGAAAACAATGTCTACATTAAATCTCAGGCCGGAACAAGAATGTAAGTACGATATTTTGTCGCTGGGTGAAATTATGCTTCGTCTTGACCCTGGTGAAGAACGCATCCATACTACCCGCAGCTTCAAAGTCTGGGAAGGCGGCGGCGAATATAATGTCGCACGAGGCCTGAAACGATGCTTTGGAAAACGAGCTGCTGTCGCAACGGCGATTGTCGATAATCCCGTAGGCAGGCTTCTGGAAGATTTGCTCTATCAGGGAGGGGTAAGCCTTGAATACGTCAAATGGGTACCGTTCGACGGTATCGGAAGGAAAAGCCGTGTCGGCCTGAACTTTACAGAACGCGGCTATGGCGTACGAGCAGCAGTGGGATGTTCGGACCGTGCAAACAGCGCAGCTTCTCAGATTAAAAAAGGCGACTTCGATTGGGAAAAGATTTTCGGCAAGGATGGCATCCGCTGGTTTCATACAGGCGGTATCTTCGCGGCTCTGTCTGAAACCACGCCGGAGGTTGTAATCGAATCGATGACGGTTGCGAAAAAATACGGTACGATAATCTCATACGACCTTAATTACCGGCATTCGCTGTGGAAAGATATCGGCGGTAAAGAAAAGGCGATGGAAGTCAATCGCAAAATCGCACCATTAGTAGATGTGATGCTCGGCAACGAGGAAGATTTTTCAGCAGCCCTGGGATTCGAGGTTGAAGGTCTCGACGAGAGCTGTTCAAAACTCGACCCGGCGAATTTCAAAAAGATGATTGCCAACGCCGTCAAAACTTTTCCCAACTTTAAGGTTGTTGCAACAACCCTGAGAAATGCCAAAACCGCTACAAAAAACGACTGGGGTGCTGTTGTTTATGCCGACGGACAGTTTTACAATGCACAGCTTCGAGAAAACCTCGAAATTTTAGACCGCGTCGGCGGCGGTGATAGTTTTGCTTCAGGTCTTATCAACGCCTTAATGGAAGGCAAGTCACCTCAGCAGGCCGTCGAATACGGTGCCGCTCACGGTGCTTTGGCTATGACAACGCCGGGTGATACAACAGCAGCGAGCCTGAAAGAAGTTGAACGTGTTATGAAAGGCCACACTGCAAGAGTCAGAAGATAATCTTTTTACAATTTAACTTTTGGAGATACGATTATGGCAAGACACACACGTCTTGAGACATTAACACGAATGAAAGAGGTTGGGCTTATTCCCTTGTTCTATGACCCTGATATCGAGATTGCACGACCTGTTGTCCAGGCTTGTTTCGCAGGCGGTGCATCAATCATCGAATTCACCAACCGCGGTGACCGTGCACTTGACGTCTTTCGTGAATTGGCAATCTATCGCGACGGGGAAATATCCGATTTAATTCTTGGCGCCGGCTCCATCGACGATGCCTTTACCACAGCTCTTTACATCGCTGCAGGCGCCGATTTTATAGTCAGTCCTGTTCTTGATAATGATGTTGCAAATGTTTGCAATGCCCGTAAAGTACCCTATCTGCCCGGATGCGGTTCCGTTACTGAAATCCACGAGGCTCATCTGCTCGGCGTGGAAATCTGCAAAATCTTTCCCGCCGCTCAGGTTGGAGGACCAGCCTTTATTCAATCTGTCAAAGCGCCCTGTCCTTGGGCTGATTTAATGCCTACAGGCGGTGTCTCTCCAACACGTGAAAGTCTGACTGAATGGTTCTCTGCCGGAGCGGCCTGCGTCGGCATGGGCTCGAAACTAATTACAAAAGAGCTCGTTGCAGCAAAGAACTATTCAGCCATTGAGAAAAAAATTGCGGAGGTCGTTGCTTTAATCCGTGAAATTCGACTATAGAATATCAAAACAAATTGAAACAATTACTTATTAATATGCACAATTCTCGCGCCGGTGAAACCATTGAATTTTGTTGATGAGGTAATACTATATGCACCTATGTTTTCTGTGTGGAGATAGTCTCCTATTTTCAAATTAGCAGGTAGCTCTTCGGCCAGTGATATCTTGTCAAAACTGTCGCATGTCGGCCCGACTACAGCACATACCTCTTTTTTGCCCTTCCTGAATGAATGAAAATTAGGTATCCAGCGGTCGTACACTATTCCAGAAAACGTGTGATAGACTCCGTCGTTAATATAATAGAAGATTTTTCCGTCCCGCCTTGATTTGCCGACTATCTCGGAAACCAAAGTTGCACAAGTCGCCACCATAAATCTTCCAGGCTCTGCTAAAATCTCTATATCTTTCGGAAATAGTCTCTCACATTCGGTATCTATTATTTTTGCAAGCCTGGTAAATTTGGGGACCTGTGCGTCATAGGGTGCCGGGAAGCCTCCGCCTATGTCGATTATATTCAGGTTGTAGCCTTTGAGCCTGCAGCGGCTGAATATCTCGGCTGTTATTTGTAGTGCAGCAGTATAATTATCAAAATCCCGGCACTGGCTGCCGACATGAAAGCTCAATCCTTCGACTTTCAAGCCGATATTAAAGGCATTTCTTATAAGTTTGAAGGCTTCACTTGGTTCTGCGCCGAATTTTGAGCCCAGTTCTACCAACGAACCGGAATCCGGCACTTTCAGCCTTAAAACGAGACCCGCTGTGTCGCAATTGGCTTTTATCTTCTCCAGCTCAGCCTGGTTGTCGTATGTGACAAGAGGCTTATATCTTTTTATCTTCTGCAGAGTCTGCCTGTCTTTTACTGTATTGGAGAAGATAATTTTATCCCAGATAAAGAAATCTTTTTCTTTTCTCCTGAAATTTTTCAAAAACTCGTAAACCTGCATAAACTCATTATAGGAGGCGACATCGAAGCTTGCACCTTCGTTAAACAATGTTTTAATTATTTCCTGGTTCGAGTTTGCCTTCACCGCGTAATAGCACTGCACCCGTGGCAGATGCTTTTTGAAGACCCGATAGTTCTTCCTCAACTTCTCGTGGTCGATTATAAACAACGGCGTCCCATATCTGTTCGCCAGTTTGAGTAATTGTTGTCTCATAATTTTTATCTATGTCCCAACTTTAGAATTAGTTTTTTTAGTTTTTCGACTTCTTTGTTGTTTTCGAGGTAAGATTTTATTAGTTTTTCCTGCAGCTCATCGCCTCTGTCGTACAATCTCTTTAGTTTCTTGGGTTTGGTTGACTGTATCACATAGGCAGTCATCATTGGAAACGCCACCGTGACATCGAGATAAGCTGTTACCGTTTCTTCCAGCTTGTCAGGGTCGATTTTTCCCCAGCTTGCCGCTTCAGAGGGCGGTGCTCCCGATAATCCTCCGGTGTCCGGGCGGGCATCGGTTATGTTAATGTCATAATCCTGGCCTACCTCCGGTATCATAAGTACTTCCTGTATTTGAGGCTCGGTCTGCAGCATAAAGTTTTTCGGGCTTCCGCCACCAATCAGGATGACCGCTGTTTTGCCGTTTTCGTATCTTTTGGCGTTCAGTATAATGGCTGTCGAATCATTGACATCGATACTCGGATTGATTTTAAGTTTGAATTTGTCCTGCAAGCCTGTCGCTTCCGCTAAAAGCTCCAGGCCGGCTATATTCATACCGATTGTCGAATCTCCAGGCGATGATGTAAAAACAGGGATTCCGTTTCTGTAGGCTGCTGCCACAACGCTTACCTGGCCCAGTTTATTTTGCTTTTCGTAATCGTTAAGAATTTTGCCGAGATGATAATAGAATTCCCGCGTTCCCATCTCTTTCTGGAATTGCGGCCTTGTAAGGAGTTCCCTTAGTCTCCTGTCGGTTTCCATCAAAACATCTTCGTAATCGAACAGGATGTCATAGATTCTCGTTACTCCTTTTTTTCTCAGGTCTGCGTCATCGACATCGTGGCTTCCCCTGTGCATCGGCAGATTGAATGCGAAGTGCAAATCATGATACATATTTGCACCGGTCGCGGAGAGCCAGTCAACGAAACCGTGATTCATTAAAGGAATTATTGTTGAAGGTCCCAACCCTGCGGGAGTTAATGCACCTGCCAGGCTTAATCCAATCGTAACATTCTCCTGAGAGAACTTTTCTTTCAATAGATGACAGGCAGCTCTTAATCTTCCGCCGTTATAAGCATCGAGGTTGTCTATTAATTTCACGATGTCTGTATCTTTTGAAATTGGTTCCGGCAGGATTCTTTTGCCTGATAGATATTTTTGCTTACCCGGGCAGTTCGATTTGTTATTTTTCATTTTTTCCTTTCCATATAAAAATTTAGTCCTGCTTTAGGTTGCGGGAAAAATTCTATCAATATAGAAGCTGTAAATCAAAAATTAAAAGGAAAAAAACTACCGTAAAAAGCAATCCATTTCTTATACTGCAAGCGGGATATGTACTTGTTAGGGTAACAGGGATATAATAGGATTTCTAAAATAAAATATTTATTTTTATATGGAGAGAATGATATGAAGCGATACGGCTGGTTATTAGGGCTGAAAGAGGAAAGCATCGAGGAATATAAAAGGGTGCATACTGCAGTCTGGCCCGGCGTGCTGGAAATGATTAAAAAATGCAATATCCGGAACTATTCAATTTATTGTCATAAGATGCCCGATGGTAAACACTATCTTTTCGCCTATTTCGAATATACGGGGCAGGACTTTGCGGCTGATATGGCTAAGATGGCAGCCGACCCTGAAACGCAGAAATGGTGGGCTATGTGCAAACCTATGCAGCAGGCATTGCCCGGCCCAAGTGAAGACGGATGGTGGGTGACAATGGAAGAGGTATTTCATATTGATTAGGACCAATATTTTCTCGGGTTCTCGCCCCTTTGTGAAATAACAATAGAAAAGCCACTATAAAAGTGGCTTTATAAACGAGGCCGAAGGGGCTCGAACCCTCAACCTTCGGATCGACAGTCCGATGCTCTAGCCAATTGAGCTACGGCCCCGAATGTCCAAAAACGCAATATATCTATAAATCTGCCTGATTGTCAATACCGGAAAAATAAACAAATTTTTCATTTATTTCAATTTCACGAAAAAGCAAGACCGTAAAATCTGCGGCTTCAAATAGTCATTGACCGCTGTATGTAATCAGTATCAACCTTTATATCTAAATTCCTCAAATGTATTAAAGCACGAAAAAATGTCGTCATATGTTGACAAAAAAGCAAACCTGATATGCTAAAGTGCAGTATATCTAATAAAATCCTTGATTTTTTTTAAAAAATGTGTAACAATAGCGATACTTTACGCGTCTTTGCTTATACTTAGGAACAAGAAAAGTGCCAATCTTTGACAGGGTGATTTGTATATAAGTAACTATCTCACTAAATATTGGAATCTTATGCGAATATCGGGACCCGTATTTCTCATTATTATCGTTTTTGTTTTTTTATGGTCATATTCAGCCGTTGACGCCCAGCAGAGCAGGCCGGGTGATCTTAACGACGATTACATAATAGATGCTCAGGACTTAATACTCTTTGCCGAGCAGTGGCTTGATCCTTCCGGCTGCTCAGGTCCCGGCTGTGCAGATCTTGACGGCGAAAATGGCGTAAATATGGCCGATTTCGCACTGCTGGCGGAAAACTGGCAAAAACAATATGATAACCTTGTTATCAGTGAGTTTTTGGCATCGAATGTTAAGGCACTGCTCGACGGGAACCTTCAATCCTCAGATTGGATAGAGATTTACAATCCAGGCAGTACAACTATCAGTCTTGACGGCTGGTTTCTTACAGATGACTCTGAAAATCTAAAAAAATGGCCTTTTCCTGACGGAATCACACTACCCGGCGGATACTATTTCCTAGTATTTGCCTCAGGGCAGGACGTTAATGACTATAACGACGCGGAAGGATACTACCATACAAATTTCAAGTTAAGCAGTGATGGTGAATATCTAGCTTTGGTTCGCCCCGACGGAGTTGTAGTCCACGATTATAACAACTATCAATTAAGTGAAGACGAATTTGGTTATCCTCCACAGCAAACCGATATTTCCTACGGCATTGACCAAAATGAAACCATCTTATGTGATATTAGAACTTGGGC
>CAZBMW010000033.1:0-17932 GCA_964493425.1 uncultured Pirellulales bacterium
CCGCCGCCGTAACCGCCGCCGCCATAACCACCGCCGCCGCCGCCGTAACCGCCGCCGCCATAACCACCGCCGCCGCCGTAACCGCCGCCGCCATAACCGCCAAAAGCAACATAATTTGCAGGCCTGCCTACGAGGTCGGTTACATCATAAATCAAAGGAACAAGCTCAAGCGGAAGAGAATCTTCAGTGGCTATCGTTACCACTCCACTGTCCACTATATAACTTACTCTTGTGCCGAAAGGCGAAACTGCTTCGAGCAAAAGCTTCAGAGCCGCCCTTAACGGAACTCCTGTTATGGCATCCATATTTATCCTGCTGAATCTATCAACACCGGCACTTTCCAAATCACTCCAATTAACAAATATCTTCAAAGGCGGGTAAACCGAATCACGTAACTCTCCTATAGCCGCCGTTAGGGTCATCTCAGGATAAAAAGTCGGTAAATCAACAATTTTATCTAATTGTTCATAAGCTGCTTCATTGGCCGGGTCTTGAAAAAGCGGACCAACAGGCTGACGGTGGGGCTTTTCAAGAATTTCCGCCCAGGTCTTTGGATACGTAATTTCGTCCTTATAGGTTATACTTGACTCATCCGCCGCGAGCAGAACGCCCACTCTCTCTCTTTCAGATTCTCTCTGCACTTCAAGCTGGTCGCGCAAGCTTACCATATCTTCCAGAGTCTGCTCCAGCCTCAATGCCTCATCATTCAACGGGTCAATGGCAAGAAGACTACCCAACTGACCAAGCGCCTCGTCGTATCGTTGCTGCTCCTGATACATCTTTGCTGTTTTCAATAACTCCCTTACAGTGGCCGCTCTTTCCTCCGCCATTCTTGTACGAAATTCCCTCTGTGCTTCTGCAGCCTCTTTATCACGCTGCTCGGCAATCCTTATCTCCCAGTCCTGCTGTTTGTTTTTCACCTTCTCGGCTAATGCGTTCAGCTTATCGTTATATTTCTTATAAAGCTCTTTGCCGAGCTGGAATTGATTTTCATTAATAATCCTTTGCCCTTTTTCAATCTCAGCCCGTGCCTTATCAAACTCATTGTTGTCTATGTATTGCTCCGCCTTATCGTTGACGTCGTTAATAACCGCTTTAGTATGGCCGCGCACAATGCTAATCTTCCGGTTAACCGTTTCTATATAGCTTTCCTCTCCCACTCCAGCTCTCTGGTCTCCACGTTCAAGCTCAAAAGCAGGCACAAATTCGAACAAATCTTCACCAATGAGGGTCTCTTCTATCTTCCCCGTCGGCAGTGCTTCTTTCTTCTTAGCCAGAGCCTCATCTATCTTAGCCAGATAATCCTCTGGCCTTTGACCTTCGGGCGGAACCAATAATTTATTGCCGGCAATTTTCCCGAATCCTTCCTTCGCTTTCTCAAGCTGGCCGGCACGATAGTATTCTACGCTCCGGTTAAAAATCTGAGCAATTTCTTTTCGCTTCTCATTTATCTGGGTATCGATATTCTTGATGCCCTCTGCTATAAGGCTCCGCTCATCGACCGTCATAAACTCACTATACCGAACCTTCTCGAGGTTTGCGCGCGCATCGACAAGATTGCCTTCTTTTACAAGCCTGTCTGCTTCTCGAATTACCACAAGAATTTTTTCTCGTTCGCTTCTGGCCGTACGCGCCATCTCGACTAACTCATCCAATCGCTTCTGAGAGTCCTCGCTGAGATATTGACGGTACTCCGCTGCCCTGAGAAATGTCTCTTCGGCCTTTTCATAATAGCCCTGACGATACTCTTCAAGTCCCGCCTGCATAAAATAGTTGACTATGTTTCGTGCCGTTTCTTGTTTATCTAAACCTGTTGCAGAACTTCCAGACTCTTCAGGCTGAGAGAAAGCTGGCACTGAAAACAACAAAAACAACGTCACCAGGATTAATAGGGACTTTTTTCCGACCGGTTTAATATAATATCTTGACCTTTTCAAAATCAACCTCCTGCCTAAAATAAGGTGAACTTTACTCAATTTAACATATAAACCGCCCTCAGCTTCAAGATGGGACATCTATAATTGTGCAGTTTACTAAGAAATCGCCCTTCTTGCAAGTAAAAAATCGGTTTTCGCACTACTGGCCGATAATATTAGAAAACTTCGATGTTTATGCAGGAAAATTCTGACTTATAAAAAATTTTTTTCAGGCCAAAATCGGCCATCTCAACATCAAAAAATGCATTTTTCAACGCTCTCAAAGAAAAAATACCAGCTCCCGCAAAACAGCGGATTTACACCGGTAAAAATACCTCCATCGACTCGAATTTTGTAAAATTCCAGAGGCCTGATTACTTGAACTCATCAACGCACAATACTATGGTACAAATGAGCCCGAAAGAAACAATAGATTTGCAAGTGAGAATACTGCTGAAGATAAAAAAGAAAAATGCAAACGAAAATTAAAAAATCATCACCCTAAAAAACCGCCCAAACAATCTGTTGTAACTGATTGTCATTCAAACGACTTATCCCCGTTAAAGCCGCCCAGCCATCTTTTTCTTCCCTCTGTTATCTCCTGCTCAAGTTTTTCTAATTGGGAATTGTACCGCGCAAAAACATCATCGGCCAGATACAAACGATTTTCTTCCAGGGTCTTTCGAGCATTCCCTATCTCTTTTTGTGCCCCGTAAAACTTGCCTACGTCCAGATAATCTCTGGCCTTAGTCATAGAATCTGTCACCACCGCCTCTGTATAACCCTCGACGAGTTTTCTCTTACGGCTTATGGCCTCAAAGTAAGCCTCTTCCGGCCGCTGTAATCCCTTCATTCTTTGTCCGGCCCTGCCGCCGAGCAAACCCTCTTTTACAGTTAAATCGCTTTGGAGTTCGCTTTGTCTCTCAAACAATTCCACATCAGTTACTCTAAAAGACCCATCGCTTTTGCCCACAAGCAGGTCTATCTTATGAATATAATCCTCCGGAGTCTCGCCCTCCGGCTTGACCACAAGGCCGCTGCGGGCGACTCTGATAAAACCGCTACGGGCATTCTCGAGCTGGCCGGCGTTATAAAGCTCAACACTGCGGTTATAAAGCGATTCGGTCTGCCTCCCATACTCGGCAAGCCACTCATCTATCTTATTAAGCGCTTCTTTTATAAACGACTTCTCCCTTTTGGTCAGCAGCTCACTTCCTTTTATCTCCTTAAGATGAGCCTTGGCTCTTATTATCTTTCCCTCTCTGACCAGTTTGTCGGCGGCTCTTATATGTTCTAAGGCGCCTTTACGCCGAACCGCTGCTTCCGATGCGCTTTTCAGATACCTGTTCAGACTGCCTAATTCCTGACCGGTCAAATACCTTTTATACGCCTTTGCCTTAAGCAGTGTCTTTTCCGCTGAACCGAATAATGCCCGCTTATATTCTTCTATACCGACATCCAGAAGCTCGCTCGCCACGCTGCGGATAGACTCTCTCTTGCCGATTCCCCCTATCTCGAGGCTGTATACGCTGCTGTCAAATGCCACGGACCCGCAAAAAGCAAAATCCGTATAAACAAGCAGAAAAAACAATACCGCCAACAATACCTTCTTACTTAAAAATCCCTTCAAAATTCTCACTCCTTTCAAAACTATACTCCTTCTTAAGCTATGAAGAAAAATTTGATTTATTCTTATTTCAATAGTATTATCTTACGACGTTTTTTACTTTTGACTTCTCATAGTCCCATATTATTTTATCGGCATAAAAACCGTCTGTTATGAGCAAAATTACCAATAAAAAACCATTAATTATTGCTGTTGAGACCTCAGGGCGAATCGGCTCTGTCGCTCTCGCTCAGGCCGGTCGGCTGCTTTCACAGACAACCTTCCAGACACCCGTAAAGCACAGCAGTGAGCTTTTTCCCGCCATCTTTGAACTGCTGAGCCGCTTCGAGTTAAAGCCGCTGCAAATCGACCATATTTATATATCGCTCGGCCCGGGCAGCTTTACAGGTCTGAGAATCGCTGTCACCCTCGCAAAAATCTTTCACCTCGCAAACAATAAAATCAAAATTGCCGCCGTGGACAGCCTCGACGCAATTGCCGCAAATGCAACAGAGCACATAAAACAAAATCATACTGAAATCGACAAAATAGCAGCCGTAACCGACGCAAAAAGAGGGCAGTTCTTCATCGCCGCTTACAAATTCGACTCAAAAATGCCCCCCCCCTTTCCCTGGAATAAAATACTCGACGATTGTCTAATGTCACCACAGCAGTTCATAGAAAAGTTTGCTGACGCTGGCGAGCCAATCTGGCTTCTTGGTGAAGGCCTGGTTTACTACAAGCAAAATTTCGAAGCCGAGGGCATAAAATTCCTCGATAAAAAATACTGGCCGCCTAAAGCCTCGAACATTTATCTTTTAGGCTATCAACTTGCTATGGAAGGAAAATTCGCAGACCCCCTAATAATCCAGCCGAAATACCTCCGCCGACCCGATACTCGTATTAAATAACTCGTATTCTATAAATTCCAAATTTTTACCTTTGACTTATGTTTTACGAACTATTCTGACTTTCAGGGTACGCGCCAGAGTACCGGCAGCACACCCGAATCCTGAAGCATCTCGACAAAGTGCATCAGGATAAATGCCCAGATAAACAGCATCGCTTCAGCGAAGTTTCTGACAAGCTTTTTGACCGTGACATTATAGGATTGCGGCTCTCTGTAAAGTGAAAATTTCGGTAAAAGCCTCGGCGTCCGCTTCGAATATTCAACGTAGTCTTTGCCGAATTTCGCCGTCAGCTTTTCTTCCTCCGCTAATATAGCAAAAGGATAGTAAAAAAGATAAAAAACTATTATAAGAAAAAGCACAAGTACATTTTCAGATGCCAGACCTAATCCGAATGCTCCTATGAGACTGAAAAAATAAAGAGGATGACGGACTATTGAATATGGCCCTTCCGTAATCAGTACATCGTTTTTGTAGCCGCCTATAAATATAAGAGCCCATAAACGCCCGAAGCTGCATATCGAAAGCAAAAGCAGACCGGATAACTCAAACGAAATGTCGGCAATCTTCTCCTGTTCAAAGGAGTGACCCGTAAACAGTATGAGAAAAATAATTGATAAACCAAAAATACGCGAAACAAGAAGACGTGATTTAGCGATTCTTGCCAACATCTTTTTTTATTTAAATCCTTCCTTGCTTATCAGCCCTGATATGCGACAGACTTATCTGTTCTCATCATTTAGAACGCCCGCTTTTTTAAGGCTTACAAGCACTATATATGTAATCAAACCTGTTGCAAACAATATTATCCACTCCAAGTCAAGCTGCCACTTGCCTAAATAAAACAAGTCTCCCGCTATCTCCAGACAGGTGAATACAGCTATTATGGCAAAGAAACTTGTGCATTCTCTTTTAAGTACCATTTTCCACGAAAACCGCAGACCAGGCCTTTTCCAACTCTTAAAGTGAGGCAGCAGCAGAGGGGTTTTCTTTGCCCATTCACTAAACTCCCGGCCGAATTTGTTCAGAAGAAAACTTTCCTCTGCGAATATTATCCGCTCGTAGTACAGAAAAAACAATAAAATCGCTGACAAACTGAAAAACAATGAGCGTGGAAACATCGAAACGCCAAGCCAAATGAAAAAGTTGCCAAGATACAATGGATGCCTGACTATCGAATACATCCCCGTCGTATTTAAGACGCTTGCCTTCGGATTTCTGGTCGTCCTGCTTGATGTCCCCCTCGGAACATAACCGACTGTTATAATACGAATCACCAATCCTGAAATCGCAACGCCGAAAGACACACCTTCCCAGAGAAGGTCAAGATAGTGGCTGCCGCGAGGGTATGAAAAATGTCTCAGCGCAATTAAAAACAAACCCGCCGTTACAAGAGGCAGAAAGCTTCTCCACTTGAACAGCCACCTGCCTATATGTTCAAATCTTTTTGTTAGAATTATTAAATCCTCTCAAAAAAACAGTTTACTTTCTTAGCTCGTCTCAGTCCATAAAATTTGTGCACTTAATTCGTTGCTCGTATCTTACAACGTATGAATGCGTATTGGGTGGCTTTTTTAAAATTATGACTTGTTACTTTTGCTTAGCGCTCTTCGGGGCGGAAACTCTTCTGCATTCCTTGTTCGATATTCGCTCTTCAAAGTTCAATGTTCGACGCTCGATATTCGTCCTCCGTCCTCAGTACCCTTCGTTGCTGTCCTTCGGCACATTAGGTTCCGGCAAAATTTTTATAAACTGCACCGACCACTTTTGTATCTGCTCAGCCCATTTAGGCCTGTCCTGCGGTATCTCCATCTGGCAAAGCAGCTCAAGCAAGCTGTTCGCATCGTTGATTGCCGAAGGATTAATTAGGTGAAACTCAATCGTATTAACAAACTGGCTTCCAGGCTCAAGGTCTTCGGCAAGAACACGATTATTTATCAATCGCCCTGCCTGTTCCATATTAGGCCAGCTCAGATATACATCCAGCAGTTCCGCTAAAAGAACTTCCTTTTCTTTCTTGTCCAGCTCGGGATTACTGTTTAACAATACTCCATAATATTGCGCTGCACGCTCATAATTACCGCTGCTTTTATAGAGGCCGGCCATTCTGCTGCGAATATCGCCGAGCATTTTCACATTCTTCTCAGTCGCAGCTTTGTTTTCCGCCGTCTCCAAGAACAAAAGCATTTGCTCGCCCTGCAGCTTACCTTCCACCAGCTTGGCATCCAGCCGGTCAATCCACCTTGCCAGTGTCTCTGTATCAGTGCGCTCAAATATCTTCAGCATAGCCTGCCATGCAGGTTTGCTTTCCGAATTGGAACCGATTTTCTCTGAGAGCCAGACCAAATCCTCCCTGCCGCCAACCTCTTCTGCAAGTGCTATGATTTTCTTTCTTATTGCAGGATTCCCATCATTATTAAAGCCTCGGCCCAGCCTCGCAAGGGCAGCAGGTTTGTCTATATAAATAAGCCCGTCAACCGCCGCCTGTCTAAGCGTATCTGATTCACTTTTAAGGGCATCCTCGAATAAAGGCCTGAAAATATCCGCAGCCTTCTGCTTGTTTACTCCTTTGCTGCAAAGCCGCGACATCACGCCAAGAAGCTCGCCGCAAAGCTCATTAACTCCTTTGTCTTTTTGCTCCGTATATCTTCCTGCAAGCAAGCTAAGATATTGTGTCACTTCCGCCTCGCTCAGATCAGCATTTTCCAGAAGCTTGCCCATAACCTCCGAACCCCTTACCGCCCTTTTACTATTGCTGTCAGCGAGAAACTCCTGTGCCCATTGAAGTGTCTGCCTTATTAATTCAGGCGACACTTTAATCGAAGCATTCGGCAAAGAACCATAGTAGCACGCCCAGCCGAGAGCCGTTAGAATCTCATCTTTAACATCCGGGTCAGTTTCAATTTTGAACTGTTCAGCCAGAGGACCGGCTGTATACAGCTCACCTATCACTGGTAACAACACAGCCGTCTTCAGACGCACCTGCTTATCCTCATCCGATATCAGCTTTATCAGTGATGGCCCTAACTCAGCCGGTATGTTCGATTTAGAACCCGTACCTGCCCGCCATTTACTCACCTTATCAAGCGCCCACAGTTTCACTACAGCCTCTGCATCGCTCAAATGCACCGATAGAAACTTGCCTCTCTCCGTATCCTCTGTAATGGCGCTGTAGCTGGTATTAAGCAGGGCAAGATAACGCTCTCGCCAGAACTTAATTTTACCTTCCAGCGTGTCCATATTCAATTTCTGCTGAACGAGCCTTTCCTGCAGAAATTTCTCTTTACCCTTGCTCTCTAATTCTTTTATGATTCTTTCCCGCGACTCAGCGTCCTTGCCGACGGATATGCCGACCGATTGCAGCGCCTTTTCAGCCTCCGCAGCAACACTCGGCTCTGCGTCACCCACAAGCCGGATAAGCTGTATTATTGCTTCCAAATCGGACCGCAATCTCAACGCATATATAGCATTTAAACGTGCATTAAGCGGTGATGAGGCGTCCGCCGCTATCATATTAAGCTTTGATGATATCTGGCTGTATTCGAATATCAAAAGGGCCTCCGCCGCTAATCTCACCTCACTGGTTTCCTGTGATGTTACAAGAATTGACAATAAAGGAATAATAAAGTCTTCCTTGTTTTTGATTTCTCTTTTCTCGGTGCGGCTTTTACTGAGCGCCCGGCAAACCGCGATCCGGGCGGCTGAATTCTTTTCCATTTTCAGCGTTTCAAGAAGGATTTTTCTCGCTGCCTCTGAGTCGTCTTCCAGTATCAATGATGCAGCCTGCAGCCTGATTTGGCCATCCTTGTTTTCCTGAAGAGCAAGCTTGTTGATATTTAGCTGCCCTTCGGATAATTGTTGCTTGCCAGCCTGTGTAACCGGCTGCTCAGATTTTTCCTCACCTGGGCAAATAGGTCCGAAAATCAGCAAAATTAATAACGTTGCAAACAGGTTAATCCTTTTTATTTGCATTACAGCCCGTCCCGGTAATATGGCTTGACTACTTATTAAATCGTCATTTTTATCCCTTAACTTCATTTAAGCCGGCTTTCCTGCCGTTTTTTTCTTTTAACAAATTTTAGAAAAAAGTCACTTCAGTTTTATCAATGGTTCGTAAAAAATGCCTCAATTATCTTCTCTGCTCGAGCCCTTTAAAAATTTCAGCTTCGCCGAGAAACACAAGGTAAATTTGACATTTAACTTAAGGCCTCGGGTGAAATTGTTTATGTATTTTTCTAAGTCTCTCCTGGTCAACATGTGTATAAATTTGGGTCGTAGCTATATCTACATGCCCGAGCATCTCCTGTATACTTCGCAGGTCGGCTCCTCCTGCTAATAGGTGCGTTGCGAAGCAATGCCTCAGCGTATGAACCGTAAGTTTTTTCGGCATACCCGCACGCGCTGCATATTTCTTTATCAGCCGCCAGACTTCAATACGCCCTAAAGGCCTGCCTGTTCGTGAAAGGAACAGAAAATCAGCATTATTATCACGGTTTTCAGACTTTGCCTGACTTTTTACTATCGACGATTCATAATTATAGTCGTTTTTAGAAGCTGAACATTTCACTTTAACTGACCTTGATTCGTTTTTCTGATTTTCTCTCCTACCTTTTTCTATTGGCTTTTCATCGTTAGAGCCCTGCTTTACATAGCCGCCCTTGCCTGTGGCGAGTTTAGGCCGAAGATTCAAAAGATAGTCATTTACTGCTTGGATAGCTGTTTTTCCCAAAGGGATTACGCGCTCTCTGCGTCCCTTACCGAGACAGCGGATATAGCCGATATCGAGATTCAAATCCGATATTTTCAGCCCAGCCACCTCACTTGCCCTCACGCCCGTAGCGTACAGCAATTCCAGTAATGCCCTGTCCCGCCAGTAGTAAGGCTCTTTAGGGTCAGGGGCATCTAAAAGCTCGAAAATTTTGCCCTTGCTGCAGATTGTAGGCAATTTTTGCCATAATTTTGGGCCGTCGAGGATAGACTTAAAATCGTCGGCAATGAGCTTATTTAGCCGGCAGAAGCGTAAAAACATCCTTATGGCTACCAGAGACCGCTTAATCGTGGTCTCGCAACGCTCGTGCTTTGCCAGCGTCATTTGATAGCTCTGTATAAGCCTGGGGTCGATCTGCCGTAAGTTCTTTATTTTACGCTTGTTGCAGAATTCCAGGAAGTTTTTCAGGTCCCTGCCGTAGGCTAAAATCGTATTCTGGGACAGGCCGGCTTCGACGTAAAGGTATGTAAGAAAAGCATTTACGTGCTTTCCAATGGCAAAGGATAATATTTTAGCGCTGATAGCCTGTGTCTGCGTAACAGACATAACAATCGCCTGCAAAGTCCTATAACTATTTTGTTTATAACAAGCTGAGCAATTTCTGTTTCATTGCCCGTTACGTCTTTCATCGGACACAGATTTAACATTTCTTTAATTGAAGTGATGATATCGATTTCCCCCAGACCGGATAACAGGATTTGAATTTCGGTTAGCTTCGCAGCTCGCGGCGACTTTGTTTTCCTTTTTCAATTAACTTATAAAATTTGCTTTTCCTGCATTCTTCTTTAATTTCAGTGGCATATTTTAAGTCGACTCTTCTGATAGGCACATTGAAATAAAGCGAAAATACTAAATCATCGATGTAATTCTTTATATTATTTTGTTTTTCAAAGTCAATGATAAGTGTGGATTTTAATTCTGATAGCGTTATTTTCTTTTTTTCAAACCCAAATTTATCGCTAGTAAATCTCTCTTTGATATTTTTTCTAACAATGTCTATGTTATCTTTGATTGAAAGCTTTCTTTCCTTTTTATCTTTGTACAAAATGAGATTATTACCTTTTACCGAAACGTCATCAAACTTCTGCATCATAATCTTTGAAAAATCTACTACGTCGGCAAGTTTCACCTCTTCCAAAGCTAACATTTCTCCTGTTCTTCTTATGATTTCATTTTTTATAACCAGATTGCTATCAGTAATCTTAGGAACTCGAATTTGATCTCTTACAATTTGCAAACTAACTAGAATAGTCCTTCTGTCTTCTTGTTCAATCCTAATATTATTATCTAACAAAAATTTGGTTATGGTTGAATTTAGCAGTCCAAATAAATAGATAATTTCATTTTTATTATTTGAGCCGATTCCAAGAAACTTATTTCTTGCCCAAATAATAGGAATGTCCGTAAAGAAGAACCTTGTAGTATTATTGTAGGACCATAGAACCTTATATTTGCTATCTAGAAGATTGTATCCTTGGTTTCCCTGTCTTAGTTTGATAAACATTTGATTATGTTTTTCTCTAATATTAGGCCAGTAACCAATAACTCTTTTTATTTTCCAGAAATTTTCATCTAGCTTAGGACATCCAAAATTAGTTACTTTAACCTTTGGTTTGTCTAACAACTTTCTCTCGTCGATATCATACCCACCGTCGAAATAAAATTTATCATTAAATTGATATTTTGCCAAATTGTGGGTATAATAGATTGACATGCTTTCCGTTGCTTTCGTATACATATCATAGAAATCTAGAAAAGGTTTTTCTTGTTTAATAAAATTCCAGTTAGTAATTTTTTCTAGCAATTTACCTTGGAGAAGTTTTTTCTTGCTAATATTTTTGCCAGCTTTAATATTTTGGAATGTTATTTCTATTTCCTTGCTTGTATCTTTGCAATTGATTATCTCTACATAATGACGTCTGTCGGGTTGAGTCCGCCTCACCGTAAAAATCAAGCTGGAAGTAGCTACCGGCTTATTTTGTTTTATCCCTCGTCCAATAAACATCTTTCCGCTAAAAGTAATGATTTTTTCAATAGTGGTAAATTTTGCCAAGTGGTAACGAACTACGTCAAAATCAGGATTTACTAATACTGTTTGCGGAATAATATAACAAAGCTTAGCATTGTCTTTTAGTAATGCTAATCCTAAAGCTATGAAGAATGCATAAAGGTTAGGATTAGGTCTATATCTTTTTGGATTGCTCGGGACGCTATGTAAATTTACCCCATATATGTTATTAAGCTTAACTTCCTTTTTTTTCAACAACTCAAATACTAGAATTCTCTGTTTCGAACATTCGTTATAGCTTACATAAGGTGGATTTGCTATGACAAAGTCAAAACGACGTCGTGGACAATGATTCTGAGTCTCCAAACTATCTTTCATTTCTTTTAAGTCACTTTCGTCTCGTACATAACTTGAATAACCAAGGTCCAATTCCTCCTTGAAAAGGAAACCTTGACCTTTGTTTTTTTGATAAGCAACATCAATGTCGTGAATGGTATTGCGTAGTGCGGTATCCATAAATTCTGCGATGCTGTCTCTTGTCTTAAAAACCTTAATTTTCTTCTCTATAGGATTGTTGTATTTCTCATTGATAATAAGAGGCAGCATCCTCATCAGCATATTCATTTCAGCTAGATAAAGCGGGAATTCTGCTATATCAAGGCCGAATATATCCTTGTTCACTAGTTCTTCGACTTTTTTAGCTCGTTGTTCTTCATCAGTTCCTATTGTCTTTATAAGTGCATCAACAGCCGAATAAAGAAATGTTCCGCTTCCGCAGGCTGGGTCGATTAGAGAAATAGTGTTTTTTGTGGGAGAGATTCTATTCTTTAGGTTTTGCGGAGTGTAACCTATTTGTTCAAGCATAAAGTTTACTACCGCTGGGTCTGTAAAGTATTGACCCTTTTTCTCGTCCTCGTATAAAGCTTTCAGATAATTTTCGTAGATGTATCCGAAAATTTCGTTACGGACTTCAGCAAAATTATACTTCTTAATAAAGACAAAAATATCAAGCCAAGGCGAAACATCATGAAGTTCGTTCAATGGCTTACGGTAGAGCTCTAAAAGCTTTTTTGTAATAAACTTCTGCTCTTCTGAAAATGGCCGATAGATATTCTTTGAAATCTCAGCAGAAATACCATCGATTATTCCTAATATATCTTTGTATCTTCTTTTTTTTAAGTGAGCGTGCATTGTCTCTACTAAAGACTCGTACTTGTTGGGAAAATCGTCGAATTCATTATCTATTAATGTTTTGTACAATATGAACTGGATTATATAGGCGTATGTAATTTCGACAGCAGTTTTTGTCTTTTCTTTTTCTTTTAAATTGTTTAGGTAGCCTTCGATTTCTAGCTTTTTCTTAAATCTTCCTATTAGATCTGTTATATCCTCGAAAAATAATCTCCTATATTCTTCGACAGGTAGTTGTTCTGTTTCTTGTAAAAGTGAATGTTGCCACCGTTTTTCGAAAAAGGCAAGATAATACTTTTCTGGTTTAATGTATTCGCGCCAGAACTCAAGGAATAGTCCTGTGTCATCCAGAATTGCTTTTAGGTTGTATTCCCTATATTTGTTGTTGTTATAAAACTGCCAAGTGTAACCGTCCGTTAGAATTCCGTATTTCTTCTTTAAATCTATTTGGTATTGTAATAATTGACTTTTTCCGGCATTTATATTTTTATACTTCTCGACTTCTACCGGTATTATAATTTCTGGTGTTATGAAAATAGTTATATCAGGTTGTCTCGAACCTTTAGATGTCTTTTTCTCTAAAAATTCGTTTTTTCGGTTCTCTAATTTAGTTGAATTGAGGCCTACTTTCAGCGCAAATACATCTGGGGATTTTAGTATGTCTTTTACAAATGTTTCTACACCAGTACCAACCTCACTCACTTGGTAAAAAGCTTTTTCCTTTCCCCATTTAGTATATAACTCTTGAATCGACATTCCTTCATATATCTTTTTTGCTTTGCCCATCTTAAATTCCCGACTTCGTACTTTTTATTTAATATTATACAATACCCATATTTTCATAAATCGTCAATCTTAAAAAGCTGCGCCAGCAAGTATTATTCTTACTGCCAAAGACCTGTTTAAATCTTCGTTAATCCGTGTCAAAAAATCTCTGTGGTTTCTGCCTGCGGTTCGCAACTTTTTTTACGCACTGTAGGACGCTCATCGCGGCCTCCGGCATAAACCGCGTATGTTGCTGATTTAACTAATTCACCGATTAACTCATTAACTACCTCACTATGGTCGCGGCAAAATTATTCGAATTTTGATTGAACATATAAAAGGAATGTGGTATAAAATTAATAACTGGGGGAGGCCCCACCACGGGGCTGCGGAGTCCCGCACGAATAGGCCAGCAGGCCAAGTCAAAATTTAGTTCATAAACTCTTTATTAACAAGGAGTAGCGAATGTTCAATAAAACGAGAATCGCCTGTCCGCCGAAGTCTCAACGAAGGCGTAAGTATCGAGAATCTAATTACTTATGTGCCTATAAGGCACCTTTACAACTGTCGAGAGATCTCTACAAATCAAACCCTTTTTTGCAAAACAAAGCCAATTCACCAAGTGTCCAAGATGACATTACTGCTTATTCTAAAAGGGCATACAAAAATTATGTGCTTAAAAGCACTCCCAAAAACAAAGCCAAACAAAGCCAATTCAAAGCCAATTTTAGCCCAAAATTGGGTTCGTTTTTCACCAAATTGGCTTTGAATCAAAACAAATTTGTAGCTTTTTGGCATCGTTTGCGAGGCAAATTTGGTCGAGTCGAAAGGAACGTGCAAGCTCGCTTGCAGAGGACCATAAGGCAAGAACAAAAGGTCGTCGAAGACAACCTGCCAAAAAGCATTAATCCTGTTATCCTGTCTAACATTCTTTGTGTCTTAGTGTCTTGGTGGTTAAAAATCTCTGTGGAATCTGTGCCCTCTGTGGCAAAATATAAATTAGTGAAACCGCTTCAAAAAAAGAAAAGTCACGAAATTAGGGACAAATATTTATGATTGATAAAGGCAGCGTCTGATGTTATGCTGTTGCGAACTTTTTAAGGAGTAACTATTTTGGAATTGAACTGGCCTACGAGATTCAGGATAGCTGCTGTGGCGGCGGTAGGAATAGTCCTGCTCGGGATATTAGGATGGCGGTTCGCAGGCCAGGCAGAGCCTTACCAGGTAGTGTCACTGAAAAATATCAGTACGGCGGGCGTATTAATAATCGCGGCGATGGCGGTTCTTACAGGCTTTGTGAGCTTTTTTGCAGCGTGGCCTTACGGCAAGGAAATCGGGACAATTGCAGTGCCTCTCGGTTTGACCGTATGGGCGATAAGGAGCGGAAGCGTTGCCAATCATATTCAGCTTCACGGGACCGTCGAGCAGCGGCTTGCGTTCTTTTCATATCTGAGATGGGAGGGATTTTTCTGGCTGGCAATAGTGCTGCTGGGAATTCTCGGTGTGCAAATCGGCTGTAACGTTATCAGTAAAAATAAGGAAGACAAAAAAGAGGATAAGAAAGAAACAAAACGAGAGGGAATGTATCTGAACGCGGCGATGGGAGTTCTGGTCTGCATTTTAATATCGGCGGTCTTAATTGGGATACTGGCACAGAATGTAAAAGAGTACGATGCGAAATTGGGAGCGGTAACGGCTCAGCCTGCGAAGGGGCAAATTGTATTTGCCGTGATTATTGCATTTTCAGCGGCAGGCTTTGCGGCGAAGAAGATTTTCGATTTGCACTACATTTACCCGATATGCGGGGCGGCGCTTTTAACGTTATTTTCGTTTACACTTTACGCCAAAGAGAGCATAACGGCGCACCTGGCAAAAAACTGGGCAGCGGACTTCTTTGCCAACTCGCTTGTATCGATTCTGCCGCTCCAAATGGTATGTTTTGGGGCCTTAGGCTCAATCTGTGGTTACTGGTTTGCAGTTCGATATGATTACTGGCGAAAACACAAAATTTAGCGACCAAAAACAGCAGCAGAGACAATCAAAAATCTTTTTTTCGCAACGTATATTTGCCTAACACCATATTACAAAAGGACTTACAGACGCAACGTCCAATAATCGGTATTACAGCCTGAAAAGCAAAAAAAAATAGGTGTTTCCGACCTTGAAATTAGCCGAAAAAAGAATTGGGTCAGCAGCTTTTGTGCCCGCAGGCTATATTGTGCTAAGCTATTTGAAAACAAGGGCATATAACAAAACAGAAGCGCAAATGACCGAACATTGGGACGGCTGGTAACGTAAAAATTAGTAGTTAATACCGGCTGTCAAAAGGAGTTGAAAATGTTGGTTTTGAGCAGACAAAAAGATGAGTCGATTATAATAGGCGACGACGTTGAGATTATAATCGTTGACGTCCGCGGCGATAAGGTTCGTCTTGGTATAACAGCACCTAAAAATATTTCGGTGCACCGCAGAGAGGTTTATGAAGCTATTCAACGAGAGAAGAAAGAAAAAGCCAAAAAAGAGTCTACAAAAGACGAATTAGAAGAAACGAAACCCGCAGAAGAAGAGAAGAAAGAGCAATAGACTCGCCGGACGAGCAGGAAAAAAAGCCGTTCTATTCGCAATTGAAAAGCAGATGAGAATGGCTTTTTTTATGCGCATAGAAAAGCTGCTGCAACATCAGATTAGAGACATCGTCAACATTGCCGGGCATAGCACGAACCGGCGTGCCTGCCCGCTTAATCTCCTCGTTTTCGGCCATAACTAATATATTAGAGCAACGAGAATCAAAAAACTTACAAAAAATCTTAATTTGGGAAAAATTTTGGTGTACCAGTGTGCGATTGTGATTTTTTGTTACATTTTTTTGTATTTTGGGCCGCCGCCGCCTTCAGGAGCAGTCCAGCGGATATTGTCAAAGGGACATTTGCGCTGGCAGGTTTTGCAATGCAGACAATTAGAAGGATTAGCGGGTTCGACTTGTTCTTCTACAGCTTCATAAACACCGGCAGGACAAAAAATGATGCAAGGACTATTAAAAGTTGGCGTGCATTTTTGAGCGCAGATATTTTTGTCTATAATAGACAGATGACTCGGCTGGTCTTCACGATGCGCGGTAGCAGCCATAGCAGTGAAAGTCTGCTTGTCGAAATCCTGATTGGGTTTGAGCCGATAAGCGGCTGTTCTCATAGCTTTATAATCAGGCTCAATCTTAAATTTCGGCAGGAGCCGGCCAAAGATGGAAATCGGCAAGCCAAACAATGGGCCGAGCTTTGCAACGGTCTGGCGGAATTTTTTGGCAGAAGCCATTTCGGCGGCGATGTTGGAGCTATTAACTAATCGTGTATATACATCGGCGGCGTTTGGGGGGGAGCTGAGATTATCTGCGATAGCTTGTGCCGCAAGCATTCCGGAATCGATTGCGTTGTGCAGGCCTTTAATCTTAAGCATATTCACAAAGCCTGCGCTATCACCGATTATCAAACAGTTGTTCTTGCCGATATTTCCGTTTTGAGGTTCTCTCGGAACGGCAAAGAGACCTGCTTCGGGAATCAATTTGGCACCGGCTTCAACAACTGTTCCGCCGTCGATGAATTTCTTGACGAAGCGGTGCTCTTTGAACAAAGTGAGCGCATCCTGCGGATTGAAGTTGTAATATTTCCAGTCGGCACCGGCTATCATACCTACGGCGAGGTAGTCAGGCTCGTGTGGGTAAATAATTCCGCCGCCGAAAATAGCCGGCCCGATGACGGGCGTCCAAATTGGATAACCCATAGCTTTTACGATTCGACCTGAAGTAAACTCGTTGTACTGTTCGGAACTGACCTTTATAAGCTGCTTAACGCCGAGTGAGAAAAGCTGCGGTGACTGTCTTTGCAAATGAGCCCTTTCGATGAACTTCTCGGTGACCAGGCCGTCACAACCCTCGGCGAGAATAACAAAATCAGGACTAATAATCTCGCCGGGGACATAGTTGGGCTGTTTATTACCATTTTTGTCAAGGCCCTGGTCAACGAGCTTTACGCCAACTGTCATACCATTATCATCAAGAATAATATCCTCTGCGGCAAAGCCGGTAAGAATTTCCGCGCCGAGATTTTTTGCGATTTGACCGAGATACGCGGTGAGCATACTTATAGAAACAGAATAGTCGCCCGTGTGAATCATCTGTCCGATACCGAGCTTTAAGAGCTTTGCGAGCTTAACTGCAGGTGAGATATTAAAGGCGAGCTTTTTGCCGAGAAGAAACAGCAGGTCGGTTTTTTCGACTCTGTTTGCGAAAACCTGTTTTGCCTGCTCGGTTTTTTGCCAGCCGGGTTCAGCCTCATCGAGCAGGCCAAAAAGCGGCTGAGGCTCGAGCGATGCACCTGAGAGATTGTGATTTCCGCACTTTTCAGCTTTTTCAATCACGCAGACATCGATGTCAGGTTTCAAGAGCTTTAGTTTTATTGCAGCAGATAAACCGCCTGGCCCGCCGCCAATTATCAGGACTGAAACCTTATTGTAATCACTACTCAGTGACATTTTTTAACCCAATCTGCCAATTCCACTTATAAATTCTGAATCAATTTTGGGACAATATCTTCGACGGTACCGACGACGTAATAATCGCAGTTTTTGAATATAGGGGCATCGGGGTCACTGTTTACGGCGATGATTGTTTTACTGTTAGCGACGCCAATCATATGCTGAATAGCCCCCGAGATACCGAGAGCAATATAGATATTCGGTGCGACGGATGTACCGCTCTGGCCAACCTGAATGACACGG
>CAZBMW010000034.1:0-17569 GCA_964493425.1 uncultured Pirellulales bacterium
CTACTACACCGCTGGCGAGGATCTGACCAATCCTGTTCCGGAACCGGCTACGATGGTTCTGCTGGGCCTGGGTACTCTGCTTGCGCTTAGAAAACGTAAAACGTAAATCGTAAATAGTCTGGTTTTTTACTATACTATCTACGAATAAGATCTGTTATAAGTCTAACAAAAAAGCCCTTTACAGGGCTTTTTTTTTCTTTATGCAAAGTATATGAATATAGTAAAAAGCAATAAACAACTCTGTGAAATTTTAAAGCCAGAGAAATGGATAAGATCAGTATATTGATGTGTTTTGTTTGTGTGTAGATTAACACAGGCGGGGTCGACCCCAGTTCAAACAGTGGATCTGTCAGGAAGTTGGGACTTTGATCCTGATGACGGTAGCCCGACCACGATCCAGGTTCCCGGCGGAGGCTGGTATAAACAGGGTTTCACCAGCACCGTCGAAGCGGACTATTCGACGACCATTTCCATTCCGGATATCGGCCAGCCGCAAGTTGCGGTGATGGAATTCGGTGCGGTCAACTACCAGGCGGACCTGTACGTTTCGATATTGACAATCCGATGCTTAAGACCGGAACCGACGCCTTAAAAATCGGCTTTGGTGCTGAGCCCGTCTATATACGTTGCGGCGGCTCCATTCCGGTCGTCAATACCTTTGTTCAACAGCTCGCCAGGCCCGTTGTCCTGATGGGTTTCAGCCTTGACTCCGACGGCGCTCATTCGGTAAACGAGAAATTCAAAATCGATAACTTTATAAATGGAATAAAAACCTGCGTGCATTTGTTTACAAACATTTGAGCTGAAAGTATAATTTTAGAAAAGCAGGATTATATGCACTTGTTTTTGAAAGGACATGTTATGAAAAAACCGAAAATGCCTCACGACTGGCATGAAATACATTTATGCTATCTTGCCAATCTGGGTTATCAGGCCCAGAACACAGCAGAATTCAAATCACTCGTTCGCGATGGAAAGTATTTCTGCAAGAATTGCGGCAGGGTGGCGAAAGATAAAAGGAATCTCTGCAGGCCGGCAAAGTTATAAAGCTTGCCACCCAATTGTAAGAGTGTTTGCTTGGCATCTCGTTTTGCAGGGGGTCTTTTATTCGCTTAATAAAGAAAAATGCGCCTGAGAGGGCTCGAACCCCTAACCTTCGGTTCCGTAGACCGACGCTCTATCCAATTGAGCTACAGACGCTTGTCAACCATTAATATTGTACTGCTGCTCTGTTCGCTTTGCAATATATTTAATAGAGCTCCTTGCTGATTCAGTCAAAAGGTTTTTGGATTTGCTGTTAAACACTTGACAGCCGGATTTGATAATATATAATTTATATGTAAACAATATATAGGCGAACTATTTATTGTATGAAAGTTTCACAAAAAATATATTTTGTTTTCTCGCTGGTTTTTCTACTTATGATTATTTTACTTCTAAGATGCGGCGGACATTCTGCTCCGGGCAGCCTCTTTTTTGTCAAGCCGGATAATTTCAAACCTGAACAATCTTCCCAATACGGTCTTGTCATTGTGGTGCATGGCTGGATAGAAAAGGGCGGTGATAACTGGCCGGAGGATATGGCGAAAGAGATTGCAAGGAAAGTTGATTCGGATTTGTGGCTGTGCGGTTACTTTGACTGGCCTGAAGGTGCCGACAGAATAAATCCCACAGATGCTGCAAAGTTTGCAGGGGATATAGCTGGCCCAAAACTGGCTGATGAGATTATAGAGCGGTTCGGTAACGTCAGGCATATTCACCTTATAGCCCATTCCTGCGGCTGCTGGTTAATAAATGTAGCCGGCGAAATCCTCGCAGAAAAAACGACAGCGGATTTGCACCTTACATTTCTCGATGCCTATGTCCCTATGGGCTGGCAGGAAAGTCAGCTTGGTGACATTAAAGCAGTCACCGGTAGATGCTGGGCCGAGCATTATTTTACTCGCGATTACACAATTGGTTTCACTGAAGTAACGCTTACCAATGCCCGTAACATTGATATCTCAGCCCTTGACGAAGGAATCAAGGACCACAAGTTCCCCTGGCGGTGGTATTATGCTACGATTACAGGCCGGTATCCGGAAAGTGTTTTCGATGACGGCACCGAATACGAATTTATTGTTAATGGTATCGAATATGGTTTCGCACGGAGCAAAGAAGCTTCCGGCGAACAAGCTTGGCAGAAAAGCCTGATCTTGCCCGTTGGCAACGAACCTCTAAGCCTCAATCTGAAAAACTAATTCTTTGTTTCTTGTTTTCTGCTTTTACTTCAACTGCCAGCCGTCGGGGCAATAACTGAACCACCAGGATGCAAAGATACTAAAGTCTTTGAAATTGACCTCCATATCGAAATACAGATCGGCGGTCAGGCCGCTACCGGTATCAAGCCACTGGTCACAGAATTCTGCAAGGTCGTCGAAGCCGACAACGCACACCTTGACATTGTATCCGTAAAGCTGCGCAGAGTTGAAATTTATCCATCCGATATTCTCGCCCCATGCCCAGCCGGAGAAATCACCGTCCGAATCTATAGTGACACCGCCATTAGTGGGAGCGAAATTAATCCAGCCGACGTTTTCGCCCCAGGCGTAGCCGGACAGATTACCTGCACCATCGTTAAGTACTCCACCGTAAGATGCCGGTGACAGGTTTATCCAGCCGATATTTTCCGCCCAGACGAAGCCGTTCAATTCGGATTCAGTGACGTGTGCATCCGCCACTTCTTCCGGCTCGAAGTTCAGCCACCCGACATTTTCGCCGTAAGCATACTGGCTGCCATCTTCATACGGGTCGATGTTCTCAGAGGATGCAATCGAAATAAAAATTAGCAGCGTAAAAACTGATATAGTAAATTGAATTCTTTTCAAATTCATTTTTTACCCCTTTCAATTATTTTCTAATATTTTTATGGCGCGCGGTTCACGCCAAAGGTGCAGTTGCCGGGATTATTCATATTCGTCCCGTCGTTATTATATGCTGTGTTCTGGTCCACGAGGTTATTTCCTCCAAGGTAGATACCATATACGCTTCCGGTAGCCGAGAGTCCGTTGTCGCAGGCTGTGTTGCCGGTCACCGTGCACCCGGAGTCGGTATAGATGCCGTATACGTGGGTACCGGTAGTCGATTGTCCGTTTTCGTAGGCCGTGTTACCGGTCACAGTACAGCTGGGATCGGCATAGATACCGGCAACATCGCCGGAAGCATAGACTCCGTTGTAATAGGCCGTGTTGCCGGTTATCGTGCTGCCGGTGCCGGCAACGATGCCGCAAACCCAGCTGGTAGCCGAGAGTCCGTTGTAACAGGCCGTGTTGCCAGTCACTGTGCTTCCGCCGCCGACAATGATACCATTGGCGGAGCTGGTAGCCGAGCTTCCGTTGTTAGCCGCCGTACAGTCCTTGACCAGGTGCCCTCTGCCATAAATAGAAATGCCATTAATCGCATTGTATACAGCGCGGACACCGATGACCCGATAGCTCCTGCAGTAGTTGCTATGATCATAGATACCTTGCCAAAAGTTCCGAACCGTGCCATTTCGGATTTCTACGTTGTTGCGGTCCTTCAAATAAATGCCGTATCCTGAGCCCGAACCGACCAGGGCAAAACCCGCCAGGTCAATCGTTACATCGTTAGAATCGACATTTATTCCGTTCTTATTGGGGTCAACTACATTTACATCACTGGTAAGATAATAGGAGCCGGGTCGGTCAATGACATACATTGCGCCTGCAGAGCCGGATAGCGATTGTATCGGTATTCTCGGCTCGACCTCATCTAAGGTTTTCATCGTCGGCCCCGGAGGCCCGGAAGGCTCCAAATCACCGGCTACAACCAGAACTGAGAACACTAATAGCCCAGCCAAAACTAAAATTGATAACATCTTTTTTGTTTCCATTTTTTCTCCTTTCAAAATAGTTTTCTTAGACAGTATTTACAAAAGGTCGGCTCAAACAAGAATTTGGTTTTCATGATAGCTGCCCACCTTTCTTTTAGAAGTCGAAGTTATCCCACGGCCCGGCGGTAGTCGGGTCGGTACTTATCGTGCCGACCTTGTTTCCAGCGACTATGTCATACTCAATGGTATTGCCCGAAGTACTGTTCTTGACAATAATGTTATTGCTGCTGTCAACATCAATACCCCGATCGTTACCAGTAACGTGATTTCCCTCGATGCGGTTGCGGTTACCGGGAGTTGTAGCGTGGATTCCGGCTCCATCGTCATTGTATCCGTTTAGGCGGCACACGTTATTAGTAATCTTGCAGTTGTAAGAGACCGTAATACCGTTTTTGGTATTTTGGTAGACCGTGTTGCCGGTAACCGTAGAATCACTGTAGACTGTAATACCATCGTTGCCGTTGTTGTAAGACGTGTTGCCGGTCACCGTGCAGCCATCGTTGGCATATATACCTATATAGCCGTTGTTATAAGTTGTGTTGCCGGTCACTGTGCAGCCATCGCTGGCAGCGATGCCGAGTTTGATGTTGTTGTAGGCCGTGTTGCCGGTCACTATGCAGCCATCGTTGGCATATATACCTATATGGACGTTGTTATAAGTTGTGTTGCCGGTCACTGTGCAGCCGGAGCCGGCATAGATGCCGCTGAAATCTTCTACGCCTTCAGCCTCGTGTCCGTTGTCGCAGACCGTGTTGTCGGTCACTGTGCTGCCATAGTCGGCATAGATGCCGTAGACATAAACCATGTCGCTGCTAGAGTGAGCCTTATATCCGTTGTTGCAGGACTTGTTGCCGGACACTGTGCTGCCGGAGCCGGCATAGATGCCGTAGACACGAACATCTGAACCAGTAGCCGAATGTCCATTGTCGTTGACCGAGGAGTCCTTGATCAGATGGTCAGTGCCTTTAAGATGAATACCGCTGTGCCCATTGGAGACTGACCGAACACTAATAATACGGTGGCTTTTGCCGGAGGTGTTGTCTTCCCGGATACCGTCATCAAAGTCCCGGACTGTGCCGTTGCGAATCTCCACATTCTTGCTGCCGTTCATATAAATGCCATAAGTGCTTCCCGAATCCGGCCCTTTGAGAGTGTAACCCATCAGGTCGATGGTAACGTCATTGCATTCGATAGTAATAGCGTTGTTGGCCGTACTTGTAAAATTTACGTCCTCGACCAGATAATAGGAGTTCGGCTCTGTGATGACCAGTGGCAAATCCGAGGCATGAATCGGTATTCTCGGCTCGACCTCATCTAACGTTTTCATCGTCGGTGCCGGCGGCCCGGAAGGCTCCAAATCACCGGCTGCAGCTGGAAGTGAGAACACTAAAAGACCAGCCGAAACCAGAATTAATAATATTTTTTTCGTTTTCATTTTATTCTCCTTTTGAAATAACTGTTTTAGGTGGTATTTATCCTGTCCGTTTAATTTAATAGTTTCTGCGGCAAGCACTTTGCGCACAGTTCTTTTCTGTTAATATTTCATAGAATTGACCTCGTAAGGTTTCATTCCTCGCTTCCGAAAAACTCATTTTTCAGTAATCTGAATTATATACTTTTGTTCTTTACTTTCAACTGATTTTTGAAAATTTATGAAATGGTGATAATTGACCGCCTGACCGGAAAAATAGGAGGTATTTGTTATTGCTTGTCAATTGTGAATTTCAATTTTCAAATTTTCATTGAATTGTACTTCTCCGCCGTTCCTGTGCCGTGATTCAAAAACTCAAAATTGGATTCAGTCGTCTGTTTTTTACTTCTACGTTCTTAATTCCTTGTTTGTTATTCAATATTTTCTTATTCTTCTTCTTTAGGCCGATGCTTCCATCTACGGTGCAGCCACCAGTACTGGCTGGGGTCATCGCGGACAAAATCCTCCATCGCTTTTGTATATTCCGCTGTGAGCCATTCGACAGGGTCGTCTTTGTCCTGCCATTCTTCCGGAAATATAATTCGCTGTATGCCTATATCAAAAAAGAATCGATTTTTGACTCTTCTGCTGTATCCGACTCCGATGGGTATATTGTTTGTTATTGCCAGAAGGGCTATGCTTTTATAAGTGCTTGCCTTTCTGCCGAAAAAATCGACAAAAAGCCCTTTTCTGCCGGCGTCCTGGTCTGCGATAAAGCACAGCGTCGCACCGTCTTTAATCAGTTTATCAATCATTGCCGATGCGCCTTTTTTATCGATGATTTTCTGTCCGGCGTTTTCCCTGACACCGTACAGGTATCTGCTGATGAATTTATTATCCAGCGGCCGGGCAATGCTATAGACGTTGAATCCGAACAGGCCGAGAAGGTAGCCCATAATCTCGAAGTTGCCGTAATGTCCGGCGGTCATAATCAAACCTTTGCCTTCCTGCATCAGCCATTTTACTCTTTCGCAATTTATGTAGTGCGAATAGTTTCGCCAGTTGGATTTTGTTACCAGCCGGGGCGTGAAAAGCATATCGACAGCCAGCATTACTATATGCTCAAAGCTGCGTCTGCAGGTTTTGTAAATCCAGTCTTCGCTTTTTTCAGGGTAGCTTTTCCGCAGGTTTTCGAGTGCTCGCTGCCGGCCGCGATGATAATGTTTGAAAAGCCGTCTTCCGAGAAAGCAGGCTATCTTCAAATTGGTCTCGACATCGAAAAGGTATAAGAACATCACCAGGACTCTCAGGCTGACATAGGCTAGAAGGTCCATGATGACGTTGCGTTTATGTTTTCGCTTCTTTTTGTTCTGCTGTACAGCTTCAATCATAGCATCCGATTTTATGTTCAAAATCGCTCCTGTCAAGCACAACAAACAAACTAAAAATTTTGATGTTTTTAGAGATTTTTTACTTGACGTATTCAGAATGGATATTAAATTTGTCACTTAAGACGACGGGTTGTCAACAGGGTGTTGAAAAACATCTTTGGCTGGGGATACAGCAGGGGATTCTTTTTGGGAAGCTGTGCGCTTATTTTCTATCGCAATGACGTGATGTTGCTTTAAGACTGTGGTAGGAAAGCTGTAAACAATTTATTAAAGAAAGGGGGCTTAGGCAAAACAAATCCGAAATTTTTAAAGTGTTAATATGTTGGAATGTGTTTAGGCTGAAACGAAAGGAGGCAAGACATGTTAAAGAGAAAAATCATTATGTTAATCTTATTGTTTCTGCTTACTATGCTCTGCACAAACAGCTATGGAACTCAATATTACGTTGACCCCAACGGCGACGATGATGCGAACGGTTTGAGTTGGGCCACGGCTTTCGCGACTATTCAAAAGGGTATCGACGAAGCTAATGATTGGGACTTTATCGATGTGAATGAAGGGACGTACTACGAAAACATCGATTTTGATGGTGTTGCCTGTACCGTCAGAAGCACCGACCCGAATGACTGGGATGTTATCAACGCTACCATTATCGATGGAAACGATAATGGCTCGGTTGTAACATTCGACAGCAGCGAAGATTCAAATAGTATCCTCTCAGGCTTTATGATAACGGGCGGTTCAGCGACAAACGGCGGCGGCATTTATTGTTATGATGTTGAGCCGACAATAAATAGGTGTGTCATTGTTGATAATAATGCTACCAGTTGCGGCGGGGGAATATATAGCTATTACGGTTCCTGCCAGACGGTACAAAACTGCGTTATAATCGACAATGCCGGTGCGTTTGGAGGGGGAATATATAATGGTGGCGGTTCCTCGCCGACGATTGCCAACTGTGTCCTCTATGGAAATGCAGCTAGTCAGGACGGCGGAGGGGTTTATGATGTGGGTTATACCTCGCCGGTTATAACCAACTGTACACTGAGCAAAAATACTGCGGGTGACGACGGCGGCGGTCTCTTTTGTGGATATTCGAGTTACCCTGATGTCACAAACTGCATACTATGGGCTAATAGTGCGGTTGGTGATGGTAATGAGATTTATGAAAGTGCCGGCAGTGCAACTGTAAGCTATAGCGATATCGAAGGCGGCTGGAGCGGTACGGGTAATATAGATAGCTATCCATATTTTGAGGATTTCAATAATGATGATTTTCATCTGACGTGGAACTCGCCCTGTATTAACAAGGGCGATCCGAACGGCGATTATACAGGCCAGACGGATATAGACGGTGAGAGTCGCGTCATTGAAGAACGCGTGGATATGGGAGCTGATGAGTTTAATCCGGAGTATCCAAATTTAGTACAAAATTCAGGTTTTGAGGATGGTGTTGATGCTAACGGAGTTCCTTTGTACTGGGTAGACGAGTGGGCGAGTACGTCGAAGTCGCTGGATAGTAATGAGAAACATTCAGGAGATTATTCTTGGAAGTTTGTGAGTGAAAATCCCGGTCTGACCAGTGGAGCGCTGTCCGATTGTATTGCTGTTGATGTCGGACAGTTGTTCAAGCTTTCTGTTTGGATAAAGTGCGAGGAAGAAGATGAACGGATTTATGTCGGCTGGCAGCAGTGTGACGCAAATTCGAATTACATTGATCACAAATATTTCGTCTTGTATAACGATACAATCTCAACAGATTGGACCAAGTTTGATGCTTATCGTTCGGTAAAAAGTAAATATGGCGAAGTAGAGTATGTAAAAGTGAGATTTCTTGGTCCTTACGGCTCGACGGGTACGGTGTGGTGGGATGATTTTAGTCTGACCGAAGAGATAAAGTATCTGACGCCTTATGGACAGGGCAACGAATCAGATGTGGTTGCGACCATAGATTTTGGCAGTGCATACGATGATGACCCTAATTACAATGGTGGAATTACATGGACCGGGTCGGCAATGGGAGAGCGTTGTACGGACAGCGAAGACAATAATATTACTTACAGAGAACTTGAGGAAGACGAAACCCTTGATATAAGTTTCCCTGCCTTTAATCTGCCGCCGGGTTATGACGCTAATGACCCGAACGACCCGAACAGCCTGCCTTTAACACCTATGCTTCTGGAGATTATGTATAAAGATACGGTGTGCGTTGACCAAAATGAACACCGTTCTTATTATCAGGTATTCGTATCTTCGAAAATTGACTACATTAATCTTGACCCGAACTACCTTAAGGATACTGAGAGATATTATAAACTTGCTCATTTTGGCGGGATAAATGATGAAGAGTGGAAACATCTACAGTATGGTTTCCAAAAGAGCAACTTCCAGCTTCTCAGGGCGATTGATGGTCAGTTTACCATAAGAATAGAAAACGATGCGGATGCAAATATGCCTATCGATTACGTCAGCCTGAGAAAAATCAGTGAGTCGGAATGCGAGGAATTGTACGAGAAGAAAAAGGATGTTTGGCAGTTTTACGAGGTCGAGATGCCGGCCAACAATCCGATTTCTACCAGCTATGACGACCCGAATATCGTGGTATTCAGTCGCGATATTATGAGGCCAGTTTATAAGCACACCAAGCCGTTGGAAGAAGAGATAATAGACGATTCGAATGGTGCGGTAACGGGTTTTAGCTGCTGGAGCGAGATTGAACCTCTTAGTTTTTCGATTTATTCCGAAAATGGGATAAATGTCACCGATGTTACCGTTTCTAACTTAGAATATGTCGGGGATGCCAATGATTTTATAGATGGTAACGACATATCTATTTACCATGTTGTTTACGATGAGACGAGATTGCACTATATCAGCAAGCCGACTCCTTATGCGCTAAATCCCGATAGGATTGAGGGTTTCGATGGATTGCAGATTGACCCGAATACTTCGGAAAGAATCTGGTTAAAGGTACGCGTCCCCGGAGCTGATGAAAATCTGCCTGCCGGCTTATATGAGGGCAATGCCACGATTCATATAAGTGGGTGCTCGGATATAGCAGTGCCGATAGAATTCGATGTTTATGATATTACACTGGACCTGCCAGCACAGATTAATCCTGTCTATCGTGACCCTTACTGGGCAGTATTTTCGAGTGATGCCGATGAAACATTCAAAGCCTATGAAGAAGCCGGTTTTGACCCCTTTATCTACGCAGATGCTTATCGTATTACGGCAGGCCAGGACCCGAATGATAGTAATGAACCACCGATTGACCCGAATACGATTGTTTTTGACAGCAACCTCTTCGAGGAGTTCCTGGATAAGTCGATAGACGAAGGTTATGCCAAGGACATCTGTTTTGTACAGATTATGCCGTCACTGGCGGTAAAGGAATTGTATGAACTTGTAATGGATTCATCGGCTTGGGGTAAGCCGGGCGATATAAACGCTTATAGCAAACTTTCGGAGCCGAATTTTGTTAAGGCTTTCGGATCGTTAGTTAAAAAATATAAAGAAGTTGGTGAAGATGCGGGTCGAAATATAACATTCGCTTTCACCGTGACTGATGAGCCGGGTGTGTCCAGTTACAAGAGAATTCTTGCAGACCGCCTATTTACCATAATTCGAGACAATAATTGTTTAACAACAGTTACATACTACACCTCATGCGATGAAACTTTATACGTTGATCCTTGTGACTATACACTGCCGCCCGAGCTTGACTGTAATCTTCCAGCCTTGACAGACCTGGTGGATTACAAGATATGGGCTATGTCTTACGCGGGGAAAGGTTATAAGAGACACAATGATGCCAACAACCCGTACCATCCGAATATTGACGATTACTATGGCTATTACACAACGGGCCATTCACAATATCGCAACCCGGTTTACAACAGATTTTTGCATGGATTTTTCGCGTTTGGCACGGATTCAGATGCCGTTTCTGCATATGCTATGGGGGATTATATAGCCGACCCCTACGACGATATGGACGCAGGTTATTCTCATATATTTACCTTCTCATATCCGGACTTTCTGTTTGCATATCCAACCTGGAGTGGTGAGCTGCTTTATACAATTGGAGGGCTGGAAGCGATTCGTGAGGGAGTAAAGGACACCAAATATACTACTACTTTAGAGAATTTAATAGATGATAATCCAAATGGAGATATGGAAAAGGCAGCACAATCTTACCTGGACGAGATAACAGGCAGGATTGACCCGAATTATAATCTCTCGTACAGCAACCAAAGTACTGATTATGGATACTACGCAGCCATACTTGAAGGCTTATCAGACACAGGTGACGATGATGATTTTGAGGTGTTTACCAGAGTAAGACAAGGCGTTGCAGAGTATATTACCCTGGTTGAAACAGGCGATTCTTATGCTTTTTGTATTAGAGATAGTGAAAACTATAATACTGCGACGTTTTATGATTCAGGAAATCTTGTTTTAGCAGGGACGCTGGATGTGAACTCCACGCCGACGGCAACAGCTAATGATGAGTTCAGAGTTCAAAACTCAGGCGGCACAGATGTTGCGATAATCGATACAACCAGTGGTAATATGGTTATTGCAGGCAGTCTTTATGAAAACCAGGGTACACTGTCGCCATCAGGAGATGATTTTATTATTAAAGATAGTAGTGGCAATGTAATAGCCTATATTGATGAAGATGGAAACATATATCTTAAAGGCAGCTTGTATGAGAACATGTAATCTCTTACTTAAAATTTAAACTCGTTAAAGGAAAGGAGATATAGAAATGAAGGCTGAATTTAATAAAAGAAGATTTATCATCAGTGTTTTAGTTTTAGGAATGGTTGGTTTTGGAATCACATTCGGAGACGATGTTATAGTCAAAGAGGGTAGCGAATACATAGCAAACAAGCTGGGCATAGGTACGACAAGCCCGACAGTTGCTTTGGATGTTAGTGACGGCGAAGTTGTAATTACAGGTTCGGATGGCGTCGGCGGCAACACTGATGCTCCTGATGCCCTGGTAGTAACCGGCGGAGATGGCGCAGACCACTATTATGGTTGCGGCAAAGGCAGTGATATCTCTTTAACATCTGGTGATGGTGGTGAACTCGGCGGTCCTGTAACACCCGGGGCGGGCGGAGATATAACCATGTTGGCAGGTGCCGGCGGTGGAATACAATATTATACCGGTACATGTGCTGATGGTGGCGACATCACGATAACCAGCGGAGAAGGTGGTTCGGCTATGGCCGGAGGTGTAACTCTCGGTAATAGCGGAGATATTGAGCTTACTATCGGGGAGCCTGGCAGTTATGGTGGTTCCAGCGGGGATTATGGTAATGTTCTTCTTGCCAAGAACGGCGGCTACGTTGGTATCGGTACCGATAGCCCGAGCAGTGAGCTTGACGTTGCCGGCACTGTGACAATGGAGAATCTGATTCTACCGGTAAAAAGTACAACAGGAGACCCGGCCAGCCCGGTAGAGGGCCAGATTTATGTTAATACGTATGATAATAAGGTTCGTGTCTATGCTGATGGTGCCTGGAGAGATTTGGCTACGTGGTAAGTAAATAAGTGTTTATAAAATAGCCGTCCTGGATGAATCGGGGCGGCTTTTTTATTGTTTTAGGCGGAGTCGGGGTGATTGAGAGAATTCAGCATAATTGATATAATGCTAAGGCTTGTTTGAAATATTGTTTTTGAAACATTCGGGTTTTGGAAACGTAAGGTTTTTATGAGCAAGGCGTATTGGGAGCATTATTCACATCCGGCTGATATGGGAGTTCGCGGCTTCGGAAAGACAAAGGCTGAGGCTTTCGAGCAGGCGGCTCTGGCTATGACGGCGATTGTTGCAGAGCTTGAAAAAATCGAGCTTAAAGATAATATCGAGATTTGCTGTGAGCAGGACGATGAGCAGATGCTCTTTGCAGACTGGCTGAACGCTGTTGTTTATGAAATGGCGACGCGGAAAATGCTGTTTGGCAAATTCGAGGTTACAATCGACGGCAATCGATTGAAAGCGAAACTGGCGGGTGAAAAGATTGACGTTGAAAAACATAAGCCTGCAGTTGAGGTTAAGGCTGCGACTTTTATGGATTTGAAAGTGACAAAAACAAAAGACGGTTTATGGATGGCTCAATGTATAGTTGACATCTGATTTTTTGATAAGGAGAGAAAGCGATGCTGGTCGAGAAGCTGAAGAAAAGCGGTGAATACCAATGGCGAATCGAGCCGTTTGAAAAGATGAGCGTTGCGGTAATAGTTTTTGCGGATGAGCGGATTATAAAGGAGGTTGATGACGATGTTCTCAAACAGGCAGTGAATGTTGCGGCTCTGCCGGGAATAGTGAGGGCTTCTTTTGTTATGCCCGACGTACATCTGGGCTATGGGTTTCCGATAGGAGGCGTGGCTGCGTTCGACGCAGAAAGGGGTGGTATTGTTTCCGCAGGCGGTGTTGGTTTTGATATCTCCTGCGGCGTGCGTTCGCTTCGTACAGGATTGACAGTCGATGATATCGAGTCAGTGAAAGAAAGAATTGCCGATGAGCTTTTCCGCGGGATACCGGCTGGCGTCGGCAGTAGCGGTAAATTGAAGCTTTCGGGCAGCCAGATGGATGCGATGCTTGTCGGCGGTGCCCGGTGGGCGGTTGAGCAGGGCTACGGGCAGGCAGAAGATTTGGAATATGTCGAAGAGAAAGGGCAAATGAAAGGTGCAAAGCCTGACTATGTATCGGATAAAGCCAAGCAGCGACAGCGAGACCAGGTTGGTACGCTCGGCTCGGGCAATCACTATCTCGAAGTTCAGAAGGTTACTGAAGTTTTTGATTCATCGTGTGCTGAAAGTTTCGGTCTAAAGGCTGGTGACATAGTGGTGAGCATACATTGCGGCTCACGGGGGCTCGGCCATCAGATTGCAACCGATTATCTGCCGAGAATGGCTAAGGCGGCCCAGGCTGCGGGTATAGAGCTGGCTGAAAGAGAGCTTGCCTGTGCGCCAATTAAATCCGACGTGGGCGAGCGGTATATCGGGGCGATGAAGTGCGGTATTAACTGTGCGATTGCCAATCGACAAGTGCTAACGGACCTTACGAGAAAGATTTTCAGCAGGATTTTGCCGAAGGCCAAGCTGAGATTGATATATGACGTTTCGCATAATACCTGCAAGATTGAGGAGCATATTGTCGGCGGGAAAAAGATGAGTTTGTATGTACATCGCAAAGGAGCGACGCGTGCCTTCGGTCCCGGCCATCCATCTTTGCCGCAGGCTATGCGCGGAGTAGGCCAGCCTGTACTTATTGGGGGCACTATGGGGACGGCATCATACATATTAGCGGGCACGGAAAAAGGGATGGAATTGTCTTTCGGCTCGTGCTGTCACGGTGCCGGCAGGGCGATGAGTCGAAGAGAGGCAACGAGGAGATGGCAGGGAAGGGATGTAATAAGACAATTGGGCGAAAGAGATATTATCATCAGGGGTGTTTCCAAACGCGGTATTGCGGAGGAGGCGCCGGGCGCTTACAAGGATGTTGATGCAGTTGTCGATGCTACGGCGAAGGCCGGCTTAGCGAAGAAGGTTGTTAAACTTGAGCCTTTGATTTGCGTAAAAGGATAGCTTTTGCGCGCTTGGAAATAAAATGGTCTTGACTTTGGGGGTGTTTTCCTTATTCTAAATTGTTTCAGGATTTGTTAAATAAGGATACTTAAATTGGGCTCTTCTAAAAAGTCAGGCGAGTTTGTATTCGAGCGGAAAGAGACGCAAGCGAAGGGAAGCGCACTTTACAGCGAGCATATCAAGCTGACGGACAAATCCCATATAGCTGCTTTTGCAGGCTTTTTGATGCCTTTGTGGTACACTTCAATAAGCGCCGAATACAGAGCGGTGCGAGAGGCAGCAGGGCTGTTCGATTGTTCGCATATGGGTGTTCTGGAAGCGGCAGGGCCTTATGCGAAAGATTTTTTGAATATCGTTTTTACCAACGATGTGAATAAGCTTAGTGACAGCAGGGCACAATACGGTTATATAACCGATGCTGCAGGTAATGTTCTTGATGATATAATTATTTACCGGCGGGCGGAAGATAAATATATGGTAGTGGTCAATGCGGCTAATGAGCCGAAAATAAAGGCATATTTTGCGGCACTGTTGAATGATGAAGCAATAATTGATGCAGAAAATCCCGACAGGAAGCTCGAGAATAAGCCGGTCATACGGGATATGAGGGATGTAAAAAGTGGAAGTGATTGCAGGGTTGACCTTGCACTGCAAGGGCCTGCCTCTTTGGATGTAGTGCTTGAGCTGACTGAAGATGAGCAGAATCAGGGACAAATAAAAGAGCTTAAAGGTTTCAGATTTATCGAAACCAAGGTTGCGGGGATTGACTGTATCGTTTCGAGAACAGGTTATACGGGTGCAGCAATGGGATTCGAGCTTTACGTTCATCCTGATAAGGCGCCGGAATTATGGTCGAAACTGCTTGAGAACGGCAAGTCATCTGGTCTGGTACCGTGTGGGCTCGGCGCCAGGAACAGCCTGCGAATTGAGGCAGGTTTTCCGCTTTACGGACATGAGCTGGCGGGGCCTTTTAATATCTCGCCGTTTCAGGCGGGTTACGGCTTTGCAGTTAAGCTCGACAAGGAGTTTTTTATCGGCAAGGCTGCTATGCAGAAAGAAGCAGAGCGATATAATATGAAGGTTGTGCGATTTGAGCTGCCGGGAGCAAAGGGTATCAGGCCTGTGCGGAGTAACGATGCTGTGCTTGACGGCAGGGGTGAATGTGTCGGCTGGGTGTTGAGCTGTGCGAAGGTAGATGATAAGCAGATTGCACTTGCCCTTGTGTCAAGGGATGTTGTAAAAGAAGGTGATGCTATTGGAGTTTATTATCTTGCAAGAAATGAAGGCCAAGTCAAAAAAGGCAGAAAGCAAGAGATGAAAAAAAGTGAAAAGGCAGAAGCGGATATTACAGGAGTAACTTTAAGCAGATTTGCAAAATTTTGACGGGAGATAAAGGTTATGGTAGTCGAAGGATTAGCTTATAGCAAGGAACACGAATGGGTAAAAATCGAGGGCGATGAAGCGATAGTCGGAATTACGGACTACGCACAGCAGATGCTCGGCGAGATTACGTATGTCGAGCTTCCTGAGGTTGGTAAGGAGGCAAAGGCAGGCGACGAGCTTGCAGTTGTAGAAAGCTCAAAGGCGGCGAGCGATGTTTATGCTCCTTTGTCCGGCAAGGTCAGTGAAGTCAATAGCGAGCTCGAAGGAAAGCCGGAACTGATAAACAGCGATTGCTATGAAAAGGGCTGGATTTACAAGGTTGCAGTTAAGGACAAGAAGGAGGCAGAAGGATTGATGAATTCCAAACAATATGAGGAATATTTGAAAGGGTTGTAAGATGGATTTTGAAAACCAAAGGCCTGTTGAGCCGGCGGTCGTTTATAAACCTGAGAAGAAACACAGAGGCTGGAAGATATTCTGGGCGATTATTACGGTTCTTTCTATTTTATGCAATATCATTTTATTTTTGATGCTGATTTCTGTGACCTTCTTTGCATTTTTGGGGCCAATCAGGAGAGACTTTTTCATAGAAGAAGTTATCCGTGAGGGGCCGCCGGAACAGAAAATTGTAGTAGTTGATTTGCAGGGAATAATTGACGGAAGAACGTACACGGATATCTATAAGCAATTAAGAACTGCCGGGGCGGATGAGAATGTAAAAGGAGTAATTGTCCGTATTGATTCTCCGGGTGGGATGGCTTCTGCAAGTGACCGTATATACAATGAGATTGGGAAATTCAAAGAACAGACGGGCAGACCTGTCGTTGCATTTATGCAGAGCGTAGCGGCATCGGGCGGTTATTATGCATCGGTAGCCTGTGATAAAATTGTGGCGGAGCCGACGACGATTACAGGTTCAATCGGCGTGATAATGACTTATTTTGTTTTTCAGGAATTGCTCGAAGGCAAACTCGGCATTGAGCCTGTTGTAGTAAAATCGGGATTGCGAAAGGACTGGCCGAGTATGTTCGAGCCGCCGACCGAAGAGCAGCTCGAATATCTTGATGAAAAGATAATATCGCCGGTGTATGAAAGATTTGTAGATGTTGTAGCTGACTCGCGAACCGAGCTGTCGGTAGACGATGTCAACCGTCTTGCCGACGGCAGTATTTACAGTGCCGAAGAAGCCTACAATGAGAAGCTGATAGATGAGATTGGCTATCTTGATAAGGCAATCGAGGAGGTTTTGTCACTTGCAGGCATCAAAAAAGCTAAGGTTGTTGAATATAGAAGACCTTTCTCGCTGGCTTATCTTCTGGAAGACAGGGCTGAGGGCATAATGAAAATCGACAGGAGCACGCTGCATAAGCTCAGTACTCCTGAAGTTATGTATTTGTGGAGCATTCATTGATTTTTTTATATTGAAGCTGAGGAGGCGCTGTTGTTTTTGAGTTTGATATGAGGTTACAGAGGATTTGCGGTCAAGATATTTACGAATTTTGCGAAGTCGAGAAAGTCTATAATACCATCGCCGCCGACAGGATAGATATCGATTGAGGGTCTATCCTGCAGCCAGTAAGTCAGCAATTCCTGCAGGTCTTCGAAATCAATGTCACCATCTTTATTAAAGTCACCTTCATTGAAGTAGTAATTCAAGGCTGCGAAGGCATCCACAAGTCCGTAGCCGTATTCGTTATCCTTGCCGGCTGTTCCGAGGTCTATCGCGGTGCTCTGCAGGGCTTGCCTTATATCATCTGGCTCTGTTATTCCCAATGAGGCGAGCATAGCGGCAACGCCGCTGACGTGAGGAGCCGACATTGACGTGCCTGTGTACATATAATAATGGAAATCTGTTGGATCATTTAAATCGAAGGTGAGGGTTTGTTGTAC
>CAZBMW010000035.1:0-17205 GCA_964493425.1 uncultured Pirellulales bacterium
ATCCCCGCAGGTAGCGGTAGACGGCAGTGGAAACGCCGTTGCGGTGTGGCATCAAGATGACGGAACCCGTAATAACATCTGGTCAAACCGTTATGTAAATGAAGAATGACGAGTGACGATTGACAAAGTCGAGTCTTTGCAAGAATTGCGTAGGAGACCTATAATGAAAAAGATAATCATCTTTTTATTGTTGATATTGAGCTTGCCTGCACCGGCGGATTATGAGATCAGTTGGTCTACGATTGACGGCGGCGGCGGTCAAAGCAGTGGTGGGCCTTATGTTCTTACGGGGACAATAGGTCAGCCGGATGCAGGATATCACGGCGACGGTAACTATGAATTGCTCGGCGGTTTCTGGGTCGGTGGGCCTTTATGTATAGTTAACTTTGAAGACTTTGCAAATTTCGCTATCTATTGGCTGCAATCCGGTACCGGTCTGCCGGCTGATTTATACGAGGATGGTACAATTAATTGCGACGACCTGCTGGAATTTGCTAACCTCTGGCTGTGTATCTGCCCATACAATTGGCCGTTAAAATAAAATGCGGCAAAGAGTTGGTAAGAAATAGGGCGGCTTTTGTGTGAAAAAAGGGTGAATTTTGTAAGTAGCTGGATTGGATTAAATTGAGAATTCCTTTTTTCTGGTATTCATCTGGGCTTTCAGCCTTGCGATAATCGAAGAGTGCATCTGCGATACTCTCGATTCCGACAAATCCAGCGTCAATCCGATTTCCTTCATAGTCATCTCTTCGTAGTAGTAAAGAGTAATAATCAGCCTTTCAGCCCGTGTTAGGCCCTTGGTCAGCAGGCTCCTCAAATCTCTTTTTTGTGCTTCTGTTACGGGGTCCTGGCTGCGGTTGTCTTTAATAATATCTATTTCCCGGATATCCTTTTCGCCGTCCTCGTTATGATATTGAGTATCGAGTGAGACTAAACCGACTACGTTTGCATCTTTCTGCAGGCGGTCGAATTCTCCTACATCGATATCTAATTCTTCGGCGATTTCCTCTTTTGAGGGTTTGCGGCCGAGATGTGCTTCCAGTGATTGAGTCGCTTTTGTAAGCTGGCTCGTCCTTGCCCGCACAAGTCTCGGCACCCAGTCCATTTTGCGAAGCTCATCGAGGATCGAGCCTCTTATACGGGGTGTGCAGTAGGTCTCGAATTTTACTCCTCTGTCGGGGTCGAAATCATTTATGGCGTCTCGAAGGCCGAAGTTGCCTGCGCTGATAAGGTCATCGACATCGACCTTGTTCGGTAGTTTGCTGTACAATCGCTCCGCTGTATACTTGACTAAATATCTGTATTTCTCGATTAGAAGATTGCGGTACCTGTCGTCATGTGTCTTGAGAAACTTTCCCCATACCTTCTCGATGTCAGGCTCACTTTTAATTGCTTTTTCCTTTTCCTTGGTTTTCATTAAATTTCCTCCATGATTTTCAACGAGAAATTGTGCGGATGTTCACGTCCGATAAATGCGTATCTTTGATTTATTATTTTTTTCATAATCGCAGCAGGCATCGTATAACCTTCATCTGGTATTTATCGTTCTTTTACCTCACAACTTTAATGCAACCGCAAATATCTTTAATAAAAGTTTTTCTGCCGCCGTCTGTACAAATCTTGCTTCTAATCCTTTTTGTTGAAACTTCTTTTGCGGATTACCGCTTAGTTTGTCGTTACTCTTAACTTCCTTTTTATTAAATCACCGCTTTTTATTTCTCACGAGCTACTCGGCCGTAGAAATCATCTGTTGTTTATACTTGAGCAGCTCAGCCGCAAATCTTTGGTTGATTGAGTTCTCCAGCAGCTTGTTTATTTGAAGCTCGAGGTATTCGGCTTTTCTCTCTTTGAAGAGTATTTCTGCCGATTTGTCCTCGATGGTTTTTATCTCAAAGCTGCCGTCGATGCCGAATTTGATATTTTCCGTATCGCAAAGAACAAGACGTCTGTTTCTTTTGTGCTCCTCGATTGCTGTACCAAGAAGCTCTGAAAACTCATCGACAGCCAGGTCTTTGGGAACAAAACCGTATTTGTGAATGTTATTTATGTTTTCAGTGAGGATTTTCTGGCGTGTATTCGTGAATTCGATAATTTTAACGAGAACTTCGCAGATGTTATCGCTTATCAAACGTTTAAGTTTCATTTTTAATCCTTCCCTGGATTTTCCTGAGCTAACCTTTTCCCGGGCGTCTTAATTTTGCTGCGGTTTTTTGCCCTTCTGTGATTCTTCGTCTAAAATCCGTTTTATTTCAGTAAGGGTTTTTGTCCTTTTTAGTTCTGTAATTGTTAACAGCCTGTCGAAAACAGATTCATCGTAGAGTCGATGTCCTCCCTCGGTCCATTGGGCCTCGCGGATAAGACCCATTATTGTGTAGTTATGGATAGTCTGCCGGGAAAACGGTGTGTGCCTGACAAGCTCGCCGATTCGGTAAAGTTTCGCTGGGACCTGAAAAGTTTGCTCTTTGGTTTTGAGACGCATTGCTATTGTCCTTTTACAAACGCTTTTATCGGCTGCATTTCATCCAATTACACCTGATATCGAATGCCTTGCCCCGGTAGAGCAGGGCTCGAAATGGCAAGAACATTCTTTCTCTGAAAAGAAGTACCAAATTTCGTCTGATTTCCTTTAAGTCTCAAGTTCCATTCAAATGTTGCTGGTATCAAATCTCGCCTGATTTCCTTTAGTATCAAGTTCCATTCAAATGCTGCCAAATTTCGCCTGATTGCTACCCCTTCAAAAGCTCAATCGGCGAGCCTGTCCCCGTTGCTATCTCTAAATAGTATATTTTACGTTTTATAAAATGTAAAGTACCTTTCCGTCCCTGTCAACTTTTATTCTTTTTTTTTGAAAAAATTTTTATCTCCTCAAATATTTATTAAATTTTGAATAAAAGCAGTATTTCAGGTTAAAAACTGCTGTTTGGCACCCTGAAGTTATAGGCCGATTATTTTCGGACGTTAGTAAATAGTGTACTTAGGCTGGTGGAATAAGATAGAAGGTATGAAAAATGTTGCATCATAGAGAAAATAATGAAAATTCTGCTAAAACTACAGATACTGGCATATCGCTGGTTGATAAAATCACTCCTTTAGCTAGGCAGGTTAACTGCCTGGATATCGAAAAAATAGCAAATGTCTGTGTCCACAAAATTCGCCAGTTAGTCGGAGCAAGGTTCGCCTCGCTGTATATACTTGATGAGAAAAACGGAATCTTACATCTGCAAAAATATAACCATCCATATCTTTTGAACAAAATAGTCTCTCTCAGTCAGAATCCACCTTCTCCTATGGTGATGACAGTACTCAGTAAAGAGCTGATTATGATTGGCAATATTGATACACATAAAACTCCTCGGATAAAAAAGTCGCAGCGCAAACATATGGAAAATTATAAAACAAAAAATTGTGCCATCGTTCCTCTTATCTGTCACGATAGGGTAGTAGGTGTCCTTAACATTGCTGACAAAATGAGCGGTGACAATTTCACTTCAGGTGATGTTGCGCTCTTAAAGCTGTTTAGCCAGCTCGTCGGCTCTTCTATCGGTAATATTAAGATGTTTGAAAAAATACAGTATCAGGCTACGACTGATGGTTTGACCGGACTTGCAAATCATAAGACCTTTTATGGCGTTTTGGAAAAGGAACTCTGGCGGGCTAGGAGATATGGAGGCAAAGTAACATTAATTATGGTGGATATTGATAACCTTAAGAAAATTAATGACACCTACGGTCATCGTGTTGGCGATCAGGTAATAAAATGTGTTAGCAAAAGGATAAAAGAGTGTATTCGGCAAACTGACACGCCTGCTCGGTATGGCGGAGACGAATTTGCCGTTGTTTTACCCAACACTTCGGTTTCGGATGCCCTCGTCGTTGGCGAGCGTATGGTTAATATGGTTGCAGCATCGCCCATTGTCTGGAGAGGAGAGCGGATAGTACCGTCTATTAGTGTCGGACTTGGCGAGTATGATGCTAATACTAATCCTGAAGATGTTACGAGCCGTTCCGACCAGGCGCTGTATGTTGCAAAGCAGGCTGGTAAAAATACTGTTCGCGTTTACGAGCCTTCTTCAAAAATCTGATTGCTTCGTAGAAAGACCAATCCTTTTCTTAAAAAAAACGTGATTTTTTTTGCATTTCCGGAATAAAATTTTCATCCAAAATTCTTCATTATCGGGGTTAAATTTGCTAAGCTAAGCTGAGCAGGCGCTATAGTTAAAAAGCTTAACTCTGTCGTAGAGGAAAAATGAAAAAGGTAGAAAAATTCCTATCTCTCCTTTAATTTTACCTACCTTGAATCACCCGCGAAAACATATAAAAACGATGTTAAAAAAGACTCAAGCTTTTCTTTTTGAGTTGACGATTGTTATATTAGTCGAAAAAAAAGCGGCTCTTAACAGTAGCCAAATTAGGCTTTAATTAGTTTGAACTTATACTGCCGACTTTCGACAAAAAACACGCATGGCTGAGCGAAATACAGGCAATGTAAGCAATAGCTAAAATCAAAAAAGGAAAGAGTCGCATCGATTTTTGGGAGAGCTTTAATGCTCTCCCTTTTTAATTTTTCCTCAGTAGGACTAAGCTGGTGAGAGCACAGTGGTTTGCTGCAGATGAAGCTAGGCTATCGACGCCATTCAGCTTTGCGAACCATAAGCGGAGGCATATATTGATAACTGCCGCCTCTGTACTTTGTGCCGCTGTAGTTCTTATTGCCCGGATACCAGCGAATTTCGAAACGAGCTGGTTTCGTAAATAACTTATTTCTCTTTAATTTGCCGTCTATCTTCAGCATCGCGAAATCCTGATAAAGCAAACGTTAAGCTTAACTTTTATCGTCCGATTCATACGCCTACTTTTGGAAATTGTTATTTTTTATCGCCCTCCGTCATCACTATTCTATGTCCAGTTTTTCTAATCCCTTTTGCGGAAGGTTGACCGGAATATCTCGCGCATCGAGGTATTCTTTCATTTCTCTTATAGTATATTTTCCGAAATGTGCTATTGACGCGACGAGCACTGCGTCCGCGCCGCCTTCGACGATTGCCTCATAAAGATGCTCCAGTGTCCCCGCTCCGCCGGATGCGATTACCGGCAGGCTCACCGCCCCGGAGATTGCTTTTGTCATCGGTATATCGTAGCCAGCCTGTGTGCCGTCCGCATCCATACTTGTCGGCAGAATCGCCCCCGCTCCAAGGTCTTCAACTTTTCTGGCCCATTTGACAGCGTCAAGGCCGGTGCCTTTCGTACCGCCTGCTATCATAACTTCAAAGCCGGAAGCCGATTTCGCATTTTTGCGGGTATCTATTGCTATGGTGATTTTTTCACTGCCGAACTCCTTGCTTGCCTCGCCGACAAACTGCGGATTTTTTACAGCCGCTGTATTGATGGAGACCTTTGATGCACCCAGGCTGAGCAGCTCTTCTATCCCTTTTATATCCTTGATACCGCCGCCAACGGTCAGAGGTACTTTTGACGAGATTGATTCTGCAGTTCTTTTGACCGCGTCTAAGAGTGTTTTTCTGTTTTCGATGGTTGCAGTGATGTCGAGAAATACGATTTCGTCTGCTCCTGCTTCGCTGTATGCTGCTGCGTTCTCAGCCGGGTCGCCTACGTCTTTAAGCTTTATGAAGTTGATGCCTTTGACGAGCCGGCCGTTTTTTACATCCAGGCAGGGGATAATTCTTCTATAATCCATTTTCTCACTCTCCCGTAAATTTAAGTAAAATCCTTCGTTTTTTAGTGTATTTAAACAGCCGGTAAGAATACAGCCTATCCGCAAACAAGTAAAGAAGGATTGGAAAGATTGGGGAAAACAAAGCCAATTTCGTAAAAAACGAACCCAATTTTGGGCTAAAATTGGGTTCGTTTTGGGTTCGTTTGGGTTCGTTTTTTCGGCGTCGGTGGGACCGAAAATTGTCATATGCACTTGTATCACAAGCATTTGTATAAATCCGGTCATTTTTTAAATTGGGTTCGTTTTGCATAATTTTGTTTTTTTTGCGCGCTCTGCTCCCGCCGCAAGCGGCGAGGAGCAAACGATGCACGATGCCAGATACTCGATGCTCGATTTTAGATTCAAGATGCTCGATTCTCGTAGTGTTGGACATTGGCAAATCCTTAAAAAATAAGAATTTACAATTAAATTTTGACTTGGCCTGCCGGCCGATGCTTGAGGAACTGTCCTCCCTACGTGTGTTTTCTAACACACAAATTTTTTATACCACAAATTGAAGTAAAGTCAAGGAAAAATCCGAAGCACTAAATCCGAAATCCGAAACAAATTCAAATTATCAAAATTCTAATTACCAAAAACAACCACGAATTAACACGAAAAAACACAAATAAAACTTTGCCACAGAGCACACAGAGGCCACAGAGAAAATCGGTCAGTAAAATATGCGGTTTATGCCGAAGGCGGCTTTTTTTATCCACTCTCTCACCTTCGGTTTAAATTTATTCATTAGGGGTTTATCAAAGCGGAGTAGCAAGGCAGTTTTCACCAAACCTCTCAGGTCATTCATTTTTTGAAATAGCCTTTTATTATTGTATTTTTAGTCTTAATTCAATTATTCATTACAATCGCTCAGCCAGTATTCTGTAAAAATATCAAGGTCTACATGGTGAACTCTTCCGTCTTTGTTGATATCTCCCGTCAAATCCGGACTTATTTTGAGCCAATCCAATGCAAGTATTGCATAGTCTGTAAAATTTACCTTGCCTTCTCCATTAATATTAGCCGCACGACATTCCGCGAAGCACGGCCGTAAATTAAAAGGATTAAGTCTTACTTCATTAAAGTAATACCATGCCACACTTGCTACATAGTTGTATCGATAATTCTCAGGCCAACGGATAATGTTTGGATCTTGACAACTAAATGAATGAACTAATCCACCGTTGGCATCAGCAGTTTTTCCCATCTCGTTATGAAAGTCAATACCGTTTGGATCATCCCCAATATCGAAAAACGCAGCAGCGACGGATTCTGTTACATCGACTCGGACACAATCATATTGTTCGTTTGATTCTGATTTGAATCCATTAACGTCTTCAATGATACTGTTAAAATCACAAGTCGTTTGCAAATAAGAATCCAAAAGCCAGTTTAGAGATTCGTAGAACCTCTCTCCATCCGGCCCTAACGGCCCTAGAGAAAGGACTCCCCAACTCTGGCAGTCCGTGGTGAGTACGCCATCATTATAACCTCGGCAGAAAACACTCGTATTCTTGTTGCAGTTCGACCCCGCTGTAGGAGCCCACATCTCTCTTCGCAAGTAGTCCATAATTAAACTTGCCTTGTACAAGTACGAGTCGTTGGCATCCAGCATCCCCCGCCAGTAATATGCCGAATATGCATCAATGTTATGTTCCGTACTAATAGCATTGGGTATATCACAGTTTTCGCAGTATCTTAATGAACCGTATCGAGCATCATTCTGATCATCAGTATTCATCATCGTGTCCATCCAACCTAATGCACGATTTGCCATATTCGCATAATTTGGGTCTCCTGTTCTGCACTCATAAAAGTTAACTGCTATCACCATCCACGTAATAGGGCCTGTAATGTACTGCCAACACCCTGCATAGCCGAAATTCGGGGCATTGTAACATTCAAACCATGCTCCATTTGGGTCATCGCGTTGCAAAGATTCCATTACATCTAAAACATCCCTTGCTCTTTCAACTTCACCCGCCGCAGTAAATGCTATTATCGCAAGTGCTTGGTCGTGTATCCAGGCTTTGGTATCACCGTTATTTTCATAAGACTCTAACAATCCTGTTGAGTGTAAATCCTGCATGCTGATAAGCCAATTTATCTGTGCTTGCCCGGGACAATTACCGTCAGAACAACCCAAAACCAACCTGCTTTGCACAAATGGTAGACCCAAAACCAGCAATAAGATACAGAAACAACTTGATTTCCCACGTCTCATTTTTTGCATCTCTATAAAGTTATTTCTTTTTGTTGCGCTAATTTTCCCTTTATCACAGATGTCAGCCCCCGCTATTAGCTGGCTTACTATTATAACTATTTGCGACATAGTTGCAATACTATATTTTAAGCGATTGTTTCTTTTTCAGATTGTAATATTTTATTAAAAAACGCATAAAATATTAAAAAAGCTCTTGACGATAACTTATTGTTGTCGATATAGTAAATGAAAATATAGTTATAAAGAGAAACCCGCTTTGAGCGGGTAAAGTACTGAGATTTCAGGCGTTTCAACGCGAATCGCGAGTATGTACGTGAAGGAACGTTTGGAAGGCTCGGTGCTCTTTGTTTCTACGCAGAGAGCACCGTTGCTTTTAGCTCGTTAAGCTAAAAGCAGCGGTCAACACACTCATTGCTATAGAAAGGGCATCGTTCGCTTTCGCGTCCTTCAAGGGCTCTCGCGGGCCTGCGTTGAGCGTGATTGCGGCGGTGCTCTTTTTTACTGGCGAAGCCAATAAAAAAAGTCCCTCGCATCTCGTTATTCGTATCTCGAATAAAATGTGAAAGGATATAGAACACAGGAGACGGATGACAGAAGGCAGATGACAGTGTTAAACAGTGAAATCAGTGATTAAGAAATCCTCGGTGATGCCGCCCGGCAGCTTGTATCCCCCCGGCGGGCCCGGGCGGCTGTTATTATGCAGGGTGTGGAGACTGTTCGGCCTGACGGCTTGTTACCCTCGGAGCCGGTGTTTAATACACTTGAGGCCGAACAGCTCTTTTTATATGTAATTTCGTGATTGAAAATCAATAAAAAAGCTGCGGTAAAACGGCAGGGGAAATATAAAAAGAAAATCCCCGGATAAATTCATAAAAGAAACCCCGCAAAAAAAAGAGAACCCCCTAAAAAATTATGGGGCTATATAAAAAAAACGATACCCTCAACATAAAGTTGGGGGCTAAACGAAAAGGAAAACCCACGAATAGATTCGTGGGTTAAATATTTTTTAAAAACAACCTCAACACAGTTGTAATCCCGTTATCCTGTCAAAAAATTTTTTTACAGTTTTTGCGGTGAAAATTCTTAAAAAAACTCTTGCAGTAACTTCTCTTTGTCGATATAGTAACTGGAAATATAGTTACAAGAAAGAAACCCGCTTTGAGCGGGTGAAGTACTGAGATTTCAGACGTTTTGTCGCAAACCGCGATTTGGAACTTTGGGAAGCGTTTGGAAGGCTCGGTGCTCTTTGTTCCTACACAGAGAGCACCGCCAGCTTTTGGCTTCTGCTCTTTAGGCCAAAGGAGGCGGTCAGCACACTCATTGCAATAAAAAGGGCATCGTTTGCTTTCATGTTCCCGGGGGCTCTCGCGGGCCTGCGACAAGCGTGATTGCGGCGGTGCCCTTTTTTATTGGCGAAGCCAATAAAAAAAGTCGCTCGCATCTCGTTATCCGTATCTCGAATAAAGTGAATGAAAAGATCCTCGGCGAGGCCGCCCGGCAGCTTGTATCCCCCCGGCGGGCCCGGGCGGCTATCGCTATGCAATGTGAGGAGCCTGTTCGGCCTGACGGCTTGTTTCCCTCGGAGCCGGTGTTTAATACACTTGAGGCCGAACAGCTCTTTTTGTATGTAATTTCGTGGTTGAGAATCAACAAAAAAACTTGCGGTAAAACCGCAATTTGAAAAGACAAAACCCCCAATGTAAAGTTAGGTACTAAATATTTTCTGCATTCCCGCTCCCCGCCTTCGCGAGGACAAGTTTCACGGGAATGACAAATAAAAAATCCGTGTCAATCCGCGAAATCCGCGGTTACTTCTTTGCTTTTTTCTCTTTTTTGGGCTTTTTGGGTTTTGGTTTTTTGGGTGCTTTTGGTTTCGCTTTCTTTTTCGGCTTGGCGGCTGAGCCGCTCATCATAGCTGCTACACCGATTATCAAAACGCCGACGACAGCGGCAGCGGCCATAATGTACCATATCATATGTATGCCGTATGGGCCGCTCTTAAGCACCTGCTGCAGCGCTGCCGGCACAGTGTCGTTGAAACCCAAAATTGCCATTATGACTGTGTACAAAACTACCAGAAGCGGAATTATCAGGATTATTCCGAAGGCATTGCTCATAGTATCCGGCGGTGCTTCGGCCGCCATCGGCATTATCGCAGCTGCCGCCATAGGGGCTTGTGCCTCTTCTGCCATCATTTCCTCTGCTGCTGCTTCCATTTCCGGTGCCGTCGCCGCGACCGGCGTTTCAGCTTCACCCTCTGAAGTGTAAATCTCATCCAGGATACCGCCCAGTGAGGTGTCATCTGCCTGAAGCGATACGTCCAGCAGTCCGCCGCTGCCGAATGTATCCAGGCTTAAATCCTCTTCTCCTTCTGCCAGCGGTATACCTGTTTTTCCTTCGCTGGTGTCTATCATCAGCTCTTCCAGGTTATCAACGTCTGTACCTTTTGCATCGAGACCTGTTTCTTCCCCGATGATTGCCGTGTCGGAGCTTATCACGTCTGCCTGTTTACCGGTGTCCTCAGCCAAGCTGATACTTTCCTCTTCGGCCTCAGGCTTTGCTGGTTCTTCGGCCTCAGGCTTTGCTTCTTCCGTCTCGAACGACTTTTCGTCGATTTTGCCTTCCTCTACCTCAGGTTCCAGGCTGACTTCTTCAGGTTCTGCTTGCACCTCTGCCGGCTTTGTCTCCGCCGGCTCAATCTCAATCTGCTCTGTCGGTATAATTGTTGTCTCCGACATTAAAGACTCGACTTCTTCTGTCTTGAAAAGCACGTTGTCGCCGTCTCGAAACTCTCGCAGTTTGCCAGTTTTGACGAGCTCATTTATTTCTTGTTCTGTCTTATTGAGCTTTTGGGCGACATCTTGTAATGAATAAAACATACCCGCCATAATATTAAGCCCTCCTGCAGGCTATTTGTCTGCTATTATTATTTTTTCAAACATGTTTTTATAATAAAAATTATACTTTAGTACGAGGCGTTTTGCAAGCCATTTTTTGCTGTCTTTCGAAACATAGCTTCTCTGAGCCGCCTCTGTAACCGGCTTTTCTATTAAACATCGGCAGGATTTTATTGCATATGTGATTATTTTTCGGTAGAATCCGCAGCTTGAGCGGCTTTTTTTATACGGGGTGTAGCTCAGCTTGGCTTAGAGCGCCTGCTTTGGGAGCAGGAGGCCGCTGGTTCGAATCCAGTCACCCCGATTTCCTGCCATTTTGGTTTAGGGTTGGCTCAATTTTTTTTCTTGACATATCCGGCTGGGAAGCTAAATTTCGGGCACGTTTTGTTGCGAGATTTATTGTGGCTGAAATTCCTCCAAATTCTGCTGACATTGAAAACTGGCTAAGGCTAATCCGCGCCGACGGCGTCGGCCCGGTGACATTCGTAAAACTTCTCAATCATTTCGGCTCAGCCGACAAAGCCCTTGGTGCTTCGGCAAAACAGCTTGAGCAAATCGACGGCATCGGGGTGAAAACCGCTAAAACGATTGCCGCCGGCCGTCATAAATTCGATGCAAAAGCAGAACTGAACCTCGCTGCCAGACTCGGCGTCTGGATAATCAGCCTTCGAGACAGTCGCTATCCGATACTTTTAAAGAAGATTTACGACCCGCCGCCGGTGCTCTATGTAAGGGGGAGCCTGACAAAATCCGACAATTTAGCTATTTCGATTGTCGGTTCGAGACTCTGCAGCGCTTACGGCCGCGAGCAGGCTGCGAGGTTTGCTCATCTGCTCGCTTCTGCCGGTTTTACAATTTGTTCCGGTATGGCCAGGGGAATCGACAGTGACGCGCACTACGGAGCACTCTCAGCCAGCGGACGCACAATTGCCGTCCAGGGCTGCGGCCTGGCGCGCATATTTCCGCCGGGAAATAAAAAGCTTTTCGGCCGCATAGCCGAGTCGGGCGCCTGCATTAGTGAGTTGCCTTTGCAGTTCGAGCCGAGAAGTGAAAATTTCCCCGTCCGCAACCGGATAATAGCCGGCCTTGCCCTTGGTACCATAGTGGTTGAGGCTGGTTTTAATTCGGGGGCGCTGATTACTGCGAAATACGCAATCGATTACAACAGAGACGTTTTAGCTGTGCCCGGCAAAATAGATTCACCGTTGAGCAGAGGTACACACCAGTTAATAAAAGAGGGTGCAAAACTGATAGAGTCGGTGACAGATATTACTGAGGCCCTGGGCTATGTCGGCAGGCAGCTCTCAGAGCATACAACAGCAGCGGCTGAAAGAGCATCTGAAAAAATTGAGCCAAATTTATTTGGCATCGGGCAATTGAATCTCAGCACTACTGAAAAAGCAGTTTACCATTGTCTTAATGACGAGCCGTTACATATAGAGCAGATAATCGCACAGACAGGTTTGCACGCAGCACATATCAATTCATCACTTATCTCACTTCAGCTTAAAGGCGTAATAAGACAGCAACCCGGCAGCTTCTTTCTAAGAAGACAAGCTGCACAAAAAAACTGTACAAGTGATTAACTCTCAGCCCATAAGTTCTTGTTAACGACCAAAAACCCAAAACGCAATTCTCTGATGGTTTATTTTGGAGGGAAGTAGTATGGTACTTCGTTCTTTTCGTTCGGTGTTATGGCCTGTTGAAAAATGGCTCTGCCTTGCCGGCTGATCGAAGGGAACCATTGTTTGTCTTTTACTCTTTTTATGAGCATCCCTTCTCCGTATCTTGGACTGCTTCTGCCGTCGTCGATGTAATTTGGGTCTTTGGTTTCGAGGAAACCGATGAAACGTTCTGAATCGTTCGGCTCAGCTACATAGCTGAAAACATAAGCCTTTACACCTGCCTGCCTGCCGTCCGGCAGCGGCCCTGAAGGGGCTGGGATAGGCGGGATTTGACCGGCTTTAGCAGTAAAAAGCTCACCTGTATTCAAATCGTAGTACCATTCTAATTTGGGATTACTTTCTTTTACCGTCTCATTAGACCTCAGAATACTGATAATGATAATGATGAGGATGATTACGGATAGATTGGTGATTATTATCACAGCCCGCCGATTCCTGTTTATCCATTTGCGAACGGCTAAATCCTTCAGGCGCTCCTGTATGTCGAACTTAATGGATTTCCAATCAACCATCTTTACGCTGCTCCACAAAGTCTGTACGATTCTTGTAATGTTTTAATCTTTGAGTTCATCACTGCAGTCCTCCGATATATTCTACAATTCGCTCCAGGTCGCGATTATTACCCGAAGCTTCAGCACAACTTATTTGAAATTCGGCAAGCTCTACTGTTCTGCCGTCTTTCAACTTAAGATATCCGCAGTGCATATCGGCGAAGGAAATACTGAAGCCTTCGGCGTGTCTTGCTGTTATGCTTCTGCTTATCAAGCCGCTTGTAGGTGATACTCTCTGATACCAGACAGGGTTTGTTGCGGTAATATCTTCTACCGGACAAAATGAGCCTTCTATCCATTCGGTTTGTGCTGTTGTATCGACGAAGACCATTTTTGTCGTTGGGCTTGCAATCAACGTCCACGTTCTATAGGGACTGATATTATCGTGTTCGCAGTTGCAGGTTTTGCCGTTCATAGCTCTTGATATCGAATAGCTTCTCAGGCGGTAGCTTGGGTCTGTGGGGCATTTGTACAGGTCGACTGTTTGAGCGCATTTAAACAGCACACCATCTTTGATAGCCTGTTCGGTTCCGCCGATGAAATTTCCCGGCAGGTCCATCGGCCCGTCGGCAACCCAGTTGCCCTCGCCGAAAAAATTGAAACCTGTATCTGCCGAGCAGAGCCTGTCGTCATTTTCATAGGCGTACATTGTCCAGCACATTGTCAACTGTCTCATATTTGACCCGCAGACCACGCGCTGAGCCTGCTCTCTGGATTTGTTCAGGCCCGGCAGCATAATAGACATCAGAAGCGATATGATGGATATGACAACCAGCAGCTCCATTAAGGTAAAGCCGCCTCTAACGACCCGCCTCTCTGTTTTTCTTTGGAGCATTTTAATATTCATTACTCCTAAATCTCTTGGAATATGGGCCGCCTATAACAAATATATTTTACAATAGTTTGCCCGAGGCAGCAAGATAAATTATTTACAGCTTTGCGTCCACCAGAACAGCAGCACCTGCAGGTCAGCCGAATCGACCACGCCGTTACTGGTAATGTCACCTATAAGAGGGCCTTTTTGTAGATAGCCTTGCGCCCATAAACAATAGTCTTTGAAGTCGATTTTGCCGTCGGTATATATATCGACATCATTGCAGTCATAGCAGGGCCTAAGCCACTGCTCACAAAGGGCATCCAGGTCGCGCCCGTTGATTTTGTTGTCGTCAACTAAATCCGTCTTTAGAGGACTTTGGTCTTTGAGCCATTCTTTAGCGAGAATGCAATAATCATGGAAATTGACAAACCCATCGCCGGTAAAATCAGCGCAGGGTATCGCCGGGCCAATATCAGCAAAGATGCCGTATTCCGAGCCGTCCTGGCCCTGACTTTGCCAGACCGTAACAAATTCGCCGTTTTCTCTCATTGCGACATCGGGGTATTTCTGGTCATCGACCGCATAAGTATTAACCTGAAACTCCTCACCAAGAGGTATGGGAGAGCCTATATCCTCACCCTGATTTATGAAACGTTGGCCGAATATATTCCTTTGGTTACTTTCCGATTCAGCATCGCTTTCCCAGATAACAACAAAACTATCATCGCTCATAGCTACAACCGGATTGGTTTGGTCACCTGCCTGCTGAGTATTAACAATGAACTGGTTTTCGTGAAGATGCACATGCGTCCACTGGAATCTTTTCATATAGATATTTTGGCTATCGCTGCCCGTGCAGCGCCCGTCCCAAGCTATTACATAGTTGTCCGCACCATCAACGGCCAAAGAAGGTTTTGTCAGGTTGGTGAAATTTTCCTCGTCCACCTTTTTGGAGTAAAGAAACGGCTCATTGCCGTCAGCCTCGAAATGCCGGACGTAAACATAATAGTTAGATGAGCTTCCTCCTGTCCAGACGACTATAACTTCGTTGCTGTTATCCATAGCAACGGCGGGGTGGCGACAGGTTGACGGCTGGTCACTGATTGGGAGTTCGCCGCCGATTTTAGAGCCGAAACGGTCATATAATTGGCCTCGTATTGCCTTTTTACCCGGCTGGGGCATATCCAGACTTTCCCAGACAATTATGAATTTGCCCTCATTATTCATAGCCACCCTGGGACTGAGCTGCTTGTTGTCGGTATAGGTATTGACTCGGAACTCATCGGCGAGGGGCAGGGCGTTTGGGTCGAAGCGGCGTGCGAAGATGTCTTCTTCGTCGATACCTGGACCCTGCCAGACGATAACGAAATTTCCATTTGCATCAGCGGCGATGTCGGGGCATTTTTGATTGCCGGCTGTAATTTCATTTACAAGAAATTCGCCTGTGACAGGACAGCAGTTTGAGTCGAAAATTCTTGCGACGATTCCTCCTGAATCGCCGTCGCCGCTGTGCCGGTAACTGTCCCAGGCGACGATGTAATTTCCATTGCTGAAAGCAACCGCAGGATTTTTCTGGTCATTTGTTGTGTGAGTATTAATGGGAATATCAGATTTCAATGGCACTGTCAGCAGGCAGGTTATAATTAAAGACGCAATTATTTTTTTCTCTAATGGGCACATTTTTTGGCCTCTGCGACTGATAATTTTGTGATTTTAGCTAAAAAGCCAATCCCGAAATTCCCTGCCGCTACAAGCAAATAGTTTTTTGATTATCTTGCTTATCTGAAGGGCTGTTTTATTTCTATATCAGGCTTGCCGCGATTAGCCGTCATTTTGTACGGCAGCTTTTAGAGCCGAAGATTGCTTTGAGTCTTTGATAGCAGCAATAAGATATTTAACAATTTTTCCCAGGCCGACGAATATGAGCGCTTTTGCGCCCTGGTATAATAGTGTCGGCAGAAATAGAATAAGCCAACGCAGACCATCGGCTGGCTTTGATGTATAAACTGTTATATAATCTGCGTGATTCTGTAAGACGGGTTTGATATTTTCCATTCTGTTTGCAGCAGTAATCCAAATCCAGAAACCAACCTTGAAAACTGTAAGAATAGCATAAAGGTAAAAAATCTTGTCGCCGTAACGCATCAGAAGCCCCATTTTGTTATCGCTGCCGTAAAGATACCTAGCGAGCTGAGCAAAGCCCAACGACACTAAACCGATGTTAAAGAAGAGGTGGTTAGAGCGTTTAAACGTGCCAAGTATTCCCTTGAATGTAACCTCGCCTCCCGTTTGCATAGATTCCAAAAGCAGCATTACAAAGCCAATACCGCCCAGACAGAGAAGAACCCATCCAAGAATCCTCAGAACTGTACAATGAAACATCCACAGCCGTTTGTTTTTTTCGACAATATTAATCATTTGTAATCTCCTTGTTTGTCAGCCGATAAATTGAATCTCTCCCGAAAACTCGAATCGAGCAAAAGCCTTTAATGAGTCCTCATTGTAACAAATATCGATTAATTTACACGTACTTATCTGCATAAAGGCAGTTTTTTGTGAAAGGTGCGTTTTGGGGTATTTGAACCTGGTAATCTGGTAATTTTAGCTAAAAAAGTCAATTCCCGAATCTCGCAGGCCTCTGTTGCTAAGCTACTTTGAACAAAGTTAACCAAAAAGCGTATCGTTAGCAGGGAAATTAAAAATTTTTTTGAAAAAATCTTGACTATCAGCCGATATCGTAATAGAATCGAGTGTTTAGATGGCAGTCATAAGGTGGCTGCTCTAAATTAAAAGGTTAGGTAGGGAATTGAAAGAGATTTTACTAATACGACTTGTTTTGCATTAAACTGCCGGTAATTCATTGCTGGTGCAGACGACAAACCGCTGGTAGTTTATGCAGCGGTTTTTTTATTGCTCTTTTTTAAGTTTATATATAAAATTACGAGCCCATTGAAGTTTAGTATTTATTATTGAATATTTATTATTGTAATCCGTTTTGGGAATCCGAAACTAAATAATAGTGCAGTTCAGGACGGGTTTCTGTAAAATAATAAATAGAAAATAGTCAATTGAAAATTACTTGGGCTCGTAGCTCAGTTGGTTAGAGCGCACGCCTGATAAGCGTGAGGTCGGAAGTTCGACTCTTCCCGGGCCCATTTCCTACGGCTTTTCGCCGAAGGAAATCCGAATATCGAAATGCGAAACGGTTTCGGATTTAGTGCTTCGTATTTCCCGCGAAGCGGGTTTCGGGGACGTAGCTCAGCTGGGAGAGCGCCGGCTTTGCAAGCCGGAAGTCGTGGGTTCGAGTCCCATCGTCTC
>CAZBMW010000036.1:0-12315 GCA_964493425.1 uncultured Pirellulales bacterium
GCCCCTTGCTCGTTACCAGTCTTGTAACGTGCGTGAAGATAAAGTCGGCTTTGTAGCCGAGCAGGTTCCGGCAGTATTGCTGGAGTTTGCGTTTCGAATTAAGCTTCTGGCTGAGGTTCGTCTGGTATGCAGGCACGCCGTTATAGACAAGGTTGATTTCAGCCGACTCGAAATTTTCCTGCAGAAAGCGAAGCTCGTCAGCGACGCGGTCACCGACAGCGAAAATCCTGTCGCAGAATCTGGCTGCCTCGACAAGAGGGTGTTTGAAGTAGCTGCTCTGGTCGCCGAAAACGTCTTTGAGATGCAGATTATTTTTCCGGCAGTACCTGATAAGATTGTAAAGCATCGTATCGTGCCCGGGGTGTTTTTCGATGAGGTTGCGGATTGTCGCTGTCTCGTGAGCGTAGAAGATTGTCTTGAAGTTGCTTTGCTCTTCCAATATACCAGCCAGCGCGGTCGGCATACCCATAAATTCGTGTGCGATAATTGTTGTATCGTTACCGGCAGAGCCGATGGCTTTCAGTGCCTCGATTGCCACCGGTGCCGTTCTTATATACTGCTCATATTCCCAGAGGTGCTCGTACAGGTCGCTGCGGATGCCGAAATACTCGTAAAGCTGTCTTTTGAAAAAGTTAACGGGGGCGGTTTTCATATTCCGGACATCGAACAGCAGCAGCTCCGGCGAGCTCTCGATAGCGGTCTGCGGGTCGTGATAGGTTCGTTTCCCGTAAATGATTGGTACGTTATAGATGCTTTCAATCTGGCGCAGCTCGAAGGAATATTGCGATTTGTCGATGTTCTTGGCGGAGCAATACAGCACTTCCACGTCATCACCGAGTCTTTTTTGCAGCGGGCCTTCGAAGTAAAACATCGGCCCCAAAACAATCGAGCGGCTGACGGCATCAAGGTAAGACCGGCACGTGAAGAAGCCTTCCAGGACTGCACCGATACCGCCGACTTTTCCGATTGTCTCGTGGGTGGCGTGAATTACTGTTTTTGTCTCTGCCATAACAAATTTCTCTCCAGATTATGGCTGCTGTTTTCTGTTGTTTTTCTCTATTTAAATTTTAATAAATACATAGCTTTTTCCCAAAAGACGTCTCCTCACGGTGACATTTTGTTTGAAGAGTCCGAGAATATGGATATGTTGGGTTTTTGTAGCGAGGTATTTGAGGACTACCGAAGAATTTGCTGGAAAATTTTTCCTTATTCGCTTTCGCTTATTTTGCTTCTCAGGTCTTTTATCATACCACCCAAAACTGCAGGGCGTATATTGGCCAGTTCGGCTTCAGGTATTTCGCTTAGCGCGATTTTGTCGAGGATTTTTAAGGCCTTTTCTTTATATGGACTGATTTGCGATTGAAGTTTCTCAGCCTCCTTGAGTTTGCCGTCTGCCATGCTTCTAAGATACGAGATGATTCTGGCCTGCAGTGTCTTCTCGTCTATCGGGTACGAAACCGAAGGTACAGCCGGACCTGCGGCTTTGGTGGCTTCTCTCTCGCTTAAGATATGCCACGTGAGCCGATGTGTTTCCGACATAAGCTCTTTTTGTCTTGCCTCTGATTCCTCGTCGAGCGGTGCAAGCTTCAAATCATCGATGTCGGCGTTTAAATCGGGAACGTAAATCTTGTTATGGCAGGAAGGGCATTTGCCCCATTTACCTACCGATTCCTCTTTTGCGGATATTTTATGGCCGCAATGCTCGCAGTGAAATGTGATGCTCATTTTACTGCCCTCTTAAAAACCGTATCTGTTTTTAAGCTTCCTTAGCCTGTACTAATCATAAGATATTTAGGCTGACTTTTCAACCTTTTTTATATTCAGCCGAAACCTGCGTCGTTATCCCGCCGCGTGGTGTAAAGCTCGAGGTTATCTTCATCCATCGCGGCTTGCAAACATTCGCCAAATCGTCGAGAATCTCGTTTGTCAGGGCCTCGTAAAAGATGCCCTTGTTTCGGTAGCTCTGCATATAGAATTTAAGGCTTTTAAGCTCGATGCACAGTTTGTCCGGGCAGTATTCGATGGTTATCGTGCCGAAATCCGGCTGACCAGTCTTCGGGCACAGGCTCGTAAATTCAGGGCATTCGATTGTAATAACGTAATCGCGCTGCGGTTTGGGATTTTCGAATAATTCGAGCTGTGGCTTTTCATTCATTTTATTGAACCTCGCAAATAAAGCATTAATCTAATATAATAAAGACTCTTTCATTTGACAAGGATAGAGAAAGTGGCGAATAAAAAAGCTATAGTATTATTAAGCGGAGGCCTTGATTCCGCAACCACACTGGCCATGGCAAAAGGTCAGGGCTTTGAATGCTATGCCCTGACTTTCAGGTACGGCCAGCGACATTCGATAGAAATCGAATCGGCAAAACAACTGGCAGAAGCCCTCGGCGTTATTGAGCATCGAATAATCGATATTGCCCCGGCGGCTTTTACCGGCTCGGCCTTGACCGACAGGAATCTAAATGTCCCCAAAGACAGAAGCATAATTACAGACCGGACTGATATTCCGGTGACATACGTACCAGCCCGCAATACGATTTTTTTAAGCTATGCTCTCGCCTGGGCGGAAACGCTCGGCATCTTTGATATATTTATCGGCGTTAATGCAATCGATTACAGCGGCTATCCCGACTGCAGGGCTGAGTTTATAAAAGCCTTTGAAAAATTGGCGAACCTTGCAACTGCAGCCGCAGTCGAAGGTAAAGGTAAATATGAAATTCATACGCCTGTTATAGAAATGAGCAAGGCTGAGATTATACAAACCGGTGCGAAATTAAACGTGGACTGTTCCCTGACACATAGCTGTTACGACCCCGATGAGAAGGGCAGGGCGTGCGGAAGATGCGATTCCTGTAAGCTTCGCTTAAAAGGTTTCGCCGAAGCCGGACTGAAAGACCCGATTGAATATCGAATAAAGAATAATGAAGGTAAATGAGATATTTTATTCACTGCAGGGTGAAGGATTCTTAGCAGGCCTACCAAGCGTCTTTGTCCGTCTGGCGGGCTGTCCTTTGCGATGCAGGTGGTGCGATACGAAATATGCACAGGACTACGAAGCAGGGCAGGATTATGAGGTTGCTGACATCGTTGAAGCTGTCCAAAAATATGATTGCAGGTATATCGTAATAACCGGCGGCGAGCCGCTTGTCACCGCTGAGCTTCAGACAAGAGAAGGATTGAAGCAGTTAACTAAACTGTTGAGAAGAAACGATCGCCATATAACGATTGAGACAGTAGGGGGCTGGTTTTTGGAAGATTTGGCCTGCGATTTGATGAGTATCAGCCCGAAATTGAGTAATGCTGTGCCGAAAGATTCTATCGAAGCCGTTATTCACAAAAAAAGTCAGCCTGACATAGCTGTTCTCGGAGAGCTTATTGACAAATACGATTACCTGTTGAAATTTGTCGTTGATACCGAAGCAGACCTTGATGAAATATTATCTGTAATAAAGCGGATTGATAACGTTGACAAGAATAAGGTGATGCTGATGTCGCAGGCTGTAAACAGACAACAATATTTGGAAAAGTCGCCTATGGTTGCTGATTTGTGCAAACGCACAGGTTTTGCTTTTTGCCAGCGGCTGCAGCTTTTATTGTGGGACGGCTCAAGGGGGACTTGATTTTGTTTATATGATATTGACAACGGCTTTCAAATAATAAATAATAAATTATAAATAGTAAATTGAGCTCGCCCAGGTGGCGGAATTTGGCAGACGCGCCAGCTTGAGGGGCTGGTGGGCTTAGGCTCGTGCTGGTTCGAATCCAGTCCTGGGCATTGGTTTGATGCGGCTGATAGAAAAAAGAGGAAACATATACTTAAGAATCCTTCGAAGGTTTTAATAATATTAGTGTAGTTGTTTTTCTCTGTTGTGAGCCAACATCTTAGTTATAAGATATTGATCCCTTGTAGGATTAAGAAGATGATAAAGTATAAATGTTGGACATGTGGCACGGATATGGAATCCCCTGAAAGCATGATTGGACAAAGGGAAATATGCTCATATTGCGAAACTCCCAATCTCGTTCCAAAATTCTTGGAAGTTCAATCGGTTAGCACTCCTGAACTGTGCTACTTCTGCCATAAAAAGCAGGCAGATCCGGACTCGTCTTCTCATCTTAATTGTAAAAAGGAAATATGTGGCCCTTCTTACCGTTGTCGTAAATGCGGTGCAAGATGGGATGAACCTGCGCAAGAAGTTAAAAAAGTTAAAACTTCTGATGCAAAGGACTACAAACCCATCTGTCCGAGTTGCCAGAGTAAGGATGCTGTCCCCACGCGACTTCCGGAAATGCCTATCGGTAAATATTATGGTGACTTTAAAAGCTTAGGGGCAGTTGTGTACGAATATGATGACATAAGAGCTGTTTTGAAAGGTATGATGAACGTTCCACGATGTCGAGAATGTATGAGAATTCACACAATTGTGCGCAGGACTTCATGGGTGATTGCAGGAATAACGCAGGTTGTGGCACAATTCGTGATCCTTTCGGCCTTCGACGAGCAATTAAAAAACAGTCTTACTGAACAAATTGGCGTCTGTATCCTAATTTTTCTCTTAGTTACTTTACCCGTGCTTTACATCACGCGCCGATTATTAATGCGCTATGTAATTAGCAAAACCTTACCTGAGAATGAGGCAGAGACTTTCCCTGCTGTGCAGGAGCTTCGTCGCCAAGGGTGGGAGTTCTGGAAATGAATTCTATCCCCAAAAACCATCAAAACACAAGCGAAGAGCTATTCTTAAGGTCGGTGTTGGAAGAGACGTCAAATTTGCCCAGAAGAAATGATTGGTTTATCAAATTGAGACTGGTCGGTAGTTTTTTGCTACTGGCAGTGCTATGCCTCATAGGTGTCCCCATTGGTTTTTTTATTGCTCGCATGGAGCCGGCCAAGGCACTATTGCTGATATCTCTTTTGGGATTTATTTTAATAGTTGCTGCTCCCATTGGCTTTATCTATTATTTCGGGAAGGCTATTTACATTTTTTTGAGACCTTTTGATTCTAGGACTCTTCTAGAGTACCTTGTACCTGAATTATTCAATTATTGTATTGATAAAGAAAATGTTGAAAAAATAAAGGTACCTTGGCAGTTCATCCTTCCAAGCACTAGAGACAGATACCGAGATTTTTATGATATTTCTCGTAAAATTTGCGAACGTGAAGTCCAAAGAAGAGGGGGAGGATATATTAGTTGTAAATGTTGGCGCGTTACTGATAAGCAAAAAGATAAAAATGCTACCTGCATTGTAGAATTGGTCAGAGCAAGAACAGATACAAGAAAAAGCGAACCACTTGCCCAGCTAATCTTACAAACTGTCAAATCAACTTCTGGCAGCTGGTATCTTATAGTGCCAGATCCAGAAAAAATAGAGTCATGTTTGCATTTTACACCTCTATAGTAGATGTTAACATTGTTAATGTTTCACACTACTACGGACAAAGTCTAAAAATTCGTTTTGATAGCATCGATAGTCACGCGATAGTCACAATAAAGATTGCTATAGATTCAGTACATTTGTCAAAAAGATAAAGTTGTGATTAAATAAATATCAGTTACAATAATGTTTCAGAAAGAAAAAACATTAAGGCAATTTGGAAGGATACATTTTATGGCACGCAAGATTCGATGGGGGAAATTGGGCGGTATTATGAATTCCAGTAAAACATACTCAGCGGGAATATTTTTATCAGTTTTTTTGTTGCTATCGGTTGTTTGCCAATGTTTTGCCGAGTCTTTGTCAAATCTCTACCAGATTACCGACGGCAATTCCGGCGTATACTGTAAGTACGACCGCTTGATTCTCAAACCGAAGGAGGAAAAATGCATCGCCAGCATTAAGGGAGCAGGAAAAATCACTTACTTTTATTTCACTGACGATAGCCAGGGCAATATTTATGACGGTTTGGTCCTGAAGGTATATTGGGACGACCAGGATTTTGCCGGAATTAACGTTCCTCTTGGGGCTTTCTGGGGGGTCTTTAACCAGAAAACCTGTGATTATCAATCACTGCCGATGCAGGTTAATCATTTCTGTTATATGAGCTGTTTGCCGATGCCTTTCTCAAAGCAGGCCCGTTTCTTTATAGCCAACGACGGCGACAGAACATACAACCAATTGATTGCATACGGGATAGATTATGAGCTCGATGAAAAATTCAAAAACGAAAAAAGCAGGTTGTACTGTCAGTGGACTCGGTCGAACCCGACAGTTCGCGGCTTGCATACCATTTTGAAGGTAGAAGGTAAAGGTCATTATGTCGGTAATTTTCTGCAGGTTCATTCCAGGTATTCCGGCTGGTGGGGTGAAGGGGATACTATATTCAGCATCGATGGAAAGACGATGACGCATACGCCCGGCACGGAAGATGAATATGGCTCCTGCTGGGGCTTCGGCCCGCTGTTTTCTTATCCTTTATCTGGTTATATTCAAAACGAGGATGGCCGTTACAGGATGTATCGATGGTATTTGAATAATCCTGTGCGCTTTCAAAAGTCACTAAGGGTAACTATTCAGAACAGGCGTTTTCAGGGAAATGATTTTCGCACCGGACAGCTTGAAAGCGGTGATGATTACATAAGTGTTGCCTTCTGGTATCAGCAGGATAGAAAAGAACCCGTAGCTTTGGATGTTTTTGAAAAAAGAACCGCGCCAAGCCGTGCTAAAAGTTATTAGAAAGTATGTCCCTAAGGGAAGAAGACGGGTACGCAATACGAATTTATGCCAGGCCGAGTTTGCGGGCCTCTTCGTGCAGGCCGTAGCATTTCATTTTTTTGAATAATGTCGTGCGGTTTATCTGCAGAACCTTTGCCGTCTGTTGTCTGTTCCAGTGATTGGCCTCGAGGACGCTGCGGATAATATTCTTCTCAGGCTCGCCGAGAGCCTCTTTGAGGCTGACGGCTTCGAATTTTTTCGGCTGATGGTTCTGTATCGACGGCGGAAGGTCATCCGTGTCGATATATTTATTCTTGCTTATCAAAACCGCCTGTTCGATGACGTTTTCAAGCTCCCTGATATTTCCAGGCCAGAAATATCTTTCGAGTATCCCCATTGCCTTATCGCTGATACCGAGCTTCAGCTTGTCGTGCTGACTGCAATATATTTGCAGAAAGTGCTTTGCCAGAAGTCCTATGTCACCTACTCTTTCTCGCAATGGCGGCAGGTCGATTGTCACCACATTGATTCGGTAGTAAAGGTCTTCTCTGAATCTGTCCTGCCTTACCTCTTCGGCGAGATTGCGGTTAGATGCGGTTATAATCCTTGTGTCTGATGTCTCGGTTTTATTGCTGCCAACCGGCTCGAATTGTCTATCCTGCAGGACTCGCAGCAATTTGACCTGTAAGGCTGGCGATGCGTTTGAGACCTCATCGAGAAAGATTGTCCCCCCGTCCGCCGCGAGGAATTTGCCTTTTTTGTTGCTTATCGCACCCGTAAATGAGCCCTTGACGTGGCCGAAAAGTTCGCTTTCCAATAGAGTCTCGGGAAGCGCGCCGCAGCTTACCTCTACAAATGGTTTATTTTTCCTGCTCGAGCGGTGATGAATCGCGCGGGCCAGCATACTTTTGCCGCTTCCTGATGGCCCGGTCATAAGGATTGTTGTTTTACTATCGGCGACCGCTTCTACAAGTTCGAAAATCTTGGCCATTTTATAGTTTTGACTGATGATGTTGTCAAGGCTGTGCTTTTGTTCGAGCTGAAGACGAAGCTTTTCATTTTCGCTCATAAGCGATTGCTGCTTAACAGCTCTTTCCACGACCAGCCGCAGCTCATCATCTATGATTGGTTTTGTCAGGTAATCGTATGCTCCGCTTTTAATAGCTTTTACGGCACTTTCAATTGTGCCATAGCCGGTTATGACAAGGCTGACTGTCTGTGGGTGGTTTTGTCGTATTGTATCCAATAAAAATAAGCCGTCCCCGTCCGGAAGATTTATCTCTGTAAGGATTAAACAGTAATTGCGTGTTTGCAGCTCGGCCAAAGCATCTTTTATTGTTTTAACGCCTTTAGCCTTAAAGCCGTCCTTAGACAAGAATTGACAGAGAGAACTAAGGACTATTGTATCATCGTCGACTATCAGGATATTTTTGACTTTCATAGCTGTTTTGGGTCTTTCTAAAGAATATCCAATATAAATACCCAGATTAATTATAGTTCGCTACCTGATATTAAAATAGCGAAATATGTTTCTTTTGTCAAACACAAATGTTGATATTTTTCAACATTTCTTCAGATTTGAGTTGTTAAGCAGCTTTTTTTTAAAGAAGTCGGCCTTCGAAGACCTCAACTGCAGGCCCGGTCATATAAACACAGTTGTCTTTTTCTGACCAGTTTAACTGTAAATCGCCGCCCGGAAGATGTCCCGTGCTGATTCGATTGCATTGGTTTGTAAGCACTCCTGCAACCAGACTTGCGCACGCACCTGACCCGCAGGCGAGGGTAATTCCGCATCCACGCTCCCAGGTACGCATTGTGAATTCGTTATTTGTATCCATCTGGACGAAATGCACATTGATTCGATTTGGAAAGAGCTCGTGGTTTTCAATGGCCGGCCCGAGCTTTTCGAGTTCTATCAGGCCAACATCGTCGCAGAAAAAGACCGCATGGGGATTACCCATAGAGACACAGGTCATCAAAAGCTTATGGCCGAGAACCATGATATGCTCATCTATAATCCTTTCTCTTTTTAATCTCACTGGTATGTCACTGGCCCTTAGGATAGGTTCACCCATATTGACGCAGACTTGTTGTACCTTGTCATTCTTATCTGTTTGCAGCCCGACTATTACGATGCCTTTGACTGTTTCTACCCTTAACGAAGCTGCGAAAACCTGCTGGCCGGGTACCTCGAATGCAGGTCCGGGCTTTGCGAGTTTGTGTTCGTAGCTGTACTTGGCAAGACACCTTACTCCATTACCGCTCGTCTCTGCTTCGCTGCCGTCGGCGTTGAATAACCGCATACGTACATCTGCTTTTCTGCTGGGATAAATCAGGATTAATCCGTCCGAGCCGATTCCCTTATGACGGTCGCTGACCACCTGCGCCAGCTTCGAAGGCTCTTCAATCTTCTCTTCAAAGCAGTTTACATAAATGAAGTCATTGCCCAAACCGTGCATCTTTGTAAATCGCATTTTTGTTATCACTTAAAAAAGTTGTTTCGTAGTATAAGCAGACGAGTGAATATAATCAAGTATTTGTTGTTAAATGTATTCCTGATTAGTATATTTCGCCGTGCTTTAGCAGTTTCGGTTGAGTTCATAGTTTTGCTGAATACCGGTTTGTAAGAACATTTTTTATTGACAAAATTTCCACAGTCCTTTATAATCACATCATCTTAAATATTTTTTCCGAGGCGGACGACGATGAAAATGCGGTTATATTAGCATGATTCTGAAGATTTCCTGAAAATATCTCTGCACACGAAAGCTGCGCTTTGAAGTTAAAAATTTTCGGAGGAAGTGGAATCAGCAAAAAGTCAAGTCACTATTGTTGAAAATATTAATGATTTCTTTGAAAGGATGGGAAAATGGAAACGAGAAAAATTTTTACGGTTTTGGTTATAGCTTCAGGTCTGCTGGTCTGCTTGCCAAAAGTCGGCAATTCAGAACCAATGGGCACGGCCTTTACGTATCAGGGACGTCTGATGGATGCCAATGGACCGGCGGACGGGCTGTATGACTTTGAATTCAAGCTGTATGATGCCGTGGAGGATGGAAATCAGTTGGACGGTACGGTTGATATAAACGACCTAGCCGTCTATGACGGCTACTTTACGGTGTTGTTGGATTTTGGAAGCAGCGTATTCAATGGCGATGCGAGGTGGCTTGAGATCTGCGTTCAGCCTGGTGACAGCGAAGGGCGGTGTACTACCCTGAGTCCGCGACAGGAGGTAACAGCCACGCCATATGCGTTGCAGACTCGCGGGATGTTTGTGGATGATGTGTTAAATGTCGGCATTGGTACGACGAGTCCGGTGGGCAAGCTGCATGTTGATGGCGGCAAGGCGATGGATGGCACTGTGGGCGCCGATGTTGTGCTCAAGGCCCAAAATGGAGGGGATGGATGGGCAATGCAGAACGACGGGGAGGCCGGCGGGGATGTCATTCTCTTGCCCGGTGAGGGAGGCGAAGGATACGGAGGAGGTTCTCCGGGGCCGGCCGGCAATGTCGGTATCGGGACGACGAGCCCGGAGGCGAAGCTGGGGATTGCAAGCCCATCATCCGGTGCGGCGTTGGGTGTTGGTCGCGCATCTGGTGAGCCTTCCATTATTGCGAGTTCAGACGCTCATGGTGGTTGGCTGATTATGGACTCAACGGGCAGCGGTAAAACAGGTTTGAATTATTATATTGACGGAGATGTCATTCTGGTAAATGGGGGGGGCAATGTCGGCATCGGGATCGCAAGCCCAGCCTATCCGCTTCATGTCAAAAAGAACAGCGCTAACACATGGATTGCCGGCCTCCATAATCTGGGCACAGGACCTCAAGACAATGGACTTGTGGTTAGGGCTGACGGAGGAGACCCTTTATTGGTGCAAGCAGGATCGCTAAACGCATTAAACGTGAAGCAGAATGGCAATATTGGCATCGGGACAACAAGTCCGACATCGAAACTCCAGGTAAACGGAAAGATCCATGCCTCTAATATGCCTGGCTGTGAATACAGCGATTTTTCCGATTATTCTAATGTTCCCGGTGGGTGGAACAATGTAGGATCAATTTCGCTAACGCTTCCCGAGGCCGGCTATATCATCGTAACATTTACCGGCACTACATTTATCGACGACCCCGGTATTGCTACTATATGCATTGGGGTAACCCCAACCAGTAACGAAAAATGTACAATGATAAGTAATAACTCCAGCGATGAATATATTCCGTTCTGCGTCCAGTATACTACTTATTTCAATGGTGTGGGTGGTACAGTCACCTTTTACGGCAATGTGACCTCCTCGGTGGTGACGAACCTGGAGAATATGCAGATGACGGCGATTTATGTGCCGGTTCGTTATTAAAAAAACAAGTCAATAATGAATAAAACAGAAAGATATAAAATGAAAGCATTGACCCTATTAATAATAGTATTGGTTACCATTTCAATGGTGGGTGCGGATTACTCAATCTCGTGGTACACGATAAACGGAGGCAGTGTATAAAAAAATACTCTTTGAAAATAAAGATTTTTGGAGAAAGTGCGGTCACTGGTAAAAATCATATTCTTTAAAAATTATTAATATTTTTTTGAAAAGGCGGAGAAAATGAAAGCGAAGAAAATTTTAACAATTCTGGTTATGGCTACGGGACTAATGCTCTGTTTACCGAAGGTCGGCGATGCAGAACCACTTGGCACGGCCTTTACGTATCAGGGAAAACTTATAGATGGCAACGATGTGGCTGATGGCCTCTATGATTTACAATTCAAGTTATTTGATGATCCCTGCGATGGTATTCTGATAGCTGGTCCTGTCAACGAGCCGAACCTTGATGTTATCGACGGTTACTTCACAGTGGAACTGGACTTTGGTAGCGACGTCTTTGATGGAAGTAGAAGATGGCTGGACATTGGTATCCGGCCGGGCGATATGAATGACCCCAATGCCTATACGGTCCTGGAACCGCGGCAGGAAGTAACACCTACACCGTATGCTATTCACGCCCTCAACGGCGGCAGCGACCCGTTTTGGCAAGTTAATGGTGCGGATATTTACTACAACGACGGCAATGTCGGTATCGGCACGAATAGTCCAGACGAGAAACTGCATATTAGTGGTATACCAGGTGTAGATGGTATTAAGTTTCCTGATGGCACAGTTCAGACAACGTCCGCAGCTGAATTAGAAGTGCTGATAGCCTCTCTTGAAGCACGTATAGCAGCACTTGAAAACCCACCCTGGGGCACGGCAGAACCGATTGAGACGGACACAGAAACTGCTGTTAGCCAGCAGGTAGCGGTAGACGGCAGTGGAAACGCCATTGCGGTGTGGCGTCAACATGACGGAACCCGTTATAACATCTGGTCAAACCGTTATGTCGCGGGAATCGGTTGGGGAACGGCAGAACTGATTGAGACGGACACAGGAAATGCCAGTGACCCGCAGGTAGCGGTAAACGGCAGTGGAAACGCCGTTGTGGTGTGGATTCAATATGACGGAACCAGTTATAACATCTGGTCAAACCGTTATGTCGCTGGAACCGGATGGGGAACGGCAGAACTGATTGAGACGAACACAGGAACTGCTAATGAGCCGCAGGTAGCAGTAGACGGCAGTGGAAACGCCGTTGCAGTGTGGGAGCAAGATGACGGAAGCCGTT
>CAZBMW010000037.1:0-12097 GCA_964493425.1 uncultured Pirellulales bacterium
GTGGCTGGCTGAAATATCAAACCACACCACCCTGTAAACCCGGACTGGCCGCTTAACTATAAAAATACTCTTCATAAATCCACCAAAGACGTGCGTCTATAAAAACTCGCCTCCCTATGCAATATTTATGCCAAACAATTAAACAACCTCGGGGGGGACCCAATCTTCGGAAAAACTGCGTATGGGGGTGGTGGAGAATTTGTTACATTTTTGTAACTTTTGCTTGACAGTGTTACAAAAATGTTGTTATTGTCCAAACAAACTAATAGGGCCCACGGGGACGCAAATCTTACAATTTTGTAAATTTTATATAGGAGGTATACAGCATGGCAAAGGTATCCAGCGAGGAGTTTGTTGAAAAACACGCCCGACGCCTGAAAGGAGCTTTGGAAGACATGCGGCGCGGGGTCGAAAGAGTCAGTGAAGCGCCGACAAAAAAAGCTGCCGCCAAGGCAGACAAAATGCGGGCAAATATCGTTGCGGCAATTGACAGCGGTAAGTGGGCCCGGGGCTTGAGCCGGGTGTCCCTGGAAGATTGGAAGAGCAAAATGGTCGATAAGGGATTGAACCGCGTGGCCAGCGGGATCGACGCGGCGGCTCCGAAAGTCAAAGCGTTTGCAGATGAGTTTTTGCCTTACCTTGACAATGTTCAGTCCAAGGTTAAGGCGATGCCGGACACGACGTTAGAAGACAACATCAATCGGATGGTGACCCAGATCAGGGAGGTCTCCAAATTTAAGCGTCGCGGCTAACGCGGGAGGGGGGCGACTAATGGATTATCGACTTAATACGATTTTCGAGCAGAAATCCTACACCGCCGATGCAACGGAAATTATAGACATCGACGCGCAGGATCCGATAAGTCAGATTATTGTTGGGCTGGATGTGGTCAATGATGGTGACACCAGCACGGCGCACGCCATCGCGTGTTTGACCAAGATTGAATTGGTGGACGGCTCGGACAAGTTGTTTAGTTTGTCTGGGTATGAGGCGGAGGCCGTGGACTGGTATCACAACCTGGTATTGCGGCCCAACTGGAATCCGTATCTAAACGGGATGAGCGTGCAGCGGTTCATCGGTATCAATTTCGGACGCTGGTTGTGGGATGAAATGTTGGCGTTTGATCCGAAGCAATTCCGCAATCCGCAGCTGAAATTAACCCTCGATATTGATGCCGGCGGGAATTCGGCGTCTACTAATAAATTAAAAGTATGGGCGGCGATGTTTGATGAGAAAACAATTAATCCGGTCGGTTTTCTGATGCATAAGGAGGTCAAAAGCTACATCATGACCGCTTCGGGGCATGAGTACACAGACATGCCGCTGGATTATCCGTATCGGAAACTGCTGATCCGCCAGCAGGAGGCCGGGACCGAGCCCAACCAGAATGTCGCTAACATCAAGGTGAGTGAAAACCAGGACAAGAAGGTCCCGTTCGACCACGGGACGGAGGACATTTTGCGGGCTATTACGGCCAGAACTCCGATGCTCAGTGAGGTGCTTTATTTTCCGATTACTATCACTTCAGGTAATCGCTACTGCACACCTACAACTCGGGTGGTGGGGAATATCAACGAGTGGGCCGCCGCGATTGCCGCCGGGGCCATGGCGTTTTATGATGGTGATGGTGGGAGGTTCAAGGCCATTTGCGCGACCGGCCCCACTAACGCAAATGCGATGGTCAGCGGCTGGCTGCCGCACGGGGTATGGGATATTCCCTGCCAGAGTAAAGATGAGCCGGGGGGGTATTACGATGTGACCCGGCTCAGGAGCCTCAAATTGGATGTTACGGGGGCTGCAGGTCTGGCGGGCACGGAAACTTTACAAATCTTTCTGCAGCAGTATCGGCCCTACTGATTGAATGATATTTTCAAGCTTACAGGGGTGGTGATGGTCACTACCCTCATGAAATCAAAACCAGTGGGAGGTGGCGGCTATGGGTGCTTCAACGATAGAATGCATCAGCGACTCACAAAAAACAGCATTTGACCGGGCGACTGGGAGTAGAGTTTTAACTCACAAAGCGTGTTACGTCTATGCGGCCTCAATTGTTTCCGATGGGGTTGGCGCAGCGGATGCGGCGCTCTATGATGGTGAGTCGGACCAGGATGAGATTAAGAAGGATTTAGCCTGTGCAGCCGGCGGTATGAGCGCATGGCTGCCCGGTGCGCCGGTTTATTTTGGTCGTGGGGTATATGTTAAAATCGGTAGTAATGTCAAATCGATTGACGTGCAATATCTAGATGCCATGCGGGAGTAGAGATGATTTATGCGGCGTCAATCACTACTCCGGCCAACACGCAGGCGGATTCGCCGCTGCTGACCCGGCTGAAAGTTACTGGAGGCTTAGTCTACCAATTCGAGCTGGATATGCATTTTGGGGCCGCCGGAAAATTATACGCGGCTGTCTGGGACGGCAGTTATCAGGTATGGCCGAGCAGTCCCGGTGAATTTTTTCATGGCGACAACCTGCATGTTAGTTTTCCTGATACCTATCTCAAAAACGTCGCTCCCTACGAATTCACAGTCTATACTTATAATTTATCCAGTGATTACTCTCACGAAGTGCAGGTTCGTATAGGACTGGTGGATGAGGAAGTATTTGTTGCACGCTTTTTACCAACCTATGCTTATGATTATTTTGTGCAGCTGCTGGACAATTTGTCCATGCAGCAGCAGGCTCGGAAGGAGAAGCAGGCCGAGGAGACAATTGCTTCTCCTTTTCCCTGGCTGAGGTGAATTATGGGAGACGACGCTCCGGACTACACTTTAAAAGCGTTTGTGGACATCATTCAGCAGACATTGCAGCAGGTGAGTGTTGATTTGGCCGGCCAAAGTGTGGGCAATCTGGCAACAAATATTGCGCAGCAGGATCTGGCCAAAATAACAGTTGGGCAGGCAGCTGCTGCTCCCACAGTTGACGTGTTCAGCGGGGCTCTGGCAGGAAGCGCAACCACTACGCTGTACACCTCCAACACCCCCGCCTGGATCAAAGGCGGACTCATTTCAGTGCAGTTTTCTACTGATCACAGCGCCGACAACCTGCTTGTGATAATCGATGGCAGCTATACCATGGCCTTCCAGGTGCGCTGGCTGTACACCAAGGGCTACCATCTGCCGGGTGCCGGCCCGATGATTTTGAGTGAATATGACCAGACCAACAATTACTATTCTATAATGATCAGCAGACTAATCTACTACCAGACCAGTCTGGTGCTGCAGTGGGAGAATATTATGGCGGACGCCGGCAGCTACAGCGGCAGCTTGTGGCAGCAGCAGGTCACGCCGTTTTAGCAGGAGAGGATTTATGATACCAAACTCAATGTCCAATCTATCGCAGGCTGTGGGTGTTATGAGAACGGATGGCGCCGATCCAATCCCGATAGAGGGTAAAGTGGGCGGTGTGGAGGTGCCGATAAACACCGACGCTCTGGAAACACTGCTGGCCGGAGGACTGCCGGCTGCGCTGGATGCCGGCGCCCTGAAAACAAAAGAGCAGTCCCCGTTGACCGGTTTTGCCACCAGCAGCAAACAGGATGCGATAATTACAGCGCTGCAGAAAATCGATGACCTGCAGGCTGCTTTAAACTCCGTGGCCACAGACAAGCTGCTGGCTAAAATTTATTCCGGAGGCGAGGCGATTCCGGTCGGAAAAATTCCGGACGCTGCTGCGCAAATAGCGGTGTCGACAGTCGCAGACAACAGCCAGCCGCTTCTGCGGCGCGTAACGTCCGGCAAAACGCTGTATATTACAGCCTTGACGATCTCGGTGCTGAACCAGTCGGGCGGAAACGCCCAAGGCCAGATCATGGTGAACGACGCCGGCGACAGCACGTTGTACAGCATAATCGTGATGAACGCAGCCAACGGAACCACTAATTTCGCGACCATACAGCTTACAACGCCCATCGAAGCGCCTTCGCTGTACTATATCCGGCTCAAATCCAATGCGGCCAACTGCTATGTGTATGGCTTCCTGCACGGATATGAGCTGTGATTATGTCTCCTGTTTTTGAAATACTGCTGGCGGCGATAGGATTTGTGTTCGTGGTGCTGTTTCAGGTTCAGCGTCGGTTGAGCAGCATCGAAAGCGATATGAAATGGCTGAAACGGGAGATAGGGGTTATATGTCATGAAGAAAGGAGGTGAGTGCTGAATGCCGAACTGGTTGATGTTGTTGCTGCCGCTTATCGGTCAAATGCTGCAGGCCATTACCCCGGCCCTGCGGGATTTACTGCGCAGTTTTGCAGTTGATTTTTATAATAAAGCCAAGGCGACCGATAACCCGGTAGACGATTTTTTGGCGCTGCTGCTGCTCGGGGTTTTAAACATTCCGATTCCGCCGCAGTAGTGGTATTTTTTACTATTACAACAGGAGGGAAGTAAATGCCAGGCAGCAATACTGTAAAATTAACGCCCCAAGCCAGGCAAAGCCTGACAGCTATGAATGAAAAAATAGCCGGAGCGGAGAAATCCATCGCGACGCTTAAAAAACTCGGGATGGATGTGCAGGCTTTGGAGGATCATCTAACCTGGGCCAAGGAGACCCGCGAGACCCTGCTGAAGGAGTTTGGGTAAAAATGGGATTCGTGGCGGACGCCGTGTCCAGTGTGTTTGACGTCGTATCCGACGTGGTGTCGGACGTTGTGGACGTGGTGTCGGACGTGGTGTCATCGGTCGTTGACGCAGTCGGTGACGCCTTGTCCGGCGCCTACCAAACCGTAGCCGACGTGGTAGGGGACGCCGCGCCCATTGTCTTGGCGGCCGGGGCGGCGGCGGCGATTTATTTCATACCAGCCTTAGCGCCGGTTGCCGATGAATTGTCTTCTATTTATGCGACCGTTTCCGAGTATGTTGGATCGTTCAGCAAAAGTTTTGGAGCTTTTTTGGAAGCCATCCACTTTTCCACTATCCTGGAAGTCAACTCGCTGGCTATGCTGGTGTCGAAGGATTACCGGCAGATGATGACAGGGGTATACAGCAGTATTTCAGAGCTGTCTAGTGCGCTCGGGTTTGCGCCGCAGTTTATTGCATTGGCATTCAGGAACGCTCGGGCGGTCGTACTGGATGCCAGCAGCGCTGTTGGCAAGAGCTATGACATTGGGGAGATTACCTGGCTCAACCATTTAAACGAGACCATGAGCAGGATAGCCGTAAAAGCCAAGCAGTATAAAAACAAACCCGGAGAGTTGTTCAGCGATCTGGACGACTGGATTGTAAAACCCGCCATGGACAGCAAAGCGAAGTCGCAGAGTGTTATTATCAAAACACTCGGTGAAACCATCAAGGCGGTTGAAGACACGGCAGCAGAAATTACTACCGTTCGCAGCGACATGGCCCGGTTTATAAAGGATTTGCCGGAGGATATCCGCAAACGGGTTGAGCCGATGTTGTCGCCGATATTCACTAAATATGACAATTTTATCAATAGTGTTTATGCACCCAAGCTCCGGACGCTGGACGCTGTTATCGCCAACCTAAGCGGCAGGCAGAACGAAAATCGATCAGAAGCAGCAGACTTGATCAAGCGGCTGAAAAGGCCGGGGGATTATCTGTCAGAAGTGAACTACATGCCTCGCTTTGAACGCCGGCAGCAGGAGGACAAAATCGCGGCAGTGGCCATGCGCTCGGTCAGCCGGACCTCGGATGCAGTCGCCGGTGAAGCTGCCGGCGCCATTGAGCAGTTGGCCTCGATCCAGCAGGCAAAGGAAGTAATCCTACCCATTCCAGAAGGGTTTCCGAAGGAAATACCGGGGCCGCAGCGCCCGGCGGCGGTGCCGCCCACGATCAGAAAAACCTGGTTTGTGGGCGATTATTAGGAGGTGGCGTTTGGTTGACGACTATAATGATGAACCTATGGCTGCTTCTCCCGCACCCGAGGACACCGGAGTAATTGCCGGTAGTATTTGGAAACAGGCACGCAGTTTTTTTGCCGCGATGTTTGTAAGCGTGTGGAATGGTTTTACCGAAATTATTCCGGCGTTTGTGGAGAATTTTTGGGAGGGGTTCGTCAACCTTTTCCGCAAAACGTTTGTGGCCAATTGGGATGAGATGCTGGCAGTTTGGGTGCAGGCCGGTATTATGACGCCTGAAACCGCTCAAGAGGTGAAACAGTACGAAAAATTGCCCTACCCCTTGGATTTGCTGTCGTACGTGTTCTTTTTTTGGAACACCGTTATGCGGTATAATGACCAATTACAATACTACTCATCCGGTGATCTGCGCCACAGCCTGGCCACTCAATTTACTCCGGAAATACCTCAGCCGCAGGCTATTATCGGAGCGGCGTTCATCGCTCCGGAGAAGACCGGTGAAATAAGGCACAAACTTAAGGAGTCCGGGTTCAGCGATGAAATGATCGATCTGATGTTTCTGGCCAATTATCGGTTGTATGATGAGATGACGATCCGTACGCTGTTCCTGCGCGGCGTACTTTCGGAAGACGAAATGTTTATGCGTATGCGCGAGCTCGGGTATACCGACACCCGCATAAAAGAAGTAATCAACAGCTGGGAAATCATTCCCGGCCCGCAGGATCTGCTCACGATGGTGGCTCATGAGGCGTTTGAGCCCGATTCAATTTCCCTCATGGGTCTGGAAGACGAATTTCCAGCCGAGCAGGTGCAATGGCTGAAAAAGCAGGGCGTGTCGGAGTTCTGGGCCCGAAAGTACTGGATCTCTCATTGGCAGCAGCCGTCGCTGCAAATGGGATTCGAGATGCTGCACCGGGGTGTTATTGGTTTTAAAGAACTGGATTTGCTGTTTCGGACGGTAGAAATTCCGCCCTATTGGCGGGACAAGCTGACCGCTGTTGCCTATCAACCTCTAACCCGCGTGGATTCACGCCGCATGCACGACCTGGGGGTGCTCTCGAATGATGAGCTGGTGAAAGTGTACATGGACCAGGGATACAATGAGGAAAACGCGGTTCGGATGGCGCGGTTTACCATCAAGTACAATGCGGAGAACGATAAAAAACTAACAAAGCAGATGGTCGTAAAAGCCTATATCGACGGGCTCATGAACCGCGCTGATGCTCTCAGCCTGCTGATCGATGCGGGGTATAAAAACGACCAGGCCGAATTTCAAGTCGTTTACGCCGAGTATGAGCAAACTGTCAAACTGCAGGAGCAGGCCGTTAAAAACGTGGGGGACCGGTTTAAGAACAACCTGATTACCAGCAATGACGCCCGTCAGCGGCTGGCTGCCATGAACCTGCCCGGGGCCCGCATTGATGTGTTGATGGACACCTGGCAGATTGATGTGTTTGAAGACATGAAGGTGCCGAGTAAAAGTGACCTGGACAAATTCTACCGCAACAAAATCATCACCAAAGATGACTACCGGCTGGAAATGCAGCGGCTTGGATACGGCAGCCACTACATCGACTGGTACGAAAAACTGGTGGGAATGAAAAAAGCCGGTTAAACATAGGAGTAAAAATGATGGCAGTAAAAATAAATCCAAAAGACATGATAAAAAAAGTGGTCAACGCGCTGCAGAAAACTCAACCGATCGATCAAGCCTCAATCCAAAAAATGAAAGAAGCCGCCCGGGCCGCCAAATCCCAGACTAAAACTCGTTGAGCCGCTGCGGCAGAATCTTTCCTTTTTCAGTGACAATTCCCTTTGTGTATCTGGTCTGGAGTATTTTTATCACCTCTTCGGTGTAGTAGAAGCGGGTGATTTGTTTGTTCAGATGGGAAGCCTGCTTGGGAAATGTAGTATAGCGGTATTTATGCGGCCCCAATTTTTCAGCATTAAGGGGGACTCCTTTTATTTTTGCACGCTTTTCAGTAGTGTAGTATTTCGGAGCGTACAAGTGTAGTTTTTTGGTTATCCCTTCAACTTTCAAGGCCCCCAGGCGATGGGGATCAATATCCATTTTCTCCGGGGCGTAATCCCGCTGCCTGAGTTTGATGCTGTCGGTGTCGCAGTACAACACCTTTGTCCGCCCGGCCTGCCGCATTAACTCCCACAGCCGGAAACGGGCATGTTCGGTAACGTGCGCCGCGATGGCCACCATGGAGTTTTTGGCCGGCTCTTCACCATAAATTAAAAAACGCTTGTTCATCAGTTTAGTTACGACTTCGGTTTTACCGGACAGCATGTCGTAGATTTCCTCCCGGAAGTAGCCATCAAACGTGATGTCTTCTTCTTCTTCGATGCACGGTGTTTTCTGGGCGAATTTACCGTACAGGTGATTTAAAAAATCCTTTGTGATCTGCAGCATCGCGGTGTTGCCGGTTTTGCTGTAATGGGTCTTGAGTTTTGAAAAATAATCGACATACGGGATAAAAATACTATCCCGCTCATAGCTGGTGAGCTCATCAACCCGGAGTAGATGGCCGTGACTTAAAGCGTACGCCAAGCCTGGCGTGCAGAGGTGTGCGGTGAACCGCCCTACCGGGAATACCAGTTTGTGCCCCCGCAGCACCCCATAGGCCGGCTCGTCGGTGTCCAGTCCAACCCTGGCCACCACGCAGTATTTCTTGAGCAGATTCCGCAGCCGGTCGACACTGCAGTTTTTTTCGTATGCCATCAACCGTATCGGGTAAGGGTGGGTTCGCATAACGTAGGAATACATGCTGTTCACATCCAAGTGCACGAACGGCCCGCGTTTTATTTCACCGATTTCAAAACACTCCACCCGACCCCCAAAATAGGCTCGGCGCTCGAATGCGCTGAGGTCCTCATCACGATGAGTGTAAATTTTATTGTCCATAAACCGGTGCCGGTATGCGGTAAACGCCTGGCCGGAGCGGCTGGCGGCGAATTTTCCCAGATCGTGCTTGTTGATGAACGTAAAATATTTCTCCATCGTTTTAACCACAATCTCGGTATCTCGCCGGCAGTATTTTTTAAGGTCGCGCCTGGTGGCGGCAGCAAAATCCACCTCCAGTTTTTCTTGGCCGATGATGCTGCCTAATTTTTTGAGGGAGTAGGGAAAGTAGTTGGTAGTGGACAAACATTTGATGCTGCGGCGCCCTTTGCGGATTGTCAGGATATACGTCAAGCCCTTATCATATAAAAATTGCAGCACCCATCCCCAGCGGGTGAAATGGTAGAAAAAATCGCTGCACTGTAGATCGAAAAAAATATTATGGGCGAATATATACAGGACGGTTTTTTCCTGAGCCAGGCCCTCGGCATACCGCCACAGAGACTCCGCGTTCTGCCAGTAATGCCATTTCTCCGTGTCCACCCCGCGCTCGCTGCGGATTCTCCGGTAACACGTCCAGGCCATTTGCATGCGATGCTGCAGCACTTTTTTTACTGAAAGGGTTTTAGTCTCGGTGTCCAGGAACAACATGCGGGTGGGCCGATACAAGGCATGATTTCGCCGGATTAAATGCTGCGGATAATCGGTAATCAATATCCCATTCCCTGATTATGCTGCACATCAATCCATTCGAAGTCCAGCAACTGCCAGTCCGACCGGTAATCCGCCTGCTGGCGCTGGAAATCATACTGCGCTATCCAATTGTCTTTAGGTCGCAGCGTGTCGTCGTACCAGGATATATTTTTTGTGATCGGCTGCGCCGTCTCGATGTCCATATATGTCGCTTTTCCGATCACCCGGTATTTATACGGTCTCCGTAAATCTATTTCGGTCATCATCGCCCGGTCAGGCATTTTCGCGCCGCCTAATTGTTTCAGCGCCCCCCGATTTTTACGCATACCGGTGAACTCGCGGATATCATCCAGCATGGTCTGACGCCGATACAGGCCAGGTCCGATGTTAATTTTCAGCTGATTGATGATCTGGACCGTATTCCAGCCGCGAGCCACAAATTCCGGCATCAGAGCTCGGGCCCAAGCTCGGACTTCCCCCAAGGGTGTCGCCAGCATGGCTACGCCCCGGGAGTGGTGTGCCGCTGAATGTAGCGGTCGCGGAAATTAATCAGATTTTTCTGCAGGTACTCGGCGGCGCTCACCAGGGCCGCAATTATCGGACGGTTAAAAAACGTAGCAAATTCCGGAGAATAATACAGCGTATCCAGATATTTTTTGAGTTCAACCATCCGGTCGATGTGGTTGGATAAATCATCAACGACTTTAGGATCTACTGCCATCGGGAAGCCTCCTGAAGTTTTGGAGTGGAAAAAAAACGCGGTGTGATGCATTCACACCGCGTCTATTTTAACACCCCGCTGCCGGTTGTCAATAAGGCAAAATTCGTGCCAGTTTAATTTTCATACACTCCCTGGTGTTTTTCGGGTGCAGCCGTAGAAACACCCTCCAACCACATAACCCAATTGTCTCTTGAACTGCTTATATCTAAATGCACGTGATGGGGCCCGATGCCAATCCGGATAAAGCCGGCACACAGCGCGGAATCCAGTATGACAAATAAAGCTCTACTGTCAGTATACGCGATATCGGCGGCCAGACCATCAACGTGCGGGCCAAAAGACCTGCCTGACACCTCCCACTCGTGTTTAGGACAGCGATAGCCGGATGTGATCACGAATGGAATTCCGGCGATCAGCCGGGTCGCGGTCAGCCGGGTCAGCAAATTATTGCTGACCTGATTTTGGCCGCAGCCGCATTTACACGTAAACTCCTCATCACTGAACGGTACTGTAATCATACTCACCTCCTGTAAAAAACCCGCCCGACGCGCCAGCAGCTCATCAGGCGGGGGTTAATTGTTTAAAGCCCGTCACGAAACTGTGTCATAACAACCATTAATTCCATGATCAGCTCTACCAGTCGCGGCAAGTAGCGCTCAATATAGCCGCTCCGGCCTTCCTGCAGCTCATCCAGATATTTAAGATGCCCGAGGGCTCGGTCAATATCCGCGTAAGCTTTTTCGGCCTGAAAACGAATTTTATTCCGGGTGGACCGAGTAGTCATATTCACACCCCCTTTCCTGCTGCCTAATTTCTAAGCCTACCACGGAATGTCCTCCGGACCGCCGACCGACGCCTCCTGCTCGGTCACCACGCGCACGATCTTAAATCGGTTGACTTTCCGGCCCCCGGCAATTTTCTCCTGGCCCTCGAACACAACACTGTAGACTGACCCGATGGTCATCAGCTGGCCGGCGTCACCGTCCGTGGCGGCGCCGAATGCGCATTTTACCAGGCCGTCATCAGTCTCGAACATGTACTGGCTGTAAGGCTTGCCGCCCAGTTTTCCCGCAACCTCGTTGCGGGCTTTGAGCAGGCCTACAAAGCCGTCACCGCGCTGCTTAAACTCGAAATACTGCGCGGTCAGCTCTTTGGTGCGGCCGCTCTCCTGGGCCGCTTCGTACATAGCCTGATAGGAGCCGACCGGGCGAGCCGCCTCCGGAGTTGGGGTTGGTGATGCGTCAGTTGCCTGTTTTTGTTTTACTGCCATTTTTACTACCTCCTCTTGTTTTAGGGTTGAACAGCAATGCCCAGAGCCGCCATAAACAGCACGAACACCACAATAATCAGCAGCGCCCAGGCTCCAGGGGTCCCAGTTGCGTCGGTAATTTTACACATCACTACTTTTCTCCTTCCTGTCTGCGGCGGATAATCCGAGGGTTACCCGCCCGGGTTAAATAAAACACCGCCGGGCATCGCTTGCAGGCATAGGTATTCGATTTTCGGCGGTAGTACGTCTGCTGACTGCCGCAGCTGGGGCATGTCTCGAACAACGACAGTTGAACTGGCGGTTTTTTACGACTCATGTCATCCTCCTGTCTTTTTTTTATCAGCCGTGTCTATCGCTTCTTTGATGCGCTGCCGGCAGTTGGGGCACATCCTGATAAACTCGAACATCGCGTTCAGATATGACCGGAGCGCCTCACCGCGCACCTGCAGCCGCACGATATCTTCGGGATCGCCGGTCGTTACTGCGCTCATGCTTTCACTCATGAGCTGTGCCAAGGGATAAGTGCAGTTTTGGATATTTAAAATACTCAATTTCTTCACCTCCTTTACAATATAATAATTCCATTAGGACGCCTCCTGTGTTTTGGTTTTTGAGGCATCCAGACGACAATATAACACCATTAACGGCGTTTATCAATTATTTTTTTTATATTTATATATATTTTATTTCGCCGGTTATGGTATGCAAATTATATACCATATTAGGTGTATGCAAAAACCGTGCCAAATTTA
>CAZBMW010000038.1:0-11206 GCA_964493425.1 uncultured Pirellulales bacterium
AGCGGTTAGTGTTCATAGATATTGGGCCTGTCCCGATAAAGGACAGGCCCTTTTTATTTTCTATTTTGTCATAAACGCTTATTCCCAAGCCCTATTCGAAGCATATAGGGGTAAATCCTGTTGCACGACTTTTTTACGTCTTTTTATAATGATTAAAGTGTAGTAAAATATCGATGAACAAATCCCATAGCGATAGAAATAGTTTTTGCAATAAAAGATTTTTTGCCGTTTTGAACGTTTAAAAGGTTCGCTGTGTATATGTCCTATTAAAATCGCTCTTTTTCAGCTAAAAATGCGTTTTCACCAATTTTTTAAAAAAAATGTGTAAATCACGTGAAAAATAATTGACAAAAATTCGTTTATAGTATAAGAAAAGATGGTTAAACCTTTCCCCGCCACGTAGGCGGTGATCGATGGAAAGTTCAGATTGTTCTCAACGACATTACCATCCCCTAACCTGCAATGCTTTTACTTCTGTTCACCGGAGGACTAATCACTCTGTGGAGAGAGAAGAGATAAGTTTCCTTTAAGAAACCCTAAGGAAAGCAGGTAACACACACTTTTTTATTACCCCAAGAGAAGTTATCGTGTGTTTGCGCCAGATTGGGGCCATGTGAATTAGTTCGGCCCGAATTAAAAAAACCATGCCATCATTAACCAAAGTACACTATCTTTGCTTTCTAATTTACTGGGTTTTTGCAATCTCTGATTAGGGGATGAGCCGGCAATAGTTAGATGCCGGAAGCAGTAATGTTTGGTGACGATTAAATCGCGTGAGATTAACTGTATCTTCACCAGTTAATCTTCACAGACGTTGGGCCTGGCCCAGTACCGGGGCAGGCCCAATTTTGTTTTCCTTACGTAACAGCACACTGCAAAAAAAATGCGTTGTGTATTAAATGTCTATCTCCCAGCTCTTATCTGGTCTGATAGTATAGAGGTTTTTTGCAGACATCATAAAAAAATATCCCACGGCCAGAGACAGCGCCATAGATACGACAGCCATCCGTTATAAATAGTGCCTCGACACTGTCTTGCGATTTAATCCGGGCAGCACCGTAAAATGCCAATGCGTCGCGAAGTTCTGCTCCGAGATTTTCTATCTGTTCATCAGAGAAGTCAGCCCGTCTCATAAGAGCGATTACCTGCGCGGGACTTAGAACAATAGAATCCCCGTTGCGCTGTGGAACAACACTCATCTGATGGCTGGCGCAACTGCTCATCAAAGTCAGCAAAAGCACAGCAAAAAGAGCGGCCAACAACCATAAAGCAACAAATCTTCTAACGTTCACGTTCACATACCCCATTTTGCCTTTAGTTGAGCGACAGAAGTTCATGTAACTGTTCTCTGAATTTTTCTCCAGCCGGCTCAACCTGTTCATAGACTGGTCTTTCTTTAAGTGTCGCCATATTTGTTTCCAAGTCAGCATTGTCAGGCAAGAAATGCGGAGTTATGAAAATAAGAATATCCCTTGTGCTTTTTTCTTCCTCTGTACTTTTGAAAAGGTACCCTAAAATGGGCACATCACCAAGGAGAGGAACTTTGCTGACCATATTATGAACGGTGTTATTTACCATTCCGCCTATGACGACGGTTCCTCCATTTTTGACTCGTACAGTAGTTGTGGCTTTACGACGTGTTATCTTCGGTAAACCTTCGGAACCTACACCCACGACATCGCTGACCTCCGGGCTGACCTCGAGAGTTATCTCATCGCCGGTACCTATCCGCGGAGTCATTTCAAGCGTAATGCCGGACTCGATAGTCTGGATTGTGGCATAAGCATACGTTGCCGGCCCCGTTGTAATTTTGAAATATTCCTCCGTGGTAACCTTTATTTCAGCCTTCTTGCCGTCCATCGCAGTAACGCGCGGATTGGCTACTATCGTTGCCGAGTCATTCTGGCACAAAAGCGCCAGTGTCAGCGAAAGAGACTTTGTAAACTCAGCAGTTGTCGCATATCCCAGCTCGATGGCGTTTTCGGTCATATCGAAGGCAGCCGTTCCGGTGCGCGTATTGTCGCCGGGAGAAGGATGTTGCCATTCCCACTGCCAATCTATCCCCAATTGTTCTTTTGCATCAGATGTCAGCTCAACTATTTTTGCATCCAGCATAATCTGGCGAGGCGGTTTGTCGGCGTCCCTGAGGTTGCTTAAAATTTTCTCAGCAATGCCTCGCGGAGCCGTTACACAAATCTCGTTTCTATTCTTATTAGCCTGAATATAATCCGTATACGGCTCAGGCAGAAGACCCTTGGCATCCTCAGCTTTCAGATAATTAAACTTAAGAGTGCTTATTACTACATCCGCTATGCCGAGGGTCTGGAAATTAGGGGCTTTTGAACTCGGAGAACCTATCAAATAATACCCATCCATCTTTTTGACAACATAGCCGCCGGTAGCAGCGACTATTTCCAGAGCTTTTTCCAACGGCACGTCTTTCAATTCGCATGTGACTATACCCTGAACGGACATGTCAGGAACGATAATCACCCCTGTCTGGGTCGCAATGTCTGTAAATGCCTGTCGAATACTTGTGTCGTAAAACATATTGGTTACAAGCGGCTTCTGTTGCTCATCAATCCCGTTTAAATCCGGCTTCAGTTCGGTTGCGTTAGTATCGGCGTCTAAGTTCTCTTTATCATTCTCGAGTACTATTCTGCTATCAGTTATATCCAATTGGGGTCTGAGTAAATCTGCCAATTGGTCAACGGCCTTTTTCACGTCTTCGGCTGCGACTGCAACATATAAGTTTCTTTGCTCCAGCTTTTCCAGCAAAGCCTGTTTTTGAGTTTTACTGGTTATATCGAGATGTTCGGTAAACAGAACTTTCTGATTTTGTTTAATAGTCAACCTGCCGTATGTTCCCGGCGGCTGCAGTTGTGTGAAGCTCAATTGTATCTGTTTTTCACCAAGGAGTGGATAAGCTACGGAATAAGAAACTGATTTGGATTCGATAGAACCGATTAATTTTTCGATCTCTTTTTCGAGCGTTTGTTCAGCAGCAGGTTCGCAAGGTTCTCCAGTTAATTGCTGATTATCAACTGCGGTTTCACTGACGGAGGCTGCCTGACCAAGAGCGACTGTTGCCACTGTTGCTTCAACGATATCTGGCTGTCCTTTAGCTATGGAAAGGCTCGGAAGCACACAAAATCCCGGCAGAAAAAACAAAACTAAAAAGACAACACGCGATAAAGAATCATATCCAATCAAATAAATTAATCCTTTAACGCTATTCTTGCTTATTCTCGTCGTCGTCATTGCTCTGTACCCCGCTTTTTATTTGTTGTCAGAACCAGCAAGTCACTAGTTCCTGTCTGCTGCTTTTGTCATCCGACATAGCAGGTCCTTTCTCAACACACATAGAAGCCCGCAATCTATACATTGAAGGCATCTATTTATCACACGGCGGCTGTTATCGCCAAAACAAATGCCGTAACGTACAATAACGTTCTTCTTCCAGAAAGTTTAATTAAGGACCTCCCGCCTGTCCAAAAGCATTCTCCTCCAATTTAAGCAAAAACTTTTACACGCCGGACCCGCATGACAAGTTTGTTCTGTGACCTATTCTATAAAAAAACGGCCTTTTTTGCAAGCAAAAAATTTTTTCAGAGGTGCTCTACCGATAATAACCGAACTTAATTCAATGAATCGCAAAGCGTGATTAATAAAGCATTAAAAACAAACATACGAAAAAACGAGAAAAAGACCTTCAAAATTCAGTTGCAAAACCTTGCTGAGGATGCTGAAAACGACATTTTTTTGAGGCTTCGAGATAACTTCCAATCATTTGGTGTTTTTGTTGTTTCTTTTCGAAGATATCAATTTCCCGCATAAGCGGGCGTATTTATTTTTTCTGGTCCTGATACACCAATCTTCGGCACGGTGAACTCCGTGCGTTTTATCAGCGGGACTTTGTTACGTGCTATTCGAAAGCTAAGCTCGGCAATGTAATCTCCGGCGTCCAATACCCTGGTCCATTGTGCCTTTATTACACCCTCAGAACCTGCTTGTACGAAGGAAAGAAGCGCTTCCGGCTTCAGGTTTCCTTTGCTATTGCCATCCTTATCCGTTATCCTGAAAGAGGCTTCCGGGGTAATACTGATGTCACCTGTATTGCTGAACCGTACGCACAAATCAACGACTCCGTTCGGCTTATGAACAGCTTCGAATTGCGTGATGTCAGCATCGGCTGTGCCGGTGCCTTGTGCATAAGTTCTGATTAAAACGCTTCGCTGCAGGCGGGTTTTTAGAGAATTTTCGGAGGAAACATCTGTACGCTCGAAAGTCACCGACGCATATTTGTCTCCGGCTGCTTCCTTAGGCAGCGAAAATACAACAGGGATACGGCGCCTGGAAAGGCCGGACAGTTCAAATTCCTGCTGCTTCAGATTCAGCAATACTTTGCCTGAACGCTTATGAGGAGGCTGTTCGTCGGACACGATGTCCTTGCCGTCGGGCCCACGGTACCACTCCATCAGCTCGGCTCGCAGGGAGATTGTTTCCCTAGTGAGATTGATAAGCTCGACGGGCTGCGAACGCATAGAACCAGGACGCAGCATCACCTGCATCTGCGGAGGCACGACCGTAAAACCGACTGATTGTGCCATCAACTGTGCCCTTAATTCATCCGAGATTTCCTGCACAGAAGGAAGTCCATCTTTAATGTAAAAGCTGAATGCGTTCCGCATAGGTCGATTAGAGAGTTCAGCTTCAAGCCTGATATTAGCTACATATATACCGTCGGGTAGATTCATAGGGACTTTGCCGGAGAAGAACCTTTCGTGCTGAGGGAGGATGAAACCCCGCCCAGCCGACAACTCAAACTTGTCTATAAGCTGGCCTGCCTCGCTCTGAACTCGAACTGTTCCGTTCATCCTTGTGTGTATATTACCCTGATTGCGCACAGGTATTTTTAACTTGTATCCACCCGTTCCCTCTCTCTTAGTGATGATGGGACTTCCAGCTTCTATAATCGCTTTTAATTCAGCCGTCGGAATGGTCAGCAGAACAGGCACGAGCGCACGATGGCTGAATTGGACCGTAGCTGCGAGCCCTTCCGCCGCAGATTCCTCAGTCCTGCTTGTTGGAGTACCATAGCAGGATATGATTGCATAATACCCGCCGGCGGCATCGCGAGGCGGCTGGACACGGCAGACCAGGCGGATACCATCACCAGGCGCCAGTCTGAAGGTAGTCTGCTCAACAGTTATCCAATCCCGGCAGCTTCTCGGGGCATCATCAACCTCGACCGGCAATCCTCCCTCCACCAAGGACATTGCTGAAACACGGACTTCACAATCGAGCGTTTCTTTGCCTGAATTCCCAATACTAACGGTAAACGTCCGAATCCCACCCGGATAAGCTCTAACCTCAATAATCGTCGGGCTGACAGTAAACTGCCCAAAAGCCGTGTTTGAAATGGTTTGAAAGATTAGAAATGACAATAAAGCCAAAATTGCTGTTCTGAATTGTTTATTATGCTTTTGCAAATTGATAAGTAATATATCCACAAGACCGAAGTTTTACTTTCCTTCTCTCGCCCCCGTAAATACGCTTATCATTTTAATCATTTATATATCGGCAAACTTGCCCTTCGCCTCAAGGGCAAAATACAAGCCATATCCGAGTACTACGTCTTTCAAACAGGCTACCCGCCTGTTTGTTTACAAGCTCAGTTGATGCTGCTCCGGCTTGCTGTTTGCACCCATTAGAGAAGCGGTGCAACTACAAGCACAGGGTCAAATCTGTAATTGCCGTCTGCCTGGTGCATATCCGGCAGTATCTCTACACTCCACTTCAAGTTGTATGTGCCTTCACCGCCATCTGCAATTAACCACCACAAAGTTTCAACGATGGTCCCGGTAGAATCGGCTCCGTAAACGTCCGGTGTCTGCCAGGTAGTACCGCTGTCTTCACTCATAAGTATCTTAATATTGAAAGACTCACTCGAGATGTCTCTGCCGAGCACATCTACGGTTCCGACCATCGCATTTAGAATTTCGCCGGTGTAATTCCCGCTTTCGTCTGTCAGCATATCGGTGGGCGTTTTGCCGGTACCTTCGAAACAGATACCGGCATACATCCCGTTGTTCGAAGAGAATGTTCCGTCGATGTAAGCAGTTCGCTGGGCCTGAGTCAGGTTGTAAAGGTTGCCTACGTGGAAGTAAACAATGTTATTAACGAAGGTTTGACTGCAATGCAGCTCGATTTCACAACTAATATCTAAGTTAGGATCACCGCTTGCGAATTCCTCCAACCAGCCGTCCTTGCGATATACACCGGACCAGGTTCCGCCGCCGCTTTGCAATATCCAGTTGGTTCTATATCTGTCCGGTTTAAATGCTTCTCTGATGGGAAGACGTTGGCGTCCGGTGCTGTCGACACCCAAAGCCTCAGCGCCCACAGTCACTAACACCGCTGTAACCAGCAGTATAACAAAGAACAGGTAGTATTTAGTTTTCTTTGCCATCGCACATTTACCTACAGCGTATTTTCTGTCTCGACCGAGATGTGTCCCTACACCGGAATATGTATTGCTTCTGTTCTTATTTCATCAGCAATAAACTCCGGTTATCTGCCGAAACTAACCGCAACTCCAGCAGCTAATCCGACATCACAGACTTACCGTACACGCATCCCGGACGCCGATTCACCTCATTAACAACTCAATTATAGGCTCGCCTCTATTACAAATTTCTTTTTCGCCCTCCGACACAGGTCGGCAATTCAAATACCCGTTTTTTCAGGAGGAACGAACCGCTCTCTACATCGATACACAAACACAAACAACGTCTATTTTGACAACAACAAAAGCTACAGCAGCTAAATCTTAGAGAACCGGTGCAACCACAAGCGTCGGATCAAGGTTATAATTTCCATCAGCCTGGTGCTCTTCAGGCAGAAGCTCGACTTTGTAAGTAACGTTGTGTGTTCCTTTAGCGCCTCCGGCAACCAGCCACCAAAGAGTATCGTGGATGGTATTTGAAGCTCCGTCACCATAGCTAATCGGCGGACCATAGGTAGCGCCGCCATCCTCACTCAGGAGTATCTTAATGTTGAATGCTTCATCGGAGATATCTCTGCCGAGCACATCTAGGGTTCCGACCATCGCATCCTGAATCTCACCTGTGTAATTACCATCACCATCTGTAAGCATATCATCTACAGTCTTAGTGGTACCCTCAAAGCTAACACCGATATACATACCGTTGTTCGAGGTAAACGTGCCGGAAAAAGTGGCCGTCAAATCCGTTTCAGGATTCTGCAGCGCGGTGTAGATGTTGCCAATATGGAAGTAAATCTTATTGTTGGCGTACTCTTCTGTGTAATACATCTCAATATCAGCCTCGATGTCCAGGGCGGGATCACCGCTTGATTCGACCTCTAACCAGCCGTCTGCGCGGTAGATACCGGTCCAGATTCCGCCGCCGCTCTGGTATTTCCAGTTCGTCCAGTTGTCACTGTCCGTGCCAGTGGGGCCTTGACTATCGGCGTTAATTGTGGCGTAACCATCTGCTGCCGTGCCCTCCTGCTGATAGAGTGTGCCGTCAGTATCGCCTGCCAAGGCCGGCATTGCAAACATACCAATAACCGCCAATACTGTTAGTAACCTTACTGTACTTCTCATTTTACACTTTCCTTTCTGTTATCTGGGCAGGTTTATTAACCGACTCGCAACGGACTGCCCAATATATCTTCCGCTGCAGCCGGGGCTCTTATCCTCCGCCGCCTGCCGGTTAAAGAGCCGTGTCTTCCGGACAGGTCAGTTTTATTTTTTCTTTTTTATCTCACCTCCTTTCAATAACTCTTTATAAATTCTTCAAGCCTTAAATACATCTTGAGCTTTAATTATCAAAACCTTTAAGCCAATTATTTACCATAACTTCAAGGTCTGTATGATTCACCTGGCCATCCTGATTGATATCCGCGTGATTACACCAGGGACAAGCTGCGCAATCACAAGCAAGCCATTTATTGGCAAGAATGGCGAAATCTTTGAAATTGACACCACCGTCGAGATTCAAGTCGCCGGGGATAATCAATTTAGCAAGAATATGAAGCATCTCTCCGGCATACGTATAATAAATTGAACCCTTCAGCCACAAGTGCTCATAAACAACACCTATGCCGCTGACACCGCTGAGAAGCGCCTGACGGGCAGAAAGAAGGGATTGCTCGACGTCAAAAGGGGGATTGCCGCCAAAAGCGGCGGCAACTCCGAGTGCACCAAATATAGTATCCTCTGTATAACCGCTTACCGGACAGCCGGAACCACAATCACCGTGGCCAAACTTCCAATAGAAGCTGCCTGCGTATTCTTCAGCCAGCGGTACCTGGTGGCTCAAGAGCATATCAGGCAAATCAGCCAAGGTTACGCCGTCCCAGTAGGCGCAGCCTGTGCCATTCGGGTCCAAGATTGTGCCGTCCAAATCACCGGTTTGAGCGAGTGCCCAGGTGGCAATGCCCAGAGCCATTACCGGAAAATCCGCGGAATCATCATCAACCTGTACAAGATAATCAATTAATCCTTGTCGCCAGATTAGCTTATCCTCTGCATCGACGAAGTAAGCAGCGACAACGTGATTGGCAAGGTAAAAAACGGCTGTAGAGGGTTCGGTATCCGAAAATGCAGAAATATAGCCCTGTGTTCCATTGGGGTCATGCTTGACATTGTCATAAAAATCGCTTACTGCTCCATCCCAAAGCAAATCACAGGGTTCAGTTGATATTTGGCTTAAACGCGTTAAGGCGAAAAGATCATCGCCATAAAAATTACCTTCACAATGGGCAGCCCAGATAATGTAGTCTCCGCCGAGTTCTGCTGAGATTTTATAATTTGGGTCACAAAGCAACTCGTAAGCGCTTACGACTCCAGGCACTATAGAACCGGTAAAATAAGGTTCGCTTGGCCAACTCCCGACTCTAAGGCCGTCCTTTATCTGCTCTGCCTCGAGCCTGTCGGCAATTACCTCTATTGCATTGCCGATTGTCAATACGTCGGCAACAGCCGGGCTCGCTGCCATAAACGCAATGCACACCAACATGCCTATCCGTCGCTGCATACCTCCTCTTAATTCTCCTTTTTTTGCTGCCCCGTTTAGTTTAAAACGTCTATATCTCTTTTACCCTCCTGTTTAGTTAGGAGAATATTTCCGTTAAACACAAATCTGACATTTGTCAAATGCAACGAGAGTTAAAATCCCGTTCTCCTCAACGTCTTATAATAAATAGTTTAATCGCTTTAATCACAGATGCAACTGTGGAAACTACGGGATTTTGAGTGTTTATCTATTTTTACATTAGAACAGCAGTATTTTCTAAATATATACATACATTATTTTTCAAAAGAGGCGTCCTCAGCATTGAAGAATTCTCATTGACTTTCCGCTGATGATAAATATCAAGAATCCGAATTAACCGTGTTCTTCCAACTTTTTTAATATGCCGGACGCACATTAAGTATTTGCAATTCCTTAATTTAGATTTAAAAGATAGCAAATTCATTGAAGGAAAAAAGATGTAATTATTATCATTTACACCGCTCTGGTACAGAAAAACCAATTTGCTATGTAAAAGGCCATAGAGATTAATTGGCGATATAAAGAGAGGAGTTCGTAGAGGAGAAACTCTGCTGATTTATTGTTTTTTGGTATTTAAATCAACAAATCCCATTGCAGCTGCTTTTTTTACCAGGTCAACCAGGTTGTCAACATCGAACTTTCGCATAATATGACTACGGTGATCCTCGACAGTTCTTATAGAACGATGGAGCAAAGCGGCTGCTTGCTTGTTACTCTTACCGTCTAAAACCAAGCGCAAGACCTTCAATTCTGTTTTGGTAAGCATTTTATCAGAAAATCTGTCAAGAGGGGTTCTGCCTAAAGCTGATTTAACGGCTACCAGAAAATCCTGTCTATTCAGAGGTTTTGCGATAAAGTCATAAGCACCTTCCTTGACGGCCCTGACGGCTGTTGGTATGTTTGCGTCGGAGGTTATGATTATCACCGGCAGGGCAGGCAGGATGCGTTTTACCTTTTTCAGCAGCTCAATACCGTTCATTTGCGGTAACTTCATATCCGTAATAAGCAAATTACATAGTTGCGAATTTAACCGCTTAAGGCAATCGGCTGCAGCGCTAAAACAGCTAACATTTAAGCCAAGAGGCTTAAGATTTCTGCTGACTGTTTTACACGAAGCCGGCTTGCCATCGACAAAAAATATATTTTTATTCCTTATCCTGTTCACAGCTTCGAGTCGTTTCGATTTAGCTTTTTTCACCATAACCACCATTGTGTTCAGATAAAGCGTTCATTTGTTGAAGCGTCTGCCCTTAGGTTTTATGTTCGTATTATCTCGTTTTTAATTCCGCAACTTCAGCACTCGAATGCGAGGCTTTAATGCGCTAATTAAGTTTTTAACCTGATAGCTCCGTGCCCCGCACATCCTTCCTCGACGAACCGTACATTTTATTAACATTTTAACAGAATTACCGCAATCGTCAAGAAATTTTCTTTGCCATACAAGACAATTTGTAAAAATTATATTCATCCCTCCTATAAAATATTTCGTACTCATTTATTTATAAGAAGTTATAAAAAATCTCTAATTAACCATCAAAAGTTATTTTACGAGGAATTTTCTACATAAGCCCAGGCCTTTCGCCTTAACGAATAAGGCCCAAAAACAAACTCTTCAATTGGTTTTGAAATCCTTAATGCAGGCTGATAAAAGTACAATCCTTCTGTTCATTCAGAAGGCATAGTTTCTACAGGCAAGGCTTTGAACTGCATTTTGGCAAAAAACATAATAACCTGCACTAGACTGAGACTTTTCGCTGTTTTTGATTTATTTTTGATATTAAAGCTGTTGACAACTCTTATTGGAAAGTGTTAGTGTATAAGCGGTTAGATAATTTACGGCGGCGTAGCTCAGCTGGTTAGAGCGTGGGATTCATAAGCCCAAGGTCGTCGGTTCGATCCCGACCGCCGCTATTCGAAGCACGAAGTTCGAAATACGAAAAAAATTTAAAACACCAATGTTCAAAACAATAAATTTCATCTGTTTTGAATTTGGTAATCAGGATTTGTTTCGGATTTAGATATTCGAATTTCGGATTTAATTTTGCCGCCCCCATCGTCTAGCGGCCTAGGATATCAGGTTCTCATCCTGGAGACAGGGGTTCGACTCCCCTTGGGGGTATTTT
>CAZBMW010000039.1:0-11155 GCA_964493425.1 uncultured Pirellulales bacterium
CAGAGGTGGAATCCGAGGTCGAGGATGCGGTAGGCGCAGATGTAACTTCAATTCTCGGTGATACGGATGAGCTTCAGGGTGACTGGACTGACGGCGGCAGGCTCGACTTGATTATAGATGCTATTCTGGCTGATACCGCCGCCCAGGACACGGCGGGAGAATGGGACGCTTTGATGGCTACTGTTGACGGCAAGCTCGATACCGCACAGGCCGACCTTGACATTATCACAGGTGCGGCGGGTGTTGTCCTTGCGACCGATTCGATTAACGCCGACGCCCTCAATACGGACGCGGTGACAGAGATACTTTCTATTCCCCTTGTCGATATAGCCGCTGGCGCTCCTGCATACAACGTAAGCTGGTTTACCGCAATCAATTATCTGTACGAGGCATGGCGGAATAAGACGGTAACTGATGGAACTAACAGTGAAGTCGTGATTTACAAGGATGACGGCAATACGAAGCTTGTCGAATCGGACATTTCGGACGATGGTACTGATTTTACACGGGGGGAAATGGGAGCGCCTGACTAATGGCTATAGACAGTGAGACAAAACGCAGGGCTGCAATTTCGGCGGGCATTCCGTTTATTGTTTTGATGCCCGTTTCCGATGGTACGATAAGCGCTGCCGACAGGCAGATGATGGCCGATGTATATCCAGGCGTTACGGTTGCCGGAGAAGCGCCGAGCGAAGGCGATATCGTTTATGGAATGACAAAGGTTATAAGAACGATAAAAATGATATTAGAACCTTACGATTCAATGTACGAGGTATAAGTATGGAAATGTACAACAAGGATGACTGCTTGGTTGAAATTGAATTTGATTACAGCAAGTTGTCTGATGAATCTCTCTTGCTTCTGTTTTTGCATGAAAGAGACCAGTATAAAATGAACGAAATAAAAGAGCTCTTATTAAAAAGAGCAATAGCCAAAGAGCGAATATTAAATAAGGCATGATAATGGAAGCAATACAATTCACAAAAGCTGACGAATCGAAAATTGCTCAGGAGATAGCCAGCCATCTTAAAGTAGTTGACGGCAAGCTGTATCTCGACAAGAAACCCATACTCGTAACAATGCCCGGACCGAAAGGCAAGCCCGGCCCAAAAGGCGACAAAGGCGATCCGGGCAAAGACGGTATCAATGGAAAACACGGGAAACAAGGCGACAAAGGTGACAAGGGCGATAAGGGAGAGCGTGGAGAAAAAGGAGATAAAGGCGACAAGGGCGACCGGGGCCACGATGGGCTCAAGGGCGCCATGGGCGATGACGGTAAAACAGGCTTGAAGGGTGATAAAGGTGACAGGGGCGAACGCGGCGAACAGGGATTACCGGGCAAAGACGGACGTGAAGGGCGCCCGGGCAAGACTCCGCGAAAAGGAATCGATTATTTCGACGGCAAAGACGGTATCGACGGCAAGGACGCTCCGCAGCCAAAGACTAAGAAATTTGTAATATTAGAAGATGTAAATTTGATAACAATTCCGCCTGGAAAACTTGCACTTGAAAAACAAAATAAACCTATTGATGTGGTGATACCATAATGGAAGCGCAGGAACTATTAGACAGACTATCACAGTACAAGGACGACAGGGGCAACTGGCCTAATCTCTGGCAGCAGTGTGCAGACTATGGTATGCCGGGCAACCGCCAGTACACTACAAAGACAGCACCGGGACAGGAGCAGGAAGATACATATCAAACAGTGGCCGAGTCTTGTATCATAGAACTTGCTTCGGATTTATATTCATATATGTTTCCAACTGATTCTAAAGCATTTATATTAACAGTTGATGATGAAGAATTGGTGGAAAATGATGATGTAAAACAATGGCTCTCAAAAGTAACTGATATTTTACATTATTATTTAGTTCAAAGTAATTTCAGGCATACATTTTTCGAGTTTCTTAAATCTCTTGTGGGCATAGGTACTGCTTGTTTTTATGTTGGTCGTGGCAAAAAACAGCCAATAATATTTCACAGTTTCCATATGTCCTCTGTTTATATTGATGTTGATGATGAAGAAGAGGTCGATACGGTATTCAGGGAGTTCGAGTACACTCCTAAGCAGGCCGTCCAGAAGTTCAAAGAGGAAAATCTTGGTGATAATATACTGACCGCTTTCAAAGACCCGAAGCGAATGTCATCAGAGAAGTTCCCATTTCTTCACGCCTGTTTTCCTAATCCCGATGCGGACGGCAAGAATACAGACTCTCTTACGATGGATTTCGTTTCTTATTATGTGAACATCAAAGACAAGCAGATAATCAAGCAGGGAGATTTTGAACACAGCGGAGAGCCGGAAGAGCCTTATCAGGTGGTAAGATTTGATAAAGATGCCCTTGAAATGTATGGCCGAAGCCCAATGATGAAAACGCTTCCCGATGTAAGAATGCTCAGTCAGCTACGTTTCATCAGGGTTAAAGCGTGGGACAAGATGTGCGATCCGCCCCTCGTACTTCCCGATGATGGTTCAATCTGGCCTTTATCTACTGCACCAGGGAGCCTTCTTCATATCCTGCCTAATGGCGAAAAGCCGTTTTGGTTCGAATTTAAGGGCGACCTCGGCGGGATTAATGATGCTATTGATAAGACAACGCAGGACATTAGAGATGGATTTTTCTTGAGATTATTCGATTTACCGCTCGATGAAAAACCAAATACTGCAACCGAAATCATACAAAGAGTAGAGCAATCACTTAGAAAAGCAACTCCGATAACAGGAAGATTACAAAGCGAATTTTTCAATCATTTAATACATCGAAGTATAGGTGTTCTTGATAGGGCAGGTAAATTGCCAGAAATGCCTGAAGAACTAAAAATAGCAATACAAAAAGACATAGTTAAGATTGAATATCTCGGCAAGATAGCTTTGGTACTTAAAGCGTTGGAGGTACAGGGATTCGTTCTGACTATGGAGCAGTTACAGTCGGTTATAAAGGCACAAAGCGCAGAGCAGGGAATGCAGACGCTGCGGGACATACTGGACAACTTCGACCTCGATAAAACGTCAAGGGGAATTGCAAGAGCCAACGGAGTACCCGCGACTTGGCTCAGAGATGTCGATGATGTAAAACAAATGAGACAAGATCGGAGTAATCAGCAGAACATCTTATCATTAGTTGAGAATATACCTGGATTGTCTCAGGCGTTAGCCAATGCGGGCAAGGCGCCGGAAGCAGGTTCATTAGGAGAAAGGATACAGAATGCTGCCTAATATAAATGTAATTAATTTTAGTGTTAGTTTATGTGTAGTCTTAAAAATGGGGCCGGAGTGTATAGACCATGATTTCATGGTCTGTATGGAATTAAACGATATGGTATGGAGAGCGACTTGCACAAAAGATTCATTGCAAAAATGTATAATGATGGGGATTAAAAGATATGCTGCCCGAGTTAGAAGCTAATAAAAAACAACAGCAAATGGCCACTATAGAAAAGTTTGTAAAAACATCAGCGGCCTGCCAGAGAGTATTTGGCTGTCCTGATGGTGATGTAGTATTGACGTTTCTTAAAGGACAGATAGCAGGATTTGACAAAGACCCGTATCAACACGCCTTTAACGCAGGCAAGAAACGACTCATAGAGATTATCGAGCAGATGATGAATGAAACCGAGTACAAGAAGCACTTGGAGGTCTTGCAAAATGCCGGCAGTAAAACCTCATGAAAGCCAGAAAGAATATGTAAGTCGCTGCATACCTTACGTGATGAAGCACGAAGGCGCGACCCAGAAGCAGGCGGCGGGTAAGTGTTATGGAATTTACCGCTATAAGAAAAAGAAAAAATAAGGAGAAAGTTAATGGCTAAAAGAACTTGGCATATCGAGTGCCCGAAATGCAAAAAAGCGATAGATAAAAGCATAGGCGAATTTAGATTGATAGTGCAGACAGATTTGGAATTTGCCTTAAAACCTGAATTTCAATGTATGAAATGCAATCAGAAGTGTAACGTAGAATTAAAAGGAGAAAGCTAATGTTTAAGATTAACCCATTTTTCAAGCCGATGGGCATGAAGTTCGAGGGCGAAGGCGATCCCGAAGGCGGAGGGGGCGGCGGCGGTAACGGCACTGTTTTGCTGGACGAAAGCGGCAATTTCACGCAGAATTTCTACAATTCATTTGAAAAGGACGACAGGGAGGCTATTTCACAATATAAAAATCCGAACGAGCTGGGTAAGGGACACATAAATCTAAGGAGAACTTTCAACAAGCCCGCAGACAGGGTTGTCGTCCTTCCCGATGATAATTCAACCGATGAGGAACGTGCCGAGTTTCATAAACGCCTGGGTGTGCCGGACGAGGCCGACCATTACGAGTTCAAGCTGAATCCCGACATAAAGAATATTGAGCTTGACGACAACAGGCTTAAAGCATTCAAGGATATAGCCAAAAAACACAATATCCCCAAGTCGAAGTTTGAAGGCATTGTAAATGATTACCTTGCCATGATTGACAAGGACGCAGCCGATTTCGAGCTTATTCAGGCCAACAACGAAACCAAAGCACTCGAAGAGGATAACAAGATAGCCGATAGCTATTTCGGCAAGGCAAAAGAGGAAAGAGTGGCCTTGGCCGATGCAATCCTGAGAAAGTATAACGTCGAAATTAAAAATGATAAAGGCGAAGTGACCGCCAGTGCAGTCGATATGTTGATTGAGCGTTATCCGCGTTTGTCGCACGACCCGTATCTGGTAATGATAATCGACAAAATCCGCGAGAGTATGTCACCTGAAAGAATACGAGGCTTAAACTCCTTAACCACTACACCCACTAACGCGACAATCAGGGCGAAACTGGAAGATATGAAGAAGAATCCCGCTTATTTCGATATCAGCCACAAGGACTACAAGCGTTTACAGGAAGAAGCAATGAAACTTCATGAACAGTTAGCGTCATAAAAGGAGAAAGTTAAATGCCGGATATAAAAGTAATAAATCTGACTGATAGAATGAGGAAATATTATAAGGTCGGTAAACAATATGATTTTTTCGTAGAAATATCACGCAATTTAGCCATAGATGGAGATGGCAATGAAGATAATAGATATGAAGTGGTTTGTACTAAAGCTGACTTACAAAAATGTGTTATCGTGGGATTGAATTATTTTGTTGAGCCAAAAGGTCTATGTAAAGAATGTAAAAAGATAGAGCATCGAAAATATAGTTCTTTTTGCAGTAGTGAATGTCAAGACAATTGGTGGTTAAGGCAGAAAAATGGATACAAAGATTGGTTTTGTATCCCTAATCGTATAAAGTGCAAAAGTTATGATATAAGCGACAAATATTTTTATGATTAAAAGGAGAAAGTTAAATGGAAAAAAAAAGAATAATAACCGGCAAACCGTTAAAGATGTTCGTTTATCTTCCTGTCTGTCTGGCGGTAAAGAAAAATACGGAGCCTGTATTACAGAGAATAGTCATACAGGGCAGAATACAATACATACCCGGCATAAAGGCCGGAGACTCTTTTGCAATGATGAAAAGAGATAATCCGGCGGACTTCCTCAATGACGAAGGAGAACACAAAGTAACACAGGTCAAATACGGTTTCATGGACGGTTCCTGTGTAGTCGTACTGGAGCCGATGACATTTGATTCACAGGAAAACATGAATGAGTTCTTAAAAAATAAGCATAGTGTAAATGCTAAAAGCTGATAAAGACCGGACACCCTCGAAAGAGGCCCGGAACCGGACGGCCGTTGAGCAAACGTTAAATGCAGGACAGGCCCGCGCATAGCCGGACACCCTTTCCGAATAAACAAAACAATTTTATTTGGAAAGGAAGAATCATGATTACAATCAGTGGGGGCATTCCGACAGGTTTTCAGGACAAAGTTGCGGATGACCTGTATCACGTATGCCAGCAAAGAAAATCGGGTCTTGAAAAAGCCGTAACTGTAGTTCCGCTTGCCGATATCGAGGCTCTCGGCTTCGATATGATGGACAAGTCGGAAATGCAGGAAAAAGAAGGCCGCAATCCCGACACTCCAAGAGACAGCGTTAATCTCGAGCGCAGGTGGATATTCCATACCGCCTATCACAAGGCCAAGCAGTTCGACAAGGACGATGATTTGTCGATGAAACTCGCTGCCGGTTCCCAAACCTTGATGGACCTGCGTTTCGCGAGGAACCGGAAACTTGATGATATAGTCATCGCCGCTTTTGACGCTAATGTGGTTGCAGGCCGAAGAAGTAATACCAAGACTATTACGTGGGCTTCCGAGAGAGGAACCACGAAATATACGAGGGCTTCCACAACAGCAACCGAAGGCCGGACAATTCCGCATGACTGTTCGGTGGGCAACTGTTCGGCCTCCGATACCGGAATGACTGTCGAGAAAATACAGCTTGTCAAGGAATACTTCGCAAGAATGGAAGTCCCGGAAGATGAGCCTATCTTCGGCGTTATCAATCCGATTCAGGGAACAGACCTCTGGGGCCAGGAAGAATACGTAAGTATCGACTACAACACCGATAAGCCTTTGGCTTCCGGTACGATTCTGAAATTCTGGGGCGGTATCAACTGGCTTGTCTCGAACAAGATTGTCCTCGGTTCGTCTAACGATGTGGATGCGGACGCCAATGTCTATAAAAACTGGTTCTGGACGAAATCAGGTATAAAACTTGGCGTCGCAGATTCGTTCAGCGTCGATATTCATCCACGTTATGACCTGTCAATGGCGCAGGAAATCTACGCCCACATGAACATGGGCGCATTAAGACACGACGAAGATAAGCTCTGTGTCGTGGAATGTCAGTAAAAGTAAGTAAGTAAACCGTGAATTAAATGACCGAAAGGAAAAATTATGAGTTACACAAATTACAATATGGATACGAGCGTAAACGGCGGATTGAGGAACAAAATCCTGATGGCCCCAGGGGTGCGCATGGATTCTCTGTTTACCCCGACCGCCACACAGCAGCACGCTATGGGCAGGATTCTTGAAGCGGACGACGGCACAGGCAGGATGTGGCGATACAGCAAAAATGGTACTACAGCACTTGTCCAGTCATACTTAGTCTCATCTGAGGCCCCGAGCGCAAACGGCCTTGAGATAGCACAGACCGGCTACACGATGTCGGTCGGCGATACCAAGTTCGATATGCTTCTCACGACAGGCCATAATTATTCCAACCACGAGCTTGCCGACGGCTGGCTCTACGTGAATAAAGTGGCCACAATCCTCGGCGATCAGTACCTGATTAAAGATAACTGGATTAAGACCGCCGGTGACGATACCGTGATGACGGTCGAAATAGCAGACCAGAACGGTATCAGACATGCAATCGCCGCAACTCATGAATTAAGTCTCGTTAAGAGTCCATTCCGGGATGTTGTAGTCACACCAACTACTCAGGCTGCGATAATCGTAGGAGTGCCGAATGTTGCGGTAACTGCCAATTATTATTTCTGGGCGCAGTACAAAGGCCCGTGCACGGTCATCGTCGATACAAGCGAGACTATAGTTATCGGCGAGCCCTGCGGATATCCGGCGACTCCGAACGTAGCCGGTGCTATCGGGCCTATCGGTGCCGATACGGATACATATATTGGCAACGCAATGACCGTAGGCGCTGCGGCCGAACCCTCACTTGTAAATCTGGATATTGCTTAAGAAAGGAGAATAACAATGAAAAAGTACGGAAGAATTTTAATACCGACAATGCTCCTTTCGATACTGGCGATAGTGCTGTATATAATTATCAGCCCGGCCTTTGCCACTCCTGTTGATGTTATGAACGATAAGATAGGCTTGTTCACAGGCCCAAGAGACGGTACGGCATGGGATGATAACCTGTACGCATCACAAAGCATTATACAGGACTATCGTGTCAAGGTTGCTAAGAAGGCACAGACCTCGGTAAAGAGTTCCACACCTGACTTGTTCGACGTTGACGGCGGAGCGATTCTGATAAAGACCTTCTATGGTGTGATTACCACGACGATAGGTGCAACGGCTACGACTATGCAGATTAACTTCGACGCCGATACGGGATTCACTGATTATGGATTCTCTACGGCGGTGGCGATTACGTCAGATTCGGCAGGTCACAGAATCGCGTTTTCTGACGCCAATCCTTCAGTCCTGACACCAATAGCAGGTTCAGCGGCAGGCGCAACTACCTTAATGTCCGGCTGGTTCTGCGGTGAAGGTATGATTGAAGGAACGGCAAGTACAAACGACAATGACGGTGCTATTACCTGGTACATGGAATTTATTCCGTTAGAGAGTGGAGTGACGGTAACTCCGCAATGATGAAAAAGCAGAAGAATTATACGTTAGGTTCGACCATAGCAATCTTAGGGTTGCTATGGTTTGCCCTTACTTTCTTTATAGGTATAGGCTGGCAGTTGATATGGATATGGAAGAAGCTCAAAGGATTATAAATAATGACTTACACCAGGCAAAAGCTCAGGCAATACTGGTGGGAGATTACAGTTGCATTACTGATACTTCTGATGATTCAGGGAATATTAATGTCGGGCGCGTTCAAGGCAGGATACAAACATGCGAAAGAAAGACTGCAAAATAGTAATAATGCGGTACAGGAAGAAAGCCGGACTGATTAGAAGGATAATAAGCTGGTATGAACATAGGAAAGACGTTAAACATAACACGCATTTCTAAATATGTTTATGTATCGACATTCTTTTTATGTGCTACTGTTCTGAGCAGGTTTACTCAGGATCAGTCCCTTACCATCCGGCACGCAATATGGTCGGCCTCGGCTCTTATTCTGTTCATTGCCTATAAAAACAAAATTCCGTCATGTACTCTTTTGTGGTGCCTTGTAGGCTATTTCGTCCTTGCCGGACTATCTGTATTCTGGGCGATGAACCAGTACGAGAGTATATATGAAATCTCCAAGATTCTTTTAATGGTTCTGTTCTTCGTATATTCGTGGAACTTTATGAAAGACAACAGGGAGTTTTTCATAACTTCAATGACTGTCTTAGCGTGTCTCTTGTCCGGTTACGGCCTGTACGAAATTCTCTTTACGAATCATGGAGTAAATTGTATGGGCACAATGCCGGTAAGAAATGTCTGGGCGTCGGCTCAGGTTCTTTTGCTTCCGTTCTGTATCTATGAAATTAAAAAGCATAAATGGGCTGTCATTCCTTCACTTTTGATAGTGATAAATCTTGTCTTGCTGCGGAACAGGGCTTCACTATTAGCGATGTTCGCAGCAGGGACGGCATGGGTAATATTCACAAAACGATATAAACTGTTATTCTTTATTGGAATGATAGGGGTTGTGTGTCTCTTAGTTCCGAAGATGGCCAATACAGACTCGCTTCATACCCGATGGGGGGTATGGACAGCCACAATGAGACTGTTCGAGGAAAACCCGTTCTTCGGGATAGGTATAAACAACTGGCAGATTGAAGTACCCAAATATTCACAGTATTTTCTTGAAAAAGATGTTTGGGAGAAGTTGTTTTATTTTCGGCCTCATAACGATTTTCTCTGGGCGCTGTCAGAGACAGGATTATTCGGACTGTTCTGCTATGCGGGGATTTTTATAAGTGCGGCCTATTATTCAGTAAAGTCCCGAAACATTCTGACTCTTTCGTTACTCGTTATTTATTATGTTATAGCTTCATTTTCGTTTCCGAAAGAGAGGGCGTTTCATTCACTTGTATATGTGGCGATACTTGCAATGTCGGTTTACGATGTAAAGGTCATAAAATTGCCCGTCAAATATGTTTGCGTTCTATTGCTGTTGGGGTGTACTTCGGTATTTTCGATATGTCATTATTCCGAGAGATATATGCGCCGAATGCAGTTTGCAAGGGACAGGAAACAGTATGCGGACGTTTTAAGATACGCAAGTCATATATCACCGATCCGCTCTGTAGATATGGTGGGTATTCCCGTCAAGTGGTACACAGGGGAAGCTCAGTATTTTTTAGGCAATAATGCAGAGGCTATAGCCGACAGTATGCAGGCACTTAGACTCAATCCCAACAATATACTGGTACTGGATAGGATGGGCGAAATAAATCAGGGATTAGGTGATATTGACGCCGCTATGCACTGTTACAAAAGAGCGTTGGCGATAAAACCGGACTTTGGAAGCTCTAAGAGAAAGCTGGCTTTACTTATGGAGAAGAAAAATGTCAATGACCGAGAACGCCGCTAATATAGCGGTATGTAACTTAGCATTAGGTCTGTTGGGCGCAAAATCGATTACGTTAAGCGGTTCGTCTCAGAACCATACTTACTGTACTTTGTATTTCGATGATTCGAGGGACGAGATACTTGTTCAACATTTATGGAACTGGGCGCGGAAAAGGGCCTACGCCGTACAGACGACAGATCCGCTATGGGGACTGCACGATACATCTTACGCATATAATTATACCGTTCCAAGCGACTGCCTCAGACTCTTAACGATAGATAATGACCCAGACGCTAAATGGGCAAGAGAAGGCTCTGTTATCCTGACCGACAGGGGCGATACTCCAGACGACTATTCGGACGACAGCGAGGATTATCTTGCAGGCGAATATATAACTTCCGATGCTTCGGGCTCAGACCTTACTTACTCTGTAGATACCGCATTCACTTCGAGCGATGAGACCACAGACCTTGCAAATTACTGCACGGCTCTTGCGGCCAATTACAGGGTATTGAAAACGGAATACATCTATCAGGTTACGGACGTTTCGACTTATCCTCAATATATGAGAAAATGCCTTGTCTGGAATCTTGCCATATATCTGTCAAGCCCGATACTTCAGGGAGAAGCGACGGCATCGACACTCAATCTTCAGGCCGCATTATTCGGCGGCCCGAAGAACTACGGCTACCTGCCGATGGCAAAGTCGATAGACGCTCAGGAGGAAGGACTAAAAACAATAAGCACAAATACTCTTACCGGCTCACGTCAAAGCGGCAGAAGGTGGGGGCTTACGGTTGGGCGGCTAACATGAAAAAATTTCTTGTAATAATTTTATTTATATGTTGTATGGCGGACGCTCAGCAGAGGGCATACAAGAATATCAACAGATTTAACGGCGGCGAGCTTTCTCCTTTGGTCAGTGCCAGGGAGGACTTATCCAAGTACCACTCTGGCCTGACCACTATGGAGAATATGATACCTCTGCCGCAGGGACCGGCGCAGAAAAGGCCGGGAACGAAATACG
>CAZBMW010000040.1:0-11107 GCA_964493425.1 uncultured Pirellulales bacterium
ACTTCGAGAGCGGCTGGGGCAGCTACAGCAGCGGCGGCGTTGATTGCATCCTGTATTCGGGCGGAACTTTTGCTCATCAGGGCAGCTACGCCGTCGATATTCAGGATGACAGTGGTGACGCTTCAGCCTTCTGGCACGATGACGGAATCGACGTCGCTTCGCCTGGCTATACTCAGATTAAGGTTGACTTTTGGTTCTACGCCGACAATATGGATGAAGGTGAGTATTTCATTGTAAGGTTCCTTGACGGCTCAGCCTGGCAGACGGTTGCGAGTTACGTTTGCGGCACGGACTTTGAGAACGGATTGTTTTATCCTGTGACTTTATACATAGACGAAGGCGTATATAACTTCCCAGCTGATATGAAGCTGAAGTTTGAATGCGTTGGTAGCATGAACACCGACGATGTTTACATAGACGAAATCGCAATATACGCAAAATAAAAATTGCACATATCAACCGAAAACATTGTACGCCATAAAAAGCTATTTTTCCCCGCAAAATCGAAACATCTACACAAAAAAATGTAAATAAAACGCGTTTAGCAACCTTAATTAAAAGAATAAAAACGCACTATTTCTCACCTCAAACAGGCCCTACGGATACAACCTTTGGGACAAAAAACTGCCCCCCACACGAAACAATCCAGCTTATTACCGGTATCAGTTAAAAATGGCAAAAGATGCTCAGGCGTGTCAGCACGCAAATAATCCACAGCTCCGATGGGCAAATATATTGACTAAAGGCCTTATTTTTGTTATAATAATGCATATTTGGGGCATTTAAATACCAGGGGCGTGGTGGGTGACCACCCTTAGATATGGTAAATACCCAAGCTATATTGTTAATTTTTTAAACGGTAAGTTTGTTTAAATCAGCAGGGTTTCTGACGTGGAAGAAGACTTGCAAAAAAAACCGCAAACAGCTCAGGCTAGACCTACATCCGGTAAAAGCCTAACGGGATTCCTCACAAGCTTCAGAGCTGTAAAGGAAAGGAAAATTGATACCACTCTCGCCTCTCGGTATGAGATGAAATATCTTATAAGTGAAGCCAGGGCCACTGCTATCGAACGCTTTGTCTCTGATTATCTGCCCATTGACCACTATAGTAAACTGCAGCCGAATGGCAGTTATCCTATCGTAAGTTTATATCTGGACTCACCGGACTTGATGCTTTGCAGGGAAAGTCTGACGGGAGTGCTGAACCGATTCAAGTTACGAATCAGAAGCTACAGTGATGACCTCAGTTATCCGCGATTCTGTGAGATCAAAAGAAGGGCCAATACTGTAATTATAAAAAGCCGGGCACGGGTGAAAACTCAGGACCTCGAGGCTATACTTGCCGGCCGATATGCACCTCCCCAAAAAGATAACCCAAAAGACATCGAGGCTCTAAAGCAATTCCTTTTGTATTACAATAGTATTAACGCAAGCCCTGTCATATTAATAAGATATATGAGAAGGGCTTACGAAGGCACTTCTGATAACAGGGTCAGGGTAACATTCGACAAAAACTTGTGCTTTAACACCAGCATCACTTCCGAGGTATTACTCGGTGGAAGCGGCTGGCAGAAGAATAATGTATCCTTACAAGGCGTGATTTTAGAAATCAAGTTTACCGGCCGATTCCCAGCATGGCTTAACAGAATGTCAAGATACTTCGGTTTGAGACAACGCTCGATGTCAAAATACACTACGTCTGTGCAAAATGCCTGCAGACTCAGATTCTGCGCTCCAAAGATTATCAGCAGGGACACAACCGAAGTAAAATAAATCTGATTTGAATAAGAGGTGTAAGCGTATGAATATAGATAACATTTGGGAAATTTTGGATGGGGTGCCGGCGGCACGAGGGGCATTCACACCAGAAAACGTCCTACTTTCGATTCTGCTTGCTTTTGTTCTCGGACAAATTCTTGCTTGGGTTTACTACTTCACACACGCAGGCCTGTCATATTCGAGAGCTTTTGTACAATCCCTCGTGATGGTCACCGTCGTTGTGGCTCTGATTATGACGGTCATTGGGAACAACGTTACGCGTGCTTTTGGACTGATGGGTGCTATGTCTATCATTCGCTTCAGGAACGTCGTAAAGGATACTCGCGATATGCTGTTCATATTCTGCGGCCTCGCCATAGGTATGGCTGCTGGAACTCAGGCTTACACTATTGCTATAGCCGGGACCATTTCAGTAGCCCTGATTTTCCTATATCTGCATATCAGCAAATTTGGTATGCACAAACCGCATAACGGCTTTCTGCGATTTACAATCCCAACACACATAGGCCCTAATCATCCACTTACAGGGATATTAAAACGATTCTGCAGCAGCTTTACTCTAATATCCGCTCAGGATGCCGGCTTCGGAAGCAGCGAGGTGGAATACGCCTACCAGCTAATGATTCGAAATGCTGATAAAAATGACCAGATGCTCTCCGAACTGGAAAAGATACAAGGAATTACAAATGTAAGCCTGACAATGCAGGAAGTACTGCTGGAGGTCTGATAAGGTTATGAAAAGCTTAAATAATCATAGAAAAGGAAGTCTGCGTCTGCATATTGTACCAGTCTTTGTGTGGCTGGTAGCTTTAGGCGCGGTGATAATGCTCTTTAGGAGTCGTACTCAGCGGTTTGAAACTGTAGGTCTTGTTGAGGGTGAAGAAAGACGAATTGCCGCTACGGTCACAGGGAGAATAAAAGCTGTCCCCGTTCATCTTTTTGACAAGGTTAATGAGGGAGATGTCGTCGCTGTTGTTGACACAATACTCAACCCGGAAACCCTCAGAATCGAACTCGAAGCAAGAAAGGAAGTACTACTTGCAACGATACAACAACTGCAGGCCGAGATAATTGCAACAAGGGATAGATTAATGACCGAAGAAGCTGAACGGCAGAACGATTTGGAGCGGCTGTCAAGGAGATATGCAACTGATGTCGAAGCAGCCAAGCTTCGAGTCGTTGAACTAAAAGCAACAATCGCTCCGGACAAAATAAGGCTAAAAGAACTTGACTTGAATATGAAAATCCTAAACGCATCTTTGAATCAGGTACAAAATCAGGAAAAAGTAACACTTCACTACGAAAGTGAAAGATTGAAAACTCAGGCTGAAGCGCTTGCAAAAGAAATTGAGGAAAATCAACGCCTACTGGAACAGGCAGAAGAAAATCTCCAACAGGCTAATGAAAGACTTCAGGTCATTCTGAAAAAACAACCTATTAATCCTTCCATAGAGCTGGCTTTACAGCCAATAAGAGAGGAAATAAATGTACAGGAACAGGCTATTCTTGAACTGATGAGAAACCGGCCCGCTCTTGAAATAACATCTCCATTCAAGGGTATTGTAAGCAGAATCAGACGCCGGGTTGGCGAAGCAATACTGCCGAGAGATCCGATTCTGAATATTGTTGAATCCGAACCTAGAGTGATTATCGCTTACGTGCGCGAGCCAGGTATAAGCCAAGTAAAAGAAAATATGAAGGTAAAGGTTCTTAAAAGAAGCTATCCTATGCAACAGGCCAACTCCTACGTTGCTTATATGGGGCCTGGGCTCGAAGAATTGCCCCCTCAACTGTGGGCAAATACTACTACACCCCAATGGGGAAGACCGGTTCTGATACCGATACCAGCAGGTATGGACCTTATCCCGGGCGAAACTGTCGGTATCAGCGGGCTGTAACCCAAAATAAATTCAGTGCAACTATATGCTCTAATAAAATATTACTCTTAGAAACAAATATAAAAAAAGAGCATATGCAAGTTCTAAAATCTTAAAGCTGTCATTTGTATTAATAGCATTTTTTTCTGCTAAGTACGGCCTTACGATTTATGTTTCGTTACCTAAATATCGCTATTTTACTTAAAAAATGCTTGACTTTGGGGCTATATCTATGTTAAAAATGTATTAAAAGAGAAAACAAAGTCACACATCCCCACATATTTCTATAATAGGGAATATAAAAGAAAAACGCCGAAACTGATAAACTGTCATAAGTGAATAGCCGACAAAGACTTATATGTCTGTGAGCTAATGAAAATAGGCATTACGGCTTTATCTGTCATTCATTCGCCGGATAGGAACAGTATGTTACATGGAAGCCAAAACCGCCTTTTTATTAAATCCTCAGAAGAAATGCTGTTTGCAGGTTTTTACAGCACATTTGAGAACTGTTGGCTCGAAAAAGAAAGTTAAGTGTTGAGGGTTCAAAACTATGAATTCAAGAATATCCCTGCTTTTGATGGTGCTTGTTGTGTTTTTAGCCTCTGCCGTCCGTGCCGATTTGGTTCATCGATACAGTTTTGACTCTAATGCAGGTGATTCTATTGGCTTGGCCGATGGTACATTGGTGGGTGATGCGTTCGTTTCCGGCGGCGCTCTGGTTCTTGACGGAACAGATGACTGGATGGAATTACCCGGAACTGTTATTGATATAAACAGTTATCCCAGCGCATCCATCGAAGCATGGTTTATCCTGAATGCTACGCCGAACTGGCAGCGATTGTTTGACTTCGGTGATACGTCAGGCAGCGCTGGAGGGTATTATTGGTTCTACACTCCTTCATCGGGCAGTGATTCCAGGCTGGTCATTTCCACAGGAGGTTTTCCCGGATATTCAGCGGGTGAAGAAATAACCGCTGCGACAACTCTTCCAACAGGTACGACAGTTCACTTGGTATGCGTTTATGACGGTACTGCCGGACAGATGAGGATATATCAGGACGGCGAATTGGTTTCTTCCAACAACGTTACAATGTTGTTATCAGATGTACATAATACGTTTGCCTATATTGGCAAGTCCCTATATTCTGCTGATTCCGAGCTTTACGCCTCAATTGATGAGCTTCGGATTTATAATATTGCCTTTAGTGATTCGATGGCCGAGGCCAGCTTTATATCCGGCCCGAACACACCTATAGAGACCTATTCGGTTCCATCCAATCCGAACCCACCTGACCAAAACGACGTTGATTCCCTGACACCAACGCTCACTTGGCAATCGGACCCTTCGGAAGACATTACCGGGCACCGTGTTTATCTGGGTACGGATTATACAGCAGTTCTAATTGCGACTCCCAATTCAACAGGCATTTATCAGGGTACAAAATCTCCGGGCGATGAAACCTTTACGCCAGTCAGTGACCTCGAGATGGACCAAACCTACCACTGGCGTATCGAAGAGGTCACGGCATCTTACACATTTAGCGGTTCCGTCTGGAGCTTTCATACGCCTAACCTAAAAGCCGGTGTCCCGATTCCGCCGAATGGTACTGGCGGTATCTCTGTAGCCGAAGTAACCCTGCAATGGGAGGCTGGAGATGGTGCCATTGGGCATCGCATTCTATTCGGAACCCCTGAAGAAGAATTAGAGGTTCTCGAAGCTGATTACCCTGACACCTCTTACGTAATTGAATCGCTGAATTATGAAACGGATTATTTCTGGCGTATTGATGAATTATTCGCCTCCGCACCGGATGAAGGGGGTGATGTATGGACATTTTCAACAATGCAGGCACCCGGCCCTTGCCTTCTCGGAGACATGGATGGAAACTGCACGGTTAATTTTATTGACTTGGCCTTGTTTTCTGAACAATGGATGCAAAATGTCAGCTGTAATGGTTCCTTCTGTCCCGATTTTGACCAAAGTGGGGCTGTCGATTCAGTAGACCTTGAGATTTTGGTAGGCAACTGGCAGAAGACTAATAACGCATTTGTTGTGATTAATGAGATTCACTACCACCCCGACAACAATACAGAGGCGGTGGAATTTGTTGAATTATTTAATACCAGCGGCCAGACAATTGATCTTAACGGTTGGTGTTTTGAAGGAGCAATGCGTTATACCTTCGATGAAACTGTTATCATAAATCCTGGAGAGTTTGTTCTAATTGCCGAAGAACCGAACGCATTACTGGCAAAATTCAGCGTCTCTTCATACGGGCCTTTCGAAGGCCAGCTCAGTAACGATGGCGAACGTATTGTCCTGCGTGATTCAACCGGAGAAAAAATTGACGAAGTTGATTATGACAGCGATTTTCCCTGGCCTATTGCAGCCAACGGTGAGGGCGCATCAATGGAGCTGCTCAATCCCTCTCTCGATAACGACCTGAGCGGTAGTTGGCGAAGTTCGGGCTATATTGAAGATGCAGAGCGCCCAGAATTGGCATTTGGACCACCTACGCCCGGGGCCACAAACAGTGCCTACGCTATAGATGTCGCGCCGCAGATTCGTCAGGTCAGAAATAATCCAGAGCAGCCGCTCTCAAGCCAGGCTGTCACGATTACCGCCAAGGCGACCGACCCCGATGGCGTCAAACAGGTAACGCTGAAATACCAGATAGTAGCACCCGGCTCTTATATCCCGGCTTATCTGCCCGTAACACCAATCTCAGCTTTGATTGCCGACCCGGATCAAGACCGGCCTATAAATCCTGATTTCGAGGACCCGTCAAACTGGAGCGAGGTAACAATGCTCGATGATGGAGAAGGTCAGGATGCTCTTGCAGGAGATGATACCTATACGGCTGTCATTCCAGCACAAAGTAACCGGACTCTTATACGTTACCGTGTTGTAGCAGAAGATGATGATGACAATCTCATTCAGGTGCCCTATAAAGATGATGCTTCGTTTAATCTTGCATATTACGTTTATGACGGTGTACCCGACTATGTAGCCACTGAAGACTCGGTTATAGAGCCGGGATATGTCCATAGCGCAGACATCCTTACTTCGGTTCCTGTTTATACGCTGATTACGCGAGCGGAGGATTTTTATCAGTGCAATGGCTACAATTCAGCCGACCGGATAAATCAATCAGCTTGGCCACCGAATGACAACGAACAGGCCGCAGGCAGAGCATATAACTGGGAAGGTGCGTTAGTCTATGAAGGCAAAGTCTATGACCATATGGCATATCGCCTGCGAGGAGGAAACCTGCGCTATAACAGCGGACGTGCAGGAAAACGTTCAATGAAATTCCGCTTTAATCGCGGCAATTACTTCCAGGCCCGTGATATGTACGGTGATAAATTTCCTGTCAAATGGCAGCATCTCAACACGGGTAAAATGTTCGGCAACAAGTGTATTTGGAATAACTATAACAGGTGTCCTTACGGAATAAATGAAGTTTTGGATATGCGGTTATTCGCAGCCGCCGACGTTCCCGCATATGAGACTTGGTGGTTCCATTTCCGCGTAGTCGATGGCCCGGATGAAGCTCCAACCGGTCCTGACGGACAATACAACGGCGATTTCTGGGGTCTCCACCTGGCGATTGAGAATTACGATGGAGCCTTCCTTGAACGGCTGGGACTACCCAAAGGCAATGTCTATAAACTGTCCGACAAGGTATTTGACGGCCTAACCCAGCAGCGTTATCAAGGTGAATTTGCTGTAGATGATGCCTCGGACTATGAAAACATCCGCTGGAATTTGACTTACGCCGCATCTGCTGATTTCATTCGAAATCACCTGGACTGCAATGAATGGTATCGATATCACACAATCATCGAATCAATAAGGTCTTTCGACCAGTTCAGTGGACCTCAGTATAATCACGATTTAAAAAACTTGGCCTGGTATTTCTATCCGGATTATACACCAGAGAACAGCTATCTCGGTAAAGTGCAGTTTATGCCTTTTGACGTGGATGATACCTGGGGACCTTATTTTAATTATGGTATTGACCACGGCAAGGGCGCACTCTTCGACCAGAGCTATCTCGACCATGCATTTACCCAGCATGCTATTGACCCTGAAAAATCGCCGCTGAAACAGGAATTTCGAAACTACGTCAGGGAATTCAGAGACCTTCACTGGCAGCATGATGTAATCGACGGTATGATAGCTGAGTTGGAAGCATTTATAGAAGACCTCGTTCCAGCAGACAGAGACCGATGGAGGTTAGACCCCACACCGGGCGGAGTTGTAGATAATGGGCCGTTGGAAGATACTGTTGCGCTTCTCTACCAGTTCGCTTGGACACCAGGTTCTTTCCCAGGCGAAGGGTATTTTTGGCAAGGCACTTCAGACTATTTGGACGACCGTGGCGACAATCTGGTTATTCCTTATAGCTATTTTAAGGACTCTGCGCACTGCGATGAAGACGACGCGTCCAGGATTCCGTTTACGCCGACTATCACCTATATCGGTGAGGTCAACTATCCAACCAATGACCTGTGGTTCGAAACCAGCGCATTTAGCGACCCGCAGGGCTCAGGCACATTCGCTGCTACAAAATGGCGAATAGCCGAATATGAATTAAATTACAGCCCCACAATCCCAAATGAACCAAATGATATTGTCCTTCTGGAGCAAAACAGCTACTGGAGATATTTCAAGGGAGAGGAGGAACCCACTAACCCAATTGATGAATGGAGACAGACTGGTTTCAATGATGAGGACTGGCTCATCGGACAAACCAGTATCGGTTTCGGGGATGGCGACGATATGACCGTTCTGGACGATATGGGCAGCTCGACTTATTGGACGGTCTATCTTAGAAATACATTTGAAATACCAGACAAAGACCAGGTGCAGGTACTAAAACTGCACGTTTATGTGGATGACGGCTGTATCATCTGGATAAACGGCACCGAGGTTAAGAGAATGTACTGCAGCGATGGAATTAAATATTATGACAGCTTGACTGATATGTCCGACCATGAGGCGAGCAGTTATGAAGAGGTTACACTGCCGGGACCTTATGATTATCTTACGAATGGAACGAACGTCATTGCTGTTCACGCCCTGCAAACCCAATACACCAGTAGTGACTTCTCAATCGATGTTTCTATAACTATGTCAACCGAGGAACCTGTTGACCCTGCTCTCGTTCCGCCTCTCGGCAAAAGTAAGTACGAGCTTAATGCTGACTGGGAAAGTGAGGAAATAACAGAATCCGGTGACCTTGACATACAAATACCCGGCAGCGTCGTCAGACCCGGCAGGACATATCGCGTTCGCTGCAAGATGAAAGATAACACCGGCAGATGGAGTCATTGGTCAGAGCCGATTGAGTTCGTTGCCGGTGAGCCTATCGGCGCAGACATTCTAAATTTCCTGCGTGTCAGCGAGATTATGTATCATCCCGCTCCTGCGAACACTGCCCGAGGTGAACTGAACGTCGACAAAAATGAATTCGAGTTTATCGAGCTCAAAAACATAAGCACAACAGAAACGCTCGACCTGACTACCGTTTCGATTACAGACGGAATTGAGTTTGACTTTGCAGGCGGCGATGTGACAAGTCTTGGACCGGGTGAATTTGTTCTCGTGGTAAGAAATCAGGACGCTTTTGAGTCTCGTTACGGTACGGGTCTCTCGAGCAAAATAGCTGGAACATACGAAGACGATGGAAAGTTTGACAACGGCGGCGAAGAAGTTGAGATATCCGATACATGGAACGGAGTCGTGGTAAGTTTTACTTATAATGACGGCTACGGCTGGCCGCAGACCGCAGACGGCGGCGGACACTCGCTCGTGCCCATTGACTGGTGGGCTATGGAAGATCAGCAGGAGGGAATACTCGATTACTGCGGCAACTGGCGCCAAAGCTCATATATTTACGGCTCACCCGGCACAGAGGACCCCGTAGTACCGGCAAAGACGGCCGTCTTAAATGAGTTTATGGCACATACCGACTACGAGGATCCTGAACATCCTGAGTACGACTCTAATGACTGGATTGAGCTTTATAATGCATCCGGCTCAACCGTTAACCTGGACGGCGATTGGTATCTGAGCGATGATATTGATGACCTGAAGAAATATCAGCTTTACAGCGCAGCCCTTGGAGCAGGTGATTTTATCAGCTACGACGAAGTTGAGGATTTCCACAATCCGATTACAAGCGGTTTTGGTCTGGATAAGGCCGGTGAACGGATATTCCTGTCGTATCTGCCGGGCACCATTGGAGTTGACCGTGTGGTCGACTGCATCAGATTTAAGGGTCAGGAAAACGATGTTTCTCTCGGCAGATACCCGGACGGTGGAGACTATTGGTTCAGAGCAGCTGACTCGCGCGACCTGTCCAACAACACACCGGTTGAACATATAGTTATCAGCGAGATTATGTATCATCCGCTGATAGACAGCGACAACGATGAATATATAGAGCTTTATAATCCAACTACTTTAACTGTAGAGCTTTATAATGACGAAGGTCCTTGGCGATTTGACAATGCAGTTTCTTTCACTTTCCCATCAAGCCTATCGATTGCTTCAGGTGCGAGGATTGTTGTGGTGCCGTTTGACCCTGCGGTCGAGACAGCTCGATTGACAGCCTTCGAGACCGACTACGGATGTGATTTAACCGCCAATGTGGACGTATTCGGTCCGTGGTCGGGTAGCTTATCCAACGGCGGTGAAAGACTTGCACTTGAAATGCCGCAGGCTCCCGACCCGCCCGAAGTTGATAACTCCTGGATTATCATCGACCAGGTTACCTACGGTGATTATTATCCCTGGCCAGCGACTCCCGACGGAACAGGTGATGCTCTTGAGCGTATCTCTTCGGCAGGCAGCGCATCGGGTGACGACCCGAACAACTGGGATGGAAATACCCCAACGCCAGGAACGTAACTGGCTCTGAATGAATGATTCTGACATACGATGGCTTCGAAGCAGGCTGGGGCAACTTCACCAGCGGCGGTGATGATTGCATCCTGTACCCCAATTGACGAAATCGACCTATTTGCAAAGTAAAAAATATCAGTCACACACGCTATTTATCCAGCCGGTAGCATACCACTACCAGCCTTTTACTCATAAAACTAAAGTCACAAGAAATCATAAATCTAACACAATGACTTATATATTGATTTTTTACTTATTTTTCGGTATAATGCCAAAAAGAAAGATAGAGGTTTTTAAAAAAGGGAGAACCATATCGACATGATTCGAAGTAGATTACATATCTCCTTTTTTGCTGCTGTAATAATAATCTTTTTGCTTCTGTCGAGCTCAACAGATGCTCAGAACTATACCCTAGGTGACCTCAATGGTGACTTCAAAATCGATTTGATTGATATGAGTATATTTTCACAGCAATGGCTCGACCCTTCCGGCTGTTCAGGTCTCGGTTGCGCGGATTTTGATGGCCAGAACGGTG
>CAZBMW010000041.1:0-9730 GCA_964493425.1 uncultured Pirellulales bacterium
GGTCTAGCTCGTCCGGTAACCATTACGGGATGAAGTGCTACCCAATGCGCACCGGAGTTCAACGCCTCAGCTACTACAGCATCCACTTCATGCAGGTTATCGCTGGTTATAGTCATGGCTACCGATACTTTCTCGATCTGCGAAGACGACCAGCGTAAAACTCTCAGCGCTGCATCATGGGCACCTTTGATGCCGACCAACTCATCATGCTTTGTGGTAAGGCCGTGTAGACTAACCTGCAGGTGGCTAAGTCCTGCCTTTTTGACCTGCTCAATTAACTTTGGACTAACCGCGATACCGTTTGTCGACAAAGCCACTGCAAACCCAAGGTTCTGTGCGGTAGCTATTATTTCCCCAATATCGCTGCGCAACGTTGGTTCCCCACCTGTGAGAAAAAGTCGCTGCACGCCTACCTCTGAGAGCTGTTCCAACCAGCTAATGACCTCATCTGTTGATGCCTCATTGGTGGGTACATCACCTGTGAAACTTGAACAAAAGCGACACCTCGCTTGACAGCGTGAAGTTAGCCTAATCGAAGCGGACGTTAATGGGACGCAGTCGAGAAGGTCGGCGATCTCTGATGCTGTTGCGAGCACATCGAGGGATGCCTTCTTGTTTTCCCATCCTTGCATCAATGTCTCCCTTCCAAATATTGCTCAGGGTAATTCCCAAGTGGAAGTTGAACGGAGGTTTCGGCTTGATTGCTTAAAGCGCTCGCTGGAAATAAGCCTGCTGTATAGAGTTTTTCGCAGGATGGATCGGAAGCGTTTATGTGCCCTCCGGTAATGAATGCTGAAGCACGACAACCTCCGCCACAAAAGTCCCGATATCTGCACAGACTGCATACACCCGACAAAAAATCTGGCCCAGCAGTGCGCACCCGGTCGAAGAGCGGACTATTTTCCCATAGGTCTTTCAGCGAATGCTGGCGCAAGTTGCCGGCTACAAAGTTATACGGCCCAAAGAATCCATCACATGGAGCAACATCTCCGTTTGCTTCGATGCCCACAGTATATGGAAAGCTGCAGAGGGCACACTGGGTATGAAGGCCGGTCTCTATAAGATCAGGCGGATACAGAGCAGGTGGAATAGTTGTGTTGTGCGCAAAACGCATTTGCGGTGACAATTGACGGTAGACTTTAAATATATCATCTAGGGCTGAAGTTAGCTGAAGTGCGGAAGGGTCTAACACCTGCGTGGCACGGCCGGATACAATGAGAATCATAAGAGCGAACACATTAGCTCCAGCTTCATATGCTAATTCCATGGTTTGCCCGATGCAGTCAGCATTTCTGGAAGATAAAACTGTACCCACTGCTACATTCCGCTTTAGGCAGGATGAGGCAAGTTTGAGTGCCTTTATGGTCCGCTTGAATTTTCCCGGTCCCCGAATCGAATCATGCACTTGCTCCGGACCGTCAAGGCTAATTTGGAACAATTTGAAGTCTACATCTTGTACTTTGCTCAGGAAACGCTCCCCCAAGAGGATACCGTTGGTACTTATGAGTATCCTAATTCCTTTGGAAAAGGTATAATGAAGAATATCAACAATGTCTGAACGCATTAAGGGCTCACCGCCCGTAAAGAATATCTCGTTTACTGACATCTCCGCGAGCTGATCGATAATACCAAAAAGCTCTTTAGTGCTAAGCTCATCCGGGTCGTTGAGAGCCTGTACGGAGTTTGCATAGCAGTGTTCACATTGCAGATTGCACCGCTTCGTCAATCGGATAGATGCAGCCATCAAAGGAATAGTACCGAAAAATGACTGGATTTCTCTGTCTCGGCTTAGGAGTTTCATTGTTCTCTTTGCCTCCAATTAATAAGATTAGCTTCGGTCAGAAGTTCGAGCGTATTCTTGACGTGGGGAATCAGTTCATCAACGGGACATCCGAATCCTTCGGATAACCTTACTGCGATATCCCCTATGTCTAAGACTCCGTCGCAGAGTTTCAGTATAGCAAAAGCTGTGTTATTAAGCGCCACCCCATTCTCGTATAGAACCCCTTTTGGAAACCGTCGAAATCTGAGACCATTCTTAGCTACAGGATTGCTATTTCGAAAAGTCATCGTTTCTGCCTCCTTTTCTGATTTGTGAGGGCGGTTTTTGAGATGCGTGCATCTTTTCGTGGATGTGGGCTCGCTGCATTACCGCTCCCTTCATGTATGGATTACAACCAGGTCTTGTGAGTTCACGGGTGTTTTCAAAAGACAGGGCTGGACAGCGGCACGGGCAATAATATGGTTGCTTAGAGAGTTCACAATAGCGGCACTCCTTGAAGTCGTCCCAAGTGATAGACCGAATTTTTTTGAATCCATCCCGCCAGAGTTGTCCGAACGGCGTATGTGCCACATTTCCAGTGGCCAATATTCCCGCGCCGGCACAGTTGGAACAAGGATACACTGTCCCATCGCTTGCGATATATGCTATTGAACGCCCTCCCTTACATCTGCCGGTCGCCATATTGTGCTGGAAACAGATGTCTAAAAATCCGGCAAAGTAGCGCCCTGCTCTTTCGTGATGTTCCTCATATTCGTCTTCTAACTCCTCCTTGGCACGGTATATTATTGCATCCATTGGCAGATCATCGGCGTTGAGGAGCAAGTGTCTGTTCGAAGCTGCTCGGCCTATGCCTTGAGCCTCTAAGGTCTCGAGCATAACGTTGTTTCGGCGACACCATTTTATCAGTGGCAGTACCTCAGCAATATTCAACTTGGAGAGTGTAACCATCACATTGAAGGGGATATTTTCGCCTTGGAGCAACTCCACTTTTTGCTTTAATTGCTCAAATGTGAACAACGGACCGCGGATATCTTGGTTGATGGAATAAGCGTCAATGCTTATCCCTACACCGAAATCGCTGTGCGGAAGGCTGTTGATAAATTCCTTCGTAAGGCAAATGCCGTTCGTTACCAACGATACTACAACTCCATTTGCATGGAAAAATTCTATGGCCTCAAGTACAAGTGGGGAGAGCAGCGGCTCACCGCCGGTTAATTGGACGCAACACACCCCTGATTCTACAAGTTGCCGCCAGAGTATCCTGTGTTGCGCGGGCGTCAATTCATTCAGTCGGGGTTTACCAGCGTTAATGTAGCAAATGTCGCAAGATGCATTACAAAGCAAGGTTAATTCCAAGCACACAATTAAAGGATGACGCAGCGCGTATTTCCAGCGTGTGCCTGGAAAATCCACCCAATGGTTCATTTTGAAAGGCAGAAACCAAGATTTTGGCAGAGGGTCTGTAGCTGCCCGTTTCAGGAACGGGCCCACCACGGAATTAAAGAACCCCATTTCTCCGTTTGGAAATGCCAAAAAATACCCGAATGCTTCCTTCCGAACAATAGTGCCATCTGCTAATTTAAGGATTGAATCAACCACAATACTTTCTCCTTCAGTGGCTGCTTTTACCCCCAGCTTAGAGACCTTGGCCCCAAAGCTGGCCCTTTTTGCCTTGTTCCGTTCGGATGACAAGTGTTGGAAATTGAGGGACCATGGCTAAAAGTAGTTTTTTGTGCCTTCGTCGAAACGAATCATAAACGGGTAAGCTGGTACCTCGTTCACTTCGGGTACCACCTGTTTGCTCTCCTTAACTAAGTTAGCCACGGGCTAAAATCCGACATTTCTTCCGCAACAAATTACAAAACTCAACTGCTACAATACAATAAAGGCACAATTTCTTCCACTGTTCTTGATGGAATTCCGACCAAGACGTCCCTGTGGAATAGTTCGTTTTCTTACAAGGGTTTCGCTGAGTACTAAGGTATTTTAGCCCTTATGGCCACCAGCAGCAACTATTCGCCGGATTCGAACAACTCGGGGTTTTTCAAATTTAATCTTCTTGTTCTTTTTACTATCGTCCAACTCAGGTTCAATTTTCCCCTTCACATCTTTATCAATTTTTTCCAGTGTGTTAATTTGATCCTTCATTTGACCTCTCCTTTCTCTAAGGTCTCTAAAGCTCTAAGGGTACTATACATTTTTTTACCGAACTTTAATCCTTGTTTCAACGGTCGATAATTACAGACACGCGCCGACCATCGCGCTTGCTGTAGGATTGATTGAGCTAGCTTCCAGAGCTTTCAAACCGCTAAAAGGAATTGCACGTATGCGCTCTGCAAGCAATTCCACGGTCAGGGCCGGCAACTCCTCCTTCGAGATTCCTGTGGCAAGTAATGCTTTGAGAATCTTCTTCTTCTTTTCTTCTTTATTTACTAAACTAGTGATTTTCACTTCACCATCCTCTTGGATCGATACTTTACATTTTTTCTTCTGTTTGGTTTTCATTGCTTCCCCTTTCTTCTATAAAAAGTTGACATTTAAACACAAATATTGCAACGCTTAAAAATTCGATTCTCGTTGAAGAGAATCTTTAATAGCATATAAGTGGTTAAACCAAGAATGTCAAAGAAAAAAATAACATATTACAATTTTTTTTGTGTTTCCCCCGGGTCAGGTCCGCTCGCTTCAGGTCTTTATGTCAGTCTGGGGTTTTACAGAGCTATCCTCGAGTTGGACCATAAAAAGCGATGAAGATTTTTTCCAAATGTTGGCTGCTAACAACACCAGCGGACTCATATACTCAGTGAATTATACGCTGGATAGTGGTGAACCAAAGCGATAACTTCTTTCTGCAGACTACTCAAAAATCCCCCCTGAGAGTTTACCGGAAAATCACTAACTTTGCTTGGAATCGAAGTTTTTAAACTCTAACAGGCTCATCCGAGCTCCAAGTTCCTTGTACAAATGGCCCCAACTGTTATCAGAGTCAATATGCCTGTTAGGGAAAACAGCGTCTTGGCGATCAATGCCAGAGTATGTTCGCGGCTGGATCTTTGGCTTGGTAATGGGCAGTACAAACACGTATGTGAGTATTTCAAGACGAATGTCCTCAAATAGACGCCGCACTTTCTTGCCACTCAGGCAGATTTTCAAACGCTTGGGGAGTTCATCGGTCTTGCTCATAAAAGTCAGCTTTTCTTGAAATAATTGTCAATTGCTTCTGGGTGGTGTGGGAGCAGTTACTTGAGGTCTGTACCATCTATCACATGGGGTTCCGCTCAGAGAGACAGGCAACCATTTGTCGTAGGCAAGTCAAGTCAGCTCGCTCTTTTCGATGAAACTTGGCCTCGACTAACCGGACATTTTTAGACTCGCGGCCAAATGGGTCTTGTGATGTCTAATGTGCTGTTCAAGAGACCAGTCAAAAGTAGAGAAAACGTTACAAGTCTCAGAGGTTCAATAGCTTGCAGAGTGCCTATCCAATGTAACGGAGAGGGCGGGATTCGAACCCGCGGTAAGGACAAGCCCTACACAGCCTTTCCAAGGCTGCTCGATAAGCCGCTCTGACACCTCTCCGGAAACGGTTTTTAGTTCTCAGCTTCTTTATTTCACGCCGATATTGAAAAGATATCTGCTTTAACGGTGTTTTTCAACTTTAAATTTCGGCTTCCAATAGTTACATTTTGTATAAATTGACGTCAGGAATTTATTGAAAAGAAAAAATTTAAGGAGAAACAAAATGACAGACAATCCGCAGCCTTACGATGACTCAAAAGAAAACACTCTGTGGTTAATGCTAAAGGATTTCTATAACAAAAAAATGCTTTTCTGGATAATCCTCATCTGGGTGTACTTTCTCATCTTTTTAGCTATTGCTGTTCTTAGCGCCATCGGATTCTTCCAGACCGACCAGACCAGATATCAGATTATGTATGCCGCCATCTTCGTTTGTTGTATACAGTTTTTTGCCCTTATAAAGATTTTCGCCTGGCAGATGGTCCATAGAAACGGCATTCATCGAGAAATCAAAAGATTGGAGCTTCGCATCGCAGAATTAACCGAAAACCTTAAAAAATAAGTAATAGGTTGCGTCAATTTTAGGAAGATTGTATAAAAGCAACTTTGTAGAGGTAAAGATAAATGTGCGTGAATAAATTCTGTGTTCCTGTGATAATCTGCTTTGTTTTTTTGATAGCTTCGGTGGTTACAGCAAAGCAAACTATCTCCGGGGCAAGCCTTGAAAATCGTGATATGTCATCGACTAAGTACGAGCTTGTCTGGTCAGATGAGTTTAATAAAGATGGTACACCCGACCCGAATAACTGGACCTATGAGCGAGGCTTCGTCCGTAATGAAGAGCTGCAGTGGTATCAGCCGGACAATGCTCGATGTGAAAATGGCCTGCTTATCATTGAGGGCCGGCGAGAACGCAAAGAAAATCCTTACTACGACCCCAACAGCAATAGCTGGAGGCGAAACAGACAATTCGTTGAGTACACGTCCGCAAGCCTGACGACAAGGCGTTTGCACAGTTGGATGTACGGCCGTTTCGAGATGTGGGGCCGAATCGATACTCGAGACGGGCTCTGGCCCGCCTTCTGGACTTTGGGAATCAGAGGTCGGTGGCCGAGTAATGGCGAGATTGACATTATGGAATACTACCAGGGAATGCTTTTGGCTAACGCAGCCTGGGCCTCGGATAAAACCTGGGAGCCTGTGTGGGACGACACCAGAAAACCCATCACCGATTTCAACGACCCCAACTGGTCCGCGAAGTTCCATATATGGCGGATGGACTGGGACGCCAACAGCATCGAGCTGTATGTTGACGATATTCTTCTAAATACAGTTGACCTCACTAGAACCTTTAATAAAGATAGCGAGGCCAAAAATCCTTTCCGTCAGCCGCACTACATAATACTGAATCTTGCAATCGGCGGCACTCGGGGAGGCGACCCATCAAGCACGGACTTTCCGGCAAAATTCGAGATAGACTATGTGCGTGTTTACAAAAGGAAAACTAAGAACGAGACTCAGTAGTGTTCATTCTGTGGACTATTTTATCAGGAAGAATTTTTCCTGGTGGCCATCAAGAAAGTTACAGCCGTCTTTTGTTAAGGCTGCTTCATCCTCGAAGCCGATTTGAACTTCCTTATTATCCCATTCCGGAATATTACAAAAACATTGGAATTCGATGGCATAGACGGTATTCAGCGGTATCGCGTAGTGGGTCCTTTCACGGTTTTCCACTGCAACCTCATCTAACGGCCGTGTATCCAGTCTCACTCCCGCCGAGTGAACATAGCTGGCTATGGAGTGAGTGTAAACCTGTGGTCTTATGCCTGCTGCTTTTGCTTTTGCCATAGCGGCCTTTGTTATTTTCTCGCCGGTCCTGCCCTGCCCGAATTCACCGGTTAGGATTTTTGCGAATTGAATGCTTTCCCGAAGCCCCCTTTTCAAACCCTCGGGCGCATCGCTTTCACCTTCTCTGCAAACGTAAATGTGCCATTGCATATCTGTGCACAGCCCGAGGTACCTTGTTCCCATATCGCAGTGTATTAAATCACCACGTCGAATTATGTTCGGGTCATCTTTGTATTGCTCGGCATCTTTTTCGCTTCGCTGTATATCGACTAAAGGATTGAACGGCCTTTCCAGGCCGAGGTCGTTTGTCATCTGTCTCATATGCCATCTGAAATCTTCAATTGTAGTAATGTCCGGCTTGATATACTTATTGCTGGAAATCTCACCGATAATCGCGTGCGCGACACCGCAGATATTTTTGTACTTTTCTATTTCCTGCGGGCTTCTTATTTGAAGCCAGTCAATGCAAAGCTTTTCCGCCGAGACCAGCTTTTTTGACATTTCCGGCCCGAGAGCTTTTTCGAGTCTGCTTTTCATAGTTGCATTCAGGCCGTCGGCAAGGTGCCACGTCTCGGAAGTATTGATGCCGATTTTCCTGGGATTTATTTTTTTTATAACCTCAGCCAGGTTCTCGAACTGTCCCTTCGACCTGTCGGTATAGACGTTTTCACCACCCATCGCCCTTGGGTGGTCGCTTGCCGATAGTATTTCAACGCCTTTATCACCTCCTTTATCGTGCAGCATCACTATTGTGGTTCTGTACGAATAAGATGCCGGCTGAGGCGCTAACGTAAAATATACAGGGTCTTCATTGTATTCTCTGTTAATTATCACCCACAAATCGATTCCCGCATCTCTCATAATATCGGGCAGTATATTTTCAAAACGCCATTTCAGCCATTCGTTTCGAATTTGCGCCTGCTCTCGCAGTGGAAGGATTTTATTTCTGATTGCTTCGGTATCAGCGGCTGTTGTTCCTGCATAAAAAAGAGTGATTAGCAAAGTAAAGATAAATAATCTAATCACGTTTCTTTTATTCATTTTATATTCTCCAACCTTCTATTTTGAAAAAATTGTTGCAGTAGTTTACTGCAATCGTCGGCTAAAACGCCGCTCGTTACTTCGATTTTATGATTTAGCCTATCATCCTGTACTATATTGTAAAGACTTTTTACCGCTCCTGTTTTCGCATCGTCACAGCCGTAAACTAATCGCTCGATTCTGGCCAGCACGAGTGCACCGGCACACATCGGGCAGGGCTCTAAGGTGACATACATAGTACACCCTTCTAATCGCCAGCTTTGCCGTGCCGCTGCCGCCTGTGTGAGTGCGATGATTTCCGCGTGAGCGGTAGGGTCCTGAAGCTGCTCTCTCTGGTTATACGCCTTTGCGATTATGGTATCGTTATGAACAATTACTGCACCGATTGGCACATCACCATTCTCCTGTGCAATCTGTGCCTGCTCAATCGCAATCTTCATAAATCGTTCATCTGCTTTGCTGTTTATCATTTTTGATGTTCAGTATATTTTTAGATTACCTAGAAGGCTTATTCGGCATAACTTTTATATTATCGCTTTTGCTATTTCCCTTATGTCCTTGAGTGTTAAGTTAGCTTGTGCATTCAACTGTCTTGGGACATATTTACTTAAGGATGTCAGGCTGGAAGCAACTTTTTTATTTAACTTTAGTCTTTTTATTAGATGTTTTGTTTCGACTATTATAATTTCCTGAATTTTATATCGATTAGGGTTTGGAACGAAGAACAATGTTGTGGTCGGTTTTGTTGCTTCTGTTGTTGTTCTAAGTATAATCTCGCTATAGCGTACGAGGTTAAGCCAAACACTTTTTCCCTTCTTGAATTCGTATAACTTCCCTTGCCATTCGGCATCCCAATACCTTGATTTTCGGGGTATCATGCTGAGAACTTTGCAAATAGCTTTGTCATAGCCACTATTCCTTTTTACCCATTTTCCCTTTAGATATTTCTTGTGTTTTATTATGTGTTTTTCAATGCTACAATTCATTAAAGTTCCATTTAAATTTTTCTTTTTTTTAGTCCATTAATCAGACCGGAAATCATCTTGGAGATTGTCTCCAGCTCATTAAGCAAATCAGAAAGGTTAACATCAGAGATCAACTGCTTTCGCTTAGCAATTTCTAGTATAGGAATACATTCTTGTGCACTACTCCGAGCGATAATAAAGAAATTTCGCCTATCCCTTTTTGTAAATCTGCCATTGCCTTCTGCAATATTAGTTGCGATTGATAGTGATGCTCTATTGAGTTGATCTGTCAGGAAGTAATAGCCTTTAGGGAATTCTTCGGTAAGATTTATGATTTTCTCTGCTAAATCTACAGATTTCTGATAAACCTCAAGATTCTCAAACATAAAAGGCATTGTGAAATTCCTTTCTGTACAGCGGAGCAGTAGAGCAGTTGACCGCATTTGAGAGGTTATAATTTTTTCCAACTGTTCAAACGTTCACTTGCTCAAATGCTCAATTTTTCAGAGCCTTCGGCTCTGAAAAATACCCCCAAGGGGAGTCGAACCCCTGTCTCCAGGATGAGAACCTGATATCC
>CAZBMW010000042.1:0-5461 GCA_964493425.1 uncultured Pirellulales bacterium
CACCGTTCTGGCCATCAAAATCCGCGCAACCGAGACCTGAACAGCCGGAAGGGTCAAGCCACTGGTCTGTGAGGGTTTGCAGGTCAATTGTATCAACCTTGAAATCGCCGTTGAGGTCACCTGGCGGCCAATTCTGGCCTTGTGCACCAGTTGTTAACAGACCGAAAAAAAATAGGAATATTATTACACATTTCAAATAGCAAGGCATTTCTTCACTCCTTCTGTAGTGGCCGGTATTAGTCAGCTAAAAAAAGAGGGTGCTTGATTTGTTTTTTTGTACATAATCTTTAACATTATAGCATAATAAAGGATTTAAGTCAAGTGAAATTGTCGGCGAGATGAAAGTGTCCCTTAAATCGAATCTTACTTTGCAGAGATAGCGATTTCATCAATGTAGATATCATCCGTATTGCTGCCGGCATCACACCTGAATTTAATTCTCATATTGTTCGGGAAATTATATTGCCCCGGTCCTGTTCCTTCATCGATGAATATAACAGGGTGATAGAAACCATCATTTTCAAAGTCGGTACCGGAGATAAAGGTTGCAACTGTTTGCCAATCTGAGCCGTCAAAAAATTCAACCAGAAAATCTTCACCAGGTTCCATACTCCGGGGGTAGAACCAGAAGTCCACCCTAATCTGAGTATAGCCGGGTGAACTTACATCGACGCCGTCATCGTGCCAGAAGGCTGAAGCGTCACCGATGTCATCCTGTATATTAACTGCGTAGTTTCCCTGATGAGCATAAGTTCCGCCGGAGTACAGGATGCAATCAACGCCACCGCTAGTGAAGTTGCCCCAGCCGATTTCGAAGTTGTCGTAGCTAATCAGTGTCCATTCAAAGCCTGAAATCCGATTTGGTGTGGGAGAAGCAGCCTGCCAAATGTTCGGGTCATTACCGTAGAGGTTCGGGTCGATTTTCTCAAGGGACTTGCCAAGCCCGTCAGCCTGTACCGGCCAGGGGTCAGTGACACCGTTGAAATCATCGGGATGTGAGCCGTCGCTATAATTTACCCTGTCGATGCGAATGTATTGCAGGTCACCGTTTTCGTCATAGTCTCCTGGCGCTGAAATTTCGATTTTTTCTCCGCCGTTATCCAATCTGCCGCTTTCCCACTGGAAAATTTGAGCACTGGGTGGTACGTCATTAAATTCAGCCAGGAAAATATTTGAGTCCCTTACGACAAGCAAAGTACTTTTTGGCGGCATATTCGTGTAAGGAGGAAAGGTAAGTTCTATGCCATCAGTGAATTTCCAGGAAATTCCATTAACATCATAGAGGTTTACCGTATCGTCTGTGATATTGCAGAGTTCAATATATTCTGCATCCCAGTTACCCCAGAAGATTTCCGGATGGTACATAATCTCGCTAATGACCACCGGGCCGACTTTTGGATAAGCGTTAGGCTTCAGGATGGTATTCTCACTCATAGCGACAAAATTATAATTGTCGGTGCTTTCTTTGTAGTATCGGCCGAAAGCGATACCGTTTTCAGATGCGCCGAAGTCTTCCTCGTTTCTGTATCCCGTCGGCTGTCCTGCCAGGCCCGAGGACAGACAAAGCTTTTCACCAGCTTCACTAAGAGCGAACGGCACGTGAGCACCTGGGTCTGAACTGAGCGGCCCGAAATTAGTATCTTCATAAAAAACAATATAGCTTTTTGCGGATATTACGGTTCCCTCAATGATTTCGTATTTAGTAAGATTGGAATCATTGTCACTGAGGAACCAGCCGCCGATGTCAATCGATTCATCTGTAGTGTTATGCAGCTCTATCCAGTCCGGTGCGAGGTCGTGAGAATGAGCGAGAATCTCGTTTATTACTATATCGCCGTGCCGCGGCCCGTTATCATCCACACCCGGTGAGCCGCCCTGGACAATGCTCGCGGACCAGCAGTCCTTTTCGCACCAGCTATTAGGGTCGGGATTAAATTCATCGTTTATCGTAAGTGAATATCCTTCGCCGTCAGTAACAGACCGCCAGCCGTCATTATACTTAAAGTCGAGAATAGTATTTCCGAGTGCATCCGCAAGTCTGATTCGCTCACCCGCGTTGTCAAGCATACCTTCATATTCGCCAACTGCATTTATGCCCGTTCCGTATTCGGCTTCGAATGCGTTTATATCTTTGACGACAACAATGTACTGACTCGGTTCAAGTGTAACATTCGGGAAAGTAAATTGTATGCCGTTTGTGAATTTTACCAGATTGAGATTAATTGATTCCAATCCGATGTTTCTTAGCTCAATGAATTCGGCATTTGGGTCTGCAGGCGGCCATTCACGGGGATGGTACATAATCTCGGTAATGCGCAGGTTGTCCACTATAGGCCCGATAGCAAAGACGGCTTCGGAAAGCGGGCTCCAGTCCCAAGAAGCCCACGCGCGTGCTTTAACGATAGTACTGTGATTCAATGGAATTGCGCCCGTATATTCGGTTCCCTGAGGGATACTCGTAAACGGCTGTCTCGGATCTGAGCCGTCAAGCGTATAATAAATGGTGTTCGAATCCTCGGGCATTGTAAGAAGGTCTCCGGCATCGATTTGACCTCCATGTTTAGCTTGGCCGTTGATATAAAATCGCGGTGCATCGAGCCAGAGGAGAAATCCCCAGTCTCGAAACTGGTCGATAACAACGTCCGTTCTCCAGGGGAAGTAGTCATTTATGAGCCTGTCTCTTTCGGCGACCCATTCAATATCACGAGTATAAGGGGGCCAACGCTTGCTGTCACCCCAGCGTGCGGATTCGCCGACTATCGCACGGTCGATATCCATAATTCGATTCGTATAACGTTCGATTGCCTTTTGAGGCGTCAATACCCCGTTATTAAAGTAATACTTTTGTATTCGGTCCGCCACCAGAATTACAAATTCGTAGTTTGATAAAAGGTTCCAAAAGAAATAATGCGGATTGTCGTAGCCGTAAATGTAAAGTCGGTTCACATCAAGCCACTCCAGGCTCCATTCGCAGTCCCAGGGAACAAAGAGGAATTGACCTTCGGGCTCACTTCGTCTCATTGCATAGAAATTTCTCGGGATTTCATTGTTGCACAGAAGAACAGGTGCATCACGATTGCCGGTATAGAATATCATCAGCAGATAATCAATCATCGCCTGAATATCAAGGTACTGTTGTATATCATTATAATTTTCCTGTATGGAAAGGTCTTCCTCTGCCAGTGCGTTCATTGTGCCCCATGCCATCGTGTTACCGGCTATTACCTCCATCTGAGGTTCTCCAGAAGTTTCGTTTGGTGCCTTGAGGACATCATAGTCAGCTTTATCTCCGCCGAGATGTTCCTCGGCAAAACCATCATCAGGTCTTTCCACGAGAACATATAAACCCCAGTATAGACCATTGATGTAGAGATGAACGTGCCTTCCGTAGGGAGTCAGGCCTCCCATATCACGTATTGTATCACGGCAAAAGGCATCTCGCATATACTGAGTAGCTGCAGTCCCCATACCGCCGCAGGCGGTACTGTCGCCTATGTAGCTGTAATTCCAAGTTGCCCTCAGTACCAAGCTGTCGAACTTATCTACCTCTGTGTCATTAAAGAACGGGAATTCGAGTCTGGTCGGCCCATATATGCTTTTCGCGAGGATTCGCAGGGAGTGTTTTGCGACAGAGGAACGCCTTCCAACACCGCCGTGCACTCTGAGTCCGGCATTTGCCTGGTAAGTTTCGTTGGTTACAGGGTCAATCCATTCAATGGAGGCCGGTCTTTCCCACTCAATGCCGCTCTCAGAGGCATTTGCATAAATTCCGTTTTCGTCTCCAAAGAAATCATCGTTATCGATTCCAATACAAACGGAAGGAATCGTTTTCAGGTCATCTTTTATTGTTGGATAGTAATTGGGGTCATATACTACGTAATAGTCCATTGCATAATCTACTAAATTATCTCCCCAAGAGGTAGGAAAGCCTTCGGGATAATATGGTTGATCTATAACATCCTCGAGAAAGATATAGGTTTGCGTATCGACATTGCTGGGTTTATACCCGAACTTGAAAGCCGCAGCCCGCAGGCAGGTTGTTTTTGTGATTTGAATCGGATTATTCGGGTCATAGATTGTTCCATTTGTTTCTGTCGGTGCGCTTCCATCGGTTGTGTAACGAATAACGGCGCCTTCGGTATCAGTGGCAATTCTTACCTGGAATGGCTGCTCATAGAAACCACGGTCAACGCTGAAGCGAGTATCATCGACTAAATTTATAAAAGAATCATCGTTTGGGAGCAATGGCGTTGGCTTTGAAAAATACCATTCCCGATAAGAGTCGAAGTTTAGCGACAGGGTTTTGATAATGGGTAGAATAAGAAAATCCTCATCGCTGATACTTGAGTTTAATCCGTGTATTGCGAGCAGATTTTTACCCTGCTTGATAAGATGGCGGTAGTCTGAGAAGTCGATAGCTTCGGCAGTAGCAGCCATTGGGTCGGTTCGCTGAGCGGTTGCAGATGAGTTCCAGGTCGGATTTGCAGGTGCGTTTCTTCTGGCCACTTCAGTACCATTGATATAGGCAACAAAACCGTCGTCATAATAGATGTTCAGCATAAGGTTATCAGAAAGCAGATTCGGGTCGGGAACATCGAATTCGACTCTAATGTATGCAGAGGAGTTAATGTTATACATATATTGTTTTATATTAGTCCTAATAAGCGGTGAGATATACTGTAAATCAGGAGGAAGGGGAGCCTTGAAATGTATCGCATCGGCAAGATAATTATTAACAATCTGCTCCTGAGTAAGGACACCGTCGTGCATTCTTAACGCAGCCAGATAACCGGTATAGTTCAGATCTCCACTGGCTGTTCCGAGTCTTAAGTTATGGCCTTCATATATATCGAGGATTTTTTGCTCAGCTGTATTGAGTTTTCCATCGACATAGACGCGTTCGGTCCCGTTTGTACCCCCATCATACGTTACTGTTATATAGTGCCACTTTTCTGCAGCAGGTATGCCGCCATCATAGCCGATATCAGTTGAACCGTTATGTATCATTGCGCCGGAAGACCCGCTTGTACCATATCCGAAAATAGAGCGCCTACCCTCTATACTTCCAATATTATTCGTCCATTGGACTACAGCTTCCTGACTGCTGATACTTGGATTGTAAACCCAAGTTTCAATAGACCAATCGCTGTCTGATGTTATCCCGTCGGGAGCGGTAAAAGTAGCCTTCATGTGGTTTGTACCATCGAATTTAGGGGTCAGACATAAATCCGGTGACCCATATGTCTCTACTACAGTGCCATCATCGTCGAAGTAACCGCCGAGCGTACCATGGTTAGTCCACTCGTAAACCCGTCCGGGTGCTGTAAAATCTTTATACGTTAAATCGATAAACAATTGTCCGGCTGTTTCAATCTCCATTTGCTCGGAGTAACCAACGCCCGTAAAAATGAACATCCAGCTCGATGGAACAAAATCGTTCTCTGTCCATTCTTTGCCGAGA